>DASXZW010000015.1:0-105385 GCA_036501665.1 Verrucomicrobiia bacterium
AAAGAAATTCTGTGGCCGTTTGAAGCGAGGATTTTTGAGTTCTGGCAAGGCTTTGGCGACAGAGCATATCCAAAGTGATCTGCGATGGAGCCGAAACGCCGCCAGAACTCAAAAAGACCGCTCTCTTTCATTAGATTCAAATGGCCACAGAATTTCTTTAATTGCTCTGGCACTGACAATAGGGTTTTTTTCATAAAGGATTGAATAAGATTTTCGCAAACATCGAAACGCCGACTCCAACGAACTTTCCTTTTTTTCTGGAAGGGCCTGAATCGGATTGGAACACGATTTCCGCGCCTTAAAAAGGCACAAAAGTACGCGCGACGAATATCTCAGTCTTCGAGCGTAAGGGATGCCGGATTTGGCCTTCTTCCAACTAACGGACGAGAGTCTTACAGAAGAATTAAAATGGAGTCAAACCGATTCGGGTTACGATTGAGTAACAGAGGTGTCAGGGTTTTCCCTTATGTCCGCGTGAGGGCCTTAGATGTTGTTACTGCCCTGTCAACTTCCACCGCGAGTCCGGATCGTATTCGGACATCTTAAGTGCAATAGAGACGGTCTTAGGCCCTAGATTCGCCTCATAGACTTTACCCGACTGATTGACAATGAAAGTCATCACCCCTGAGTTACCCCATTCCGCCGGCCAGGCTACCAAAGCAAACCCCGCCACCATATGACCATTGATGACATAGTTATACCTTCCACCCGGCGCATGTTTCCCTTGGCGCGTCAGCACTTTAAAAAAGTAACCATGATAAGGATTCTGCGCGTCAGCCATGATTTTGGATTCATGCCGGTAGCCTTCACCTCGCGCCCCTGCAATCAAAGGCCCAAAAGGACTTTCGTCCTCGCCCGGTTCCGCATGCCAGTAAAGCCCATCATGCTGCCCAGGCGTACTCCGCAAACGCTGCGCGTACTCGACAACTCCGTCCCCATCCCGATCTGTCTGCGCGAACTGCCGCTGGGCATCCACGTAAGCGCTGCAAACCCGGATCGTGTCCAGTTCATTGTTTCCCACGCGACGATTCAGAATTTCCTCTTGACCTGCCGCCGTGTCGAAGAACCATTCCGCCCCATCCTTGACCAACGGAATCGGAAACGGCCACGCCTCCAGGCCGATGTCCAACTCAACCTTCGAGTCCGACTCCTTCACGCGCGAAACCTTTTCCGACATCCGCCGCGAAAACCGGGCCAGCCCATTGCTCGCCTGCACCGGGTCCGCCGAAATTAGCCCGCTCAATGCCGGCCCAAAAATCGTCGCAAGCGCGTTGGTATCCTTGGCATCAGCCGCCTTTCGCAATGCCTTGATCGCATCGTCAGCGCTGGAAAAATGCTCTTCCTGCGCCGCAAACGCAGCCCACGAAAGAAAAGAAACTCCGAGTAAAAATAATAACGTCCTCTTCATGCAACCCTCCTTAACGTTTGCCGCCGCCGTGTGAACCGCCGCCACCGCCGTGTGAAGCGCCACCGCCACCGCCCATGCTGCCTCGGCTCTCCGCGCCTCTCATGCTCGACTCGCGAACCGCCGGGGCGCTTTGAATTCCCCCAAAAGCTCCTCCGCCCCCTCTTATCTCCGCGCCTCCCCTGATTTCCCCGCCACCTCGTTCGACTGGCGCTGGCGCAGGCGTGGGTCGGGCAAAATTGCGTGGCAACTCCGCCGAAGGCGCTCGAAACGCCGGTCGTGTCTCGGCTCGGCCCTCCGCAATTCGTTCCCCGGCGCCGCGCGGAACAGCAGGCTCGGGAACATGCCTTGAAACCACCTCAGGCGCATAACCCCGTTCCCATCCCGGATGACTCACAATCGTCCCACGCGCCCCCGCGCGCCAGGTTGGAATGTGTGACTGGGCGAAGTAACCGCGCCGTTCAACCGCGGTTTGGCGCCACCAGTTCGCGGGGCGTGGATGCCCCGCTCCCCATGCAATCATGCGGTGCGAATGCCAGTCCCAATCATGAACCAACCAGCCTCCAATCGGAAATCCAAAACCGAAAGTGCAATAAATTCCCGGCTGATAATAAATCGTGCTTGCGGAATAATCGGGCACATAAATATTATCCGGGTTCGCCGGCTCGATTTCGATGTCTCCACTGTCATCGGTGACAGTTTCCTCGGGAGTGCTTGGAAGGTTGCCCAGAGTCTGGGCCTGAGCGCGAAGCCGTTGAATCGAATCCATCACATCCGAGGCCTGTGCCGTGTAGGCTTGCCCCAATTGCGTCGTCCACTGGAGATTGTCATCCAGCCACTTCAAAACATTTGCATAATGGCACATCCCCTGAACGCTGGGATCCCACGGCTGCTGCGCCACTTGATTGACATCGCCGCCGCCCTGCATGTAACGGTCCGCCACGACAATCTGATCGGGAAAAGTTGCAGCCGAGAGAATTTCGGCAATGAGCGGATCGGGGTAAAGGGCGATTGGCCCAAGCATTTGGTCGAGTTCCTCGGGAGTCCGGTCTTGCGCAAACCCCACCCTGGCAAAACTAAAGAAAACCATCAGTCCGACCACAAACGCCGCGAACCTTTTCATACCTCAACTTTGACCCGGTTTGCCCCCGAGTCAAGTCCTTGCCGCACGAAGCTGCGTTAGGGCGCATCTGACTTTTTGCAAGCTCGTCTATCTTCCAACGAGAGTCCCGAAGGGACGCATCGAAAATAGCCCGGCAATTTATTGCCGGGTTCAGAGGAAAATTCTTTTGAGTCCTGAAGGGATGACTGAAGGACTAGAAAGTCATCTTTCTTGCCTTCGCCGATCCCGCAAAAAAACTAAGGTGCGTCTCTCCAACCCTCAGCGAAGCCCACCCCGAAAAAACAAAGTCTCGTAATCAGCCAACTGCTTGTTCAGCGATTTAATATCCACCTGTTGCGGCACAATATACGCTGCCCACAGAGGCCGCTGCGGCATCCGGTCAATGGCATCAAACAACGCCCGTGGCCCGTCCGTCGCCAAGGCGCAATTAAGCGCATCAACCGCGCCCGCCCGGACAGACCCTTCCCATTCGGTGGCAGTCAGAAACTTGTTGATTGGCGCCGCCAACTGTCCCGGCCCGGCAATGTTGGAAGCATATTTCGCGTAATGCCCGAGGTAATGGTGCGAAAGATTCAACGCCGTAACAAAACCAATCACCTGGTTGAAATAACTCAGTTGATCATTCATCACATCATCCTTCCAATAACGCGGGCTTACAATATTGGGCGCCGCAGCGAGGGGATCGCTCGCGCAAAGTTGCGCAAGATTTTTGACGTAACTGTCGAAATAACCCGGCTCAATCCGGTCAATCGCCTTGGCGTGACAAATATGATTGACCATGTCGATGAACCCCGCGGAAAAGCAAACCTGCCGCGTCGCCCGCGTTTCTTCCGTCGTGGTGACGGGCGCAACCACAGGGAATTGTTGCGTTTGAAACGCAACCGCCTTGCTGTTCAACTGTCCGCTATAACAATCCGGCAACGCTTCGCAAAGCTCTGAAGCCAGCTTCAGCACCACGCTAAATCCCGAAGGATAAGCATGAGGCTGCACGAGAATTTCCGCCTTCGCCGAAAATGCCAACGCTAAAAGTATTACGGCAATTCTGATCATCATTTAAATCGTCGAGACCCGGCCCAAATCAAGTCTCAGAAATGGAAAACCAAAGCAGCTATCATGCCGATGATTGACCGCAGTCTCGATGTCAAATCCTTTGCACATATCGGAATATTTCGCTTCCGACCTAAACCCGTTCAGCGGAATTGCCGATACGAAAGAGAGTGATGTTAGTCAGGCCATTGAGCAATTCCCATTCGTGGGGAGCGCGGGCGTCTCGCCCGCCACCGTTGGCGTCCCGCCGCCGGATTTCATAAACGGTCTTCTCTAACACCGCTAAAAAGAATTTTTATGCATCTCTTTTCGCCCGAAAAATTGCAAAAGTATATGAAACTCGACCAGGCCGTTGGCGCCATCAAAACCTGCGCGGAAAAAATGAACGCGATGTACGGCAGGATTATTTTCAACGAATGGGTGCTCTTGTCCTTCGGCGAGGGCGGCGCGAAAATGATCGCCTACTCCGGCCCGCGCAAGGAACATTTCCAATCCAATTTCGCCGCCGACGTCGAAGAATTAAGCCCCCGCATGTTGAGCCACCAATTCGCCCCTGGCGATTTCGAGTTCGCCTGGCACGGCGCGGGCACCGGTTTTGAAGCCTTTATCGCCGCTGGCCAGCGCATCTACCTACTTTGGAACAACACGGGAAATTCAATGGAAAACCTCTCCAAAGACCCGCGCTGGCTAAACGCCCAGGTCCCATTCCTCAACCTGACAGAAGCCTTCCGCGCCGAACCCCTCGCCCTGTAAGTTTTCACAAACCAACGACTGCCCTTCGCCGGAAACGGCTGAGCGCATATTGCACTGCTACGTTCGCCAGGCCGGAGCTTCGCGACGCTCCAATTTCTCCCTCGCCTCCACGAATGTGGAGGAGAGGGGCAGGGGAGAGGAGGCTCCTTCTCTGTTGGGAAAAATCACGGCAGCCGCAGGATGAGCCCAAAACAGAAGGGCCTCTCTTCCACGAACGCGGAGGGAATAAAATTCTTCAGTGTGAGGTCGATTTTTGACGAACGAGTTCGGGGGAATTCTGTTGCGGTAGATTGATTGACAGCGTAAACTCTACGATTCGCATGACCCGGTTTGCCTCAACTCCTCTTGGTAGGGCGGTGCTGCGCCGCCGCCACTATAATGTCCCGACCCTGCCCCACCACCCCATTATTGGGCAAGGACGACACGCGGTCCCAAGGACAATGGGTTTGCTAATCGCGCTGATTATTACATGGAGTTCATTGGTTTCCGCCCAAATCCAACAAGCCTGGGTCGCGAAGTATAACAACAGCATCACCAACGGAAACCATCAGGCATTAAAGATGGCATTGGACCCTACCGGAAACATCTACGTCTTGGGCGTCTCTGCCAACGACAACACAAACATCGGCTACGTAGTCGTCAAATACGCGCCGAATGGAAATCAGATTTGGTCGGCACGCTATGACTCCACCAATTTTCCAACCGCCACTCCGACTGGATTTGCATTGGACAGCAGCAATGCCGTTGTCGTGACAGGAAACGCCGTGACGGCAAAATATGACGCCAGCGGAAATCAGTTATGGACGCTGCCTTATAGCGCCAACGGTATAGGAATGGATTTAGGGCAAAACGCCTATATCACTGGAACATCAAACGCCTTTACGACCATCAAGTTAAACCCGCAGGGCAGCAATGTCTGGACAAGAACGTTCGGCGAGTCGCAGGATATTTCGGAAGCTATTGCTATAGACTCATCATCGAATGTATTTATCGCAGGAAAAGAAATCACGCAATCCCGTGACGCCATTGCCGCAAACGTCGCTACAGTGAAGTATGACAAGGATGGAACTCAACTTTGGGCAAATGTGACGATGGATGGTAATTTGGACTATGATGTTCAGATACCGGGCGTAGCCTTAGATAAAGCGGACAACATATACATTGAGGAGAATTATTTAGGCACTTTTGTTGGGCCTTATTCCACCGATAAATACTCATCGGACGGAGTTGGCGGTGGGTACGCTGGAAATCCTACGCAAAATATATTAAGTGCGGCATCAGCAATTGCTTTAGATAGCGTAGGGGGCATTCTAGTTACTGGTAAAAATGCGCATCAGCCTCCACTACCTTCTTATGGCACATATAAAATGGACATTCAGGGGAACTATCTTTGGACGAATCTCTATCCTATGAGCTCCTACGGTTCAAGCGGTGCATTGGGAATTGCCGTAGATTCGAATGACAGCGTATACGTGACTGGAGAGTCGACGATTACAAACACTGGCAGCGATATTGCGACCATCAAATACGACAGCAATGGAAAGCAACTTTGGTTGCAACGGTATGACGGACCAGCACACGAGAATGATGCTGGCAACGTCATCGCCGTGGACAATTCCGGTAACGTCTATGTGGCCGGATACGAAACCGAAACAAACGGTTTCACTTCCATGATCCTGATTAAATACTCACTCGTGATCGGTCAAAAACAATCCAACGGAGACTTCATTCTTCACGCTTCCGGTTCTCCGGGGGAGAGCTTTGACATTCAGGCAAGTACCAACCTCCAAACTTGGCAGGACCTGGGCAGCATTATTGCCGACACCAACGGCGTCGCACTCTTTGAAGACACCAACGCCCCCCTTTTCCCCGCCCGTTTCTACTACACAATTCCGAAATAGAGCATCTTAGCAAAAACCCCTCACCTCGATTCTCTCCCCAGATGCGCCCGTTCGACTTTGCGTTTGATTCCAATCTGCATCGTTCCCCCCCCTTAAAGTGTCCCCAAGCCGAGCCTGTAATTTCTCCATTGGCTTTCTCCGCCAACTCGATATCCTGTTTCCCAGTCATCGTGAACCGCCGCACATTCACGTCGCTTCCGAAAAGCGCGCGCAGCCAATTGCTGCTGTTGCTCTTGCTTCTCGGCGCAACGCTCGCCGTGCTCTGCCGCGACGGTTTCCTCCCTTACCACGTTTTCTGGGCCAACGACGCCGCGCTCGGCGCAATGAAAACCACCTCCGCCCGGCTTCCCTCAACTTTTGCCGGATGCTGGACTGACTTCTGGTGGATCGGCGGCGCGGCCCCGTCATCCTCGCCATCGCTTTCAACCCTGCTGGCGGCGCTTCTGCCTCCCGAATATTACCTGAAAGTTTATGTGCCTCTGACGATGCTCTTTTTCGGCTGCTGCGCCTGGTTTTTCTTCCGTCAATTACAATTCTCTGCGATGGCCGCAACGCTCGCCGGTCTGGGCGCCGGGTTGAACATGCACTTTTTTTCCAACGGCTGCTGGGGCCTCGGGACATGGACAGTTTCCTGCGGAATGGTCTTCGTCGCGCTCGGAATACTCGTCAGCCCGCGCATTCGCCCGCTTTGGGTCAAAGGCGTCCTCGCGGGCCTTTCAGTGGGAATGGTGGTCATGGAAGGATTCGATGTCGGCGCAATTTTCAGTGTCTATGTCGGCCTTTTCCTCGCGTTCTTGTTCCTCAGCGATGAATCACGCGCGTCAACTAAAATTCTCAAAACCCTCGGAGTCGGGTCGCTCATGGTCTTCTGCGCGTTTTTAATTTCAACCAGCACGCTTTACACGTTGGTCGGCACCCAAATTTCCGGAACCCAGACAGCCGCCTCAAACAAGGAAGATTCACTGGCCAAATGGAACTTTGCCGTCCAATGGAGCATTCCAAAACTGGAAACCCTCCGCGTCGTCATCCCGGGAATTTTTGGTTACCGAATGTCCGAATACACGACTTCCGCCGACAAATCTGGAGTCTATTGGGGCGGCGTTGGCGCTGACCCGCTGATTGGAGAATTGGAAAGCAGTGATCCCAAAATTCGCGCCGCCGCTTCCCATCAAATGAATTTGCCCGCCGACATTCAAACCATCATGGCCGGCAACGACCTCAAGACGCGGCAACTCATCGTCAAACAAATCATAGCCGGCGACCCAAGCCTTCGCCACACCGGCAACGGCGAATTCGCAGGAGTTCTGGTTTGTCTGCTCGCGATCTTTGGATTCGCCAGCGCCTCACGCAAAACAGATTCGCCCTTTTCCGCAGTCGAACGCCGCATTGCCTGGTTCTGGGCGGGCGCGGCGATGTTCTCGCTCCTCGCCGCATGGGGCCAGCACGGATTCGTGTTCCGTTTCATCTACCATCTGCCGTTGCTCTCGAACATCCGCAACCCGATGAAGTTCATGCACCCGCTCACGCTGAGCCTCATCATCCTGTGCGGTTTCGGCGTCGAGGCGTTGCATCGCGGCTATCTGGAACTCGCCGCAACCCGCTCAATAACTCCTCCCCGTCGCTGGCTCGACTGGCTCAAAACAGCCCCTGCTTTTGATAAACGCTGGATCATTGGAACAATCGCAGTTTTTGTTTTATCATTGACAGCCTTTTTCATCCTGGGCGATTCAAAGGCAAACCTCGCAACCTACCTCGATCACAACGGCTTCGACGCCGCCCACGGTTTCGAACCCGGCATCTCCTCGAAAATCGCCTTATTCTCCATCAATGAAGCCGGATTATTTATAATTTACTTCGCGCTTTCCGCGGGGATGGTCATTACAATTCTCCGTGGAACATGGACCGGCAAAAGGACCGCCCTGGCCTGGACATTTCTCAGCGCAATAATGATCTGCGATCTCGTCCGCGCCGACGTTCCGTGGGTTCGCTATTACAACTACCAAAAAACCTACAGCATGAATCCCGTCGTGGATTTTCTCCGCCACGAACCTTGGGAACACCGCATCACCTCGCGCGTCTCTCCGATGGCGCCGTACGACATCGCTCCCGACGGCAACTGGGCCAAGCTCTGTCATTGGTGGTTGGAAAACGATTATCCCTACAACGACATCCAATCCCTCGAAGTTGACCAGGCCCCGCGCCTGCCCGTGCTCGACCAGACTTACATGGCGAATTTCGCGTTTCGCTCCACCAACGATTTATCCCCCGCCGCCTACCAATGGGCCTCCACGCATCCCCCGGAAAACAATCCTGCGTGGAATTGGTTTCTTCAAGCCGGCCCCGCGTCACGCTATGGCGGTTGACGAATACACGTTACATCTACGCCGACGCGCGTTTCGCCGAAGTTCTCAATCAAGCCGTCGAACCGCCCGGAAGTTTCCGAACCGTCATGCGCAGTGAAATGGTCGCCAAGCCAGGCCTCGAACACGTCCAGGATTTCGGCGACATCACAGTTCAAACCAACGCGCAAGGCCCGATGGCCCTGCTCGAATTCACCGATGCCCTCCCGCGCGTCGGCCTGTATTCCAACTGGCGAATTGAAGACGACCCAACCGCCCTCAAAACACTTTCCTCCCGCGCGTTCGATCCCCACAAAACCGTTGTGCTTTCGCAAACCACCCCGATCACTCAAACCCCCGAAAATCCCGACGCCAATCCCGGCACCGCAAAAATCACCAAATACGAGCCCAAGGATTTAATGGTCGAAACAAACGCCAAAGCGTCAACAATTCTTCTTCTTAACGACAAGTTCGACCCCAATTGGTCTGTCTCCGTTGACCATAAGCCTGCGGAACTCCTGCGATGCAACTACATCATGCGCGGCGTCTTTGTCCCGCCCGGCGCGCACACCGTTGAATTTCATTTCCAGCCGCCACTAAAGTTTTTGTACATCAGCATCGCCGCTTTCGTGCTCGGAATAATTCTCACCGCCCGCGTCATCTATGCCCGTTTCTGGGGCGACCCCGATCCGCCCTCCCGCAACAACCACAAATGGCGCGGCCCAACTCCTGCCCCCGCTTGGTAGGGCGGCGCTGCGTCGCCGGCACTAAATATTAGGAGTCTAGGAATCGAGTTTACCTCACACCACGCCATCCAAACATCTCATTAACACCCAACTTCGGTTGGGGTGCTGGTCAGCGAACGTCGAAAGAACCGTTTCAACGGTTTTTCCCGGACCTCTCCGGAATAAAATCCCCAAGATTCGGCGGCAATCCGCGATACCGCGTATCCCCTTTGAACACGATCCGTCTCCGCTCGATGGTCACACTCGTTTTCCCCGCCAGCGCAATCGCCTCAAGCGCCTCCCACCCACTCAACCCGCAAGCCACAAAACTGTGTCGGAAAAAATGATGTGAGTCGTGCGAGCGCAAAGCCGGCGACAGCCGCGTATTCAGATCAAACGCCAGAATCGGCTCCACAAAATCCCAGTCCCGATCATAAAAAACCGCGCGCTTCTCAAAATGCTTTTTCCGAATTCGCTCCGCCATCCGCTCATCCTTCACGACAATCTCCGGCTCCAGCGGATCTTCAACCGTGTGCAAAAGCAGCAGCGGCGGCCTGAAAGTCGCCTGGATGAACGACTGATTCGTCAATGCGCAAACAGCGTCCAGCAACGTCGGCGCGTCATTCGTCAGCCGCGCATGAACACGCCGAAAAAAATACAACTCATCCGTCGCCCCCGGCATGAGAATGATCGCGTGAACCGACGCCCCCCGTTGAAACGAATTAAACAAAACCGTCGCGCAATTTCTCGCGTCCAATTCCGCCGGTTTCGCCGTCAACGGCATCCTCGCCAAATCCTCCTCCCACGACGCCTCGCATCGGGCAACAAAAACCGAAAGCAACACCACCGCTAATGCTAATCCAATAGTTCCCCAACTCCGCGCCCTCTGCGCCTCTGCGCGATTCATCTTTGTGCCCTCGCGTTGAATGTCTCCTGCATGGATGGCCCGCGCATTGCCGTCAAAACGAAAGTTGCGCGATCCGCTCCTGGATTTGCGCGCTCCACCGCGTGATGTAACTCAACTCCCGCCCAATCTCCTCCAGCCGCAGCAACGGCAGCGCCGCAAGCCGTTCGGGCGAGGAAATCGGAGGCGCGGCGTTCCAAGCGTCGTTCATCGACTTCAATTCTGCCAAAAGTTCATCCCGCCGCAAATGGATTCGCTGCTGCAACGCCCCCAGCTTTTCAGAACGCGCCATCCCCTTCTCGAACCATTGCGCCTGTAACAACGGCGAAGTCTGCCGCGCCTTGGCCGCGAGAACCGAATCCGCCTCGCGACATTCCTGGCCCACCTGAAGAAACAAATCCATCGTCCCCGCCGGAATGTCCCGCACATTCGCCGGCGGTGCCCCCAACTCCAATTCCAACAAATGCAACACTCGCGATTTCGGATCACGCAAACAAGTGTAAGCCGCATTCAACTCAGCAAACGCCGCCGTCGCAGCATCGCGCTCCGCAACGTTCGCGACCGCAACGCGATCCGGATGCGCTCTGGAAGAAATCTCAAGAAAGCCCGCCTTCAGCGCCTCCAAATCAACCCAAGGCCCCCGCGCCAGCCCAAGCAGCTCAAAATTATCCATCATACGGTAGGGCGTCGCTGCCGCGACGCCCAATAATCCCTGAGGTAGGGACGCCTCGCCGAGGCGTCCGCGGATTGCCCGCCATGCCGCCCTTAAAAGTCAATAATAAAAAGTAGAGTTTTCTTTTCAATGAGTCCGCTAATTAGATGCGTTTGCCTCACTCCAAACCCAATCCCCTACGCGCTAAAACTCTCCCCGCACGAACACGACGCTGCCGCATTCGGATTCTTGACCTTGAACCCGCCATCCTGCAACGCATCCACAAAATCCAATTCGCTCCCCGTGACATAAAGCGCGCTCTTCGGGTCCACCACCACTTTGATCCCGCCGCTTTCAACAAGAATATCGCGATTCGCCGGCTGATCCTGCAAATCCATCTTGTATTGCAAACCCGAGCAACCCCCGCCAATCACCGCCACCCGCAACACCCCGCCCGGACGCCCCTGCTTCCTGAGAAGCGAAGAAACCTTCAGCGCCGCGCCGGGAGTCACCTTGATCAAACGCTCATCGCCCACCCGCACCTTCGCAGGCGCGATGGCATTCGAGACCAACTCTTTTCCAGCGATCATAGCGCCCCCAACGTAGCCGCCCCATCACCCCCCGTCAATCCCCACCCCTCTCGGTAGGGATGCCTCGCCGAGGCGTCCGCAGGCAGTCCGTCAGCCCTACAATCAGTCAAATACAAATGTGCTTTAGCGCAACGGCGAAAATGGCAGACACAGACAAGCAAAATTAATCTGGAACGTCCCCGAGGACTCTGTTATAAACTCTCCTTACAAATTCCTCAACCAATCATGAAACCCAAGCTTCTTTTGGTCGCGGCCCTTATAATTGGCGCCGTTTTGACAAGAGTCACTCCGGCAATCGCTCAATACCCGACCTGCTTGGCCAGTTCGGCAGATGGTCATCAGATTATAGGTGGCTTTTACTCTGGCGCTGTCTCCATCTCGACCGACTTTGGACACACTTGGTCTCCATACGCAGTGCCGAACGCAAATTGGTCCGCCGTTGCATCTTCGGCCGATGGATCCGTGCTTTTTGCAGCAATCAATGGCGGCGGTATTTACGTCTCCACAAATTCAGGAACCACATGGAATTTGAGCGATGCTCCTACAGAAATGTGGGGAGCTATGGCTGCGTCAGAAGATGGCATAAAGGTGATTGCCGCTACCACATTGGGTGGTGGTCCCATTTACACGTCAACCAATGCTGGATCGACCTGGGCATCAAACAGCTTACCGAGTTTAACTTGGGCATCAGTCGCGTCGTCGGCAGACGGATTGAAACTGGTAGCCGTGGCAGGGAACGGTATCTACACATCGACCAATGCAGGAGCCACTTGGGCTACAAACAACTCAACTGGCTCGTTTTGGATGGGAGTTGCCTCGTCGGCGGATGGAACCCGTCTGGTAGCTGTGGACGCCTCGTATGGCGGCGGTGGATACGACTCAGCCGACGGCATTTGGATATCAACAAATTCGGGAGAGACTTGGACAAAGACCGACGCCCCTATTGAATTTTGGGAGAGCGTTGCCTCTTCTGCCACTGGAACCAGGCTGGCGGCTACCTCTCTTGGTGCCATTTACGTTTCATCCGATGCAGGCAGCACATGGACGCAGATAGGTTCAGGATTCACTGGGGATTGGCATTCAATAACCTCGTCAGCGGATGGCGGCGTAATCGTCGCAGCGGACGGTTTCTCCGGCAGCACTTTTGTCAAGTATTCTACTCCTGCCCAGCACTTGACTGTCGCGACGGCAAACGGCGACCTTGTCCTTTCTTGGCTTGTGCCTTCAATCAACCTTGCCTTGGAGCAAACCACTAATCTGCTCACGCCGAATTGGACAATCGTTCCGACTGCTCCGACCCTTACAAATCTCCAGTATCAAACAATTCTGTCCACAACGGCGATCAATACATTTTTTCGACTCTCTCCCAAGGGGCCATAATTCCGTAATGATCCTGCTTTTGGTAGGGGGGGCAGCCACAACATCCGCGAGCAATGCCAGGAAACGTCAATTTGAAAACTTGCCTCTCTGATTGCGGTATGCGATACTTCGGAAACTCAAAGGTTCAATTTATTGACAACCAAAATGTCAAAACCACGGGCCAATTTTGTGCAGGTCTCGTTACTGCGCCTGAGCCTCGTTTTATTCCTTGCTGTCGCATGTTTTACCAAATTGTCTGCACAGGGCGTCCCTGTCATTGTGAACGGCGGATTTGAAACTTTCTACGATCCGTATCTGGTGATGGGGCCGGGTTCTCCATATCTTCCCGGCTGGACAATCGAGGGAAAGGGCTTGAAGGTTGCGTACGAAAAGGCCAATCCCCTCCCCTATGAAGGAAAACAGTACCTCTCCTTCAATCCGCCGAGTGCTGCGATTTCTCAGACGATTTTGACCTCCGTAGGACAAACCTACGCAGTGACGTATGCGGTTGCCCTACCGGATGGAGGCGTGTTCGAAGCTTTTGCAACCGCCGGGGATGGAACCTTGTTGAGTACAAACGATTATGCAGTGCAGGGGAGTGAAACCAACGGGTGGGCCTTATATCAGTTATATTTTGCAGCGACCACAACAAATACGACTCTAACCTTCCAGAACGTGGGCGATGTTCCAACAGGTCTGGACGACATCACAATCGCCGCCGTGGTTGCGGCGCCGACCATCACAAAAGCGCCGTCCAACGTAAGCGTGGCTGCTGGGACCGTGGTGACATTTTCCGCGTCGGCGACAGCCGCAGGACCGATGACGATTCAATGGTATTATCAGTCAACTGCTATTCAAGGAGCGACGAATACATTCTTAACGGTGACTGCCAACGAGACTAACGAGGGCTTCTATTCAGTGACGTTCGCTGACGCCGGGGGATATACCTCAACATCGTGCATTTTGAAGCTGAACGATAACATTCTAATCAACGGTGGGTTTGAGGCCCCGCCGATAACTTCTGGAAATATAGGTTTTGGGAATTTGCTGCCAGGCTGGACAGTTCTTGGTGCTGTTATTATTGAAAATTACTCTTCAAATGCATATCAAGGAAACCAATTCTTCTTTTTTAACTACGGGGGACTTAGTCGGGTAGAGTCGATAGCCCAAACATTTGAGACAGCTCCGAACCAAAGCTATACTGCTGCTTTCGCAATTGGAGGTGATTTCGGCAGCCTTGATGCTATGGTCGCTTCGACGACGGGTTCAATATTATTACAAACGAATTGTGTTTGTCCGGGTTATTGGTTTCTATATCAAATATTGTTTACTGCAACGACGACGAACACGACCTTAACTTTTGCATACGAAGGGCGCAACCAGGGCGCGCCGACGTTAAGCCTTGACGCAGTAACAGTGACGACATCGGGACCGCCCCCGCTAGGCATATCGATGGCGACTAACGGGGTGATTTTTTCCTGGCCGACACCCAGCCAAAGCTTTCATTTGGAAACAAGCAGTTCGATCGACACAAACTGGGTCGCATTTCCAGCGACCTTGACAACCAATGCCAACAATATAACGGCGACAGTGCCGTTATCGCAAAGCAGCAGTTTTTTCCGATTAGCGACGGATTGAAGTTCGGGCTGCGTCCGCACCACTCAAAGCGACGCAGGCACAGGCAACCGCGGCGTCTTCGGCTGCACATTCGGAATAGTCGGGCCGGTTGCCTGCTTGAAATGCACCCGCGAACGCAACATCAACGTTCCCAACATCAAATCCGCCAATGGGAAAACAACGTTAAAGTTCTTGTGCATATACCGATGATGCAAAAGATGGTGCCCGTTCAACCGAAAGAAAATGCCCGAGCGCTCCACATGCCGTTTTTTCGGCAAGTGCATGCACCAATGAATATATTCGTAGGCGGCATAATAAGCCATGCAGACCAAACCCGCGCCGCACCAAATCCCCCATTTGCGGGAGACAATCGCCACCCCTAAAAACGGCAGCGAGCTGAGGAAAACCAATACTGGCCCATTCCACCACGCCATTGGAATGGTCTTCTTGTCATGTTCGTTTATCAGATGATAAGTGTGATCAGCCTTGAAAATCCGGTGATGCAACAAATGATGCCGCTCGTAAGGATAGCGAAACCCGAAGGTCGGCTTGTGCATGACGAAGCGATGCAATATCCACTCAAACAGTGATGCGAAAAAGCCTCCGATGACAAAGCCAATCGCGGTCCAAAAGATAAAAGACATCATGAGGTTATTTCCTCGCCAGAAGACGAGGGGAAGTGACACTACGTTTTAGGTGTTTCATGTTTGGGAGAATACGCCGCGAAATTCGTCGCGGCGAACTAAATAAATTATCGCGAATAGGGGCGTCGTGGACCACGATCACGTCCACCACCGCCTCCGCCTCCGCCGCCATGGTCTCCACGGTCGCCGCGAGGACGATCCTCGCGCGGACGGGCTTCATTGACGGTCAGTGCGCGGCCATCGAGAGGCTTGCCGTTCAAGCCTTCAATGGCTTTGTCGGCTTCTTCCTTGCTCGACATGGTCACAAACGCAAAACCGCGCGGGCGGTTCGTCATGCGATCCATCATCACATTGACTTCAGTGACAGTGCCGAACGCGGCAAAAGCGTCCTGAAGATCGTTTTCGGTGAGATTGAAAGAGAGGTTCCCTACAAACAATTTAGTGCTCATTAGTGGCGGAATTCGTTTCTATAAGACGGCCATCCCAAAGGCTCCAGGCAACGGAAAACCGTTCGCCGCAAGGGGTTGCGCACAGAACGGCAGGGCAAAGCCCGCTCCTGAGAATGGCAATCACAAACCTAGCATAATCAGACATTTCCGTCATGACAATGCAAAGTTTGCAGTTTTATAAAGTTTTAACGGCATTAAGTGCTCCTGGAGCATTTCAACAAATATAGTATCGGCTTTTCCGTGCCTCTGGTTAATTCTCGCCCCGCCACGCGGGGAGAGAACGGACGCGAAGCGCCAAGAGAGGGGGGTGCGAAAAAGGCTGCCGTAGTTATGGCTCACGTTAATATTGGTTGAAACAATCAACCCCCTTGCCGTGTTCGCTAATCAAAGAGAAATGTGTGATGTCGTTGTCAAAGCAACCGCGCGAGCTTAAGACTGTTGAGCGAAGAACGCCAACCGCTGATGACCGATGCCGCGACATTCGAAGCGTTTATGCGGAACTACCAGAACATGGTTTTTAGCACGTCAATGCGTCTGACCGGCAACATTGCCGAGGCCGAAGACATTTCCCAGGAAGTTTTCCTCAAGGCCTACGAGCGTTTCGACGACCTGCGCGAAAACCCGCGCGCTCCCGGTTGGCTCAAAACCGTCGCCATCAACCTCAGCCTCAATCACTTATCCCGGCACCGCTCCCGCTGGACGCTTTTCACCGATTTTTTCCGCCCGGAGGATAATCCTGATATCTCTGAACCCGAATTCGCCGCCCCCGAAAATATAGAAGAAGATTTAGCCCGCTCCGAACGCCAGCAGTGGGTCGAGGCAGCATTGCGCAAATTGCCCGATGCCCAACGCGTCCCCCTCGTCCTCTATCACATCGAAGGTCTGAAGTACGAGGAGATCGCCGCAAAACTCGGCGTCTCCCTCGGAAAAGTCAAAACCGATATCTTCCGCGCGCGCGACACCCTGCGAAAAAAACTTGTCCCGCAATTGAAAAAGGATTGGATGGGTCACGTATGAATCCCGATTTCGACGACCCTCAATTGGAATCCGAGATAGACCGGCAATTGAAAGATCTGCCCGAGCTAATCGCCCCACGCAGTCTGGTGCCGCGCACAATGCAACTGATCGCGCAACTTGCCGCAGTATGGCAATCCCGTTCCTGGTCCACTTGGCCGATGAGCATCCGGGCGGCATTTATAGTTGTGTCTGTCGCGCTGCTCGCCGCGACTGTCCCCGGTTTGCGCGCGTTTGAGCAGAATCTGTTAGTGCCGATGTTCGCGAAGCTCAACCATTGGGGAGCCAGCAGCGAATGGATTTGGAACGCCGCAACCGCTCTTGCAAGCGCCGGAACTGCCATTGTAAATCACGCGAGCAAGGGAATTATCTTCTCGTGCGTCCTCGCAATCGTTTTAGCTTACGCGGCGTGCATTGGTTTTGGAACAGTGTTTGTGAAATTGGCTTTGTCCGACGCGAAGAAAAATTAACTATGAAAATCGCCCATCCCCTGTCCTTGCTTTTCTCAGCCGCGCTCGGATTGCTTTGCTCTTATTCCGTCCTGGCTCAAGACGCAGGGGACAAGGGGTCGCAGGGATTTAGTTTCCATCGTGATGGAGTTGTCACTTTCGGCCATGACGCGGTGTTAAAGACAGGCGACACGGCCGAAGCCGTCGTTGTGATAAGCGGCTCGGCAATAGTTGACGGGCGCGTCAAAGAGAACGTCGTGGTGGTTGGGGGTAACGCGCAGATCAACGACGTCGTTGATGGAGATGTAGTGGTGGTAATGGGCGACGTGCATCTCGGCCCCAAGGCCGTGATTCATCGTGATCTCATCGTGACCGGCGGAAAAATTGATATCGCCGACGGCGCAAAGGTTGAAGGACAAACGCAAGAAGTCAGTGTGGGGGATTCGTTTGCGCCCGTTTTGCGTTTAAGATGGCTGAGCGATTGGGTGGAAAATTGTGCGTTCAAATTCCGCCCGCTGTCGCTGAATGTGAAGTGGATCTGGTGGGTTGCCGGCGGCTTCTTTCTTCTGTATCTGATCGTCGCGGTTTTGTTCCGCAATCCCGTCGAAGCCTGCGCCAACCAACTCGCAAACCGCCCTGCGACAACGTTCGCTGTTGGAATCATGGCCAAGCTGCTGGTGCCGGTACTGTGCGTCCTATTCATTCCCACCATAATTCTGATACTTGCCATACCGTTTGTGCTGGTCGGCGCGATGTTGTCTCTCATCGTCGGAAAGGTTGCGCTGCTGGAGCACATTGGAACGAAAATAGCCGCGCCATTTGGCGTGAAGAGCGGAGAATCTCCATTGGCTCGATTTCTTCTCGGAATCGTTCTGCTGACGCTGTTGTATCTCGTTCCCGTCCTCGGGTTATTGACGGCGCTGGTGTTTAGCACTTGGGGATTTGGCGCTGGCGTGACAGCGGCGTGGATCGCCCTGCGCCGCGAAAAACGCCCGGCAACTCCTGCTCCTCCTCCACAAAGTTTCACGCCGCCGCCTCCTGCTTCCCCAACGCCGCCGCCGGGTTCCATGCCGTTCGGGACGCCTCCAATTGGCTCGCCGCCATTCGCGCAAACGCATTCCACCGAAACCGCTGCGTCTGCTCCGCCAATCACACCGCCGACTTCAGTCCTCTATCCGCGAGCGGGATTCTGGGAACGGATGGGCGCGGGTTTCCTCGACTGGGCGTTGTTGAGTGTGGTGATTGCGCTGACGGGAGGATTCGGAATTCTCGCGGCGGTTGCCTATTTCGCAGGAATGTGGGCGTGGAAAGGAACAACTGTCGGCGGAATCGTCTTGAACCTTCAGGTGGTGAGGGAAAACGGGCAGCCACTGGGTCTAATGACGGCCCTGGTGCGGAGCGCGGCGGCGGTGTTTTCAGTCCTGATTCTGTTCCTCGGTTTTTTCTGGATTGGATGGGACAACCAAAAGCAAGGCTGGCACGATAAAATTGCCGGAACAGTTGTCGTGCGCTTGCCGAAAGCCATCGCGCTTGTGTGTATTTAATTTTTCTAAATGCGATCTGGCAGCCAAAGACCAAAACCTTGCTAAACGTCGTGTCAGGTCTCTATTTTGCCTGCACGGACATCGCTCCTTAGAAAGCGGGCTTGTCCGAACAAGCTTTGGATTGCAATTACGCTGAACCTGTTTTCAAAGGCTGGGCAAAACCGGGTCCTGTACCGCCGGGTGCTCTTGGCGGCGGGCCTGACCTCGAACCGGGCGAAACTCTCGACGCCATCAGCGGTTTCTTTCGATTGTTCCAACTAGAAAAAGGTCATCGCTTCTCGACTGACGATGTTCTGACTGCGTGGTTTGGAACGACTTGCTGTCCCACCGCGCAAACTGTCCTTGATCTTGGCAGCGGCGTTGGCGCGGTGGGGATGATTGCGATGTGGCGATTGCCCGGAGCGCGGTTTGTCACTGTTGAAGCCCAGGCGGAGAGCGTCCGGCTGGCGCGGAAATCGGTGCGCTGGAATGGGATCGAAGACCGTTACGAAATTCGGCACGGAGATTTTCGCGATCCCGCCGTTTTGCGAGTGGACGAAAAGTTCGATTTAATTTTGGGCAGCCCGCCTTATTTTCCTCCGGGCAGCGGCGTCACGGGCGATCATCCACAAAAAGTTGCCTGCCGCTTTGAAATGCTGGGGGACATCGCGGATTACTGCGCCGTTGCTGCGCCGCGTCTCAATCGAGGCGGAACCTTCTCGTGCGTTTTTCCTGTGACACCGGAAGCTCAGCAGAAGAGGGTTGAGGGCGCCGCCGCTGCGGCTGGTTTGTGCATTATTCGGTGGCGTCCGATGGTGCTTCGCGAACCAGACCCGCCGTTGCTTGGGTTGTTTTGCATGACCAGTGCAAGCGATCTGCCTGAAACGGTGCAAAAGCGCCCTTGGGTTGATCCGCCGCTCATCATCCGCACCTCAGCGGGAACCATTCACCCGGAATATTCTGTCATTAAGCTATCGTTTGGGTTTCCGCCGTGAGGTGGACTTGGTGGGCGGGGATTGGTAACATTTTTGCGTGTTTGCTTTGAACAACTTGATTAGGGTTGCCGCTGTAGTTTGCAGTGTCGGGATGATTCTGACTGCTGGGGTTACTTCGGCAGACACACCTGTTTCGTGGCCGGAAAATCATGTGGATACGTGGCACGGATTCACGCGGCATACGTTCAAGGTGGATGGTTGCACAGCCTGGGTGGTTGAGCCGAAGCAAGCGATGCCCGGCAATCCCTGGACTTGGTGCATGGAATTTCCGGATGCTTTCACTGAGCGGACTGGAGTTCCGAAGTTGTTGGATAAGGGCTTTTTCAATATCCATATCGAGGTGGGGAACACTTTTGGCAGTCCCGTTGCATTGCGGCATTTCGACGCTTTTTATCAAGTGATTGCCCACCTGGGTTTGGCGAGAAAAGGAGCACTCATCGGCATCAGCCGTGGCGGTTTGTATGCCTATAATTGGGCGGCGCAAAATCCTGACAAGGTGGTTTGCATCTATGGAGACGCGCCTGTGTGCGATTTCAAGAGCTGGCCGGGGGGCAAGGGCAAAGGGCAGGGGAGTCCGGCGGATTGGCAGGCGTTGATGAAATGTTACGGGTTTAAGGATGAATCCGAGGCGCTTGCCTGGAAATTGAATCCTGTGG
Organism: Verrucomicrobiia bacterium; assembly: GCA_036501665.1. Taxonomy (GTDB): domain Bacteria; phylum Verrucomicrobiota; class Verrucomicrobiia; order Limisphaerales; family Palsa-1400; genus DATAUD01. Next base: position 20,146 of record DASXZW010000015.1, read on the forward strand.
ACAACCTCGCGCCGCTCGCCCGCGCAGGAATCCCGTTGATTCATGTTGTTGGCGATATTGATGACGTTGTGCCCGTGAAGGAAAATACGGCGATCGTTGAGCAGCACTACAAAGAACTCGGCGGGGAAATTAAAGTGTTGCACAAGGCGGGTGTTGGCCACCATCCGCACGGCCTTGATGATCCGAAGCCGGTGGTTGATTTCATTTTGGAGAAGATGCGGATGGAGTTTTATGGGGCGGATAAGAAGTGAATTGCGCTCGCATAATTGTCAATACTTGGGACTGGGGCTGGCTATGTGTTGACGGGCGGTGTAAAAAGTCGTTTCCATGAATTTCGGCGGAAATAATTGCCAGCGCTTTGGGCAGAGTTTGACGAGCGGATCTTCCTCTTCTCTTTTAATTGATCCTTTGCGTGGAAACAATGGGCGTGAGTGGAGAGGATTGGGGGTATGGTTTTGACTATTTCACGATGAGTTTTGAGGGGGTAAAGCGAAGGATTCGGCGGTTTCGCGAATGGTTGACGGAATGGTTGATCTATTTCGCGATTGTATTCGGGCCGTGGGCATTTGGAACGACGCAGGAGTGGTCGATCCGGGTAATGAACTGCGTGGGGTATGCGTTGGGATTAATGGTGTTGGTCAAGCCGTTGCTTCGGTCGCGCGGACGTCGGTCATTGCGATGGGAGAGTCTTTCTGCTGGAAATGAACCGGTGCGCTGGCAGCGAAGGGAGCGGCAATTTACGCGTTTGTTGGGGCTTGGGACTTGTTGCATTTTGTTGTACTGCCTGATCAGCGCGTGGAATGCGCGGGTGATTTATCATCCGAACGAATGGAGTTTTGAGTATCGCAACGCGATAACGTGGCTTCCGCATAGTTACGATCAGGCGGCGAGTTGGGACATTTTCTGGCAGTATTTGGGACTGGCTGGATTTTTCTGGGGATTGCGGGATTGGTTGTTGACGTTGACGCCGAAGGAAGCGGAGCGTTTTCAAAACGAGGGATCGCCGAGTCAGGGCGGATCGCGCTTGCCGGTTCGGTTGAGACGTTTGTTTTGGGTATTGGCCGTAAACGGAACGGTGCTGGCGATCCAGGGTTTGGTGCAACGATGCGAAGGCGGATATAAGTTGCTGTGGGTGGTAGTTCCTCGATTGCACATCAGCGACCTTGATGAATTTGGGCCGTATGCGTATCGATCGAATGCGGCGCAGTATTTCAATATGCTTTGGCCGGCGGTCCTGGGATTTTGGTGGGCTTATGTCAGCTCGCCGCGTCGGAAGAGGGCAGAGGAGAATGTTGTGCCACGGAACCATGTGGGGGCATTGTTGCCTTGCGCGCTGATCATGGCGATTTGTCCAATTGTGTCATCGAGTCGCGGAGGGGCGATTGTATTGGGGATCAATTTAATCCTGGCGGCGGGAATTTTCATGGTCGCGAAGTGGAGGAGTCGCTGGACGACAAAGGCGATGATATTCCTACTGGCGGGGACGGTTATTGGCGGAGGGGCATTGTTGGGATGGAAAGCTCTGGCGCCGAGGCTTGAGAAGATACATGAGGGATATGAGGACAGGGAGGGCGTTTTTGTGGCTGGCCGCTACATGGCGGATGATAACCCGGTGTTTGGTTTGGGGCCCGGGAGTTTTGATACGATGTACCAACTTTACAGGCGGTCAGAAGCAGATGAATGGCAGGCTTATATGCACAATGATTGGCTTCAGACGCTGATTACATTTGGATGGGTCGGAGGGATTTTGATAGGGTTTGCAGGGGTTTTGACGCTATCACACTGGTTTTGGAGCGGGGGAATCAATGGAAACAAATTTTTTGTGATGCTGCTTTGGATGTCGCTGGGCGGATGTTTGGTTCACGCGCGATTTGATTTTCCTTTTCAAGTGCATTCGGTGCTGGCGCTGTTTTTGGTCATTTGCGCGGTGCTGAGTTGCTTGTCACGGCGGCAGTTAATTTAGATTTGTTGGATAAAGGAACCTGTGTGGAGTATAGGGAGAATGCTGACTCGCTGGAGGCTGATTTTTAGGGCGAGCGCGCTGCTTAAAGTTGCATTTTAGGTTTGCCAATTTTCCCCATCCAGTTACACTCCCGGCAAGAGTTGAATAACTAATCATGACTTCGCGGAACGGTTTTATTGGCGTATTATTCTCATTTTGTCTCGGAGTGAGTTGCATTACAGCGCTTTGTGCTGACGAGAGAAATCAAAAAGGTTCGGGAAAGGCCGATTCGGCACCGAGTCTGGCGTCTGCTGTACCGGTTGATTCCGAGCGGGCGCTGAGCGCCAACGACGTGATTGCAGTCACGGTGTATGGGGAGGAAGATTTAACCGCTAAAACAATTATTGACAAAAATGGAATGGTGATGCTCCAGTTGCTGGGGCAGGTGAAATTGAGTGGATTGACGGTGAAAGACGCAACCACCAAAATACAGCAGCTTTACGACAAGGACTATTTGGTCAATCCGCAGGTGAACGTCATCGTGGAGCAGTTCGCGGCGCGCCGGTTTTCGGTGCTGGGCCAGGTGAACAAGCCGGGGAGCATTGACTTTCCGCAGAATGAATCGGTGAATCTGCTTGAAGCCATTGCCATGGCTGGCGGTTATACTCGATTGGGAGCGCCGTCGAAAGTACGCGTCCGGCGCCAGGAGAACGGGGTTGAGAAGACCATTAATTTGAACGCCGAGGAGATGTCCAAGAATTCGAAAAAGAAAAATTTTGAGGTCCTCCCTGACGACATTATTTATGTCGATGAGAGAACTTTCTAAGAGTTGATTTAATTTCATTTCGCCGCTTTTATGCCAAATCTTGATCCGCTTGATTTACCGCCGCCGCAGGAACAAACGACCCAGTCCGGAGGGCTTGGAGATTTTCACACGTTCCTTCGGACTATTTTGGACAAGAGTTGGTTGATTATTTCCTGCATTGTTCTGGCGGTCATTGGCGCAGCAGTTTATGTGGAAGTAACGCCAAAGACTTATGAGGCCGTTACCACGGTCCAGGTGGAGCAGGAGGATGCAAAGGTCGTCAAAGCTGAGCAAGTTGTGTCCGAGGATTTGCGAAGTCAGGATATCATGAACACCGTTGCGCAAAAAATGTGCAATGACGCCTTGTTGCTCGAAGTATTGGAGACCAATCACCTCATGTCGCCTGATGGAGCGTATCCTTTGGACGGATCAAAGCTTAATCGCGAGGAATATCTCAAGAAATTTTCACGCAACGTGAAGGCTTCGTTGCGACGCAATTCAAGGCTTATTGACATAAGCGTTGCCACGACCAACGCGGCCCTCTCCGCCCGCCTGGCAAACTCCCTGGTGGCAAATTATCTTGGCGAGGATGCTCTGGCCCAGCATACGACGACAGGGAACGCGAGCGAGTATCTTCAGAAGCAGGCCGAGGATCAAAAGGAAAAACTAACCAAATCCGAACAGGCATTGCAGGATTACCGCAAACAGGCCGGTGCAATTTCATTGGAGCAAAGCCAGGACATCATTACGCCCGAACTTCAGGATTTGCAAAGGCGACTGACCCAAAGCAAGGCGGACCTGGTCCAGGCAGAAGGGGCGTATAAGGATTCGCTGAAAATGACGACCAACCTCGATATGTTGCTGGCTTATACCAATGTGCTGAGCGATCCGGAGGTCGCGCAAATATCCCAGGATTTGGCGAAGCATGAAATGGAATTCGTGCTTGTTAAACAGCGTTACCGCGAGAAGCATCCCAAGTACATTCAAGCTTGGGCATACCTGAACGGAACAAGGGATCAATTGACGGCGACAGCGGAGAGGGTGCGTTCACGAATTCAGGAAAGCATGCGCATCGCCTTCGAGAAGGCATCGACGGCGCAGGAGGGCTTGGAATCACAACTGACGCAAGCGAAGACCAACGCGCTCGCGCTAGGCGATGTGGGTATCCGATATGGCGTGCTTTCGCGCGATTATGAGACGGCCAAGAAGGGGTACGAGGACATCATTCAGCGATTGAATGAGACGCATGTTGAAGCGCAACTGGCTCCGGAGAGGATCCGCGTCATTCAGAAGGCGTTGGTTCCCGTGAAACCCGCTTCCCCGAAAGTTTTGTTGACGTTTGCGGTGGATATATTTGGCGGATTGATTGCCGGACTGCTGGTCTGCTTCATACTTGAAGCTGCCAACACCACGTTCCGCACAGTGGATGAAGCAGAACAGTACCTGGCACTGCCTGTTTTGGGCACGGTGCCGAAATTGATCAAAGGCAAACAAGACGCCCGGAAACTGGTGGCGGCTGAAGGTTCGCAATCCACAGGGGCAGAAGTATTCCGCACACTTCGGACGACGCTCTCCATGCTTGGACCTGAAAAAGACAGAAGAACCTATCTTTTTACCAGTTCTCTGCCAAGCGAAGGCAAGACTTTCACATCGCTCAACTATGCGGTGAGCCTTGCACAGCAGGATTTGCGTACGCTTCTGATCGATATCGACTTGCGTCGTCCGTCTGTGGAACAATATTTCACTGGCAAACGCAGCACTTTGCCCGGCGTCACGGATTATTTTCTGGGCCGCAAGAAATTCAGTGAAGTTTGCATTCAACATGAAGAGACAGGGAAATTCTTCTGGATGCCGAGTGGAACGAGTGTCCCCAATCCGTTGGAATTGCTGACGAAGGTGGATTTTATGCAAATGATCAACGAGGGCTTGTCGCAATTCGATAGAATTGTAATTGATACAGCTCCGTTATTGCCGGTCAGCGATACGCTTTTGCTGGCTTCCAAAGTTCAGACGGTTGTGCTCGTCGTGCAAGGTTGCAAGACTTCGCGCAAAGTCGTGGAGCGTTCCCTGCAATTGCTGAACAAGGCGAATGCGCCCATTGGCGGGATTGTTCTGAACCTGATGCCGAATCGGCGCTTCGCGGGTTACTATTACTCCTACTACCACGGCTATGGTTATGGACACTATGGCGTCAAGGATAAGGATAAGGATTCCGTGAAAGCCTCGGTGAACGCTTGACGCCCGTCTCCTGACCGGGCCTTGAAAAGTGTTGAACGCGGCGACGATGACGGGCCCCGCGTGAAAAAATATTCGCCATTTCTAAGGTTAATCGCTGTCATTTCGATGGTCTTGATCGAGGCCATCCGAGTGTCGGCACAAGTTTCCCTCCGAGTCGGACCGATTCTTGGTCCGGCTCCAAAAATTTCGCATGATGCCTCAAGCCACCCTGAACTTGAGCCGGGGAAGTTGAATTTGATTCCTGGGTTCATGGTGAATGGCAGTTCGCGAGAGGAGGTGCGGCAATTTTACAACGCGATTTATCCCGCCTCCGAAGAAATCTCGATTGATTCCTCGGCTGTGATCGCGAATTGCGATCCGGGCATGAATTCCAGCGCTTTTCAGAATGCCGAATTGGTTCGTATCAATTGGTTTCGGGCGATGAGCGGAATTCCGGCGAATGTTACACTGTCTTTGACGGAAGGCCTGGAAGCCCAAGCCGCCGCATTGATGATATCGGCGAACAACCAGTTGCAGCACACTCAAATTCCAACAAACTGGATCTGCTACGACGCGGGCGGGGTAACGGCTGCGGGGGTTTCGGACATTGCCATCGGAGTCAATGGACCGGACGCGATTACGGGTTATATGTGGGATTATGGCTCCGATAATTCGATGGTTCCACATCGACGATGGATACTTTTTCCGCAAACGCAGATCATGGCCGTCGGGGACGTGCCTGCGCAGGGAACCAATCAGGCTGCAAACGCGACGTGGATCTATGACGGTCTCCACTATAACGAGCCACGGCCGGCAGACACGCCACCGTTCGTGGCATGGCCGCCGCCCGGGTACGTGCCGGCCCCGGTTGTTTATCCACAATGGTCGTTGGGATTGTCCAATGCCGACATGAGCATGGCCACCGTCACGATGCAAAGCAACGGCGTCCCCATGAACGTCATTGTCCAAGTTAACGCAATTGATTACGCGGAGAATTCCGTGGTTTGGTATCCGGCCAGCCTTGATCCGAGTCAGTTGACTACAGTATTTCCATTCAACGGCGCAGATACTGTTTATTCCGTGACTGTCAGTAATGCGCTTACAATGTCGGGGCCGCAAAACTTCAGTTACCAGGTCACGGTGTTCGACCCGGACGTTGCGGGAACGGACCATGTTCCGACAGTGATCAACGGCCCGGCGAGTCCAACGGTGAACGCCAGCAATCCGTACACCTGCAACGCATCTGTCAATCCAAACGTTACGGGATATCAATGGGTGGCATCGCAACCGGTCAACGGGAACCTGGCAGACAATGTGCAGCATGGGTTGACGAACTTTACGATTTTTCCCGCCCCGATTTACTCGGTGATCACCAATGCGGCGAATGGTTCGGGCAAATGCTTCCACTTGACGCACACGAATGCTGTGACGCAATTGCTCCAGCTTACCGAGGCGCTTTTTCCCGGCACAAACACGTCGCTGAGTTTTCAGAGCCAGTTGGGTTATGCCACGACCAATGAAATCGCGCGCGCGCAATATTCCACCAACGGCGGCCAGAGTTGGGTGGACCTCTTCACGCAATTGGGGACCGATGGAATGGGCCAGACGACTTTTGTCAATCATAAGTATTCGCTGGCCAATTGCGCGGGATTGGCGACAACTTTGCGTTTCGATTACGATTATGTCGGCGGCTTGCTTTATTCTCAATCCACTCCGAACGTCGGTTGGTCTCTTGAGCATATCCTGATTACGAACGCTCTAAGATTGACCAACTTTACAACCAATGTCACCGCGACGCCGGATTTTGGATTTATTCCGACGGCGACGGGTCCGTGGGTGCTTGAAGCGCGCGGGATGATCTTTGATCAGTATGGGTTGGATTGGTCAGCTCCGGTGCGGCTTGCCGTGGGGACGAATATTATTGTGACAACGCCGCCTGTGGTTGTGATGGGTTCGCCGACCTTATCGGCGGGGCAGGCGCAGATTCCTTTCGTCTTGACAGGGAATGCGGCTTCTTTTCAATTGCTCCAGGCGGGCCAGCTTAACGGAGCTTGGACGACGGCGGTTGCGGCTTTAAGCACGACTCCAGGGCAGAATTCGTATCAATTCACGCTGCCTTTTCCGGGGGCGACGACTTTTTATCGTGTGGTGGCGAAGTGAAAGTTGGGGCGCTGATTTGGTTTGCGGCGGGGCGGGGAAAATTTTAGCCTCGGAAGCATTGTGAATTACGAGGCTGTCATCGGGCTGGAAACGCATGTCCAGCTTAAGACCAAATCCAAAATGTGGTGCGGGTGCGCGAATGAATTTGGCGCTGCCGCGAATACCAATGTCTGCCCCGTCTGTCTCGGGTTGCCTGGCGTGCTGCCGGTGGCCAATGAGGAGGCCTTGCGGCTGACGGCGTTGACGGGTTTGCTGCTGAATTGCGAGCTGCCGCATTTCGCGAAGTTTGACCGGAAGAATTATTTTTATCCGGACATGCCCAAGAATTACCAGGTAACTCAATTCGACAAGCCGTCAACAATACGCGGGCATATCGAGTTTGAGCTGGAAGGCGGAATCCAGCGCATCAACATCACGCGCGCGCATCTTGAAGAGGACGTGGGGAAAAGTTTTCATTTTGACAGGACGAGCGGGGTTGATTTTAACCGGGCGGGCGTTCCGTTGCTGGAGATTGTTTCGGAGCCGGAACTGACTGGCGCGGAAATGGCTTACCGATACCTGAACGCGCTGGTGGAGATTTTGCGTTATGGTGGCGTCAGCGATTGCGACATGGAAAAAGGGGAGGTGCGGTGCGACGTGAACGTGAGCGTGCGCCCGGTCGGGACAACTGCGCTGGGCAAAAAGATTGAGATCAAGAACATGAACAGCTTTAGCGCGGTGCGTCGCGCGCTGGATCATGAGATTCCGCGGCAAATCGAGACGCTTCAAAAGGGCGGGCAGCTTTTTCAGGAGACGCGTCGGTGGGATGATGCCGGAGGATTGACCGAATCCATGCGCAGCAAGGAGATGGCGCATGATTATCGCTATTTTCCGGAGCCGGACCTGATGCCGTTCGAGCCGACTGACGAGTGGGTTGGGGAAGTTAAGAAGCGGGTGGTGGAATTGCCGCTGGCGAAGAAGCAGAGGCTGATGAGTCAATATCAATTACCGGCGTCCGATGCGCAAACGTTTGTCTGGGATCGTCCGCTGGGAGATTATTTTGAATCCATCGCTCCAAAAGCGAAGAACCCGAAAGCGGCGGCGAATTGGATCATTAATAATTTGCGCGCGAAGATGGCGGAATCAGGAACGACGCTGGGGGATTTGAAATTCAAGGCAGACAATATAATTGACATTGTTGAGCTTGTGGAGAGCAAGAAGATCAGCAGTTCCATCGCGCAGCAGGTTTTTGCGGAGATGTTCGAGAGCGGCGAGGCGCCCAAGGCGATTGTCGAGAAGAAAGGTTTGGCGCAGGTCAGCGACGCGGGATCGATTGAGCCGTTTTGCGAGCAGGCGATTGCCACGAATCTGGGGCCCGTTGCGGATTACAAGGCGGGGAAGGCGGCGGCGTTAAACTTCCTTAAGGGGCAGGTGATGAAACTGAGCAAGGGGAAGGCAAATCCCAACCTCGCCGGGGAAATTCTGGAACGGATGTTGAAGTAACGACCCTGGTCAGCGGAGAAAGTTATACTTTACGATGCAGCGAAGCGCGCTGAAGCCGTCCTGCCAGCCGATTTTCTTGCCTTCCGCATAAGTGCGTCCGTAATAGGAGACGGGAACTTCGTAGAGGCGGAGGTTCATTTTGCTGAGCTTGGCGACGATTTCCGGCTCGAAGCCGAAGCGGTGTTCCTCAATCGCGATGCGATGGATCACTTCGCGTCGGAACGCTTTGTAGCCGCATTCCATGTCGGTGAGGTTGATGTCTGCCGCCATGTTTGACAGAGTGGTGAGGAGTTTGTTTCCGACGGAGTGCCAGAAATAGAGCACGCGATGAGCGCCCGCGCCGGAAAAGCGCGAGCCAAAAACAACGTCCGCCTTGCCGGTGAGGAGCGGCTTGCAAACGGCAGGGTAATCATCTGGATCGTATTCCAGATCGGCGTCCTGGACGATGACGAAGGGAGAGGTGGCTTGCGCGAAACCGGTCCGCAACGCAGCGCCCTTGCCGCGATTGACCAGGTGGCGAAAAGTTTTCGCGCGCGGCTCCAAATGGCGGACGGCTTCGAGGGCTTCCCATGTGCCGTCGATCGAGGCGTCATCGACAATAATAATCTCCCGCACGATGGGTTGGAGAGCCACTATTTTTACAATTGACGCAATGGTCGTGGCCTCGTTGAAAACCGGGATCACCACAGCGAGGCACGGTCCGGCTGGAGGCGCGTCAGGGTCAGGCGCGTTCATGTGGCGGCTTTACGGGCGGCGTCATAGACGGCTTTGAGAGGGGCATTTTTTTCGAGGGCGAGCTTTTTGCACGACTCAAATTCCGGCGCGATTTGAACGATGTCGCCGTCGAGTTTGCCGATTTTCACGGTGACCTCGCCGTAAGGAGTGCGTGCTGTGACGAATTCGCGGCGCAATTTCCGGCGTTCGGAAATTGAACGGCGCACGCCGAAAGCGCTCGTTTGGCGAAGGATCATCTCGCAAAATTTGTCCGCCTCTTCAGGCCCGCACAAAATGCAGAGAAGAACGCCGGGACGGTTTTTTTTCATTTGCACGGGAGCGTAAGAGACATCGAGCGCTCCGGCGGATATGGCGAGATCGAGAAAATTTCCAAGTAACTCGGGGTTGACGTCGTCGAGGTTGGTTTCGAGAACGGCGATGGTGTCGGTCTCCCAATCGTGCGTGACGGTGGCGGAAGTTTCGCCGAGGATTGCGCGCAGGACGTTGGGGCGGGTCTTGTTGTTGCGTTTGCCGATGCCGAACCCGACACGGCTTGGAGCAAACGAATCCATTGGGCCGAATTTTTCGACGAATGCCGCGAGCAACGCCGCGCCGGTGGGCGTAACCAATTCGGCAGGTTCCTCGCACTGCGCGATTGGGACGGCGCGGGCGGCGAGAATTTCCAATGTGGCCGGGGCAGGGACGGGGAACCGGCCATGAGCGCAATTAAGCCAGCCGTGGCCTTCGACGACATTGCTTGACAGCACGCGGGGTTTGCCGAGGATTTCCAGGGCGATGCAAGCGCCGACGATATCGACAATCGAATCGATTGCGCCGACTTCGTGAAAATGCACGTCGGCGGGCGGCATACCGTGGATTTTTCCCTCAGCGACGGCGACGCGTTGGAAGACCGCGAGCGACTTTGATTTCACCCATTCTGAGAGGGCGCTGGCTTTTATCAGCTTGACGATGTCGGCGTGGGAGCGGCCATGTTCGGCGCTGTGTTCGTGGGAATGTTCTTCGCCATGAGAATGACCGTGCCTATGCTCATGATGGTGTTCATGTTCATGCGCATGAGTGTGAGAGTGTTCACCGTGCTGATGCTCGTGTGAATGGGTGTGTTCGCCGTGATGCTCGTGCTCGTGCTGATGCTCTTCGTTGGAGTGATCGTGACTGTGTTCGTCACCGTGATGATGGTCGCCGACGTGAACCTCGAATCTTGCGCCCTCGATTTGAAACCGCTTTTCGCGCGAGATGTGAAGGTGATAGCCGTGAAGGCGCAATTTCTCCAGCTCGCGAGTCAAGTCTTCCATCTTGACACCGAGATCGAGCATCGATCCCATGAACATGTCGCCGCTGATCCCGCTGAAAATATCCAGATAGAGCGTTTTCATTTTATAAGGGCATTGATCTGGCTTGCGGCATAGCCCGCGCCGAATCCGTTGTCAATATTAACGACTGTGACGCCGCTGCCGCAACTGTTGAGCATGGCCAGAAGCGGGGTCAACCCGCCGAAATGCGCGCCGTAGCCGACGCTGGTTGGAACGGCGATGACTGGCTTGCTCACGAGTCCCGCCACAACGCTTGGCAAAGCGCCTTCCATTCCGGCCACGACAATCACGACATTGGCCTTTTGAATCAGGTCGAGTTTGTCAAGCAAACGATGCAGGCCGGCGACGCCGACATCATAGACGCGCTCCACGGTGTTGCCCATGATTTCCGCTGTGACGCAGGCTTCCTCGGCGACGGGCAAATCGCTGGTCCCGGCGCAGAGAACGGCGACGGTTCCAGGGCGTTTCGGCAACGGTTTAAGTTCTATTGTGATGCAGCGGGCGGCTTCGTGGTGGCGGGCGCGCTTGAATTTTTTCCGCACGACGGAAGCCTGTTCCGCGCTCAAACGTGTCAATAATAGGCGTTCCTCGCGTTCCAAAATTTTTTCGGCGATCCTGATAATTTGCGGCGAGGTTTTGCCGGCGCAATAGATCACCTCCGCGAAACCTTTGCGCAAAGCCCGGTGGGTATCGACATTTGCGAAACCGAGATCAATGGTCGGAGGCGCCTGAAAAGCGGAAAGGGCGTCAGTCAAAGTGACTTTGCCATCGCGGAATTTCTCCAGCAATTCAATGGCAGTGTCGGTAGTCACGATGCCGGAGAAAATACACCAAGCGTCGCCGGCGGACAGGAAAATTTGTTATTGCGGGGCAGGGGTGGCCTGAAGATCCTGAATTCGCGTATGTCGGACGTCAGATTCAAAGAGGAGTTGGAGGACCAGGAACATCAGCGCTTGAATCATGATTGAGGGACCTGCCAGCAACGCGGAGACAATAAAGTTTGCAACCAGGGCGTAAGGGCGAATTCGCACCAGCTTCGTGTGGTTCAAAATGCCGTATTTAATAAGCGCGGACTTGATGTATGAGATTACGAGGATGCCGAGGATAAATCGTGTGGCAACGTCGGATTTTCCTGCGGTTGCCAATGCGAGCACCGCAGCGCTGACGAAAAGAATAAATTCGCGATTGGGATACTTCCGTTGGGGTTCGATTTTTTTGAATTCGGTTCTTAGGAAACCAGGCTGGCCGATTTTTTGTGTGGCAATCGCGAAGGCTTTGGATTCGGTCAGCCCTGACTCGATCAGTTTGTCAAAGTCTTCGTGTAAATGGTTTTCCAATTCATCCAAATCAGCGGATTTCGTGATTCCTCCAGCAACCATTTGACTCCGCCATTCTGCGAGAGCGGTTTTGAGGTCAAACGAACCTTGTGACATGGAATTACGCTACATTGTGCGGCTATGTATGTCAAGCGTGAAAGCCAACCTCACGGAAAAACAGCCCTTCCCATCAAGCTATTCAGTCAGTTGCCAATTGTAAGGGCTTGCATTACAGAAGAATTCGTAAACCACCTTGCAGACAGGTTTGAGGAATTTCAATAGGCTTTTAACCGCAGTAGAGTTAGTTTTCATGGGGCGCCCCGGGTGGGGCGCCTAATTTTTTGTACCCCTGCTGGACGCGGGTCTGTATCCCCTTCTAAAGTTTTCGACTGGCCATCAATCCGGCGATAAGTGTTGCCAGAAAAATTACCAGGAAGACGAGGAACAGAACTCGGGCGACGGTCGCCGCCAGACCTGCCACTCCCCAGAACCCCAACAGACCTGCCACCAGTGAGATCACCAAGAATATCAATGCCCAACGTAACATGGAGACAGCATACCTTTTCGAGGGGATGTTGCAATTGGGGTGTTGGCCTTATTCGGTGGTTCTTTGCTGTATTCCGCTAATCTTTTGATTTGGGAGAGGCTAGTATCTCTCTTACGGAAAAGCGGTAGAGGGCTACCGCACTCCAGGACGCTTCGCGCTAAACCGTGAAAACATTGCCCCTAGCGGCAACCGTCATCTCATATTTATTTCTTCGTGACCACTTTAGGCTTTCTGCGGCTCAACCCAGCGTTTGCTCTTCATCTCAAAACGGGGGAGGGTGCCGATTGCAGCCAGACTTACGGCGATTCGCAAATTAAATGTGCTATGAAGGGCAGCTTCTACTTGGGCCGGAAGATCTTTCGGTTTTGCGCAGTTGTGGGCTGGTTCGATTTGCAAGCGCAGTTCGACGAGGCTGCCGGAGCGATCCACGGCGACTTGGTATTCGGCGATTTCTGAAAACCTGCGGAGCACATCTTCAATTGCTGTCGGGTAAATGTTTACGCCGCGAACGATGACCATTTCATCGGTGCGTCCGGCGATGCCGCCGCGCAAAGCCAAATCAGAACGCCCGCACTGACAACGTGGATCGGCTTCAGCTCGAACAACGTCGCCAGTTCGATAGCGAAGCAGCGGCGAACCGGTTCTGCCCAAGGTGGTTAAGACCAATTCTCCTGTTTCGCCGCCGCGGACAGGGTTGCCAGCGGTGTCGATGATTTCGGGCAGATAAGCGGATTCGAGAATATGAATTGTTCCGGGCCGGGCCGGACATTCATAGGAAACGGGGCCGGTTTCGGTCATTCCATGGTGATCGAAAATTCGCGCGCCGGGCCAAAGTTGCTCCAGGCGAGCGCGGGTCGAGGGCACGCTGCCGCCGGGTTCACCGGCGACAATGATTGAGCGAACTTGAGGGCGATTGAGGTTTTGGTTGATCGCCACTTCGGCAAGCCGCGCGGCGTAGCTGGGAGTGCAACAGAGGGTGGTGGCCTGGTTTTCAATGATGCCGCGCAATCGAGCGTGACTATCGAGTCCGCCGCCGGGAATGCAGAGTGCGCCGATTTGCTGAGCGGCTTCGAACGCGAGCCAGAACCCGATGAACGGCCCAAACGAAAAAGCAAAATAAACGCGGTCGCCGCGGCCCACTCCTGCAGCGCGGTAAATCTCTTTCCACGATTCGACCATCCATTGCCAGGATTCAGGGGTATCGAGCCAACGAAGGGGCGCGCTGGTGGTTCCGCTGGTCTGATGAAAGCGTGTGTAGCGGTCGGGCGGGAACGTAAGGTTTGTGCCGAAAGGCGGGGTCCGCAATTGGTCCGCGACCAATTCGCCCTTGAGCGTGAAGGGAAACCTTTCCCGAAAATCGTTGAGGCTGGAAATGGCTGTGTTTAAGCCAGCGAGTTTCTCGCGATAAAAGGCATTTGCGGGCAAAATTGCGTCCAGCAACCGGCGCAATTGCGCGAGTTGATGGGCTTCAATGGCCTCGCGCGTGGGGAATTGGCCCGACATTATTTTTGCGCAGCAGAAGAAATCGGCGCGGGAGCATGGGGATGCGCGGGGGCCGGTTTGAAAAAGGTCACCAGACAACCGCCAGCGGCGGCCATGAGAATGCCGAGATAAAATTGCCACTTGATCGATCCCCATCCGCCTTCTGGCGGGCTGAGGATAAGCGCCACGACGGCATTGATGATGGGTGCGCCGGCAAAAACAATCGACATGACAACGCCGGGTTTTCCGCCATTGGCAAACGCCAGCAAAACGCAAAATGCGCCAATGGCACCGACGATTCCCGCAAAGAGTGACCAGCCCATTCCTGAGGCGGGGAAATTCCAATCGGCCTTGCGCGTGACGAGCATCGCCAGGGGCGCGAGCACGGCTGTCAGGAAGTAGGCTAGGCCGACGAAGAGGAATGCCTTGTATAGGCCGTTGGCTTTGTCAGCCATCCCGACCTGCCCGCTATGCAGAAAAATTCCGTAAAGGCCCCATGAAACAACCGTCATCAACGCAAAAACAAGCCAGCTCATAATAGTAATTCAACTTTAGTTCGACGATTTTACGCGCCGCGCGGACAATTGCAATCTCACAGGTTTTCCGTGCCGTTGCGGAATTTTGACGACGGGTGACTCGCTGTCCTTGAGAAAACGCCAACCGTCCCGCCTTTCTTGGACGGCTCGCAGGCGTTTCGTCTTCAATCCGTGATTTTATTCAGCGTCCCGCGCTGAAAATTGCGCTGACAGCAGCGTATTGTTGATTTTCCTATTGCTTTCCAATATGAGTCTGTTATTCTCGTTTTCCATGAACGGCAAACCGGATGTTTGGCAGGGGACTTTGGCTTTGATGGTTTTGAAAACGTTGGAAAAAACCGGCTCGTTGCATGGGTATGGGATTGCGCGGAGGATTGAACAAACCAGCACCAATCTTTTAAGCGTCAATTACGGCACGCTTTATCCCGCTCTCTTGAAACTCGAACAGGAGGGATACATCGCCTCGCATTGGGGAGTTTCGGAAAACAACCGGAAGGCGAGATATTATGAATTGACTCGCGTGGGGCGGAAACAAGTCGAAAAGGAAACTCAGGAATGGGAGCGGATGACTGAGATCGTGGCGAAGTTCCTGAACCCTGCGGAGGGGTTGGCATGAGAAGGCTTCGCGGTTGGGTAGTAAGATTTGGCGGCTTATTCAAAAAAGGCCGAAATGACAGGGAATTTCAGGAAGAGTTGGACAGTCACATCCAAATGCACACGGAAGACAATCTCCGATCTGGCATGACGCCAGAAGAAGCGCGCCGTCAAGCAATGATCAAATTTGGTGGGGTGGAATCCATAAAGGAAGCCTACCGGGATCAGCGCGGATTGCCTTGGATTGAAACCTTGTGGCAGGATGTTCGTTTCGGCGCG
The DNA here is from genome assembly GCA_036501665.1 of Verrucomicrobiia bacterium. Taxonomy (GTDB): domain Bacteria; phylum Verrucomicrobiota; class Verrucomicrobiia; order Limisphaerales; family Palsa-1400; genus DATAUD01. Next base: position 35,551 of record DASXZW010000015.1, read on the forward strand.
CGCCAACTCCGTAAGAATCCTGGCTTCACCGCCATCGCCGTCCTGACCTTAGCCCTTGGGATCGGGGTGAACACCGCGATCTTCAGCCTGATTAATACGGCGTTGTTTCGCGAATTACCATTTCCCGATGCTGGACGATTGGCCGTCGTCTGGGCAGCCAATCCCCGGAAACCCGGAATGGACCATGTCCCGCTCGCCAATGCAGACATAGCCGATCTGCGTGACCATAACAAAAGCTTTGCGAGTGTAGCCGCCTTCATGCCGCGCAGCGCCGACTTGTCCGACGGCGGCGACCCGGAACGTATCGGAGGAGCGGGCGTTACCTCCGGATTCTTCGAGACGCTTGGCGTCACGCCGCTTCTCGGCCGGACGCTGACTGCCGACGAAGAGGCGTTCGGCGGACCGCCTGTGGCGTTGCTCAGTTACGGACTGTGGAAGAGTCGATTTGGAGGTGATCCCGGGCTCATCGGCAAAGCCATTTCGATTGATGGTGAGAAACGCACCATCATTGGCATTCTCCCGCCGGATTTTGATTTCCCGCGCGGCGCGGAATGGCCGTCGTTCCTGCCTTTTGCGGGGCGGACTGAGATTTGGCTGCCACTTGCGCTGCGAGACCAAAATGACAATAGCGGCTGGTCGTACTGGCAATCTCAAGAGAGAATGCTCGTCATGCTTGGACGGTTGAAACCCGGCGTTACCCAGCGCCAGGCGCAAGCTGAAATGGATGCGGTTGCCGCGCGTCTGGCCGGCGACCAACCCGACACACACAAGGATACGATTTTTCAGGTTATCCCCGTGCGGGAACAATTATCTGGGAAGCTGCACACAGCTTTGTTGCTGCTTTTCGCGGCCACCGGTTTGCTGCTGATCATCGCATGCGTCAACGTCGCCAATCTGCTGCTCGCCCGTGGAGTTGCCCGGCAGCAGGAGATGGCGGTGCGCAGGGCGCTCGGCGCCGGGCGAGGGCGCCTGGCGTGCCAACTTCTCACTGAAGGTTTTTTGCTGGCAGCGCTCGCAAGCGGATGCACCTTGCTCATGGCGCAAGGCTGCCTGAAAATGTTTCTTGCGCTCAACCCCATGCCACCATCCCTTCTGGACCAAGCCACGATCGACCCGGTCGTGCTGGGTTTTAGCGCGTTCGTTGCGCTAACTACTGGCGCCATGTTTGGCGTTGCCCCTGTTCTTCAGACCTCGCGCTCGAACCTGCAGAAATCGCTCCACGAGAGCGGACGAAGCATGAACGGCGCAGCCCGCGGAAACATCCGGTCGTGGTTGGTCGCGACGGAAGTGGCGCTCGCGCTGGTCCTGCTGACGACTGCCGGACTTATGGTGAGGAGCTTCATGCGCGTCCTCGGTGTCCAAACCGGCTTCCGCTCTGAGTCAGTGCTGGCCTTCGATGTAGGATTGCCATCAGCGCGATATGGGAATGACGCCAGCCAGATCCAATTTTTTCAACAACTGACAGAGCGCCTTGAAGCTCTTCCCGGAGTGCGGACGGCTGGCGCGATTTCCTACCTGCCTCTCGGCGGGGGCGAGAATATGGGCCGATTCACAATCGAGGGCGAAGCGCCACCGAGTTCAGGCAATGAGCCGTTTGCCGAGCGGCGCTGGGTGACTCCGGGATATTTCGCCGTCATGGGCATTCCCCTCCGCAAGGGGCGCGTTTTTACGCCGCAAGATTCTGCCGACAATCCGAAGGTCGTCATCATCAACGAAACCTTGGCAAAGCAAGGCTTCAACACTCGCGATCCGATTGGCGAGCGGCTAAAGGCGGGAGGGGCCGTGCGCACCATTGTAGGAATAGTCTCCGACGTGAGAAGCAGTTCTCTGGAGAGCGAAGTTCGCCCACAGTTTTACCTGCCGAACGCCCAATGGGCCTGGGGTGCGATGACAATCGTGCTCCAAACTAAAGGAGACCCGCTCGCGCTTGTCTCGGCCGCCCGCGGCGTTCTTAAAACGCTTGATCCACTTGTCCCTGCCGCGAACCTGCGCACAATGAAACAAGTCGTCTCGAGCGCCTCCGCCCCGCGCCGCTTTAACATGGCTCTCCTGGTCTTTTTTGCCGTTGTCGCACTGCTCTTGACCATGATGGGCATTTACGGCGTTGTTGCTTTTCTTGTCGGACGCCGGGTTCGGGAGATTGGCGTCCGCATGGCACTCGGTGCGCAACGAGGAGAAGTGCTCCGCCTAGTTCTGCGCCAAGGCATGAAGCCCGTGTGCATAGGATGTGGGATTGGATTACTCGGCAGTGTGGCTGAGTCTCGTCTCCTTGCCAGCCAGCTTTACGGTGTTTCCGCGTCCGACCCAATGACTCTAGTGAGCATCATCACACTTCTGGTGTTCGCCAGTTTGCTCGCCTGCTGGCTTCCGGCTCGCCGCGCGGCGAGGATCGATCCGATGGCAGCGCTTCGTTACGAATGAGGATTTCCTATGAGAAGATTGCGCGAATGGACTATCAGGTTTGCCGGTTTGTTCAACAAAAGCCGAAAGGACCGAGAACTCCATGAAGAGCTGGATACTCACATCCAAATGCATACGGAGGAGAATCTTCGATCCGGGATGATGCCTGAGGAGGCGCGGCGACAGGCGATGATTAAGATGGGTGGAATTGAATCCGCCAAGGAGGCCTATCGAGAACAACGTGGTCTTCCGCTGCTGGAAACGCTTTGGCAGGACTTGCGCTATGGACTGCGGCAACTGCTCAAGAACCCGGGCTTCGCCGCAGTGACCGTGCTGACCCTCGCGCTGGGAATCGGGGCGAACACGGCCATTTTCAGTGTTGTAAATGCGTTGTTGCTTCGCCCATTGCCATACCCGGATTCAGACCGTCTGATGATGTTGTCGAACAATTCCAAAGGGGGAGATGGAGGCAACACCGACTATCCGACTTTTGCTGATTGGCGGGCACGCAGCCAGTCATTTGAAGAGTTGGCGGCTTTCATGTCGTGGGGCGGAGTGATGACGGGAGAAGGCGATCCGGAAATGGTCGGCGGGGTGCGTGTTTCGGCGGATTATTTTCGTATGCTCGGCGTCGCGCCGATGTTGGGGCGTGATTTCAGCCCGGAAGAAGATCGTCCTGACACGCGGTTCGTCGTCATGCTCAGTCACGCCTTATGGACAAGTCGCTTCCACTCTGATCCAACCGTCATTGGCCAACCGATCAAGGTGAGTGATGAAACGTTTACCGTCATTGGCGTAATGCCGCCGGGTTTTGAAGATTTGGTGGCCGACAATTTTTATGGGCCAGCACAAGTTTGGGCACCGATCGGTTATTCGGGCACAGAACCGTACGCCTGCCGCACTTGCCGGCATCTGAGGGGCTTCGGACGATTGAAAGCCGGCGTAACCTTCGCGCAAGCGAAAGCGGAAATGGACGCGATAATGAATGTGATTGTGCGCGACCATCCGGAAAGTTACGCGCCGGATTCGGGTGTCAGCATGGTCAAGCTCCAGGACAAGTTTGTCGGCGGGTTGCGAACGACGTTGATCGTGCTGCTGGCCGCGGTCGGATTCGTCCTATTGATCGCTTGCGCGAACGTGGCCAATCTACTGCTGGCGCGCGCCAATCAGCGGGAACGTGAAATTGCGTTGCGGCTGGCGCTCGGAGCGCGTCCGTGGCGGATCGTGCGGCAATTGTTGACCGAAAGTTTTGCGCTGTCGTTGTTGGGCGCGGGATTGGGACTTTTGCTGGCGATTTGGGGGACGCAACTACTGGTCAATCTCAGCCCGATGACGATGCTGAAGTTGCAGGAGGCAAAAACCGACGGAAGCGTGCTCAGTTTTACATTGCTGGTGACGCTTGCGACCGGCGTTCTATTTGGTTTGTTTCCTGCGCTTCAGGCGTCAAAGGCTGATGTTCAACACGCTTTGAAAGAGAGCGGCAAAAGTTCGCCAAGTCTCAGGCAAAATCGTTTGCGCGGGTCTTTGGTCGTCGCCGAGATTGCGCTGTCGGTGGTGTTGATGGTTGGCGCGGGATTGCTGATCCGAAGCTTCGAGCGGATTTTAAGTGTGCCGCCGGGATTTGAACCGGGGAACTTAATGACGATGACGGTTTCGGCGGTCGGCGCGGGATACGGGAAGGACGAACAAGTCGCCGCGTATTACAAAAAGATTATTGACAAAACGCGCGCGCTGCCAGGCGTGGAGGCTGCCGGCGTTGTCAGCGTCCTGCCGTTTAGCGCGAATTATGACAATTGCGGTTTTTTCATCGAAGAAAAACCGCTGGCGAATCCGACGCAAGCGCCCGGGGCGCGCCGCTACGTCATCAGCCCGGATTACTTGCACGCGATGGGCATCCCGTTGCTGCGCGGGCGTCCATTCAACGAGCATGACGACGCTAACGCGCCACTGGTTGCGTTGATTAGCAAGACGGCGGCGGAACGCAATTGGCCCAACGAAGACCCGATTGGAAAGCGAATCAGGCTTGGAGGGCCGGACGATCCTTTGCGAACTATCGTCGGAATCGTCAACGACGTGCGCCAGCAAGGGCTGGATGAAAGACCGGGGAATCAGGCTTATGTGCCGTGCGCCCAAGTGTTTGGCTTCGGGATGACGCTCGTCGTTCGCACGTCGGTTGACCCGGCTAGCCTGACTTCCGCCGTGCGCCGGGAAGTTCGCGCTGTTGACGCCAGCCAGCCAGTTTCTGATGTCGTCATGATGCGCCAATTAATCTCCAGTTCCGTCGCCCAACGCCGGTTTATGCTACTGCTCATGGGTGTGTTTGCCGCAGTGGCTTTATTTATGGCGGCGATTGGGATTTATGGTGTGATCTCGTATTCGGTTGCGCAACGCAAGCAGGAGTTTGGCATTCGGATGGCGTTGGGAGCCCAGCGTCATGAGGTCTTTCAATTGGTGCTTGGGCAGGGATTCCGCTTGATGCTGGTGGGACTGGTTTTTGGCGTCGCCGGAGCTTTCGCGCTCACGCGAGTGCTGGAGCATCTGCTTTTCCAGACGACCACGAAAGACCCAGTCACATTTGCCCTCGTCACTGTCACGTTGTGCGCCGCCGCTACGGTCGCCTGCTGGCTGCCAGCACAGCGGGCGGTCAAGATGAATCCAATGGCGGCGCTTCGTCAAGAATAGATAATTCCCATGAGAAAACTTCGCGGCTGGATGATGAGGTTTGCCGGTTTATTCAACCGGGGCAGGAAAGACCGAGAACTGCAAGAGGAGCTGGAAACTCACATCCAGATGCATACTGAAGACAACCTCCGATCCGGGATGACGCCAGAAGATGCGCGCCGTCAGGCGATGATTCAGATGGGAGGGATAGAGTCCACAAAGCAAGCCTGCCGAGAGCAACGTGGCCTTCCATTGCTGGAAACGCTGTGGCAGGACTTGCAATTTGCGGCACGGATGCTGCGCAAAAATCCCGGTTTCACCACTGTGGCGGTGCTCACGCTCGCGCTCGGGATTGGGGTTAACACGGCCATTTTCAGCATGACTGTTTCGACACTGTGGCGGCCTCTCCCATTGCCTGAATCGGATCGGTTGGTCGAGATTGGGGAGACTGATCAGGCGTATCGTTATGATCTGGGCACCTCGGGTGGCGAATTTCTCGATTGGAAAGAGAACTGCCGCAGTTTTAGTGAACTGGCCGCCATTTGGTATGAGAATCTAAACCTCGACACCTCGGCGGACGCGGAGCAATTGAACGGCGCGCGTGTCACGGAGAATTTCTTTCGAACCCTCGATGTTCCTCCTCGCGTCGGTCGGTATTTCAGCGCTGCTGACATTGAGGCCGGTCGGGATAACCTGGCCGTGATCAGCGATCAATTTTACAGAAGGCACTTTGGCGGCAAGAGCGACGTCGTGGGCGAAACTTTGCGCTTGAACGGGGAGACGTATGAGATCATCGGAGTTGCCGCCCCAGAAGTTCGATCCTTCTCTGGAGGCACCAGCGTGTGGCTGCCTCTGGTATTCACGCAACGGACGCGTGACGCCCGAGGCTACCGTACGATTGCGCGTTTGAAACGAGATGTCAGCCCCGGGCAAGCGCGCAGTGAAATGGCGGTTGTCGCTGCCCGAATAGGCGCGGACTTCCCGAGCATCCATTCCCATCTGGTAATTGACTTACGGCAGTTGAGCGAGCGTTTTGGGGAATCCCTCACCCTCTTTCATGCCCTCCTCGCTATCGTCGGAATCGTGCTGATTATCGCCTGTGCAAACCTGGCGGGCCTTTTGTCCGTGCGCTCGGTCTATCGGCGACAGGAGATTGGCGTGCGGGGCGCATTGGGCGCCACCCGTCTGCGAATTGTGAGACAGTTGGTCGTGGAAAGCCTCGTCTTGTCGTGTCTCGGAGGCGTCATGGGTGTCTTGTTCGCCGTATGGGGTTTCGATTTGATTTTAGGGTTGATGCCCTCCGATCTGGCGACGATTCTGGCGGGAATAAGCGAACTGGGTTTGGACTGGAGAGTGATCGGTTTCGCCTGTGCGCTGTCGCTGGGCTCCGGAATTTTATTCGGACTGGTTCCGGCCATTGAAACCAGCCGACACACTCTTGCCTCGACGCTCCAGAGTGGTCGCAATGCCGGAGGCGGACATCAATCGAAGCGGTTGAGCGAGATATTCCTATGTACCCAGGTAGCCGTCTGTTTTGCCTGCGCATCCGTGCTTGGAACGATCCTGCTTAGCGTGAGCAGATTCCTGGACGCGAATCCTGGTTTCGACCCAAAGAATCTATTAACCCTCAAACTGACGTTGGCCGGACCAGAGTTCGCCGTTGAGCGACAACGCATCGCTTTCGTTGAACAACTTGATGAACAGATCAAGGCTCTTCCATCGGTCCAATCCGTCGCCTCAGCTGACATTCTGCCCTTTGCAGGGATGCGCACCGCTCAAATCGGTGTTGAAGGAGAAGCTTCCCGCGGGAGACGAGACTCGCGTCCTTTGGTCGCCAGCGTTAACCCAGAGTATTTTGCAACCATGAAGGAACTCTTGGTGCGCGGAAGGGTGTTTACCCGCCAGGACGATAGTCGGGGGCTTCCTGTCGCGCTCCTCAATGAAAACTTGGCTGGAGATTTATTTGGAACAAAAGGAAACGCAATTGGCCGCCGCATTCTTCTGCGAGGCCAGGCGAGGGCTTATGAAGTCATCGGCATCGTTGGTAACGTTCATCACGAGATGCTCGTTCCTGGCAAAGCCCAAACGCCAAAGCTTTATTTGAGCCAGCTTCAGGATTGTCCGTCGGAGGTATCCATCGTGATCCGAACCCAAGCAAAAACGACCGGCATGCTGGCAGCAGTCCGCAAAGCGGTTTCAGAAGTGAACCGGCACGTTGCGATCTTCGACATTAAAATGATGAGTGAGCGAATCGCCGACGATCAGCAAATGACCCGCTTTGGCGCCGGGTGTTTGATTCTCTTCGCATCGCTCGCATTGGTCATAACTGTGATTGGAGTTCACGGGACTACAGGGCACGCGATCGCTCAAAGAAGCCGCGAGTTTGGCGTGCGGCTGGCTTTGGGTTCCACCGCGATGCAACTTGTCATGCTGGTCACCCGTCAAGGAATGAAAACAATAACTGCGGGACTAGTGCTCGGCCTCCTTGTTAGCGCTGGGTTGCACGCGATTCTGACGTCAACCACGGATGGTCTTGCACCTCCGACTTTGGGAGTGTTTAGCGCCATCTCCGCTGCAGTGATTGGCTCACTATTAGTCGCCTGCTTAATCACCGCTCTCCGTGTAAGGACGACCAACCCAATTGACGTCTTGCGTCATGAATAATTCACGAGATTATGCACTCCCACCATTCCAACTGGCGAGTCGGGCTATTCAACTTATCGAGAGCAATTCCACTTCAAAGATGAGTGTTGCATTGGGCGGGATTGCGCCGGGGTAGCCGGATGCGCCGTAGGCCAGGTCTGGCGGGATGGTGAGTTTGGCTTTGTCGCCGACGCGCATGGTAGCGACGCCCTGGTCCCAGCCCTGGATCACTTGTCCTTCGCCGAGGACGAAAGCGAAAGGTTCGTCGCGGTCCACGGAGCTATCGAACTTTGCTCCGCTTGTCAGCCAGCCGGTGTAATGGACGGTGACGGTATCTCCTTTTTTAGGCGTGACGCCGTTTCCCTGGGTTATTTTTTCAATTTTCATAATTATTTATGCGATGCGAATTGGGTTGTTTCGATGGTTTACTGTGATTCTGCCAGCTTCCACGCTTCGTCAAAGAAACCGGCGCTTGCAATGCCGCCCGGGGCGCGTGCGGAGACGGGGACGTTGATATCGACAATCGCCCAATCGGGCAGTTTAGGGGATTGGCGGGCGTTGTTGAGGTAATCGAATTCGCGGAAGGTGAATCCGCTGTTGACGACAATGTAATGCTTGGGGTTTAGAGGATTTGGATAGATCAACACAGGAACATACTGTGTCGCCGGATAGTTTTTCTCTGGCGTCTGGATTCCTTCCTCATCCCAGCGGATGGGTAATTGAGGCGCGATCCTGGCGAGAAGTTTGTTGCTTTTGGGATCGCCCCAAAGGACGAGGTTGTTTCCGGCGATATCCGCGTCTGAAATATCCGCGTCGTCCTTGACCCGCGCTTCTCCGCGAAATTGGCGGCGCCAATGATCGATCGCGTGATTCATTTCAGCGGTCGTCCACGTTGCGACTTTTTCGTTCATGGGAGAGCTGGTCGGGCGGACCATGATGAAGGAATCCATGAAGGCGTCGTCTATCGGGCCTTGCAAGCCGTGCTGTTTGCGTAACTGAGTGTCATTTGCGGAATCCGCGACGGACCACTGTCCGTCTTGCTTGTGGAAATGGGCGGTCCAGGAACGGTCTGACATGACCGGGGGACCTTCGAGCTTTTGACCGTCGAGGATGACCGTTGGACGGCGAGTGGTGTCAAGTGGACAGTAACCCGGCGACATCGAGAAAGTGACGGCGTTCACGTTCGTCGTGATGGCGCGAACGGCGCTTGCGGCTGTGTCGAGTTCCGCATCAACGCGCGCCCGCTCCCAATGATGTTCAAGGGCGTCGACGGTGATCCATTCCATTTGGTTGTAGCGCAGTGTCCAAGTGGTGAAGCGGACTTTGCGCGGCATCGGGTCGCGGCCTTTGGCGACGATGCTGTCGATGCGACGGTTGACTTCTTCCTTGGCGACAGGCTCATAGCGATGAGCTGTTTTCGGGCCGATGATGTGGGTCATTGTCATCCCTTCGTCTGCGAGCGCGATGGCCATCATGTCGGCGGCTTGCTTTTGGCCGTCGATTTCGCCGCTGTAAGCGACGAGAGGGCAGTTGAACATATTCGCGGCGTAATCCACTGAGTCATAAAGGTGCCAGAGTTTTTGTTCGTATGTATCGGGGCGCGTTGTGCCGGGCGGGTAGAGATGCAAAAAACCGGCGGTTTCGGTGAATCCCGCACCCGGCGCGGCTGCCGCCCACATTCCGGCGTAGTGTGTTGCGAATTGCCAGCACGAAGCGCCGCCCATCGAAAAACCGCGAACCACGAGACGGTTGTCGTCGATGGGGTAACGCTTGCGAACACTTTCCAACGCCTCGAACAAGTCGGTTTCGCCAGCAAAACGGTTGGCGTTGCAGAAGCGACCATAGAGGTGCAATACAAAAGCGCCGTCGGGGGTGAATTCGCCGCGGTTCTTTTCGCGATCGTTGACAAAGGACAACTCGCTCAATTGCTCGCCTCGACCGTGAAGCCAGACGTCTAGACGAAATTTGTGCGAGGTTTCGGAACGATAGGTTGGCGGGACCACCAATCCATACGGTTGCACGGAGCCGTCGATTTTAGAAACGTACGCGCGGACCACCAGGCCGGTCGCGGAAGTCCACGGCGTTTGGCCGGAACGCAGGGCTTGCGCGCGGGCCATTCCTTCAGTCAACAAGCGGCGTGCTGTTTCAATTTCGTTGGTGCGATAAAATTCATTGTAACGCAGCGCCCAATCCACAGCTTTGTGATAAATCTGGATGTCCGAGAGCAGATCGAGGACTGCGGGTTTTCCAGAAGATTCCGCGCGCAGGGAATCAATTTCTTTCCCAAAGTCGGCAACGCCTTTTTCAAGTTCTGCGCGGGTGGATTCGGGAATCGCAATGCCCGGAGGAGGAATGGGATTGACGCCTTCGAAAGTGTTTTCGGCGGCAATGGCGCCGCAAGTGAGCAAAACCAGACAAATATTGGCCGCGAGGAAAAAGCGTCTGTGCATCGACTCAGCGTGAAGAACGGGTGATGGTTTGGCAAAGCTAAATTGAGGCGACTCAAGGCGGGAAAATTTGTGAAACAAAACCCTTTATTAACGTGTCATGTCAATTGGAAGTCCGTGGACAATGAAGATTTCATAGTGGAAAAAATGTTTCTCCCCTTGACATCCGATGGGAGGTGTCTATTCTTCCCTCGATATTCGATGGAAACATATTTTTATGGAAAAAACTGAACTGCTGCAAGGGACGTTGGACATGTTGATTCTGGGTGTGCTGCGACGCAAGCCGTTGCACGGTTTCGCCATCGCGGAGCGGATCAAGCAACTTTCAGACGACGCGCTGAAGGTCGGCGAAGGCTCGCTGTATCCGGCGCTTTATAGGTTGCAGGACAAAGGGTGGATTGAATCCGAATGGGGACAATCGGAGAACAACCGGCGCGCCAAGTATTACAAACTTACCAAGACAGGGCGCCGCCGCGTGGAAGTGGAATCTGAAAGCTGGGACAAGATGTGTTTCGCCATCGGTCGCATCATGAAGTCGGCATAAACATCGAGCGACGCTCCATCGTGCAACAATATCACAAATTCATTTCAAGCATTCGCGCCCTATTCGGGAAGCGCAAGCTTGACGCTGAGATGGATGAGGAGATGCGTTCGCATGTTGAGATGCGGACGCAGGCGAACATTAACGCGGGAATGAATCCCGACGAAGCGCGATATGCCGCCACGCGCGAATTCGGCTGGAGGGAATCCATCAAAGAGACCTGCCGTGAGCAACGCCGCGGAAACTGGATCGAAAGTTTGTGGCGAGACCTTCATTTTGCAGCAAGAATGCTGTGCAAGAATCCCGGGTTCACACTTATTTCCGTTCTCACACTCGCGCTCGGACTTGGCGTGAACACGTCGATGTTCACCGCGCTTCAAGCGCTCATCTCGCGTCCACTGACTTTTCCAGAGCCGGGAGGTTTGATGCAATTGTTTCAAACCACATCGTCCTCTCGACGGGAATCTCATCATTCCGTCCCGAACTTCCTGGATTACAAGACCCAAGACAACGACTTCGAGTTCATCGCGGCCATGAACGACAAATCATTTAATTTGTCGCAGGCAGGACAGCCGGCCGAGTCGGTGCGAGGCTTGCAAACGACGGCGGATTTTTTCCCTTTGCTTGGAATTCAGCCTGAATTAGGTCGAGTCTTTGTTGCTGATGAAGACCAAGCAGGAAGGAACAATGTCGTCGTTCTGGATCACGGATTCTGGCTCAGGCGGTTTGCAGGGGACACCAACATCATTGGGCGAGTGATTCGATTGGACGGCGAATCGGTGACGGTCGTGGGAGTCATGCCTGCCCGATTCCACGACATTATGTTGATGGGGCCGGTTTCATTGTGGCGGCCCATTACATTTACGGATGAACAGCGTGCGAACCGCGGCTTTCAATTTTTAAAATGCATCGCACGCGTTCGTCCCGAGGTATCACGCGTCCAGGCGCAAGCCAGGCTGGATGCTCTCGCTGCGAGAATGGCGCTCGATCATCCGGATAATTCCGCCGAAGGATTGCGCCTTGTGCCACTGGCGGAGGCGAGCCTTCCTCCGGAAGCAAGGACGATTGTCTGGTCGGTCATGGGACTTGCCGGTTTCGTGCTGCTCATCGCCTGCGCCAATCTTGCAAATCTCCAATTTGCCAGGACTGCAAGGCGCGGAGGCGAGTTCGCGATTCGTGGCGCGTTGGGCGCTCCACGCGCGCGGTTGCTTCGGCAATTGCTAACCGAGAGTTTATTGCTGGCACTTTTGGGAGGGTTGTTGAGTTTGTTGGTGGCGTCATGGAGCAATGCCATGCTGGGCCGGCAATTCGTTTCTGACGGTGAAACCGTGTTGAGCCTTTCGCTGAATTTAAAGATGATCGGCTTTGCGCTGGTTGCAACGACCCTCTCCGGCCTGGCTTTCGGACTCGTCCCTGCGTGGCTGGCCTCTCGCACTGAAGTTAATGCCGCACTTAAACAAGGCTCACGCGGCACAACGAGTGATCAATCTCAGAATAGGCTCCAACACACGCTCATCATAGCGGAGGTTGCGCTTGCGCTGACGTTGCTGGCAGGCGCGGGGTTGGTCATTCGTGGACTGCAAGTTTTTGCGAAATTGGATCCGGGCTGGCGAGTGGACGGAATGACGATCGGCTATCTGACCTTGCCGGAAAGCAAATATGGCAGCAGCGCCGCGCAGATGGCTTTCGTGGACCGCTTGCAGGAGAGGCTCGCCGTGCTTCCGGGAGTTGAACGCATCGCTGTCGGTTGGACGTTGCCGCTGCGTCAGTTCAACGTCACAGGCAGTTTCACCATTGACGGACGTCCCGATTCGACGAACGGGCATGCGCCGTCACGATTTGTGAACGGCATTACGCCCCATTACTTTGAGACTTTGGGGATACGGGTTGTGGCAGGCCGGGATTTCACCACCGCGGACAATGCCAAAGCACCTGCCGTTGTCATCATTAACGAAACAATGGCACACGCATTTTGGTCGGAACGTTCGCCAATTGGCCAACGGATTGATGGCGAAGAGATCGTGGGCGTGGTGGGCGATGTCCGGTTCCCGGCGAATCCTGGCGAACAGCGGACCCCATTTCAGACTTACCGTCCATTTGCCCAGTCTCCCGGCGGCATTTTCACTGTCGCCATTCGAGGAGTTGTTCAGCCGAACACCTTGCGCCATGTCGTGACCGAATTGGATCCGGATCAGCCTGTGGGAAGCCCGGGATCCGCGCGAGCCGACATCGGGACTTCTTTGGACAACTGGGACGTTGGCGGCAAATTGTTGGGAAGCTTTGCGTTCCTGGGGTTGTTCCTTGCGGGGCTGGGAATTTACGGAGTGATTTCGGGTTTTGTCATTCGACGAACCGGTGAAATTGGCGTGCGAATGGCATTGGGAGCCCAACTGCATGATGTGCTGTGGCTCGTCATTGGGAGAGGCCTGCGATTGTCCCTGATCGGCACAGCGATCGGGCTAGTCGGGGCATTCGGCCTTGCGCGGCTTCTTGGTTCAGTCCTTCCCGGATTGCCAGGTGGCGATCCATTGGTTGTCACGTTCGTGGGAACGCTGATGGTGGCCATTACTATTCTTGCTTGCTGGTTCCCAGCGTGGCGCGCTGCCAAGGTCGATCCAATGGTCGCTTTAAGAAACGAATGAGCGTCAATACCAATAACCAGTTTAATATTTCTGAAAGTCTATAGTCAACTACATCAAAATATTCTCGTATGAAAACGTCACCCTGGTTCTTCAGCACTGTCGCGGTTGCGACTCTGCTCTTTGCCGCGGCTTCCTGCAGTCGGGCTACCCATATTTCGACGCGCGCGGCTGGACACGACATTACGATTGAGATTGAAGGGAATCATTTGCTCGACTCGCAAACAGATCGAGCGGTGATTGCAAGTCAGTTCGGCAAGATCACGGTTGAAAGCTCGCGTGTTCAACTGGGCGAAGGGCCGTGGACCAAAATCCCAACCGATGTTCCCATGCTGGTGGGCATCTCGAAACATAAGCAATGGGTGAAGGCCGGAGGAGTCAGCATTAAGGAAACATCCAGTTGAACTGTGAAATCACGAACTTTGCCTTGGGTGAGACAAGTAAGCCCGGCGACAGCGTTCGAAAGCAAATAGAGTCCAAAAATCAGGAATTAAAAACACCGTGAATTGGCTGCAAATTATTCGGACAAAATTTCTTGCCGCGTTCTACAAGCGCAAATTGGATCAAGAAATGGACGAGGAGATGCGTTCGCATGTTGAAATGCGGGCGCGGCAGAACGTTGCGGCAGGGATGTCGTTGGAGGATGGGCGTCGCGCGGCGTTGAAGGAATTCGGCTGGACGGAATCGATCAAGGAAACCTGCCGCGAACAGCGCGCGGGGCGATGGATCGAAGACTTTGGCCAGGACATCCGCTACGGCGCTCGGATGCTGTTTAAGTATCCCGGATTTACTGTCATTGCGGTGCTGACACTTGCTTTGGGCGTTGGGGCGAACACGGCCATTTTCAGTATTGTGGATGGGGTGCTGTTGCGTCCGCTTCCTTATCCCGACTCGGGACAATTGGTTTGGCTGAGCGAGCGTGGGCCTGATTGGTCGGGTGGATCGATTGCGTATCCCAATTTCGTCGATTGGAAGAATCAGCAATCGGTTTTTGAAAAATTTGGCGCTTATAATGGGGGCAACTTTACACTCACTGGCGGGGGCGACACTGTTCGACTGACTGGGGTGCAGGTGTCAGCGGATGTCTTCGGCGCCTTGCGCGCGCACCCGGAAATCGGGAGGGTTTTCCGCGAAGACGAAGACAAGCCGGGTGCTCCGCCGGTGGCCGTGATCAGCCACGCGCTTTGGCAGAGTCGGTTTGGCGGTGATGTCGGAATTGTCAATACCACGATCAATCTTGATGGCACACCCTATACAGTATTGGGAGTCATGCCTGCGGGATTTGAATTTCCCAACAAAGTCGATCTCTGGGTGCCGTTGGGTCCATATTCGGCTCAGTCCAGTTGGCAGAAGCGCGACTATCATCCCGGATTGTTCGGATTGGCGCGTCTCAAGCCGGGAGTTACTCTCGAAAAGGCGCGGAGCGATCTGGGTGTCATCGCTGTTCGCCTGGAACAACAATACCCGGAGTCGAACAAAACCCGGGGTGTCCAGATCGACAGATTGTTGGACAATAAAGTTGGAAACGTCCGCCGCGCACTTTGGATCCTCCTTGGGGCGGTCAGCTTTGTGTTGGTTATTGCCTGCGCAAACGTCGCCAACCTCTTGCTGGCGCGCGCAGCGGCTCGCGAGAAGGAAATGGCGGTGCGCGCGGCATTAGGAGCGGGCCAATGGCGGATCACTCGGCAATTGCTCACCGAAAGCATTTTGCTAGCGCTGCTGGGCACGATAGTGGGTTTGCTTTTCGCCAAGGGCGCCCTCCAACTTGTGACAGCGCTTGGCGGCGAAAATCTGCCTCGCATGGCTGAAATCGGACTTGATCCGCGAGTGCTGCTGTTCTCGGGTCTATTGGCGGTGCTTACAGGCGTTTTATTCGGCCTTGCCCCGGCGTGGCAGGCGCGACGGGCCAATTTACAGGGCACATTAAAAGAAGCGGGCCGTGGCGCGACGTCCAATCGCGCGGGATTGCGGCAAGGGCTTGTCATTGCGGAAGTCGCCATGACCTTCATTCTCCTGGCCGGCGCCGGCCTGCTGCTCGTGAGCTTTCATCGCCTCTTGCAGGTGAATCCTGGCTTTGCAGTTGACCGCGTTCTGACGTTTCACTTCGACGTTCCTGCGGACAAGTTTCAAACAAGCGAGCAGCCAATCCTATTTTATCACGCGCTTCTCGAAAAAGTCCGCGCGTTACCGGGTGTGCAAGCTGCCAGCCTTGCCTCAAAGTCTCCTCTGGATGACAACGGCTGGGACATGCTCTTCGTGATTGAAGGGAGACCCGAACCGCCGCCTCATCTTCAACCTTCGCTGCGATTTCATCTCATTGCGCCCGATTATTTCAAAGTCATGGGCATTCCGCTTGTTCAAGGACGTGACTTCACGGAACAGGACAATCGAGAACACCTCAAAGGCGTTCCATCCCCCAATGATTGGGGGGCCGGACTCAACTCGATCATCATTGATGAAGATTTCGCGAAGCGCTATTGGCCCAATCAAAATCCACTTGGCCAGCGCGTCCGCCTTCCCTGGGGGGAACGCGGGAAACAACCGGTTATGACTGTCGTGGGTGTTGTCGGACGCATTAAAGAAAACCACTTAAACGAACAAGGCGGGATGGTTCAGGCCTATTTCCCGATGTTCCAGCAATCGCTTGGGAGTTTGGCTATGGTGGTCAAGACAACCTCCGACCCTGGTTCAATGCTGGCCACAGTGCGTCAACAAGTTGCTCAACTCGAACCGACAATGCCCATCTTCGGGATCAACACCATGAGAGAAATGCGCGACCGTAACGTTGCGCCGGACAAACTCAATCTCGGCTTGCTTGGCGCATTTGCCATTCTCGCCCTGGTCTTGGCCATCATCGGACTTTATGGCCTTCTGTCATTTATTGTCGCTCAGCGGCAAAGAGAAATCGGCGTGCGCATGGCTCTTGGCGCGCAACGATTTGATGTTCTCAAATTGGTGGTCGGGCAAGGGATGCGGCTGGTCCTCGTCGGCGCGTTCGTCGGACTTTTGGGATCATTTGCTTTGACTCGGGTTTTAACCAGCGTGCTGTTCGAGGTCGCGCCTACTGATCCAATTACTCTTTTCACTGTAACGTTGTCACTTTGCGTCGTGGCCTTGCTGGCCTGTTATATCCCGGCTCGTCGGGCCACGAAAATCGATCCGATGACTGCGTTGCGACAAGACTAAGAATCGAGCCATGAATTTATCGCAAAAATTAATATCCCGTTTTCGCGCGATGATCGGAAAACGCAAGCTCGACGCGGAGATGGAAGAGGAGATGCGTTCCCACGTCGAACTGCGGACGCAGCAGAACATCGCCGCTGGGATGGCCCCCCAGGATGCGCGTGTTGCCGCATTCCGGGAATTTGGTTCTTCGGAATCCATCAGGGAAACCTGCCGGGACCAGCGCGGGCTGAGTTGGATTGATAATCTTTGGCGCGACATGAGTTTCGCTTTTCGACAATTTCGGAAAAATCCCGGTTTTACAACGGTGGCTGTGTTTACTCTGGCGCTTTGCATCGGAGCAAATCTCTCCATCTTTGCTGTGGTGGACGCCATTCTGGTTCAACCATTGCCGTTTGCGCAGGCCGACCGCCTGGTGACAATTTTCAATAATTTCCCGAAAGCTGGAGTTGATCGTTACGGGGCTTCATTGACCAGTTATTATGAACGTCGTGGTAAAATTTCCGCTTTCTCCCAAATTTCCGCATATCGTTATTCCTCCGCGGTTATCGGGGAGGCCGGGGCGACGGAGCGGCAGGACATCATTCGGGTTACATCGGAATTTTTCACGACGCTCGGCGTCGGTTTGGCTATGGGACGGCCGTTTACTGAGGAAGAATTGACTCATCAAACCGACGGCGTTGTTATTCTGACTGATGCCGCGCGCAACAAGCTCTTTCATGGAAATTCCGACGTGCTCGGACATTTAATTCGTGTTGACGGCGTTTCAAAGACGGTGGTCGGAGTGCTTGCGCCGGGTTTTCATTTTCTTTCATCCAAAGCGCAGGTTTTTCTGCCTCTCTCCAGCGATTCCGAGGAGCGCGGTGTCAACGCCCGATACGTCACCGGCACTGAAGAAATCGCCCGTCTCAAACCCGGCGCTGCTTTGGCAGAGGCGCAATCGGAAATAGACGCGCATTATGCCGCGCATGCCTCGGAATTTCCCTGGGCGAAACAGATCAGTGAAGCTGGTTTTTATACGACAGTAGCCCCGCTGCGAGCCGACCATGTGGCGGCGATTCGTCCCACGCTCCTTCTCCTTCAATCGGGAGCGCTCTTCCTTCTTTTCATTGGCGCAGTGAACATTGCGAATCTGCTTCTGGTCCGCGCCAGCAGCCGTTCAAAGGAACTGGCAATACGCCAATCGCTGGGCGCAAGTCCGAAGCTTGTCGTGCAACAAGTGATGGTTGAAATAATCCTGCTTGGGCTTATCGGAGGCGTGGCCGGCCTTGCAGTGGGGGCAACGGGCATTCGTCTGCTGTCGGTGTTTGGTGTGGATCGGCTTCCGCTCGGCGCGCTTGTCACTTTTAATGGGCGTCTGGCCTTGGCAAGTTTGTTGTTGTCCATCGTCATCGCGATTGCAATGGCGGTTCCCGTCGCGTGGTTCAGCCTCCGCAATTTTCCCGCAGTTTCGTTGCGCGCGGAATCTCGCGGCGACACCGCCAATTTCGCTGCCCAGCGCTTGCGACAGTGTTTGATCGCCGTTCAGATCGCTCTGGCATTTGTGTTGCTGACCGGCGCTGGATTGCTCGGCCTCAGTCTCAAGCGCACGATGGAGGTTTTACCGGGGGTCCGCGTTGACAACACTCTCGCGGGCCGGATTTCTTTGCCATCCGCGTCCTATCGCGATGATAAAGCACGCCTCGCATTCACGGATCGGCTGCTGGAGCAAGTCCAGGCTCAACCCGGAGTGACAGCGGCCGGGGTCATCACGGACGTCCCCGTCAACGGCGTGCATGAATACAATGCGATGACGATTGTCGGTCGCGCCGTCGAATCTGGAGTGCCGCCAACATTGCATAATAAATACGGCGTCATGGGCAACTATTTTAAAGCGATGGGGATTCCACTGCGCGAAGGACGCTTTCTGGAGAGCAGTGATTCGCGCGTTGAAATGCGTAGCTGCGTGGTGGACGAGGATTTCGCAAAACTTTATTGGCCGCAGGGCGGGGCCGTTGGCCAACGCATATTTGAAGGGCCTCCGCAAGGAAGACAACCCTCCGAAGCCTTCACCGTGGTCGGCGTTGTCGGAAAAGTGAAGCAGGGCGAACTCACGGACAACAAAGCCAACGGAGCCATTTACTTTCCGTATCGCTACAATGCAAACGACTCAATCTTTGTCGTCCTTAGCACGGGCCAAACGCCTGATTCATTGGGTTTGGCGCTTCGAAGCGTGGTTCGCGGGATTGATCCTGATTTGCCGATTGATGACCTCCGTTCCATGAAAGTTCGTGTTGCCGATAGTTTGATCGCCCGGCGTTCTCCGGCGTTACTCGCCGGCGTCTTTTCGATTGTGGCGTTGTTGCTCGCGGCCGTCGGAACATATGGCGTCTTAAGCTATGCCGTCGCACAGCGGCGGCGGGAGATTGCCGTGCGAATGGCGCTCGGCGCCCGACGCCGGCAAGTGATGGGGCAATTTCTGAGACTTGGGGCGAAGTCTCTGGCGGGCGGATTATGCGCTGGCGGATTTGGAGCTTGGGCCATGAGCCGGGTAATGAAAAGTGTTCTCTTCAAGACTGCCGTATTGGACGCCACTGTGCTCACTGCCGCAGCAGCAACGATGGTTCTTGTTGTGATGATCGCCGTTTTCCTTCCTTCGCGCCGCGCTGCACGAATCGAACCAATGGAGGCGCTCAAATGCGAGTAAAGACTAGAAACACAAAACAATGAACTTCGTGCAAAAATTGAGTGCGCGACTTCAGGCGCTTTTTTCAAAACGCCAGATTGATGCGGAGATGGAAGAGGAGATGCGGTCTCACGTCGAAATGCGGACGCAGGAAAACGTCTCTGCCGGAATGACGCCCGATGCGGCGCGCGTCGCGGCGATGCGGGAATTCGGCTGGACAGAGTCAATCAAGGAAACCTGCCGCGATCAACGGGGGCTGGGTTGGATCGAGAATTTCGTCCGGGATATTCGGTATGGACTGCGGATGCTTGGAAAAAATCCAGGGTTCACCGCAATTGCAGTCATGGTGCTGGCTTTTGGGATCGGCGCGAACGCCACGATTTTTTCGATCATCAACAGCATTCTTGTCAAACCAATCAATGCCGTTCATCCAGAACAACTCGTCGGCGTTTTTCAGCATGAAAAGGATCGTCCTGATGCGTTCCAGCTTTATTCCTATCCGGACTTCGCTGATTTGCGCCGCGGACAGGCTGCCGCCTTTACCGATTTGTTCGCGTTCCATCGCGCTTCCGTGGGCATGCAGGGCGATCTGACGGAAAAAGTGTGGGTGGACTTTGTCAGCGCAAACTACTTTCCGGCCCTTGGCGTCGCGCCGACGCTCGGACGCTGGTTTCTATCCGAAGAGGAAACTTCACAAGCGCCGGTTGCCGTGTTGACTGAGCGGTTTTGGCGGCGGCTCGGAGGGGACCCTTCAATTGTTGGGCGAAAACTCAAATTGACTCGCGGGGAAGTGACGGTAGTCGGCGTCATGCCCCGTGGATTCACCGGGGCGCAATGGGATGCCCCGGCGATGTTCTTTCCTGTCGGTATCGCGCCAATCTTGAATCCCGACTCCAGCCAGCAAGCGTCTCAAATTCTTACTGACCGTGGAGACCGGAGTTTCATGGTCATGGGGCGTCTGAAACCCGGTCTGTCCCTTGCGAATGTTGACGGAGCGATTGCCGGATTGAATCAACAATTTGCCATCCCTGATCCCGCCAAACCCATACCCCGGACGCTTATTTGCACCAAACCGTCCCGGTTCAATTTCAGTTCCGATCCGCCCAAGGCGATTGATGGTCTCGCTTCGCTGGCCGGTTTTGCATTTGGGTTATCGATGCTGGTTTTGGTTATCGCGTGTTTGAATCTTGCAAACATGATGCTGGCGCGAGGCGCAGCGCGTCAGAAGGAAGTCGCCATTCGTCTCGCCATAGGGGCCGGTCGCAGCACCATCCTGCGCCAACTGCTTACGGAAGGTTTGATCCTGACGATGCTGGGCGGCGCGGCGGGTCTTGTGGTTTCCATGTGGGCAAATAAGATCCTGGCTGCTTTCGTTTACGGCGGTGCGGGAATGCCCTCAGATTTTCCAGTATTTGATCTTGCTCCTGATTTCAAGGAATTGGCGATCCTCCTTCTTGTTAGTGCCGCCGCCACGATATTCTTCGCGCTGGCCCCCGCATGGAAACTCGCCCGCATTGACTTCAATTCCGACCTCAAACGAAACACCGGTGACGAAGCCGGGAAATCCCGGGAACGCCGCTTCGGCGCCCGCGAACTCCTGGCTGTTGGCCAAATGGGTTTCACACTGGCCTTGCTGGTGGCGGCGGCGCTATTCAGCCGTAGCGCCATCAACGCCGCCAAAGCGGACCCGGGTTTTGAGTTTGGCTCCAATTTTTATGTGTCGATTGACACCACTTTAACCGGCTATCCAGAGAAGCGCGTGCGAGAGCTGGTTGGCAACGCCACCGACCGGTTGGCCGCGCTTCCGGGCGTCGAGTCAGTCAGCCCGGCCATGAACATTCCCTTTGGCAACGGCCAGTGGGATCGCCACATTCAAATCGGAGGAGCTCCCCCACCCTCGGACGCGGCGGCCACTTTGGCCGAAGGCAAGGAATTATATACGACTTTTAATGTTGTAGGGGCGGATTACTTTCGCACGCTCGGAATTCCACTGCAACGGGGACGGGAATTTGAACGGCGCGAAACGGAGCCAACTCACACAGCGCCAGTCGCCATCATCAGTCAAAAACTTGCAGAGCAACTTTGGCCAGGCCAGGAAGCGTTGGGACGCACAGTCCAATTTCCCGCCTATGCCCCGGGGATTGCTCCGACTGTGATGACGGTTGTCGGTGTCGTTCCAGAGATTCACTGGCAACTTTTTGAAAACGGGCCTCTAACCCAGATTTACGTTCCTTTCGGTCAGTATTTTCAGGCCGAGATGAACTTGCACGTTCGCGTGGCGCCTGGTGTTAATCCGAAAACATTGATGACAACCGCCCGCGAGGAATTGCATAAGCTGGACCCGCAAATTCCTTTGACCGATGTCAAGACTCTTGCCGGATTGCACCGGGACGGTCCGTGGGTGCGGATAACCCGGCTTGGCTCGATCCTCTTTGGCGCATTTGGTGGATTGGCCGTGTTCTTAAGTTTGCTCGGCATTTACGGTTTGAAAGCTTACGCTGTCGCGCGCCGTACTCGCGAGATAGGCATCCGCATTGCGCTGGGCGCGAACCGCGGAGACGTGACTGCCATGATCCTACGCGAAAGCGTTTGGCTCGCGCTCGTGGGGCTTGGTCTTGGGGTCTCGCTGGCGATTGCGGTCGGAAAGCTTTCCGCGCGATTTCTTTACCATGTTCCGGCCCTGGATTTGGGAACCTTCATCATCATCCCGGCGCTGCTGCTTGCCATCGTGATGGTCGCCTGCTGGTTTCCGGCCCGGCGCGCTGCGAGAGTTGATCCGATGAAGGCATTAAGGTGTGACTGACCATAATTGAACGTATGAACTTCATGCAAAAATTGAGCGCGCGACTTCAGGCGCTTTTTACAAAACGTCAGGTCGATGCCGAGATGGAAGAAGAAATGCGGTCGCACGTCGAAATGCGAACGCAGGAAAACGTTGCAGCAGGAATGACGCCTGATGCAGCGCGCGCCGCGGCGATGCGGGAATTTGGCTGGACGGAGTCAATCAAGGAAACTTGTCGCGAACAGCGCGGTTTAAGCTGGATGGAAAACATCTTTCGCGATATCCGGTTCAGCTTCCGCATGCTGGCCAAGAATCCCGGTTTCACAGCAGTTGCGATAGGCACTCTGGCTGTCGGCATCGGGACTTGCACGGCGATGTTCAGCATCGTCAATTCGGTGTTATTGAAACCGTTGCCCGTCCGTGAGCCGTCACGTCTTGTCTGGATCGAAAATATTTTTCAGGATTCCGGCCTTTCCGGGCGGACAACCAGAGTTGATACTTTTCTCGGGTGGCGCGAGCAGAACAAGAGCTTTGAATCGCTGGCGTGTTATTTTGCGTTCTCGGATTATACTCGCCTGACGATGACCGGCAAAGGAGAGCCGGAACGATTGACCAGTGTTGGTGTGTCGGATAATTTTTTGCCGACGCTTGGGATTCCACTCTTGCGTGGACGCAACTTCACCGATGAAGAATGCAAGTTTAACGCCGCTTCAACCGTCATTCTAAGTCATGGTTTCTGGAAGCGTCGTTTTGCGAGCGACCCTGACATCGTCGGCAAAAGTATTACGCTCAACGGGAATCCGGCGACCGTCATCGGTGTGTTGCCGGCGTCGTTCGACTTCGCGGCGATGTTCACTCCCAGCAGCAAAGTCGATGTCCTGACTCCTTTTCCGCTGGCCCCGGAAACGGCGCGGTGGGGCAATACGGTATTTGGGATTGGCCGGTTGCGTCCGGGAATAACCATCGAACAGTCCCAGGCTGAACTCACGGTCATCAGCAAGCAATTGCAACAAGATAAACTGAAAAATGTGGGAACTTTCGGAGCCGATGTGCGTTCCCTGGACACAGCTCTACGGGGCCGTTTCCGAAGCGCGTTTTTGATTCTCGCCGGGGCCGTGACTTGCGTCCTTGCAATCGCGTGCGTGAATCTCTCGAATCTATTGCTCGCTCGGTTGAACTCGCGCCGCCAGGAATTTGCGATGCGGTTTGTTCTCGGCGCAAGCCGCAGTCGTGTTGTTCAGCAGACATTGACGGAAAGCCTGATGCTCGCATTCGCCGGGTCGCTGATCGGCATTCCAGTAGCGTCGTGGGCGACGCAGTTGCTCGCGCGCCTGCAATCATTTGGTGTGCCGTTACTGCAAGACGCATCCGTCGATGCCACCGCGCTTGCGGTCACCATTGGAATCACGACACTAGCGGGCGTTGCGTGCGGTTTGCTGCCCGCGCTCCAATTGTCCCGACGCCAGAGCGCAAATTTGCCGCAGGACGCGACGCATCAACGCAGCGCCGGGCGTTCCGTGGTTTCCGCGAGAAGTTTCCTGGTGATTACAGAAGTGGCTCTTGCCTGCATGTTGTTGGTCGGCGCAAGTTTGCTGTTTCGCAGCTTTAATGCGGTGCTCCAGGTCAATCTCGGCTTTCAACCGCAGAACGCAATTTCCTGGCGGATTGATTCCAACAAGCCTTTCAAAAGCGGCACAGATGTGGATGTGTATTTTGCCGGCTTGATTGAGCGCATCACCGCGCTCCCGGGTGTGCAGGCGGCTGGTTTGAGCGACACTCTTCCGCTCGGACGAAACCGCTCGTGGGGCGCGGGAGCAGTCGGGGTTCAGTATCCGGATGGTCAATATCCAGACGCTTATCCGCGATTGATCGACCCGCATTACTTGAAGGCGATGCAAATTCCATTGATCGCAGGGCACGGGTTTGACGAAAATTTCAATCCAAAGGCCGAAAAATCCGTAATCATCAACGAGAATATGGCCAAACAATTATGGCCAGGTCGCAATGCAATCGGTGAGAAGGTTAGTGTGAACGGCGAATCAACGGTCATTGGCGTTGTGAAAAATGTCCGCCATAGTTCACTCGAAGACACCAGCGGAAATGAAATGTATCTTGACTTCCGTCAATGCGGCGACTGGAGCACGATGGAGATGGTTGTCCGCAGCAGCCGAAGCTCTGAATCCCTTGTGCCCGATGTGCGCGCGACGCTTGCCAATTATGATCGTGACCTTCCAAGCGGCGGATTCTACAAGCTCGAACGGTTGATTGACGATGCTGTCGGCCCGCGCAGTTTAATCACGCGCCTCCTCGGATTCTTCTCCGCGCTGGCGCTCACATTGGCGGCAGTCGGACTTTACGGAGTCATTGCTTATTCGGTGACGCAACGGACTCGTGAAGTCGGAATTCGCATGGCCATCGGCGCGCGACGCAACGACATCATGCAGCTTGTTTTGCAGGGAGGACTTAAACTGGTTGCAATTGGCGTAGTGATCGGGTTGGCCGGCGCATGGGCGTTGACGCGTTTGTTGCAAAGTTTGCTTTACGGCGTTGGCGCGCACGACCCGATGGTT
The DNA here is from genome assembly GCA_036501665.1 of Verrucomicrobiia bacterium. Classification (GTDB taxonomy): domain Bacteria; phylum Verrucomicrobiota; class Verrucomicrobiia; order Limisphaerales; family Palsa-1400; genus DATAUD01. The sequence goes on from DASXZW010000015.1 coordinate 60,082, forward strand.
TTCGTGAGCAACGCTCTGCTGCTGCTCTTCGTCGCAGGCATTGCTTGCGCGATCCCCGCGCTACGCGCCACTAAAGTCGATCCAATCGTCGCGCTGCGCCAAGATTAAAAACGCCATTTAACAGTGAGCCTCGCTCAAAAAATTAAATCACGATTTCGCGCAATGTTTGCGAAACGCAAACTCGACGCCGAAATGGACGAGGAGCTGCGTTCGCACATCGAACTGCGGACTCAGGCGAACATCGAAGCGGGAATGAATCCTGACCAGGCGCGTCACGCAGCGGCGCGGGAATTCGGCTGGGCGGAGTCAATCAAGGATGACTGCCGGGATCAGCGCGGCGTCCAATGGATCGAGAACTTTTTCCAGGACGTTCGTTTTGGTGTCCGGCAACTCTGCAAGAATCCTGGGTTTACATTTGTTGCCGTGATATGCGTGGCCTTGGGAATTGGAGCCACCACAGGAATTTTCAGCGTCTTAAACGCCGTGCTCCTGCGGCCGCTCCACTACGCCAGGCCAGAGCAATTGGCAAGGCTTTACACGGAGTTTCCGGGGTTCGCGAATGGCGGCGGGCAGCGGTTCGGGTTCTCGCAACCGGAATATCTCGACCTCAAATGCGACGTAAAGCAGTGGGAGTCCATCCAAGCTTACCAGACTGGTGACGTCAATCTTGCAGGTCAGAACGAGCCGGTGCGCGTCCGGGCGGCGGCGGTCACGGGCGGGATGCTGAACATGCTGGGAGTCCCTGCCATCGAGGGGCGGTTGGTTGCGGCTGAGGACGATAAACCGGGCGCGCCACTCAGTGCGAATATTTCCTTCGGACTCTGGAAGCGGGTCTTCGGGGCCGATGCCAACATCGTTGGCCGGGACATTTTAGTGGACGGGACCAAGTATTCGGTCGTCGGTGTGATGCCTCAAAGCTTTAGTTTTCCCCCGGGCGAGTTGGACTCCCCGGATGTGTGGGTTCCAATGCAACTCGACACCGCCAAACCGGGCGGTCGAACCGAGCACAACCTCTCCGTTTTGGGGCGGTTGAAGCCTGGCATTACTATCGCTCAAGGACGCGCGGATTTGGATTCGTTTGCGCAACGCATTCAGATGACAGCAGCGGCGGACAGCCATGGTTTCGGCTCAAAGGATCATCCCATCCGCAGCTATGGGCTGCACGATGAAGTGGTGCGTGGCGTGAAGCCCGCACTGCGGATGCTCCTGGGTGCAGTTTGTTTCGTGCTCCTGATTGCGTGCGTGAATGTAGCCAATCTGCTGCTCGCCCGCGCGGAAGCACGGCGGAAAGAGCTTGCGATCCGCGGCGCCCTGGGAGCCAGCCTTCGGCGGCTGACGCTTCAGTTCGTCACTGAAGGCCTCCTGCTTTCGTTCATCGGGGTTGTGCTCGGACTGTTCCTGGCGTACGGAGGATTACAATTGGTTAAATCCGCGACTGCGGGAAGTCTTCCGCTTGCTTCCGAGATTACAATTGATCTGCGCGTGGTCCTATTTGCCATCTCCATCTGTGCTGTAACGGGACTCGTCTTCGGACTCGCGCCCATCCTTCATGTCGCCAGGCACGATTTCCAGAATTCGTTGAAGTCTGCGGCAACCTCGACGACGGGTTCGGCGGAAACGCAGCGATCGCGACACCTGCTTGTCGTCAGTGAATTGGCGGTGGCGCTGGTCCTTTTAATCGGTGCTGGGCTGATGCTCCGCGCTTTCTGGAATCTTCAAAAAGTTCACGCCGGGTTCGATCCCGCCGGAATTGTCACTGCCTGTGTGTCGCTGCCTAGAGCGTCGTATTCGAATACCCGGGCCAAAATGAGTTTTTGGACGCGACTCGAAGAAAGACTGGCCGTGCTGCCAGGCATCGAGAACGCCGCCCTGGTCACTGGCCTGCCTCCCAGCAAAAGTCCGAATTACAATGATACTGACATTGAGGGATTCGTCTTCACACCAGGTGGGCCGATGCAGAACGTCGATTTTTATCAAAGTGTCTCAAAAAACTATTTCAAGACACTTGGCATCCGCCTTATCGAGGGAAGGTTGATCGATCAACGTGACGGACCAGGAGCGCCGGATGTGGCGGTGATCAACCAAACCATGGCGCGCATGTTCTGGAAGGGCGAGAGCCCGATTGGTCACCGTATTCGCCCTCGGCGCGACATAAAGGAGTGGTGTACCGTCATTGGCGTGGTCGAAGATGTGAAGAACCACGGTCTGGAAAACAACGCGGGCACAGAAATCTATTTGTCAATGGGCCAGACTTACGCGCGGGATGCCGGCGATTATTACGTTGCCTTGCGCTCTCGCGGCCAGCCTGCTGCGGCAATCACCGCTTTGCGACGCGAAATCCACGATCTCGACCCATCGCTTCCTCTCTCTCGTGTGCGAACGCTTGACGATGTTGTCTCAGCCGCCCAGTCGCGCCCGCGCTTTTTCACCATGCTGCTTGCCACGTTCTCCGGCGTTGCGCTCGTGCTGGCGGCAGTCGGGATTTACGGCGTCATCTCCTACTCTGTCGCGCAACGGACGCGGGAATTCGGATTGCGCATGGCCCTTGGCGCGCAACGCGGCGATGTGCTCGGCCTTGTGATGGGTCGCGGGATGCTCCTCGCGCTCGCCGGCATCGTCATTGGTCTGTCGGGAGCCTTTGTCTTGACACGCTTCCTTTCCACGCTTCTTTTCGGCGTCACTCCCACTGACCCGGCGACGTTCGCGGTCGTTTCGGCGCTAATGGGAGCCGTCGCGTTTTTCGCCAGTTATATCCCGGCCCGCCGCGCCACGCGAGTGGACCCAATGGTGGCATTGCGACACGAATGAACAGATGAATTTCGCGCAGAAAATTAAATCACGATTTCGCGCAATGTTTGCGAAACGCAAACTCGACGCCGAGATGGACGAGGAAATGCGTTCGCACATCGAACTGCGGACTCAGGCGAATATTGATTCGGGCATGGAACCAGACGCGGCACGGTATGCGGCGATGCAGGAATTCGGGTGGAAGGAATCTGTCAAGGAGATGTGCCGTGATCAGCGCGGCGTTACGTGGATGGAGAACATTGCGCAGGACGTCCGATTCGGTTTGCGGATGTTGCGCAAGAATCCAGGCTTCGCCACTGTGGCTGTTCTCACGCTTGCGTTTGGAATTGGAGCCAACACGGCCATCTTCAGCTTTGTCAATGCCGTCCTGCTGCGACCGTTGCCTTACAAGGAACCGGACCGGCTTGTCATGGTCTTCGAGAACAATCTGGAGCGTGACTGGCACAAAAACATGGTCGCCCCACCCGTGCTGGGAGAATGGCGCAGACGGAGCCGGTCCTTCGAAGGTCTCGCCGCCCGCGGTTTTGACGACTTCATCCTCACCGGCAAAGGCCAGCCGGAGACGCTGCCCGGCGCTTCTCTGTCCGCTAATGCGTTCTCGTTGCTCCGCGCAAAACCGCTTCTCGGCCGCGAATTCTTTCCCGAGGAAGAGACGTTCGGGAGAAACCATGTGGCGCTTCTCAGCTACGAGCTTTGGCAACGTCGCTTTGGCGGCGACACCAACATCATTGGTCAGTCCATCACGTTGAACTTCGAGCCCTGCCAAGTGATCGGAGTCATGCCGCCACACACGTTTTTTCCTGATGGAACTGCACAACTGTGGGTGCCGCTGGCTTTCAGCCCAGATCAGTTGAGCCAGCGCCACAACCACAGCACGTTCGTCTATGGCCGGCTCAAGCCCGACGTGAGCGTGGCCCAGGCCAATGCGGACATGGCTTCGGTCGCCAGGCAAATGACGGAGGCTGATCCACAGAACCAAGGCTGGGGCGCGGAGGTTTATCCGCTTCAGGAAATCATGGTGGGAAATTCGCGGACAATCCTGTTCGTCCTGCTCGGCTCAGTCGGTCTCCTCCTGCTGATAGCCTGTGCAAACATCGCCAATCTGCTGCTGACCAAGGCCGCCGCTCGCTCGCGGGAGTTCGCCATCCGTACCGCGCTCGGCGCCGGTCGCCGTCAGATCATTCGCCAACTGCTGGTGGAGAGCCTCGCGCTGGCGACGGTCGGCGGCATCACCGGCCTCGTGCTCGGTCAGGTGTGCCTGCGGCTGCTGGTACACCTGAGTCCTCCCAATCTGCCCCGGATATGGGAAGGGGTTCCGCTCGACGGCGCCACTCTCGCGTTCACGGTCGGCATCACCGTAGTGACGGGACTGGTTTTCGGGCTGGCACCCGCGCTGCAAACTGCGAAGCGCAGTCTGACGACGGAATTGAACGACAGCTCGCGCGGCAGCAGCGGTGCCCATCGACACCGGCTTCGCGCGACCCTCATGATCAGCGAAATGGCGCTCTCCTTGGTCTTGTTGGTGGGCGCGGGCCTGATGATCCACAGCCTCGACCGGTTGCTGTCACAGTCGCTCGGTTTCGCCCCGGAGCATGTGCTCACCATGAGCTTCGACTTGCCGGAAAAGAGCTATCCTGGACGGGACCAGAAAGTTCTCTTCTTCGACCAGTTGCTGTCCCGGACGCGGACGCTGCCTGGCGTCGATTCCGCCGCCGTGATTTATGGTCTCCCACTGAGCGGACAGCAGAGCGGCCTGACCGTAAAAATTCCCGAGGCCCCTCCACCCGCGCCGAGTGAAACAGTGTCCGCCGGATACTCCCAGATCAGCCCAGGCTACTTCCACGCCATGAATATCCCTTTGCTGCAAGGGCGTGATTTCACGGACTCGGACCGGTCCGGATCGCCACCGGACGTCATCGTGGACGAGACGTTCGTGAAGCATTTCAAGCTGGGCCGCGACGTGGTGGGGCGACACATCGGCATCAGCGACGGCACACCGAGCGCCGAGATCATCGGAGTCGTGAAGGACGTGAAACGGGGCGACCTTGCGCAAGCGCCGCAGGGCGAAATGTATCGCCCCTACCGGCAGAACTGCTGGGGTTCCATGAGCCTCGTCGTGCGCTCCAGGCGCGATCCCGCCGAACTCACGCGCTCAATCCGCGCTGAGGTGGACGGATTGGATAAAGACCTACCCATCGACCGTCCCCGCACCATGACCCAACTGGTCGCCTCCTCCGTCGCCGAGCGGCGGCTCTCCGTGCAGCTTCTTGCCGGCTTTGCCGGAGTCGCCCTGGTTCTGGCCGCCGTCGGTTTGTATGGTGTCCTCGCCTTCAACGTCTCCCAGCGCCGGCGCGAAATCGGCATCCGCATGGCGCTGGGTGCCCAACGCGCGGACGTCCTTCGCCTCGTGTTGCGCCAAGGCATGGTGCTGACCCTGGCCGGGATGGTCATCGGCCTGTTCGGCGCGCTGGCACTGGCCCGCCTCCTCGGGAGCCTGCTCTTCGAGATCAAGCCCGGCGATCCCCTGACCTTCGCCGTAGTTCCATGCGCACTCGCCATCGCGGCACTTCTCGGCGCTTGGATCCCCGCGAGTCGGGCGAGTCGGGTCGAGCCAATGGAAGCATTGCGACACGAGTGAGCCTGAATTGACTATGATAAAATTGCGAAATATTGAGAAGAGCCATAAGACGAAGGCGGGCTTCACTTATGTGTTGCGACAGATCAACCTCGACATTGCCGAGGGTGATTTTGTCACGATCATGGGGCCGTCGGGCGCTGGGAAATCGACATTGCTCGGAATCGTGGGACTTTACGATCACACTTGGGAGGGTGAATTCGAGTTGGCCGGTTATCCCATCAACAAATTGGCCGGCAAAGAACGCGCGATGCTCAATAAGCGTTTCGTCGGATTCGTTTTTCAACAGTTTCATTTGCTTGACGATCTGACCGTCGCGGAGAACCTCGACATCCCGCTCTCGTACCGGAACATTCCGAAATCCGAACGAGAGGCGACCGTTGCCGATGTCCTGGACCGATTCAACATTGTTGGAAAAAAGGACCTTTTTCCAAGCCAGCTTTCGGGCGGACAGCAGCAGCTCGTCGCCGTTGCGCGGGCAATCATTGCAAAGCCCAAGTTGCTCCTTGCGGACGAACCGACTGGCAACTTGCATTCCGATCAGGGCCGGGAAATCATGGAACTTTTCAAGAAGCTTAACCAGGAGGGTGTGACCGTCATCCAAGTCACCCACTCCGAAACAAACGCCGCCTACGGCAATCGCATTATCCGGTTGAAGGATGGCTGGATGGAAAAAGTTTAACGAAAATGGACATCGCCCGACCTGATATTTCGATCAAGAAACGACGCAAACGCATTGTGACCGGCGCGGTAGTGGTCATCGCGCTTACCGCCGTCACTGTTGTTCTTGCGCGGCTCAAACCTGCCGTCCCGAGCATCGAAAAAGCCACGATTTCGTGGGACGTTGTCAAACGCGGCGAGATGCTGCGCGAGGTGCGCGGAAATGGGACGTTGGTGCCGGTGGACATTCGATGGGTCCCTGCGTCAACTTCCGGGCGCATCGAAAAAATTCTAGTCGAGGCCGGAGAAAGTGTTGAGCCGGACACCGTTTTGATCGAACTCAGTGATCCAGTTTCCGAGCAGGACGCCGTCTCCGCGAAGGCGCAGTTCAACGCGGAACAAGCCAATCTTGAAAACCTCCGCGTTCAAGTGGAAAGCGCGCGGTTGACCCAACAGGCGGCGGTCGCGACGGCAGAATCCAATTACAAACAGGCCAAGCTCGATTTCGACGTGAACGAGGAATTGGGCAAAAGCGGGTTGGTCGCTGATTTGACGGTGAATCAATCGAAGGCAAAGGCCGAGGAATTGAAAAAACTTTTTGAAATCGAAACCGAGCGGATGGAAATGACTCCCAGGTCCGCCAAGGCACAGCTCATGGCGCAGGAGGCAAAGGTGGAACAACTGCGGACGGAATATGAACGCAAACGCCAGCAGGTGGAATCGTTGAAAGTGCGCGCGGGGATCAAAGGTGTCGTGCAGAAATTGGGGGATGACTCGCAAACGGGGCAGGGGAGTTCGGGAGGAATGACGCTGCAATCGGGCCAGCAAATTGTGGCAGGCGCAAACCTCGCCCGCATCTCGGACCCGACCCGTTTAAAGGCGCAAATCAAAGTTGCCGAAACGCAAGTCAGGGACGTTGCGCGCGGCCAGACCGTCGCCGTCGATACGCGAAACGGCATTATTCCGGGTCACGTTACTCGCGTCGCGCCTGCCGCTGAAAACGGAGTGGTCAACGTTGATGTCGCTTTGGACGGGCCGCTTCCGCGAGGCACGCGCCCGGATCAAAGCGTCGATGGCACAATTGAACTCGAGCGCCTGGAAAATGTTCTTTACGTAGGCCGCCCGGTCAACGGCCAGCCCGACAGCAAGGTCAGTATTTTCAAAGTAATCGACGGCGGCAGTGGCGCGATGCGTGTGCCGGTCAAACTGGGACGGAGTTCCGTCAGCAGCATCGAGATTTTGGAAGGCTTGAACGCGGGCGACCAGATCGCCTTGTCAGACATGTCCACTTACGATAACCAGGATAATATTCGACTTTACTGAAAACGAATGACGTTTCACTTGCGAACAAAATAATTATGACAACCACAAACAGTCCCTTAATCAGCCTCCAAGGCATCGGCAAGGCATTCTACACGGACGAACTCGAAACTCGCGCGCTGGCGTCAGTTGACTTGACAATTAACCGAGGTGAATTCGTCTCCATCGAAGGCCCCTCCGGTTGCGGAAAATCAACACTGCTCTCGATACTTGGCCTGCTCGATTCGCCGAGCGACGGCAGTTACACACTCAACGGAAATCCTGTTGCAAATTTGGACCATTCCGAACGCGCGCGCATCCGCAATCGCGAAGTCGGATTCATTTTCCAAAGCTTCAATCTCATCGGCGACCTGACCGTTTACGAAAACGTGGAACTGCCTTTGACGTATCGCGGCATTACCGGCGAGGAACGAAAGGAGCGCGTCGTTGCGGCATTGGAAAAAGTCGGGATGAGCAACCGGATGAAACATTACCCGTCCCAGCTTTCCGGCGGTCAACAACAACGTGTGGCCGTCGCCCGCGCGCTTGGCGGAAAGCCCTCCATACTGCTCGCGGACGAGCCCACCGGAAACCTGGATTCCAAGAACGGCGACGCCGTGATGGAATTGCTGCGCGAACTTCATCGCGAAGGGGCGACAATTTGCATGGTGACGCACGATCCGCGGTTCGCCTCTCACGCAGACCGCCAAATTCATTTGTTTGATGGGCGCATCGTTGACAACGGTGAGTCGAAAGATTCCGCGTCAAGCAAAAGCAATTGATAAGGCCATGCCGGGGCTTTTTTTTCATTCAGACACCTTGATGTTTCGAGCGGTGCGGACGAGCGTGATTATCGCTGCGTTTGCTTTCGTTTTGGTCGCCACCGCCGCTGCCGACACGACGAATCAGCCGCGTCAACTCATCACAAAGGCCGATTGCATCCGCGCGGCGTTGGAGCATAATCTGGACATCAAGATTGAGCGGTACGTGCCGGAAATTGCGCGTTACAATCTCAATATTGGTTACGCCGCGTATGAACCGGTTTTTTCCAGCACCGCTACCCATAGCTACGATCAATCGCCGGGGGGAATCGACCAGCAGAATCAACCGTACCCAGGAGCCGTCACCAAGATTGACGCGGTAACAGCGGGGTTCACCGGCCTGCTTCCTTTCGGCACCTCTTATTCGTTTACCGGGGATCTTGCCGACACTACTGGAGAAAATTCGGGCGGACCGCTGGCCAACACCGGCGGCGCGGCAAGTATTCAAGCGACGCAGCCGTTGCTCAAAAACCTCTGGATCGACGCGCCGCGCATGACGATTCAAGTCAATAAGAAGCTTTTGCGTTATTCGGAATTGGCGTTGCGCCTGCAAATCATGACGACGGTCACGGCGGTGGAATCCGCTTATTACGACCTGATTCTGGCGGAGGAAAATGTCAAAGTCCAAAGGGAGTCGCTGCAACTCGCGGAAAAATTGTTTACAGAGGACAAGCGGCGTGTCGAAGTCGGGTCTTTGGCGCGCCTGGATGAAAAGCAGGCGGAATCGCAGGTGGCCGCAAGCCAGGCGACTCTTCTTGACGCGGAGCGCGCCATGGCCGCCCAGCAAAATGTCGTCAAGCTTCTAATTATTGATGACACCGCCTCATGGCGAAACGGAGCGCCGGAACCTTCAGAATCGCTTATTGCCACTCCGCAGGACTTTGACTTGAACAAAAGCTGGCAAAAGGCGTTTACGCAACGCCCCGATTTGCTGCAATCGCGCGTCGATTTGGAGCGCCAGGGAATTGTGGTGAAGTACCTGCGCAATCAGCTTTTTCCAGAACTGGACCTCGTCGGCAGTTACGGGCACAACGCTTCGGAATCGCAGTTCGCCGGGGCGTTCGATGATTTGCGTCGCGGCGACAGCCCTTTTTATTCCTACGGCGCCGCGCTGACGGTTCCCCTTGGAAACGGCAATGCGCGCAACAACTACAAGATTGGGAAAGCCACTCGTGGACAATTATTGCTGAGACTGAAACAGTTGGAGCTTCAAACCATGTCGCAAGTTGAAGACGCGGTTAAGCTCGCGCAGACCGACCTTCAACGAGTCGAGGCGACGCGGCAATCGCGGCTTTTCGCGGAGACCGCTCTCGATGCGGAACAGAAGAAAATGGAGACCGGCAAAAGCACCAGTTTTTTTGTCCTCCAATTGCAGCGCGATTTAACCGCGGCCCGATCCGCTGAAGTCCAGGCGCTGGCGGATTACAACATAGCCCTTGTCCAACTGGCGTTCAACGAAGGCACCACGCTGGAACGAAACAAACTCGACCTCGAAGTGAAATGAATGCGGCTTCCCAATCACAATTAGCCAATCCGCACATCTTCCCCTTGATGTTCGATGGGAGGCAATCGGTGGATAGGAATTATTGACTAAGAATACTATGCAACAAATTCGCAAATTGTTCCTCGGAATTCGCGCCCTGTCTCGACCCGGAATCTCCAGGTGCGGAACCCCTCTCGCCCGTTCAATTCTTATTCTCACGGTCGCATTCGCAACGCAGTCCGCTTCCGTCCTGGCAGAGGATGTTCCTATTGAGGCGTCCCGGTGGCATCTCGAAATGAACCCGCGCACCAAAGCCTCCATTGAAACTGTGACAGATCACAACGGAGTCTCGCACCGCGCCATTCATTTTCGGGTCGATTATCAAAAGCTTTCGGAAACCCAGAATTATGAGCCGGGCACAGTCTATGTGCCAGACGTCTCCTTCCACAATGGCTCGATTGAAGCGGATCTCGTCGGTCCGATTGAACCAGACGATCGGACATTTGTTGGCATCGCGTTTCGTATCGATCCTAAAAATACCAAACAACACGAGCTGATTTACTTTCGGCCATTCAATTCCGGCACGGAGCGGCATCTCCATACTGTGCAATACGTCGCCACGGATACCATTTACGACTGGCCTTACCTTCGGGAAAAATTCCCGGGCAAATACGAATCGGGTGCGACAATCGCCAACAACGTCTGGTTCCACGCCCGTCTGGAAATTGAAGGCACAACAGTGAAGGTCTTCGTCAACGGGGAGAAAAATCCCGCGCTTATCGTGAACGACCTCAAGCTCGGCGACCGCAGCGGCATGGTCGGCTTTTGGGGATACCCAGGCGCATTCACTAATCTCAAGATCACAAAGTCAGACGGAGCCGACACCCAGGAAAAATCTAAAGGCAAACTATGAACTGGATGCAAAAAATTCAATCGCGTATCCGCGCATTGCTTGGAAAGCGAAAGCTGGACGCGGAGATGGACGAAGAAATGCGTTCGCACGTCGAAATGCGGACGCAGAAGAATATCGACGCCGGCATGAAGGCCGAGGAAGCCCGATACGCCGCGCAGCGGGAATTCGGATGGCAGGAGACGATCAAGGAAACCTGCCGCGAAGTGCGCGGCGTGACGTGGATTGAGAACTTCCTGCAAGACGTTCGCTACGGCTTGCGGCAACTTGGCAGAAATCCCGGCTTCGCTTTCGTTGCCGTGCTGACGCTCGCGCTGGGCATCGGAGCAAACACCGCGATTTTCAGTATTGTCAGTGGCGTTTTATTGCGGCCTCTCCCCTACAAGGACCCCAACAAGATCGTCACGGTGCTGCACGAGTATTCCAATCCAGTCGCGCCCGCGGATTTTCTGGACTGGCGCGCTCAGAATCGGAGTTTTGAAATTCTCGCGGCGGCAGAAGCCTGGGGTGGGACATTGACCGGGCATGATCGTCCGGAGAGCATCCCTGGGATTCGAATGGGAACTGGCTTGATGGACCTGCTCGGAGTCGCTCCGCAAATCGGCCGTGGATTCCAAAACGATGACTACCAGCCGGGCCGCGAACACGTTGTGGTTCTCAGTGACCGACTTTGGCGACGCCGCTTCGCGGCAAGTCCCACAATTCTTGGGCAGACTGTCCTGCTCGACGCAGTGTCCTACACGGTGATCGGCGTGATGCCTCCAACATTTCGCTTCGCGCCGTTCTGGGCCACCAAAACTGAAATGTGGGCGCCGTTGTCATTGACCGACCGGGCTGGCGAACGGGACTCACATTCGCTGCGGATTTTTGGACGGCTCAAGTCCGGCGTCACCCGGCAGCAGGCTCAGGCGGACATGGACACTATCTGGAAACGTCTCCAAGCAGCTTATCCAGACACCGACGCCGGCCGCTCCGTGCATGTGGACGCGCTGATCGACAAGGTGGTGGGAAACATCCGAACTGCGCTGCTGGTTCTGCTGGGCGCCGTCGCGTTCGTAATGCTCATCGCATGCGTCAATGTCGCAAACCTGCTGCTTGCCCGCGCAGCGGCCCGGGAAAAGGAAATGTCCATTCGCGCCGCCCTCGGCTCCAGTCGCTCGCGGATTGTCCGCCAATTGCTTACTGAGAGCCTGATGCTTTCGCTCTTCGCCGCGATTCTCGGATTGGTGATCGGCGGGGTGGGCGTCAGCATTTTGAAGGACTACCTGACGGGCAACTCCAATAGTTATTCCGTTCGGTTGCCCCGGGTGAGCGAGATTGGCATGGATCCACCGACACTCTTGTTCACTGTCGGAATCGCTGTCCTCACTGGATTGGTTTTTGGGTTGGTGCCGGCATTTCAGGCTGCCCGTCCAAATCTTCAAGGCGCGTTGCAGGAAGGAAGCCGAGGGGCCAGCTCCGGGCGAACTTCGGGGCGATTGCGCGGACTGCTTGTGATTTCTGAAATGGCGCTTGCCCTGGTGATGTTGGCTGGAGCCGGATTGCTCTTGCGCAGTTTTTCCAAGCTGTCCGCGATTGATCCTGGCTTCAGCACAAAAAATGCGTTGAGCATGACTGTTTCGGTGGCGGGACAGGATGCGTTTACCGGCCCAAAACGCGAGGCGTTCTATCAGGCGCTGTTCCAGAAAATCAGCGCGATTCCCGGAGTTCAATCCGTCAGCGCAATCAATCATTTGCCGCTCGCGGGCGATCAGTGGGGGCGCGGCCTTTACGTGGAAGGCCATCCATTGCCGGAACCTGGCAAAGGAGATGGCGCGGTTTTCCGGGTCTGCATGCCTGGCTACTTCTCCACTATGGGGATGAAATTGTTGAGAGGGCGGGATTTCACAGCAATGGATCGGCAGAAATCGACCGAGGTTGTCATTGTCAACAAGACCCTTGCTCAGCGACAGTTCGGCAACGACAACCCGCTTGGCCATCGAATCACACTCGACAATCCCCGAAGCAATCCTGAATGGCTGACCATTGTTGGCGTGGTGAACGACGCGCGTCAGGGTTCGTGGGCCGACGCGCCGGAAAACGAGTACTACCTGCCGTGGCTCCAATCAGATAGTTATGTCGGCAGCACCGTCGGTCATTACGCCTACATGACCCTCGTGATCCGTACCGCCGTCCCGCCGCGTTCGGTCGCAGGAGCCGTGCAAAATGCGGTCTGGAGCTTGAATGGCGATGCGCCCGTTTCCAGCATCGAGACCCTGGACGAAGTCGCGTCCGACGCGGTCTGGCAACAGCGGTTTAATGTCATACTCATCGACCTCTTTGCCGCGCTCGCCTTGGTGTTGTCGGTGGTTGGCATTTACGGCGTCACCGCGTATGCGGTTACCCAGCGCACCCGCGAAATCGGTGTTCGCATGGCGCTCGGCGCGGGACGCGGGGATGTGGTGGGCATGGTTGTGGGTCATGGAGGTCGCCTCGCCCTAGCTGGAGTCGCCATCGGGGTGGTCGCTGCGCTCGCTCTCACCCGGTTGATGAGCGGCTTGCTCTATGAAATTGCTCCGTGGGATCCCCTGACGTTTATCGTCGTCTCGGTGTTTCTCCTGGTCGCGGCCCTGGTTGCCTCCTGGCTCCCGGCCCGTCGCGCGGCGAAAGTCGATCCAATGGTGGCTCTCCGCCACGAATGACAAATGCTCACCAAAATTTATGAACTACTTTAAAAAAATCCGATCACGCCTTCGCGCCCTGTTTGGAAAACGGAAGTTGGACGGAGAGATGGACGAAGAGATGCGTTCGCACATCGAGCTTCGCACGCGCGCAAATCTCGCCGCCGGAATGCGTGCGGATGACGCGCGGTCCGTCGCGATGCGGGAATTTGGCTGGACAGAGTCAATCAAAGAAACATGCCGCGACCAGCGCGGGGTGAGTTGGATCGAGACTTTGGTTCAGGACACGCGCTACGGCTTGCGGCAATTGCGGAAGAACCCCGGTTTTACAATTATCGCTGTTCTCACGCTGGCCTTGGGCATCGGCGCGAACACCGCCATTTTTAGTTTTGTCAATGCCATCCTCCTTCGGCCCCTGCCGTTCAAGGATTCCGACCGCCTAGTAATGCTGTTTGAAAGCTGGCCGGCGCAGTCGTCCTACAAAAACGCCGTTGGCCCAATCCTCGGCGACTGGCGTCGAATGAGCACAGCTTTCGAGGGCTTGGCCGCAATGAACCATGGGACTTTCATCCTGACGGGCCGCGGCCAACCGGAGAGCCTGCGTGTGCCGATGGTATCAGCCAATACCTTTTCGTTGCTTCGAGTCAAGCCATTGCTCGGTCGCGATTTCCTGCCCGAGGAAGAAACCTATGGCAAAGGAGCCGTGGTCTTGTTGAGTTACGAATATTGGTCCGATCGCTTCGGTCGCGACACTAATATCGTGGGGCAAAGCATCACACTGAATTCAGTGCCGTTTCAAGTCGTTGGCGTCATGCCGCCGCATACTTATTTCCCGGACGGGGCCGCGCCTTTTTGGACCCCGCTGACTTTCAGCCCAGGCTACCTTCAGCAGCGGCACAATCATCAACTGACGGTTTACGGACGGCTCAAACCTGGCGTTTCGCTGGCCCAGGCGCGAGCGGACATGAATCGGGTCGCCGCGCAAATGTCCGCGCCAGATGCGGAGAAAGACAAATGGGGCGCGGAAGTCTATCCATGGCAGGAAATCATGGTTGGCGATTCACGCACGATATTGCTCGTGCTGCTGGGATCGGTTGGCATGGTTCTATTGATCGGGTGCGTCAATGTTGCGAACCTGCTGCTCGCCCGCTCGGCTTCGCGTCAACGTGAATTTTCCATTCGTGGCGCGCTCGGAGCGAGCCGGTTGCAAATCATTCGCCAACTTCTCACTGAAAGCCTGCTGTTATCCGTTTTGGGCGGCGCTGCTGGAATTTTTCTCGCGAACTTCGGACTTAAAGCGTTGGTACGCCTTGGTTCCAGCTCTCTGCCTCGAGTCTGGGAAGGAATTCACCTTGACGCGACAAGTTTGGCGTTCACTACGCTGGCGACGCTCGCAACGGCATTGATCTTCGGCCTTGCCCCGGCGATTCAAACAGGCCGCACCGCATTGTCCTCGGAATTAAACGACAGTTCGCGCGGAAGCAGCAGCGGGCAAAAACGCCAGCGCGTTCGGATGACGCTGGTGGTTGCCGAAGTTGCACTCTCTCTCCTTCTGCTCGTAAGCGCCGGTTTGCTCATGCGCAGTTTTGGAAATCTTTTGTCACAGCACTTGGGCTACACTTCGGAAAATCTCATCACAATGGGCGTCAGCCTTCCTGACAAAACTTATCCAGACCAAGCCGCCAAAACGCGATTCATTGGCCAATTCCTCGAACGAGTTCGAGCGTTGCCAGGAGTTCAATCATCCGCGATGGCGTTCGGGATTCCACTGTCAAATCACGGCGCGGATTTAACAGTCAGCTTTCCGGACGCACCACCTCGCGCCGCCGGTGAAGCAGCGGACGCGGGCTACGAACAAATCAGTCCAGGTTATTTCCAGGCGATGGGAATTTCATTCGTCCAAGGCCGCGATTTTACAGATCAGGATCGAGAAAAAACTTCGTCTGTGCTGATCGTGGATGAAGCCTTTGTAAAGAACTTCAAGCTCGGCGATCACGTATTGGGGCAACGCGTCAATGTCGGCGACGGCACGGACAACGCCGAGATTGTGGGAGTTGTCAAAGAAATCAGACACTCCGGCTTGGCTGAGGAACCGCGTGGCGAGATGTATCGGCCTTTGCAGCAGGCATGCTTCGGTTATGTGACCCTTGTCGTGCGAACGCAGACTGATCCCGCTGCAATGACTCGCGAAATCCGTTCCACATTAGCAGAGATCGACAAAGATTTACCGCTTACGGAAATCCAAACAATGACCCAAATGGTGTCAGCATCGGTTGGGCAACAAAAATTGTCGATGCAACTTCTGGCGGCGTTTGCCGGAGTGGCTTTGCTCCTCGCGGTGATCGGTTTATACGGCGTCCTGTCCTACAACGTCGCACAGCGGACTCAGGAAATCGGGATTCGCATGGCGTTGGGCGCGCAAAGTGGGGAAGTCATTCGTCTTGTCCTAAAGCAGGGTGTGGGTCTGGCGCTGGCGGGGATTGCAGTCGGATTGGTGGGCGCTTTGGCTTTCACGCGCGTAATGCGAAGCATGCTCTTCGGCATCAGCCCGAGCGATCCATTGACCTTGATCGGAATCAGTTGTGTGCTTGGCATTGTCGCGCTGCTGGCTTCATGGTTGCCGGCCCGACGCGCCGCAAAAGTCGATCCAATGGTGGCACTGCGTCACGAATGACTCTGCACCCTGCGATCAGAAATTCCGCTGGAGCGCGTTGGGCGCGGAGGGGTTCGTGTGTGCTGCGCCAACCGGAAAGATGAAGCTCAATGGTTCATCGCGCAGGCGTTTAGCCAAAGCGCGATAAATCGCGTGGCGTTCGGGTGATTCAATTCCTCGCGCTTTGATGGCGACAAACATCGCGAGTGAAAAGCTCACCGTCAGATTCATAACCGCGATGCTCGCGATTCCAATGACCCCCAGCCAGAAAGGCCAGGTCGCCAATACATATGGCCCAAGCGATGCCGCGCCAGCCGCAAGCATTGCGGACGAGAGCGTCACATGCCGGATATCCAGAGGCAGTCCGGCAAACTCCGCGAACTCTGGTATCAATCCCAGCATGAAACCAAATGAGATATTCCCCGCCAGTCCGGCGATGTTTCTTTTCCAAAAAAGTCCAAACCGCACCGCGCGGCTCGTGCCCAAAGTCCGAACCAGACGCCGGTCTGTTTGCAGTGCTTCGCTGATGCGATGGCAGACAAACCAATTGTCCGCCCACGCCGCAACCATGCTGGAGGCCCACAACAAGACGCCTGTAAACGCGGCATAAAGAACACTCGGACCGAGAATTGAAACGGCGCTGATTGCCTTCGTTGCTTTCGCCGTCGGCATCAGCGGCGCGCCTGTCATCCATAGAATCAGAAAGTGCAACGCCAGCGTCGTGGGAATTACCAGCGCCAGGTTGCCCACAATGGACGCCACCTGGGATCGAATCAGGCAAACGATTTCACTTACGAGGTTTTCAATCGCCTCCGGTTCGCGAATTCGGTGCATCTTCGCCGCCAGGGCAGGGGCGGTATTGGCCGGTTGTTTGGTGGCCAGCGTTGAGCCGGTGAGTTGGATTGCCACAAAACCGGTGGCGTAGTTGACAGACGCGGCAAGCCCTTGCATCAATCCCGGAAGATACCACCCCAGAATCGTCAACTTGAACCATGCCGTGAATGCCATGATCGCCCCGCCACCGGCGGCGCTGCGGAGCATTTCGCGATACTCCTTCGGGCTTCGCGCGATGTAATGTTCCCCCGTCTCGCCATTCCGCTCCAAAATCTTCCGCGTCAACAAATGGAAATTCTGCCGGAGGAGCACTGTGACGCTTTCCCGCGCGCGATTCTCGCGAATCAAGTTCGCGACGAACGCCGTAAACCGGGTCAGTGGCAGCTCCGCGCTGAAATTCAATTCCAACAAAACCTCAAATCGATCCAGCGAAGCCTTTAAAAACTCGAGCTGATATACCACCTCGGTGCTCACACCTTGATTTTCAAGATGCTTGAGGACCTCTTCCACAGTTTGATGGGACGCCTCAATCAGCCCGCGCAAATGGTTCAAGTCGGCTGCGAAAGACTTCGTGTCCGATTTTTCTCGGACAGCCAGCACAGCCTGAAGGGCGTTGCCGAAGTTGAAGAATGGCAGTTGGCGAACCCTCTGTTGATGAACCCGCGCCCGAATTACCGGCGAACAGCCCGCCACTTGAATTTGAGCCGCCAGATGAAACAATGCATCCTCCAACTCATCGGAAAGCGCATTCCACCCCTCTTCGGCAGGCGTCACTTCAAATTCCAAAAGAGCCTTAAACCGCTGCAAGGTCGATTCATCAAGTCCTCCGACCCATGCGTCGTCGCCGGGATCGTTGAAAAGCCTGTCAAAAAGAATGCCCAGTTCGGTCGAATTCTGCGGAGGCAAAATCTTTCTTGCCAGGCGTTCGCTCATTTCCGCAACCAGGCCCCGATGTTGCGGCAAACCGGTTTCGGAAAACATCTCAAGCGCGCTTGTCTCCCGAAAAATCGAGCGAAGGGTTCGGGCGACAGCCACTTTCCATTCGGGATTTCTATCCAACAGGTCCAGAAACCGGCGAAGGCGACCCGCCTGGACCTGAACGGTGGAGGCGGATTGAGGCGCGTCCCCCTGGCCCGGACGCCGGATCCACTGGATGACATCCACCAGCCAAACGAGCCGGTTCTCCAGCGAATCGTTTGGCGACGCCCCGGAGGCGAGGACATCCAATACAGGCAAAGCCGCATGTCGGCCAGCGAATCGGTCAATCCAGGTTTTCAGCCAGTCAGCAATAATGATGTCCTTGTTATTTCCGCGAGTTACTGTCTGTGCAACTCCCAACATTCGGCTGCGCCTTGCGCATGTCAAGGGGGTGTCGCCGACAAAAATTTCTCGGTTTCGCCACTTTGAAGTTCACATTTTGGAGTTGTCCAATCCATGATAGTTCCATGCAGACGATTGTAATCGGACACAAGAACCCGGACATGGATTCCATCTGTTCGGCGGTGGCCTACGCCCGATTGAAACAGCTTCTTGGCGTTCCCAACGTCATCGCGGCCCGCGCCGGCAACACAAATGCCCGCATTGATCACGTGCTCGCGCGATTTGGTGTCGAACCTCCCATGTTCCTCAGCGATGTTTCGCCGCGCGTCAGCGATGTGATGCAGCCCGACGCGATTTTTGTGCGGGTGGATTCCGCGGTTTACGACGCGGTCCAATTGATCGACGGCAAACACCTGCGCGGGCTTCCAGTCGTCGATGATGATGGGCGCTGCACCGGATTGCTTTCAACTTTCAAATTGAACCATCATCTTTTCCCGCCGCGCGAAGAAGCTTCCAGAACCCGGGTGATTACCGCCTCCTTGACCGGCATCGTGGAAACTTTTGGGGGTCTTGTCATTACCGGGAAAATCACCGGCGACATCAGCGAATACCTCCTGATGGTTGGAGCCATGAGTTTGGAGAAATTTTCCAAGCGCCTGGAGGCCCAGGACGTCAAACAAACCGTGCTTTTCGTTGGTGACCGCGAAAATATTCAAATGTGCGCCATCGAGGCCAAAGTCTGCGCCATCGTGGTCACGGGCGGGCTGGATGTCCCTGACCAAATAATAAAGGCTGCGCGCGACGCTGGAGTCATCGTTATTAGTTCGCCGCACGACACCTCCACTTCCGTGCTGCTGTCGCGCGGCGCCGTTCGAGTTGGCCGAATGGTCGAATCCTTTACCAGTTTCACGCCGGATACGCCGTTGGATGCCGCTCGGGAACGGGCCGCCAGTTCCCCATCCTTCATATTCCCGATTGTTGACGAAAATGGCATTCTGGTCGGGGTATTATCCAAGAGCGATTTCATCAAACCAAACCCGCGCAGGCTGATCCTCGTGGACCACAACGAGCTTTCCCAGGCCGTGGCTGGGGCCGACAAAATCCCCATTGTCGAGATTCTCGACCACCACCGCATCGGCGGATTCTCCACCGACACGCCCATTCATTTCTGGAACAACCCCGTCGGGTCCACCAGCACGATCGTCGGCCTTTGTTATGAACAAGTCGGAGTGACTGTGCCGCCGGACGTTGCCGGGTTGCTGATGGCTGGAATTATCGCGGACACTTTGAACCTTACCTCGCCAACGACCACGCCGATCGACAGGCGCATTCTCGCGGGCCTGTCTGTGATTACGCACGTGGATCCGTTTGAACTTGCTGAGGAAATTTTCTCGGTCGGCTCACCCTTGCTCACAATGTCAGCGGACAAAGTCATCATGACAGACTGCAAGGAATATCACGAGAAAGACCAGCGTTTCACCGTTTCGCAAATCGAAGAGCTGAACTTCTCGCATTTTGATGAGAAGCGCGATGCCCTTTTGGAAGCTCTTGATAAACATCAGCAACGGCTCGGGCTGCTTTTTGCGGCCCTGCTGGTCACTGATGTCAATACACAAAACTCGCTTCTTCTTGTCAGTGGCGCTCCGAGTTTTCTGTCCCGAATCACTTTCCCGAGCTCCGGCCATCATGTCTGGGAACTTGCCGGAGTCGTGTCACGCAAAAAACAACTCCTTCCCTACCTTTTGGAGTGTCTTTCGGGCGTCGCCCCGCAAGCTCCGGTGGCTTGACGGTTGCGGGTTAGAGCGCTTTGATTAAAAATTTAGTTGAGATTTAGGCGCCCCCTCTCTTTAATTCTCTCCCCGCAATTGCGGGGAGAGAACGGACGCGAAGCGCCAAGAGAGGGGGGCTAAAATGGCCACAGTATTTTTGGCAATCACTCCAACGTCAGCGCTCTTTAACTCGGGCGACGAGCTGGTCGTGGAAGTTTTTCATTTCACCACTCAAGTTGGTAAGAAAAACAATCCGCTCATTTTGGGAATCATTCTGGCCCGCGACTTTTGCCAAATGAGACGCGTAATTCAGCGCGTCAATCTGGGATAAAATAAGCGCAAGCTCGAATTTGCCGCCTGAGTTTCCCAGCAAATCCTTCTCTTCCGCCTTGCTTATCGAAGCTCGGGTCTGTTTCTCGCCAGGAGGCAGGTCGAACTGATCCAGCGCGAGCGACGGGTCTCGTTTTGCAAATTCATCGAGTTGACTGGCTCCGGCTTTGGCGGCGGCGGACACCTGCTTGATGAGCGTTTTCAAGTTCTCATTCTCGCGCTTGATGAAGCGCAATTTGCTTACGTCCTTCTCCTCGTTCAACAGTTGATACAAAAGACTGTAAGCGTTATTTCGAACGTACTGCGAGGTGGTTTCCTGGACATGCGGACGGACTGGAGGCGAGTTGCAAGCGGACAGAGCGCAGATCAACATTAAGCTGGCGACGCAAACTCGCATGAAACGTGTCATACTGCAGGAAGTTCTATCCAAAACCGGCTGCCTCGCCCCGGCTCAGATTCCAATCCGCAAGTCCCCCCCATTCGCTGCAGCGCCCTCGCTACAATGGCCAACCCCATGCCCGTACCCTCATATTTCTCCGAGTCTGCTCCTCTCTCAAAAATTCCAAATATCTTTTGGTGGAGTTCAGAAGAAATCCCGATCCCTTCGTCTTCGACCCAGATGCGCACATGTTTAGGTGGCAATTCTGGAGGAGGTTCCGTGTTTTTGCTTGGAGCCGATTCGTTCGAACTGAACAATAATTTTCCGGATCGTATGCTGTGAGAACCGTGTGTTACCACCTCCGTGGAAATCGTGATTTTTGGGGTCATTTGCGGCGCGACGAACTTGATCGCATTATCCACTAGGTTTGACAGAACTTGCTGCAGCAAGTCTCTTTGCGCGCGCACGGCATGCAGTGGCGGTCGAATCGTAATGGCTTGCCGAACCGCACTTGCTCGCAACCCCACAATTTCGTCAATGATCGGCTCGATCTCGACCCGCACCATGTTCACTTCCTGTCGCGACACTTTGCTAAACTCTAGCAGGTCCTGGATCAGCACTTCCATTCGCCGGGGAATTCGCTCCAGTCTTTGGACGATGGCCATCGCTTCCGGCGGAAGCGAGTCGGCGAAATTCTTCATCAGGATTTGACTGTAGCCGACCATGCCACGGACGGGCGCTTTCAAGTCATGCGCCAGTGTGTAGGAAAACATTTGAAGCTCGGAAATCGTGTCCTGGAGCCGGGACGTTCGCTCTTCGACTCTTTTTTCAAGAACCTGTGCGTGTTCAAGCAATTGTTCCTTCGCCTTCTGAAGCTGATGCTTTGTTCTTTCCCGGTCCACGGCCACCGCGAGATATTGGGCGATGATCGCCAGCAAATCGGATTCGTCTTTCGCGATTTTTTCGCGGCTCCAGGTTGCGAAACAAAGCAAGCCAAGATGTCGCCCGTTGGTGATCAGGGGAATCGCAACCAAAGCGCGCGCCCCCGCTTTTTTAAGCGCGGCGAATTCGGGTTCCGCGCGTTCCTGAATCAAGTCGAAGATGACTTTGTCGTCCGTTACAGCGAGCTTTGAAAGTAGCGGATAATCCGCAAAGTCCTTCTCGGATTCCGGCGAAACGCCGCCTGCCGTGTAAAGATAAATTACCCCCGTGTCTGGATCGCGCAGGTAAAGAAGAAAGGTATCCAAATCCATGTTTTCAGCGATCTTGAAAAACAGCTGGCGCATCGTTTTCCAGGGAGCGTCCGACATCATGAGCTGCGCCAGAATCCAGCTCAGTATTTCCAGCCTGCGGTTCTGTTCATTGAGGGCCTCGGCCTGTGCTTCGCGGTCCGTCACATCGTCGATCACTACAACGACTCCGCATACCGTTCCACTTAGGATCAGGGGAGCGATGCGCGCTGTTTGACGCATCAATGTCGCCCCGGTTGGTGGCACATACGACGGGAGCGGGAGGAAATGGTGGTGCAACGCCGTGGAAAGAACGCTGTACTCGCCCTTCAGCGCGCGTTCCAAAGGCGACTGCATGTTCCGCTCGTGAAGATCTGGAAAAAGCGTGAATAGGTCCTTTCCTGCGACATCTTCAAATCGCATCGCGCTGTGAGTCTCCATCCATTGGTTCCAGCTCTGCACTTTGAAGGAAACATCCAGCGTGATAATTCCGTACGGAGCCGATTCCTGAATCCACGAGAGCAGCGCCGCTTCGCGATTCAACTCTGGGCTGTTGCCTGTCCCTGCCATTTGAATTCCTCGCTAGCTCAGTTCTCTATCTTCCCACTTTTTCAATTCCTCAAGGAGCGTTTCCAAAGAGGTAACGCCCAGAATGATGACAAGATAACCGCTGACATCGTTCACCCGCATATGAAATCGCGTATGGATGATCAACGCATACTCAAGGCTTTTGTCGTAAATCGTGATTGAGTGGAGAACTTTCTGAACAGACTCTATTTGAAGGGAGGGGACGGTAAACGTGACTTGAACTTTTAATAAATTTCCAAACGCGCCGAGGCACGCATTCAAAACAATGTTTCCAACTTCCGTGATGACCTCGCGCGCCGCGCCATCAAAGCCCGTTTGATCAGGGCGGTCGGTAAGCAGGCGATTCAAAAGCAGCGCCGCCTCACGGTCCAACAGGAGAATGGCATTCCCGGTGATTGGCCCGGAGAAAACTTGATTGACGCTGGCCACCTCGCCCTTGACCACTTGTTGCAATCTTTCCGTGATTTGCGGAATGAGATGGATGGCGACCTCTGGAACTTCGAGCGTAATCCGGTGACCGGTGAGGTCGGACAACGCCGCTGCAGCCCTGGCATAGCCGATATTGATCAACTCCGTCAAAGCATCGCTCTGGCTCGATGTCAATTCCATGCGTTTCCTCCGCCTTTGATCAGATTCAGAGCCTCAGCCAATTGCTCCTTGTTGATCGGCTTGTTCACGATCGCGGCAGCGCCAAATTCCTTGACCTGTTCACGAGTGGATTTCTGAATATCGGCCGTCACCATGATGATCTGCAGTTTGGGATTCAGTTCCCTGAGCTTTTTCAAAACGTCAAATCCCGTCATTCCGTGCATCACTATGTCAAGCAAAACGAAATCATGCTGGCCCAGCGCGTACTTTTCCAAAGCCTGGGCCCCGTCGCACGCTTCTTCGACCTCATATTCAAGCTCTTCGAGTAATTTCCGGTTCAAGCGGCGGGCCAGCCCCGAATCATCCACCACCAAAATTTTGAGTTTCATAATCGTTTGTTTATTTCCGTCGCCATGGAAACCAGCGGCACAGAGCCATCGCTTAATCGGGACTCTACCACCGAGCGGGGCATCCCGTAAATGATACAACTCTCCTCGGATTCGGTCAAAACCATTCCTCCTTGCGCCTTGATCCACGCCGCTCCTTCCGTGCCGTCGTTTCCCATGCCTGTCAAAACTACTCCCAAAACACGGTTCCCGTACGTCTCGGCGGCTGATTTGAAAAGAACATCGACCGACGGTCTGTGCGGCTTGTCTGTCGGTTGCAGTGAAAGATGAACGACAACATCGCCCGACGAATTCCGGCGGAAACTCAAATGCTGCCCGGCGGGCGCAAGCAACGCTTCGCCAGTTCGGACCGGACAGCCTTCAAATGCCTCCTTGACAGGAAGCCGCGAAACTTCGTTCAGTTTTTCCGCGAACGGCGCTGTATAGCCCACCGGGATGTGCAAAACCATGACCAATGGTATGGGAAAATCAGCCCCGAATTGCGGAATAAGATAGCGCAGCGCCTGCGGACCTCCCGTTGAAACTCCCAGCGCCACAATATCAAATTTTGAGACGCCCGCCGCCGCTTTCGGAGCGGAAATCTCATTGACAGACGCCTGAACAGGAATGGTTTGCGCATGGGCATGTGCTGCGGCCTTGACCTTGTCGCAAAGTTCCTGGCGGATTTGAAGCAAGTCCTGGTTCGCCATCGCCGTGGGCTTGCGGATTAAATCCACCGCGCCCGCCTCCAATGCTTCGAGAACTTGCTCCGCGTCCGCAGGCGACGCGGTCAATACCAGAATTGGCACCGGTTTTCGCGCCATTTGTTGGCGCACGAATGTGACACCGTCCATCTCCGGCATATTGAGATCGCACGTCACGACGTCGGGGTTGAGCGACTCGACCATTTCCAGTCCATCCTTCCCGTTTCGAGCCGCGCCAACGACTTCAATGTGCGGGCTGCTGCAAAGCATTTCGCGGACGACTTTTCTGACGAAAGCCGAATCTTCGATGATTAATGTTCGGATGACGGACATTGAATCAGATGCGCGCGTAAGCCAGCGCGCCGGCAACTTCCTTCAGTTCAAAATCCGTCGTCATCCGCAGGAGCGATTCCGATGCGCCGACAAACAGGTGTCCGCCGGACGGCATTCGCATGGCAATTGTCGCAACGGTCCTCCGGATCGAAAATGGCGAGAAATAAATGAAAACATTCCGGCAAAAGATGGCATGCGCATATGCCAGAGAAACGATTTCTCCCGGCTCAAAAAGGTTGGCTTTCTTGAACATCACCCTATTTGTTATAATTGACGAAAGTTTCCATCCGCCCGGAACTGCGGTAAAATATTTCTCACGCAAAGCCGGCGAAAAACTTCTGAACGATTTCTCGCGATAAACCGCGGCAGCCGCTTTGGACAACGCATTCGGGCTGGCGTCACTGGCCGCGATCTCAATTGGATGCGCGCCAAATCCAGCCTCGATCAGCGCGATGGCAATTGAGTAAGGCTCTTCTCCCGTCGCGCACGCGGCTGACCAGATTCGGAATGGCCGGTTCCCTTTCGCGAACCACGCCGGCAAAATGGCCTCTGTCAAAGCGTTGACCTGCGACATCTCCCGGTAAAAATAAGTTTCCTGAACTGAAAGCGCATCCCACGCGTGGTTCCACTCGGAATGCGTGTTGTCTTTCAGCGCGTAATAATATTCAAGAAACGATTGGCACCCCATTTCCTGCGCGTGGGGTTCGAGCTTTTCCAAAAGGATGTCCATCCGAACATCCTCGAAGAAAAGACCGGTTCGCTCGTGAATAAGGTCCCGCAACAGCCCGGAAATTCCGTCAGGAACGCGAAGGCTCCTCGGCCCGCTTTTAATTAACATAAGGGAAACAGATCACAGGTTTCCCCCGTTGGAAGGCGACAATGTCTCGGTCTGCCGGCTGCGGCCCGAGCGCTTGGAAGAGGATGTTTGACTGCTTGTCGTGAGAAGACGCTTGATGCTTTTGGCGTCCTCAGCGTTCTTTCTGGATTGTTCGCGAAGGTCTTTGATTTTTCCATGAATGATCTCGGTACCTTTGGAATTTTCCAGATTGGCAATCGTGACCAGTCGGATTTGCTTTGTGATATTGGCGGAATTCTCTGAGGCGCCTTTAAGTCCTTTGGTCTGTTCCTGCATCGCGCGAGTCGCTTGCGTCGTCTGTTGCTCAAGGTCGCTTGCCGCTGCCCTGATCTCATCGCAATTCTTGGCTTGCTCACCCATGGACTTGGCAAGTCCGCCGAACTGAACGGTCAACCGATCAGTTTCCTTGGCCACTTGTTCCACGGCAACGGCTTGTTCCCCAACGGCGCGGGCCGTGGAGGTCGCTCCTTTTCTCATGGAATCAACTGCCTGGATGATCTGGCTCGCGCCCGCCGCCTGCTCGGTCATCGCTTTCTTGACTTGCATCGCGACGTTGGAAGTGATCTGCGCCGCTTTCAGCACCTCGCGCGCGGCTTTCGCTTGTTCCGTGTTGGCTTGCGCCACTTCCTTGGCCCCGCGTCGCATTTGTGTCGCCGCCTGGACGATTTGCGCCACGCCTTTGGCTTGTTCCGACGTTCCTGCGGCAATTTCGCGCGCCTGTGCGGCGGCCGCGCTGATGGATTCACCCACTTTTCTGACGGAGATAACTTGTTCGTCCGCAGCCCGGCTTATTTGGGAAACCAACCCGGCGCTTTCATTCACGCCGCCGAGAATCGCTTTCAAACCGCTTAATCCTTCTTCTGACAAACGGTTGCTCTCTTCCGCAACGGTGTTTCCCTTGTTGGCCGCCTCGGTCGCCTCGCGCGTCGCGTCTTCCAGGCCCCTGACAATCTCCGAAACCTCCGCCGTGGCTTTCGCGCAACGATCCGCAAGATTACGAATTTCCTCCGCGACGACCGCAAACCCGCGTCCAGCATCCCCCGCGCGCGCCGCTTCGATGGAAGCGTTCAATGACAATAAATTGGTCCGCTCAGCGATTACGTTGATCGTTCCAACAATCCCTGAAATGTCGCGCGTCCTCTTGTTCAATTCGCGCATCATCTCCGTCGATTGCGTCATGGCCGTTGCCACTTTGGCGATTCCCTGGATCGATTTTTGGATTGTCTGCCCTCCCTCTTCCGCCTGGCGGGAGACTCGTTGCGCGATATCGTCCGTTCGCTTGATGAGCGCGTTCACAGATCGACTTGACTGATCCATCTGCGCGGCGTTTGAGGCTGCCTCAGTCGTGATCTGCTTGATGTTTTCGCCGTTTTTCGCCACCCCCTGAATCGAGCGCGCCATTTCTTCGATCGACGTGGCAGTTTCTTCAACCGAAGCCGCGAGGGTTTCGCTCATGCCGCCCACTTGTTCAATGGAAGCCGCCATTTCATTGATCGACGAAGACGTTTCTTCAGCGGCAGTTGCAAGGTCCTCGCTGTTTCGGGAAACATTCTTGATGGATTGGCCCATCTCTTCGATGGCTGCGGCATTTTCCGCGATGCTGGTCGCAAGGTCCTCAGTGTCGCGGCGGACCGATTTGGTCGAGGACGCAATTTCCTCCATTGCCGTGCGAATTTCCTGGCCGGAAGTCGCCATTTCCTGGGCGGAAGTTGTGACTGCTTTGATGGAGGTCGAAAGATGTTTGACAGAAACGCTGGTTTGGGACGAACTCGTGGCCACTTGCGCGAGGTTCGCGGTAACCTGTTCCACCGAAGCGGCTGCTTCGTTCAAAGAAGATGTGCTTAGCTCGGCCGACTGGGTGACAGACGCAGCCTGCTCGGCAGTCTGTTTCAGAGATTTCGTGAGACTGTTTGCTTCCGTCGTCACCGAATCCAATGTGGCGTTTTCCTTTTCCAATCCGTCGGAAACTCGCGCAACGATTTCGAGAATAGCCGTCGAGGATCCATGCTCAACGGACGATGCGCCATTGGCCGGGACGCCTGGCGTGGGGGAATTCTTTTTTGGCATAAATTTTCGCTTTCGTCAGGACATTGCGTTTTGTTCCGCCATTGCGGGCAAGCCCGATGGCGCTTGCACATCCTCCACATTCAGCACGGCTTCCAAGTCCAATATGAGAACCAGCCGGTCGCCGGCTTTTGTCACGGCTTTCAAATATTTTCCGTTGATGCCCGTGAGCGTTTCTTCGATGGGGCGGATGGTGTTTGTTGGGAAACTCCGAAATTCTCTGGCCGAATCCACAATCAACCCGACCGTTCGGCCGTGAATTGTGGCAAAAACAATTCGCGTGCGCAAAGTATGCTCACTGTCGGGAAGCCCAAACCGCCTTCGGAGATTCAACGCCGGAATCACCTGGCCTCGCGAGAAGACAATGCCCTCAATCGCCGGGTTCGCATTCGGGACAAGCGTCACCTGCTCGAACATCTCAATATGCTGCACGGTGCGGCTTGGAAGCCCGTAAAGGCTTCCGCCAAGTTCAAAAAGCACGTAAGACTCAATATCGCCGCTCATACAATTTTTCCTGCCGGCATCACATTTCCGCTCGTGAGCGCTTCACAATCCAGGATCAAAACAGGCTTTCCATCGCCAAGTTCAGTTGCCCCGGTGATTCCAGAAACTTGCGCAAGGGGATCGCGCAAAGCACGGATGACCACTTCCCGTTGTCCCAGAATGTTGTCTGTCAGCAGCCCCGTCATTCCCCGTTCCGATGAAATGACCAGGACACACATTTTAGACAGTTTAGGGCTTTTCAACTTAAAAAGTCCAGCCATGCGGACAATCGGCAAAACGCCCGATTTGTATGCGATTGCCTCAATCCCATTGACCTCTTCGATTTGCGCTTCTGTCGTATGTAAAATCTCTCTTACAAAATTCTGTGGGACCGCGCACGTCTGTCCCGCCGCTGTGACAATAAACATTTCCGCGATCGCCAGGGTCAGCGGAAATCGCAGGATGAAACGCGTTCCGCGCCCCTCCTCGCTTTCCATCGTAAATTTTCCCGCAAGTTCACGAACGGTATCGGCAACAACACCCATCCCAACCCCGCGCCCGGCGGCGCGATCCGCATCGTCGCGAGTGGAGAATCCGGGCGCGCACAGGATTTTTAGAATCGCGGCGTCGTCCACGACCTCTGGAATAGGCAGGCCAAGCTTTTTCGCCTTTTGAAGAATCGCATTGGGATTGATCCCTTTTCCATCATCTCGCACTTCGATGATGACAGTGTCGCCCTCAGCGGAAGCGATCAGCTTAATGACGGCTTCTTCCGGCTTCGATGCAGCAGCCCGTTCAGCCGCCGTCTCGACGCCATGACTAAACGCATTTCGCACCAGGTGAAGCAGCGGGTCTTTCAACCGCTCAATCAAATACTTGTCAATCGCCGTCTCCTGCCCGGAAAGTTTCAGCCGGACCTTCTTTTGGGTTTGGTGCGCAAGGTCTCTGACGACAAATGGCATTCGCGCAAAAATCTCCGCAACCGGCACCATCCGCACCCGCATGATTGCCTCTCGCAAATCCCGCAAGGACCGGCCAAGCCCTCCGCTGACTTCCTGGACTCCGCGAAGATCAACCCGGGCGCCGTTCACCCGCGCAAGCTGAGCGTCGAGTCGCGACCGATGTATCACCATCTCGCCCGTGATCCGCATCAACTCATCCAGCCGGTTCAAATCAACTCGAACGATGTGCGACGGCGCTAGAAACGGATTGTGAGTTTCACTTTCGAGGATCGACGCATCCCTGGGCTTATCGCCGTTCGACAATGGCTGTTCCAGTTCCGTAGATTGAACTGTCACGCCTTTTGCCTCCCATTCGGCGATGTCCGTCGGTGTTTCCCGTGTCGCCACTAAAAATTCAAACGTAATCGCGCCCTTTCCTTTGACGATTGGGGCGGACTTCAGAATCTCACCGGACTTCGACAATTGCTCCCGAACCGAATCAATATTGACACCTTGGGCGCTGAGTTCGTGCGAAGGAGTAAAAACAAATTTCCACACCAACATCCCGCGTGACTTCACCTCCTCAACACGCGTCAGAAAATCCAAACCAGACGAAACGGGTTGCGTGGAGGCCCGTTGCTTGTTCGATTCAGGCGATGCTGCTGCGGCGCAATGTTCCTGAATATCCGCCAGCAATGATTGATAGCCGGGCAGGGGAGACTTCGAGTGAAATGCGGCGACGACTTGTTCCAGTTTCTGCGTTGCCGCCGTCAGAAGTTCGAGGCATTTGGCCGTTAATTCCGCCTCTCCCGCCCTCATCAAGCGCAGATAATCCTCGGTTGCATGGGCAACAGCTTCAGCGGGGACTAACCCTACAATCGCAGAAATTCCTTTGAATGAGTGAAAATGCTGAAACAGGTCTTCGACAATTGCAGGGTCGGGCCGGGTTCTTCCCTCCATTCCCTCAAGTTTGACAAGAGCCTGACGAATTCCCAGCAAGTGCTCGTCCGCCTCGCCAAAAAAATCATCAAGAAGGTCCTGGTCGAGTCCCGCTGGGATGTCGAGACTCAAGTTCGCGCTCCGGTTTCTGCAAGCTTTCCGTCTTTCGCGCTCGGGCAAACCTGTGCCGAAATGCGGCGGAGATCGGCAGCGGTCACCGGTTTCACCAAATAATCCAACGCGCCAAGTTGCTTCGCCCGGATTTTATCTTCTTCCTGCGCGGAACCGCTGACAACAATCACCGGGACTTTCCGGGAAAAGGTTTGCTTTTGCATCCAGGCCAACACATCAAACCCGTTCAGGACGGGCATTTTCAAATCCAGTAAAACAATGGCTGGGAGGTTTGGTGAATCTGAGGATTTCTGAAGAAAATCAATGGCCTCTGCGCCATTTCCAACGTGGTGAACGCAAAATGCCGTCCCCGCTTCCTTAAGCGTCCATTGAAAAAGAAAAGCGTCGTCCTCTGAATCTTCGACCAATAGAAGTGTTTGTTTATCGAGTTGAACTGCCATGGTCTGTTAATTTTTCTGCGCGAATTTTCTGAAGCACCATTCTACGAACGGAATCGCGAATTGTCAATTCACCCGGCGCTGATTTTTGGCGTGGAATTCGATGACAGAACTGTAATGTTTCGATGAATTACTGACGCAACCGCTGCCGTCAAGAACTCCATGCGCGCGCCGATAACTTTTTTGATAATTAGCGCGCTCGATTTTCGCCGGCATTTACAAATCCTTGCCCTCCAACAATCGCCGCTTAATGCGTTCCCGCGCGTCACTGGACAGCTTTTGCGATCCGGAATCCGCCAACTTTTCCTCGTGCTCGTGGGCGGCCTTGCGCAAATAGCGGATTTGTTGCGCGTTTCGACGACACCACTTGCACAAAACCAGATGCAACGAAAGTCCCAGCCGCGCCGAAGGCGACAACGGATGGTCAAGCTCCTCAGATTGCGCGCGAGAGGCTTCCCGGCAATCAGGCGAGATTGCCTTGCAACCTGAGACAAGTTTACTCCAAAAACTCATGTCGATATGTGCATAAACAAGCCGTCGATTTGATTAGTCGATTGTTCCGGCCAGTCCTTACACACTTCTTGCAGATTTCACGCTTGCTTTGAAAACCAGTTGGATTCAAGGCAGCGCCGCAACGCCGCGCGCGCCCGGTGCAGCATCACCCACAGATTGCTTTCCGAGATATTCAACATGGCGCAAACTTCCTTGCTTTCGACACCGTCCACCTCCCGCAAATTGAACGCGGCGGCGACCTTTTTCGGCAACTTGTCCGAGCAATCGCGATAAGTCTTCCAAAACAACTCGTTGTCCAGGCTTTCAACTTGATTTGACCACTCCATCGGGCTGAGTGTTGGATTCCATACCTCCCGGTTTAGAGCATCTGGAACAAACCGGTCGTTTTCTTCGTCGTTGTAAAATTCCAGGTCCGTGAACGAAGTCTCGCGGCCGGCTTTGCGGTATTGATCGTAAATTTTGTTCTTCAAGATACCGGCAAGCCAGCTTCTTTCCCTGCTGCGTCCTGCGAATTTTTGCCCGCCTTTGAGTGCGGCCAGAAACGTTTCCTGCACAACGTCCTCGGCAATCGACATATCACGCAGGCGCATCAACGCGAACCTTAAAAGAAAATCGCCGTGCTCATCGACCCATCGTTCGGGGTCGGATGCGCCGGAAGGCTGGGCCGCGTTCCCGGAAGTTGAAGGAGTCTCGCCTTGCACGCGCGTCATCATAAACTGAAAGCTCCTCATCAGAGCAAGCAAACGCCGTGAAGTTCACAAAGACGCCATTTGCGGAAGTCTTCTTTGAGTGTAAGGTTTTTGACGTTGGTGCGACCAACTTCCTATGCTATCAAATCAAATCGTTTGCAGCCTCTGTCAGCACAAAATTCCAGCAGAATATCTTCGCGCGCATCGAGCGCAGGAAAAGCGCGACATCGAGCAATACACAATCGAGCTTATCAAACAGAGCCACCCAGATTGGAGTGAAAACGATCCCACCTGCCAAAAGTGCTGGGACCAATACCGGAACGCCTCTCCGAATTAGCTGCTGCTGTTCAGATGATACAGGGCCGGATTCGCGCAGAGCCGCCGAGGACGCAGAAAAAACAAGGGGCTGAAAATATTTTTTGGCAGTGCGTTTGTCCTAAAATCACTTGTGTTCAGCGGCGATTTCAACCACGGATTGCGCCAAATTCACAGATGAAAAATCCGCCTGGGCTTTTCATCTGTGCAATCCGTGTAATCCGTGGTCAATCCCCCGTTTTCCTTCACAGTCCAACCCACACGAATCAGTCCCGCAAATAGTGGCAATTATGGCCGCCCGGATTCTTCACCAAATAATCCTGATGATATTCTTCAGCCGGATAAAACGTGGAGGCTGCGGTGATTTCCGTGACGACAGGCTTTTTCCATTTGCCGGACTTGTCCACCTGCGCCTTCACGCGCTCGGCGGTTTGCCGCTGTGCCTCGCTCGTGTAAAATATCGCCGAACGATACTGACTCCCCCTGTCATTTTCCTGTTGGTTAAGAGTTGTAGGGTCGTGCATCCGGAAAAAGAAGCCCAGCAATTGCTCGTAGCTCAATTTCGATGGATCAAATACGATTTGAACCGCTTCCGCATGTCCGGTCATATTCGCACAAACCATCTCGTAAGTCGGATTATCAACCGTGCCTCCCGTATAGCCGACGGTCGTCTTGGTCACGCCCGGAATCTGACGAAGAATATTCTCCATCCCCCAAAAACAACCGCCCGCCAGAACCGCCGTTTCGGAAGCAGGCAGGGCTTTGATTAAACCCGCAGCCACAAACGGGCCCAACTGGTCCGCATACCCGGCGCTCGCCATTTGTTCGACAGGAATGAATTTCAGCGATGCGGAGTTGATGCAGTACCGCAAATGTGTCGGGCCCGGCCCGTCCTCAAAAACATGCCCCAAATGCGAATCCGCTGTGGCCGACCGTACTTCCGTCCGCTGCATGAGCATTGAAGAATCAGACTTTTGCACGATTTCCTTTTCATCGACAGGCTTGGAAAAACTCGGCCACCCGCACTCGGAATCAAATTTATCGAGAGAGCTGAAGAGCGGCTTTCCCGAGACGACATCAACATAAATTCCCGCTTTATGACTGTTCCAATATTCATTCGCAAACGGCGGCTCGGTCGCCGCGTTCTGAGTGACGTCATACTGCATCGAAGTGAGCGCCTGCTTGCGCTCGGCCACAGGAATCGGCTTAAAATTATTCATTGCAAAACTCGCCGGGTTAATCTTTCCGCGCGGGTGGATGCTGATAAAAGCCGTAGCGACAAGCGCCACGGCGCATATTCCTAAAATAAAACTTTTCATACGTATTGGTCGCAACAACCTGCCAAAACCTTACAAAAAATCATAGCGCCCACCTTAATTCGATTCCACCGCGCCAGACTTTTTCGCCCACTCCACAAAACCTTCCGGCGCGTTTTTGACGCCGAGGATGTTTGCGCCCTTGATTCCTTTAATTCCCCGCCAATTCTTGACGCTTCGCAATTCCACTCCGCGCAAATCCGCCCCATCCAGGGACAACTGAGCCAGGTCTGCGTTCGCTAATGTTGCGTCGGACAAATCGGAATCAGCAAAGTCTGCGCCTGCCAATTCAGACTCGCGCAAATCCGCGCCCCTCAAATTCGCAGAATGAAAGTTGCTGTCTTCGAGTCTGGCCTTCTTAAAGACGGCCTCCCGCAAATCCGTGCTGGAGAAATTCCCTCGTCGAAGCTCAGCCCCATCCAGTCGGACGCCCTGCAAATACGCGTCGGCAACATCCACTCCCACCAGCGGCACATGGTCCTCATTCAATTCCTGCAAGGCGTCGATCCGTCCGCCGTTGCCGCCCTTGCCCTGCGCGGAGTTGATCACCTGCCAGGCTTGATAGTGTTTCTGCTTTAAGCGGTCCGAAGCGCCTGCAAAGTAAAAAATCGTCGCAAATAAAATCGAAAAACTTCCGAGGTATTCCAATAACTCCAGCAGCGACCATTTCGACAGCAGGCAAGCGCCCCAATCCGCGATCCAATTGACAAAGAAAAACGGCACCAGGAAACCAACAGGCGAGCGCTTCCTGAACTCAGGCCAGGGCGGCGGCGGTTCGTGCTCTTTGAAAACGTAGGACATCGGCAAGTGGGATATACCTGCAAGCTGGACACCGCAACAGCTTTCGGCCCTCCTTGCGCCGATGAGCGAAAAACGGAGGGCCGAAAGCGAATCTTCCGTCGCGCGTTTAGGCGGCTTTGCAACCACCCTTGCCTTTGCAACTGTTCTTGCCCTTGCAGCCCATGTCGCCGGTCTGGCAGCCACCCTGTCCCTTGCAACTGTTCAGTCCCTTGCAATCATGCTTGCTGGAGGCGGAATCCGACGCGCTGGAACCTGCTCCAGAGCTGGAACAACCCGTGACGGTCATGATCGTCCCTGCGACTAATCCTGCCATTGCTGCCGAAACGATTAAAGTTCTCGCCGTTCTTGGTATTGTCATATTGTGCTTTGTGTTTGATATTGCGTTTTTTGATCGTGGAGCGCACCCATCAAGGCGCGCCCGTTCTGATGAGTTTGTCGTCTGTCGAAAACAAACCTTACAAAAGATTTCTGAAAACCCCATCCAACGGCGCGAAGCGTTTGGAGTGCTCCGGCTTGCCGGAGCTTTTTGCCAGAGAAAAGGGGATTCAAGCTCTCCGCACTCGCGCTCCGCGCACCATATCCGACTTTACGATTCGGACAGTTTCACCGCATTATCCCGGCAAGCAACACAAAGAGCCGGCCGTCCCAATCAGTTCAGCCGTGTCAGCGAAGGCTTCTTTTTAGACGGCGCATCCCAAATCCGAAGTCCCCCTCGAAACGCGTTTGAGTTTTTCCCCAGGCTGACGCCTGGTGGCAGCTTCTTGAGCAGCCGCGCATTGCCGCCTCCGAGCACAACGTAATCCGCCTGGGTCGCGGCTTTTAATTGGGCGACGACCGTCCCCACGTATCGACGCCATTTCTTTTTTCCCAATCGCTCAAGGCCTCGCAAACCCACGTAATCCTCAAAAGTCTTTCCATTCTTGAACGGCAAATGCGCCAGTTCAAGCGGCTCAATGATCGAATCGACAATCAGCGCGGAGCCAAGCCCCGTCCCCAACCCCAAAAAAAGCATTCGCTTCCCCTTGTAACTGCCCGCCGCCTGCATCGCGGCGTCATTGATGATTTTAACAGGATGCCCAAAGGCTTTTTTAAAATTGAATTTCACCCAGCCTTTGCCGAGGTTGTGCGGCTCCAGCATCGGGCGATCGTGCAGAACGGGCCCGGGATAACCCACCGAAATCACGTCAAATTTCCAACCCGCCTCCTTGACTTTCTTTTTGACATCAGAAACCATTTTTCTGGCAGTCAATCTTGAACCCGAAACAAACTCCAATTTCTCCTTGTGCCCCGTCGTATAGAGCTTGACGTGTGTCCCCCCAACGTCAATCACAAGGACGTTCATGGAATTGCTCTCCAATGCCTGCCGTCCCGGGCCAAAAGCTCATCCGATTCCTTCGGTCCCCATGAACCGGCTGCGTAATTTGGAAAACTCCGCGGCGGCAGCGCCTTCCAAACGTCAAGAATCGGCGTAATCACGCTCCAACCCGCCTCAACCATGTCCGCTCGCTGAAACAGCGTCGCGTCCCCGATCATGCAATCGTAAATCAGCCGTTCGTAACCCGTGCTTGGCGTTTTCCCGAAATAATCCTCGTAGTTGAATTTCATCTCGACTTCGCCCATGTGCATGATTGGCCCGGGAACCTTCGCGCCGAACCGCAGCGAAAGCCCTTCCTCCGGTTGAATGTGCAGCACCAGCCGGTTCCGCTCCAAATTCTCCACCGGCGTATTGCGAAACAATTGAAAAGGCGCTCGCTTGAACTGAATCGAAATTTCCGTCGCGCGACTCGCAAGCCTCTTGCCCGTGCGCAAATAAAAAGGCACATCAGCCCAGCGCCAATTGTCAATGCGAACTTTCAATCCGACAAAAGTCTCCGTCGTCGATTCCGGCGATACATTTGGCTCGCTCCGATAAGCGGGGACGTGTTCGCCGTCAACCTGTCCTTCCCCATATTGCCCGCGCACCGCCGTGGTCAATACTTCTTGCGGCGTAGGAATCTGGATCGCATGAAGCGCCTTGGCTTGTTCGTCTCGCACAGAGTCCGCATGGAATGAAATAGGCGGCTCCATTGCGGTCAGCGAGACGAGTTGGAAAAGATGGTTGGGCACCATGTCGCGCAACGCCCCCGCTGTCTCATAATACCCGCCGCGCTGTTCAACCCCTACAGTTTCCCCAGCCGTAATTTGAATGTGATCAATGTAACGGCGATTCCAAATCGGCTCAAAAATCCCGTTCGCAAAACGGAAAACCATGATGTTTTGCACCGTCTCTTTTCCGAGATAATGGTCAATACGATAAATCTGTTTTTCCTCGAGCACCTGCTTGATTTCGCGGTTCAGCGCCTTGGCCGATTCCAAATCTCTTCCAAACGGCTTCTCGATGATCACCCGCGCCCAACGCCCGTTCTTCTCCTCCGCCAGGCCGGCTTTTCCCAACTGCTGCACCACCGGCCCAAAAAACTGCGGCGCGATCGCGAGGTAATAAAAATGATTGCCGGGAATGTTGTGGGTCTTTTCCGCCTTGGCGATTTCCTGCTTTAGATTTTGAAACGCCTTGGCGTTATTGAAATCGGCGCGAATGTAATAAATCCGCTTCAGAAACCATTTCCACAATTCCGGCGTCACTTCGCAGCTGGCGAATTGTTTGATGTCCTTGCTCAGTTCAGCGCGGAACGATTCGGTTGTCAGGTCGTTGTTGGCAAAACCGATGATCGCAAACGCCTCCGGCAACAACTTGGCCGCCGCAAGATTTAACAATGCCGGAAAAAGCTTCCGCTTTGTCAAATCACCCCCCGCGCCAAAGATCACCATCACGCATGGATCCGCTATGCGCGCCGGCGGTTCGCCGGAGTCAGTAGGTTTTGTTTGAGCGGGATTCCCTGATTTTTGTTTCTTTTTCATGCTCAACGGCGCAACAACGCTCCCCAAAAAATCTCGATGTATTGAAATTGAAAGGGCGTCGCTCGCGACGCCCTAACTTCGACCATCCCCGGTTAGCTGTAAATCGAAATAATTTTCCCGAGAAATTCCAACGCCTTCTCCCGTTTCCGCTGGAAGGAATTGCGTCCGATGATCGAGCCAAACCCGCCGCCCTGCCGGATCGCGGTGACTTCCTTGTAAACTTCGTCGTCGCTGACGGAGGGACCGCCCGAAAAAATCACGATTCGCCGGCCGTCAAAGGTGCATTGCACCACGTGTTTGACACGCTCGGCCAGCGTGCTGATCGGAACTTTTTCCTTCTCATAAACCTTGCGGGCGGCTTCCTGTTCGAGGTGCGCGCTAGGCAGCTTGACCTTGATGATGTGCGCGCCCAATTCCGCCGCGATATGCGCCGCGTAACCGCAAACATCCATCGCCGTTTCGCCTTCCTTGCTGAGGAATGAACCGCGCGGATAAGACCAAACCACGACTGCCAGCCCGTTCTTTTTCGCCAACTCCGCCGCCTCACGCAACTCTTGATACATCGTCACGCGCGCCGCCGAGCCGGGATAAATCGTGAAACCAATGGCCGCGCAACCGAGGCGCAAAGCGTCGTCAACGCTCGCAGTCACCGCGGAAAGAGGGTCCTTTTCGTCATATAAAACGTCGTGATTGTTGATCTTCAGGATCAACGGAATTTCCCCCGCAAATTCACGCGCTCCCGCCTCGATGAATCCCAGCGGCGCGGCGTAGGCGTTGCAACCCGATTCAATCGCCAGCTCAAAATGGTAGCGTGGATTATATCCTGCGGGATTCACGGCGAAGCTCCGCGCCGGGCCGTGCTCAAAACCCTGGTCCACCGGCAGGATGACCAGACGTCCCGTCCCGGCGAGTTTTCCGTGATTGAGGAGCCGGGCGAGGTTGGTGAGGGTCCCGGCATTATCGCTCCCGTACCAGCTTAAAATTTCTTTGACACGAGCAGTATTCATAGTTGTCATCAATTCAGTCGAAATTGAACATATTCCAGCCCTTCAACCGCGCCAATTATAAAATTTCAACACTTATTGACATTTTCGCCGCATCGGGGATTCCACTAATTTGCCTCTGAAAACCGGCCCAAAAGGCCCAATTGTGAAAAAATATTCGCGACAAGTGATTTTTTTCTTTCCTTTTTCTTCTGTCTATGTAATTCCTGTTGACCACTGATTATGAAAAAAGGTCAAAAGAAAAAAGCCGTGGGCTATACTCGCAAGAAAATAATTGACGAATTTACAGAGTTGCCGATCTCCCGGCAGCAAAAATGGCAGCTTCGTCGAGCGAAGGAAGGCCGTTGCGTCATCTGCGGTGAGCCTAAAGTCACCGCCTGGCACTGCCTCAAACACGCCGTTGCCAACCGCGAATGGGCCCGGAAATATTCCGGCTCCGTCCGTCGCAACAAGACCCTCACCTACCGCCTCGCCACCGAATCGAAGGCCAAGGGCAAAGCAAAGAAATAGTTTCGGCCAGGCGCAAATCTGCTCTTTGGTAGGGACGTCTCGCCGAGGCGTCCTCTCTTGCTTCTCAGTTACAGGTGTTCTCCACTCTCGGAGAACACCTACATGATTGAAACCGCCACGATCAGGCTCACGCCAATGATCACCGCGGCGGAAATAATTGCCACCGCAATATTGTTGTTGAGCAATTCCTTCTGGATGTCGATGCGCGGGGTTGCCAGGTCAAATACTTTAAACGCGGCAAACAACAGCGCCATTCCCGCTGCCGCGAAAACGACCGAGTTCAAAAGGGCATGCCCAATGGATTTTGCCGGCAGCGGTTCCGCGCCTTGAGCCAGCGCGCTGCTCGCAAACGCGCTTATTGCCAACGTTGTCGCCAGCAGTCGGGTCATTCGTAATTTCATTGTTTTTGTATTTGATTAGTTGGTTCTAAAACAGGTGCGGCACAAACCGGCTGAAATTTCCGGTGATTAACGACGTGTCTTCGCGGATGCCTAGACCGCACGCCTCATGATTGACAATCCACACGCCCATAATGGGATGGTTTCCGTCAAATTCGCTTGTCGGCGTCAAAGCCTGAAACACAAAGCCCTCCTCGCCATAATCCCCGCTCGTGGCCTGCACAGTCTGCCCGCCCACGATCAGGCTCACATTGGCGCCTTCACGGCTGAGTTTCGGCTTCTTGACATAGCCCTCTGACGCGCGCGCCTCCGGGCAAGCCATCAATTCTTCCTTTGTAAAAAGTGCCGGAAGCAAATTCGGATGATTCGGAAATAATTTCCACAACACCGGCAAAAGTCCCTTGTTGGAAAGCAGCATTTTCCACATCGGCTCGATGAAGTTGCACATTTCCATTTTCAACGAGAATGCAAATGTCTCGTGCCACATCCATTCCCACGGATAAAGTTTGAAATAATTGCTCACCCGCTGGTTGTCCAGATCGACAAATTGCTTATGAATTCTGTCGTAGCCAAGGTCCTCAATAAAAAGCTGGCTGACAGTCAGTCCAGCCTGATGACAAGTGTCTTCGAGGTAAAGCACCGTTTGGGCATCCTCGAGCGAGTCCTTGATTCCCCCGAAATGGATCGGCCCGCGCGCGCCGAATTTCTTCCACGCCGCCACCAACTTCTCGTGGATGCTGTTAAACTGATCGGCGTTGCGGTTAAAATCCTGCAACCAATACCATTGCGCGACCGCCGCCTCAACCAGCGCAGTTGGCGTGTCGGCATTATATTCGAGCATCTTTGGCGGATTTTTCCCGTCGTAAGCCAGGTCAAAACGCCCGTAAATACTAAAATCATCCCGCTCCCACGAATTCTTGATGTATGGAACTGCGTCCGAAGGAATGCCAAGCAGGGTGAACATGTCCTTATCGATCACTTCCCGCGCGGCGCGAATGCACATCTCGTGCAAGTCATTCGCTGCCTTTTCCAAAACATCCACCTCGCCCGCGTTCAATTGGTAGTAAGCCGATTCGTCCCAATATTTTTGCCCGTTGGGCGTGTGGTACGTTAGGCCCACCTCCTCGACTTTCGCCTGCCAATCGTGCCTTGGAGAAACCGCAATTCTGTTCATTCTCCACCCCCTCCGCCGTGTCCAATTGAGCCAAACCCGCCGCGCGAAATACTCGATGACGATCCGCCAAAACCACCACCTCCACCGTACCCTCGTCCAAATGTCCCCGACATCGAAGGAGTGCTGGAGAAAACGTCGCTCACAAAAGGTTCCGGCGAATAAAGTCCGCCGTGGTAATATCCAAATCCAGGCCGGTAAAAATTGTAAGGATACTCAAACCATCCGTGATAAGGCGCATGATAATACCCAAGCCCGGACACATGAGTATTATTAGTGACAACCTCGCCATTCCCGGAACTCCAATCGGAGTTCTGTCGCCTATCATCGCACCCCGTCACCAAGGCGCCCGAAAGAACCAGAGTTACCAGAGTTGATTTTTTCATACCGCTACCCGAAATAATATCCCGCCCGTCGCGCTTCGCAGTTAGAATCCGCCGCCCCGTTTGTAATCAGCGCATCATGACCCTGCTACTTCAGTGAAGGAGAAAACGAAGGGGAAAAAATCTCCAACAACCGCCTCTTCTCCCTCTCTTCCACGCAGTGGGGGGAGAGGAGGTCTCTTCTCCGTGTGGAAAAATTCACTTCAATGTCAAGATCCGTCCATCTCGTCCACTGGGTCCATTTAGTCCATCCACGCCGTTACTTCTCAGACTCCAAAACCGGCCTAAGCGTTTTCCAAACATTCTCCGCCACGATCTTATGCCCTTCCGCCGTCGGATGAATCCCATCCGCCTGATTCAATCGAGGATCACCTCCGACCCCTTCCAATAAGAACGGCACCAGCGCAGCATGGTTTTTCGTCGCAACATCCGAGAAAACCTTCGCAAAAGCCTCGACATAATCCGGCCCCATATTGGCCGGCATCCTCATTCCCGCGATGACGATTTTAATATCCGGATACCTGGCTTTTGCCCGTTCAACAATCGC
The DNA here is from genome assembly GCA_036501665.1 of Verrucomicrobiia bacterium. Classification (GTDB taxonomy): domain Bacteria; phylum Verrucomicrobiota; class Verrucomicrobiia; order Limisphaerales; family Palsa-1400; genus DATAUD01. Next base: position 100,868 of record DASXZW010000015.1, read on the forward strand.
CTGCAAATTCGACTGAATTGTCGCGATGGGAATGCCGCGCAAACCGTCATTCCCGCCCAATTCCACGACAAGCACATCAATCTTTCGTTGAAGCAGCCAATTAAGCCGGCTCAGCCCATCCGCCGTCGTGTCTCCGCTGACACCAGCGTCAACAATTGTAAAAGGCAGCCCGGCGGATTTGATCTTTTCCTGCAACACCGCCGGATAAGCCTGCCCCGCCTCAACCCCAAGTCCCGCGGCCAGACTGTCGCCAAGAACAACCACAGTCTTGCGCGCATCCGCCCAACCCGGTTGCGCCGTCGCAAACACTATCGCCGCCAATAATATCGCTTTCACCCAAACCGCTCTGGCATGATCCATGTGTAATGGTTAGCCAGTTATCAGCCACGCGCAAGGGCGACAGCGCAATCCTGGAAGCCCGTCATTTGACCAAGACCTATGGGTCGCTGACGGTTGTCAAAGACATCAACTTCGCAATCGAGCGCGGCTCAAGTTGCGCCATCATCGGCCCTTCCGGCAGCGGAAAAACCACGCTCCTCGGCTTGTGCGCCGGCCTGGATCAACCGAGCGAAGGCCAGATTCTTATCGACAACATCGACCTCGGCGCTCTCGATGAAAATGGCCGCGCTCGCGTCCGCAACGAGAACATCGGTTTCGTCTTCCAAAATTTTCAACTCATTCCCACGTTGACCGCGTTGGAAAACGTAATGGTCCCAATGGAACTGCGCGGCAACGGCAGCCCCACCGATCAAGCCCGCCAACTCCTCGAGCGCGTCGGCCTCGGACAACGATTGTCGCATTATCCCGCGCAGTTGTCCGGCGGCGAGCAGCAACGCGCCGCGTTGGCCCGCGCTTTCATCAACCAGCCCAAAATCCTTTTTGCCGACGAACCGACCGGCAACCTCGATGCGGAAACGGGCAAGCTTGTCATCGAGAATCTTTTTTCGCTGAACACTGCGTTCGGCACAACCTTGGTCATCGTGACGCACGATCCAGACCTCGCCCGTCAAACAGGCCGCGTCATCCGCCTCAAGGCAGGCGCAGTCGTCTCAGACGGATGAGCGATCTTGTCAAACATTTATTCCGCGCATGGACCTGGCGGATGTGCTGGCGCGATTGCCGCACGAATCGCGCCCGTCTGCTGCTTTTCTCGCTTTCCATCGTCCTCGGAGTGGCCGCGCTCGCCGCCATCGGTTCGCTCGGCGCAAACCTCGCCCGCGCTGTCGAAGAGCAAGCCCGCACCTTGCTTGGCGCCGATCTTTCGATCTCGTCGCGCCGCCCTTTTTCTGCGGACGAAGAAAGCCTCTTCAAGAAATTAGGCGGAACGCAGGCGCGGCAAATCTCCTTCAACTCGATGGTTTATTTCTCCTCGACCGATGGCTCGCGGCTGGCCGAAGTGAGGATGCTCAACGGCGGTTTTCCGTTCTACGGCAAATTTGAAACGGAACCACAATCAGCCGTTCAGGATTTCAAGCATGGCGCGGGCGCTCTGGTGGAGGAAAATCTCCTGATTCAGTTCGATGCCAAGGTTGGCGGAACAATTCGCGTGGGCCGCCTGACTGTTCCAATCCTCGGCGCGCTGAAGAAAGTTCCCGGAGAAAGCGCCGCGCTGGCGATGATTTCCCCGCGAGTCTATTTGCCGATGAAAGCCCTGGCGGCAACAGGTCTGGACGGCCCTGGAACTTTGTCGCGGCACACGGTTTTCTTTGAATTGCCGAAATTCACCGACGTTGAAAGCACAGTCAAGTCGATTCAGCCGCAACTCGACAAATTCCGCCTCTCCAACGAAACCGTCGAGAAGCGAAAAAAGGAATTGGGTCAGGCGATGGAGAACCTCTATCACTTCCTCAATCTTGCCGGATTGACCGCGTTGCTGCTCGGCGGAATCGGCGTCGCGGGCGCGGTTCATACGCATGTCAGGCAGAAACTTCCCAATGCCGCTGTCCTTCGTTGCCTCGGTTGTGGCGTGGCGCAAACTTTTGCAGTTTACCTGGCCCAAGGCATCGCGCTCGGTGTGGCCGGAGCATTGCTCGGCATGGCCTTGGGTGCGGCTATTCAAGGCGCATTGCCAAAAGCGCTGGCCTCCTTCATCCCATTTGATTTTCAATTCCGCATCGCCTGGTTCGCAATCGTCCGCGCCGGCGCGATTGGATTCTGCATTTGCCTTCTCTTCGCGCTTCTCCCTCTGCTGACCATTCGCCGTGTTTCCCCGCTTGCGGCTTTGCGTGTCGCATGGGAACCCGCCGCTGCGGCTCGCGATCCTCTTCGATGGCTCGTCGGCATTATTCTTGTTGTCGCACTAATTGGATTCGGACTCGGTCGTGAAGGCGACTGGCGGATGGCGCTCGGTTACGCCGGTGGTTTGGCCTTCGTTTTTGCGTCGCTCGCGGGGACAGCGGCGATTCTGATGCGCCTTTTGCGCAAATGGATCCGGCCCACATTGCCCTTCGTGCTCCGCCAGGGATTGGCCGGGTTGCATCGACCCAACAACCGCACGCATCTGTTGCTATTCTCCCTCGGTCTCGGAACGTTCCTCATCAGCGCGATCCTCCTCCTCGAACACATGCTCGCAGGCGATTTGCTCATTTCAAACGGCAAGGACCAGGCCAACGCCGTTTTGTTTGACATTCAACGCGAACAAAGCCCCGGCGTCTCCAACCTCGTCGCCGGTCTGCCATTGCCTGTCCTCGATGAATTGCCCCTGGTCAACATGCGCATCTCGTCGATCAAGGGACGCGACGTGGAAACTCTGCTGGCCGACAAGGAAAGCCATCGCGCTTCCTGGCCGTTGCGCCGCGAATATCGGAGCACTTACACCGATCATTTGCGCGACGCCGAAAAAATCATCGCGGGCCAATGGATTGGCCATGTGACCAACGCCGACACAATTCCCATTTCTGTCGAAGAAGGAATCGCTGGCGATCTGCGCGTCGGCGTCGGCGATGAAATAGTGTTTGACGTGCAGGGAATTCCTATAAAAACGCGCGTCGCCAGCCTCCGCTCCGTAAACTGGCGCAGGATGGAGCCGAATTTCTTCATGCTCTTTCCAATGGGATCACTGGAAAACGCGCCCGGCACGGAAGTTCTGGTGACGCGCGTGGCCAACAGCGCGCAATCCGCCCAATTGCAGCGGGCCATGGTCAAAGCCTTTCCAAACGTCTCCGTAATCGACTTGACAATGATCGTCCAAACCCTCGACGCGATACTGCAAAAGGTCTTTTTCGTCGTCCGCTTCATGGCGCTGTTTACCGTGCTGACCGGCTTGCTGGTCCTCGCCAGCTCGCTCGTGACAGGACACTTTCAGCGCGTGCGCGAAAGCGTTCTGTTGCGAACTCTCGGAGCATCTGACCGCCAGGTATTCGGCATATTGCTCGTGGAATACGCCGCGCTCGGAATAGTTGCTGGCCTCTGCGGCGAATTGTTGGCGCTCGCCGGCGCGTGGGCACTCGCGCGCTTTGTTTTCAATATTCCATTTGCTCCAAACGCGCTTCCCGTCATTCTGCCTTTGCTCATCCTCCCCGTACTGACAAGCGCCATCGGCCTCATGATGAGCCGCGGAATCCTCAACCGCCCCCCGCTCGAACTGCTCCGCGTCGAGTCGGCCTAATCAGAATTCCCAATACAACGGCGGAAGCGACTATTTGCAAACAATGCGGTGCGGGCCAATGGAAAAAGAAACAACCACGTCATGATCGATCACAAACAGCACTCGGTACCGGTCCGTGACCCAAAGGTCAAAGACCTGATGGCCATGCCAAAGCACACCTTCCAATTTATGCGCCCGAAGCGAGGGATGCCGCCAGTTTTGACTGAATAAGGCGAACTTGCTGCGCGCGACGCGCTTAATTTCGTCCGGAAGTGTTGCGAATTCGCGTTTGAAGCGGACGCTACGCCGATAGGTCATAGATCGCTGACCATGCCATCCATCGTCTCGTGATCTTTTGGTTCGACAGCGTCGTCATCCCGCTCTTTCGCGTCTTTCAAATCCTGAGCGGTTGGCTGTCGGGAAGGAATCGTGACTGCGAATAGAATTGGATCAAACGGGACCTCGTCCTTTGCGACTTTTTTCGCCTTAACTCTCATCCGCGAAACCTAAGCTTGCCCGGCATTTCCTGCAACCGTTTTTTGGGGGCGCTTGCCTTAGGGCCTGTTAACACAAATTGACGCAGGACGGGGTCAACTGTAAGATTGGCCGATGGAAATTACCGAGGGCCAATATTTGCGGATTGCCGACTGCCTGCCCCGGCAGCGAGGCAATGTGAGTCTGACCAACCTTCAAGTGCTCAACGCCATTTTATTTGTGGCCGAGCACGGCTGCAAATGGCGCGGACTGCCCAGGCACTTCGGCAACTGGCACACGATCTATACCCGGATGAACCGCTGGAGCAAAGCGGGGGTCATGGACCGGGTGTTTACCCGTCTGCAACAGGAGCAAATTCTGGCGTTGCGCATGGAAGCCGTTTCTTTGGACAGCACAACGGTCAAAGTGCATCCCGATGGCACCGGGGCTTTAAAAAA
>DASXZW010000016.1:0-44301 GCA_036501665.1 Verrucomicrobiia bacterium
GGACGGCCACGGTCGAATCGATTCAGCAGAAACGGGCGCGTTGCCGGCAAACCTTGGAGCAAATCCAGCCCGGCGGCACCCTACCGCGCAAAAGAAAAACCAAGAAAGCGTTGTCCAGTTAATTCTTGGACACTACACTAGGGCTAGCGTGCCCACCAACACGTCAGCGCGGAGCCAATTGTTTCAAGATTTTAATCGACGCCGTATAGCCTTAGGGTCTTGCCGCAAATCGAGAATGGCCACCACCATAATTCGTGTCGGATGCCGTTCATAGAAAATGCCATAAGGAAAGCCTTGCATCACCTGTCTTCGGATATTGTCGCAATAGATCGGCGCAATTTCAGGAAACACGGTAATCCGCTCCAGATAAGCATCAACAACGGTCAACAATTCGACGCCGAGCCCGTCCGCGTGACTTTCGAGGCGGTTGAAGATCGTTTGCAAGTCAGCCTCTGCTCCGGCAAGCAGATCGACGCGCAAACTCATCGTGAAGCCAGGATGCGCGCTTTGACATCCGACCAGGCCGCCGAATCTTCGGGATGTTGCCGATAATGCTCGATTCTTTCCCTCAGCAGCTGGATATGATCTTCTCGCGGAGGGAAGGCGTCAGGCTGGCTTGCCAGCTCATCCCAAAGCTCGCCCACCAAAATCAACTTTTCCTCAGGAGACAGGCTTTTCAATTCCGGGATTCGGTCCGCGATCATAACCAATATTGACCCAAAATACGTGTCCTCTCAAGGAAAATAGCAAAAGCGCTGTGATCTTGAGCCTACGACTCGTTGCGGCCAACTCGAACAAACCATTTTCCATTTGGCGTTTGGAGTTTTGCCTTTAGCCTTGGTTGGTGATGATTTCGACGAAACCGTGGGGGATTGAGGCGGTCGCCCGGCTTTGCCTGGCGATGATCGCCACTTTTTGCTTTGGCGGTTTGCTCGCGATTTCCGTCGGCAAACTTCACCTCGGACTGCCGGAGGGACAGACTGAATTCATCCAAATTATGATCAGCCTGGCGTCGTTTCAATTTTCCGCGCTGGTTTGGGTCACAATTTTTGTCCGCAAGTTTGGTCTCGGGTGGACTGAAGCGTTCGGGTTCAAAACTTCCGAACCCGTGACCGCCGTAGCCTACGGCGTTCTCGGCGGCGTGCTTTTTCTCCCTGCGGCATGGGGGCTGCAATATTTGTCTGAATTCTTAATGGTGTTGGCGCATCTGAATCCTGAAAGCCAGGCGGCCGTGCAAGCGATGCAAGACCCAAATCTCTCCATTATGAACAAACTGATTTTCGGAGCGGCGGCGGTCGTGTTTGCGCCGATTGCGGAAGAAACTGTGTTCCGGGGACTTCTGTATCCGGCAATCAAACAGGCAGGTTTTCCGCGTCTCGCGTTGTGGGGGACGTCGGTAGGTTTCGCCGCGATGCACCTCAATGCGGAGACTTTTCTGCCGTTGATGGCCTTTGCGATGGTGCTGGTTTATCTCTATGAACAATTCGGAAATCTTCTTGCGCCAATCGTCGCGCACAGTCTTTTCAATACGGTGAATTTTCTGTTTCTCTTGTTTCCGGAAAAGGTTGAGCACTTTTTTCATCCGCTGTGAACGAATTCGATTTAATCGCGCGACTCACCGGATCGCTTCCCTCCAACTCCTCAGTTGTCGTGGCGGCGGGAGATGATTGCGCCGTGCTTGAATCCGGTCGGGCGGGACACTATCAGCTTTTCAAGACCGACGCTGTCGTGGAGGGAATTCATTTCACGACCGAAACCGCGCCGGAAGAAATCGGCCACAAAGCCCTCGGGCGTTGCCTGAGCGACATCGCTGCAATGGCCGGAAAACCAACGGCGGCGCTGGTCACGCTCGCGCTGCCGAAAGATTTTAAAATTGAATTCGTCGAGCGAATTTACGCGGGAATGAACCGGCTTGCCGAACGCTACGGCGTTGCAATTGTCGGCGGCGAAACGACGACCAACCCGGAGCGGATGCTAATCTCAATCGCGTTGTTAGGCGAAGCACAAAAGGAGAAATGCGTCCTGCGTTCCGGCGCGAAGGCTGGCGACGCGCTGCTGGTAACGGGCGAACTCGGCGGTTCGCTCTCCGGCAAACATCTCAACTTCGAACCTCGCTTGGCGGAAGCACAATGGCTGGCTGAAAATTTTCCAATTCACGCAATGATTGACTTAAGCGACGGGCTTGCAGGCGATTTGCGGCACATCTTAGAGCGCAGCAAAGTAGGGGCGGAATTGCTGGCAAGCGCCATTCCAATCAGCCGCGCGGCAAAACTCCATGCTCGCGATAATCCATCCGGCAAACCCGCTCTTTTGTCGGCATTGACGGACGGCGAGGATTTTGAATTGCTTTTCTCGGTGTCGGCAAAGCGCGTAGTAGCCCTGGTTGATGCGTGGAAGGAAAAATTTCCGGCGCTGCGGCTTAGTTGCATCGGGAAAATCACGAAAGAACACGGATTGAAAATTCGCGACAAAACCGGAATTCGCTCACTCGAAGCCAATGGCTACGTTCATTTCGCATAGCCCGGAAGAAACCGCCGCGCTCGGCGAGGAATGGGGGCGTCAGGCTCGCGCAGGCTGGATTATCGGCTTGAGCGGCGATTTGGGCGCGGGAAAAACGTTGCTCACGTCGGGAATCGCGCGCGGACTCGGCATAACGGCGCGCGTCCAATCGCCAACGTTTGCCCTTGTCAACGAATATTCTGGAGGGCGATTGCCGATGTTTCATTTGGATCTTTATCGTCTTGCCGGCCCGCAGGAAATTTTTGGCGCCGGGTTGGAAGAATATTTGACACGGCCTTTTGGAGTTTCTGTTGTGGAGTGGATCGAACGGTGGAGGGGGAACAAACCCCCTTCCCTCGCTCCGGGAGTCTTGTTTCGACACGTTGAAATTAAAACATCGGGAGAAAACGATCGACAGTTGGACTATGAAGATTTTAGCGGTTGAATTCTCGTCTGACGTGCGAACCATCGCCATCGTTGAAACTGGTGATGGCAAATCCCCCGCGTTGTTGAGCAGAGTAACCGAGGGTTCTGCCCGACGACCTCTCGGACTGGTTTCGGATGCGTTGGAGGCAGCTCGCTGCGAGCGCGAAGACATCGGGGTCATCGCGATTGGACTTGGCCCCGGGTCTTACACAGGCATTCGTGGCGCAATCGCTTTGGCTCAAGGTTGGCAATTGGGGCGGGCCGTTCAACTCCTGGGAGTCAGCAGCGTCGAATGCCTTGCCGCGCAAGCCGCCGAGGAGAAAATCTTCGGACCGATCAACATTGTAATTGACGCCCAGCGAAACGAATTTTACTTGGCGCGCTACGAAATTGAACCGGGCCGCTGGCGCGAAATGGAGGCATTGCGTTTGGCTTCGGCTGCGGAAATTGCACAACTCCAAAACGCGGGCCAACGGCTGATCGGGCCAAACGTCAGCCAATTGTTCCCAAAGGCATATGATATTTATCCCGACGCCGCGACTCTTGGTCGGCTGGCTTGCTCGCGACAGGATTACGTTCCGGGAGAAAATCTTGAACCGATCTACTTGCGGGAAGTATCCTTCGTAAAAGCGCCGCCTCCGCGCGCAAGAATTTAACGCGAAACATTTACCGGATTTCGACGGCGAAACAATAATGCCAACCAACAAGCCATTGCGAATCGTGCAGTTGACTCCGGGCGCGGGCAAAATGTTCTGCGGCGCTTGCCTTCGCGATAACGCGCTTGTCACCGCATTGCGGAAGCTTGGACACAGCGTTGTCATGGCGCCGCTTTATCTTCCGATGACGCTGGACGAAGACGACCAGAGTTCCGGCACACCGCTTTTTTATAGCGGCATCAATGTTTATCTCGAACAACAATCGGCGTTGTTTCGCCATGCGCCCGATTGGCTTCATCGGATGTTGTCCTCCCCTGCCCTCCTCAAGCTGGCTTCCGGCGCAGCCGCGAATACCAAGGCGATGGAACTCGGCGATCTTACCATTTCGATGCTTCGCGGCGAAGAAGGCAATCAGGCGCGGGAGCTGGACGACTTGCTCGCGTGGTTGCGCACCGAGAAACCGGATGTCGTTTGTCTCTCGAACGCTTTGCTAGTCGGAATGGCGCGGCGGATTCGCCAGGAACTTCGTGTGCCCGTTCTTTGTTCGCTGCAAGGCGAAGATTATTTTCTCGATAACTTGCCGTCATCGCATCGCGAAGCAGCCTGGAAAACTACGGCCGAGCGCGCTGCGGACATCGATGTATTCATCGCGCCAAGCCGCTATTTCGCAGATTTTATGTCGCAACGATTGAAAATTTCACCGGAGCGCATGAAGATTTTGCCCAATGGCATCAGCTTGGACGGCTACGAATCGAGTTCCAAAGTCAATCAACCCACCGTGCCAACGCTCGGCTTTTTTGCGCGCATGTGTCTTGACAAGGGGCTGGACCAAATGGTCGGCGCTTTCATCCTTTTGAAAAAACGAGACAAGCATAAATTGTTGAAGCTTCGTGTGGGAGGAAGTTGCGGACCAAGTGATCAACAACTGGTTGATTTGTTGCGCTCGAAACTCGCGAAGGAAAACTTGCTGGGTAACGTGGAGTTTTGCCCGAACCTTTCGCGTGACGAAAAGATTGTGTTTCTGCGGTCGTTGACGGTTTTCTCTGTGCCCGCGGCGTGGAAGGAGGCGTTTGGTTTATACATCATCGAATCACTGGCTGCGGGCGTGCCCATAGTACAACCTGACCAGGGCGCATTTCCTGAATTGATCGCGGCTACTGGCGGTGGTGTTTTGTATTCGCCGCGAGAGGAAGCCGCCCTTGCCGATGCCCTTGAACCTCTCCTTCTCGCGCCAGAGCGTGCCCGATCCATGGGCGAAGCAGGACGCGCCGTTGTCCGCGAGCATTTTAATGTCGAAACGATGGCCGTGCAAATGGCGCAAATTTGCTCGGAAGCTGCACGGAAATTCGCCTCGTAAAAATCGCCACCTGAATTTAAATTGCGCTCATGGCTTACGAATTCAAGGCAATCCGCCGCGTCGAGTTTTCCGACACCGACACGGCTGGGATCATGCATTATTCCAATTTCTTCCGTTTCATGGAGACGGCGGAACACGGTTTTTTTCGTTCGCTGGGGCTGTCCATTTTCAAGGACAAAACGCATCCCGAAGTCGGCTGGCCACGCGTTCATGCGGAATGCGATTACCATGCGCCGGTGACTTTTGAAGACCAGGTCGAAATTCATCTTCTTGTCAGCGAAAAGAAATCCAAGGCGCTCAGTTACATTTTTAATTTTTACAAGATTAACGCCGATTCACCGGTGCGCGTGGCACGCGGCGCTTTGACCATTGTCTGCGTCACCTTGCAGCACGGGAAAATGTCGGCTTGCCATATTCCTTCTTTCATCGCCGAGAAAATCGACGTAGCTCCAGCCGAATTGTTGCGCTAAGGGTATGGCGGCTACAACCGATCAAGTTCCTTTAGTTCGCTTGACAGGCATCACCAAGCGATTCGGTCAAGTGACCGTGTTGCGCGACGTGAGTTTTGAAGGAATGCCGGGCGAAGTTCACATTCTCGCGGGAGAAAATGGCGCGGGCAAAAGCACGTTGATCAAAATCCTCGCGGGCATTCACACTGATTTCGAGGGGAGCATTCACATTCAGGGGCGTTTGGCGAAGGCGCGTTCCCCTCTCGAAGCGGCTGCGCTCGGCATCGCCGTGATTCACCAGGAACTCTCGCTCATCGGGCCAATGTCTGTAGCGGATAATATTTTCCTTGGCCGCACACCGGTGCGCGGCGGCTTTGTGCTCGAAGAAAAACAAAACGATGCCGCGCTCCATTGGGTGCGCCAAATGGGATTGGACATCGATGTTCGCGAATCGGTGGAAAAATTTCCCGTCGCCACTCGGCAATTGATTGAAATCGCGAAAGCCCTGAGCCAGAACGCCCGAGTAATCGTGATGGATGAGCCGACCAGCGCGCTCAATGCGCCCGAAGTCAAGACACTTTTTGGGCTTATTCAATCGCTCAAGGCGCGCGGATGCTGCATCATTTATATCACGCACAAGCTGGAGGAGATCGAACAAATCGCGGACCGCATTACAGTTCTTCGCGACGGCCAACTCGTTGGCTCCGCTGCCGCCGCTGATCTGCCGCCGACCAAGCTGATTCAATGGATGGTCGGGCGGGATTTGGGCGAACAATTTCCCCGACGCAGTCACCATAATGGAACGACTCTGCTGAAGCTTGAAAACTTCAGTGTGTTTCCCTCGGGATTTTCCGAGCGCGCTGCGGTTGACAAAATTTCCCTGTCGGTCCGCGCGGGAGAAGTTGTTGGCATTGGCGGAGTGCAAGGGTCAGGGGCGAGCGAACTTTTTCTTGGCATTTTCGGCGCATACGGCGCTGTGACGCATGGGCGGATGTTGCTCGCGAATGCCGAACGCCGATTCGTTTCCCCCCGGCAGGCGCTTGGCTCTGGCGTCGCTTTGTTGACAAACGATCGCAAAGCGACCGGCCTCGTGCTTTCGCTTTCTGTGACCGCGAACGCCACTTTGGCTGGCCTGGCTGATCTCTCACCGGGCGGCTGGCGCAATGCCCAACGCGAGCACGATGCCGCCGAGGCGATGACCGCGCCGATGCGCCTCGCGGCCGCCGCTCTGGACATGGAAGCGGGTGCGCTTTCCGGCGGCAACCAGCAAAAAGTCGCGCTGGCCAAGTGCCTCCAGATTCGCCCGAAGCTGCTTATGCTTGACGAACCAACACGCGGCATCGACGTCGGCGCGAAACGCGAGATTTACAACCTCGTCGAGCAGTGGACCGCCGCCGGAATCGCAATCCTGCTCATCACTTCAGAAATGCCGGAATTGTTGACGCTCAGCGACCGGGTTGCCGTGATGCACCGGGGGCGGATCACCGCCGAATTTTCCAGGGAGCAAGCCACCCAGGAATCCATACTTTCTGCCGCTATGGGCCAGACTTTTGCCGAATGAAATCGCCTTCGTGGAAATCAGCGGTGAGCAGTCCCGCCGGACGCGCGTTGATGGCGCTTATCCTCGTTCTCGCGGCGGGTTGCTTCTTCAATGCGGACCATGCGTTTTTCAAACTCGGCACGCATCGCGACGCGCTGAGGCAGGCGTCCGTCTATGGCATTCTCGCGTGCGGGATGACGCTCGTAATCATCTCGGCGGGAATCGATCTCGCCGTCGGCAGCATCCTGGCACTCTCAGCGGTGTGCGGCGCGAAGATGGCGATCCACTGGAACTGGCCGGCATGGGAAGCTGCCCCGGCGGCGTTGGCGGTTGGAACGGCTTGCGGCGCGATTTCAGGAATTGTGACAGCAGGTCTTCGTGTGCAACCGTTCATCGCCACCCTCGCAATGATGGTCTTCGCGCGTGGACTTGCGAAGTATGCCTGCGGCGGGATGAAGGTTTCCACCGCGTTGCAAAATGCCGATGGCACTTATCGCTACGTCGAAGTTCCCCCGCTCTTCCACGCCATCGACCATTCGATTTTTCACGGCAATGTCTCGATGGTGACAATCATTTTTCTCGTGTGCGTCGGCGTGGCGTGGCTAGCGCTGGCGAAACATCGCTGGGGCCGATACCTTTATGCGATTGGCGGAAACGAAGAAGCCGCGCGGCTTTCCGGCGTGCCGGTCGTCGGCGCAAAAATCGCGGCGTATGCGGCTTGTGGGCTTTTTTCTGCGGTCGCCGGACTTTGCCAGGCGGCGCAGGAACAGCAAGGCGATCCCGAAGCCGGTGCGGGCTACGAACTTTTTGCCATTGCGATGGTCGTCATTGGTGGCACCAGTCTGATGGGCGGGCGCGGCGGAATCGGTTTGACGCTGATCGGCGTCCTGACTATCGGTTATCTCGACAAAATTCTCAGCATCAACGCCGTGCCGGAGGCGGGCCGGCTCGTCTTGACGGGAATTATTATTGTCGCTGCGGTGCTGACACAGCGGCGCGGGCGAACGTAAATTTAAAATATTATGCGCAAACAAATCATCTCGGTTCTCGTGGCGGCGGCTTCACTCGTTTGCTCCAGCGGCTTCGGGCAGGATTCGGGCGGCAAGCAATACATCATCGGCATGTCGCAATGCAATCTTGGCGAACCGTGGCGCGTGCAGATGAACCAGGACATCAAGAACGCCGCCGCGAAACATCCCGAAGTGAAAGTCATTTTCAAGGACGCGCAAAACGACACGCTCCGGCAACGTTCCGCCGTCGAGGAGTTCATCAATTCCAAAGTCGATCTGCTGATCATCAGCCCGAAGGAAGCGCAGCCTTTGACGGAACCGGTCGCGCGCGCGATGGACGCGGGGATTCCTGTCATTGTGCTTGACCGAGCGCTTTTGGGCGACAAATACACCTGCTTCATCGGCGCGGACAACGTCAAGATCGGCAAGGCTGCCGGGCAATGGATCGCCAAAAAACTCGGCGGCAAGGGCAAAGTCGTGGAATTGGAAGGCCTGATGACTTCGATTCCCGGACAGGACCGCCATAATGGTTTTCGCGAAGGCATCGCAGGAACAGACATTCAAGTGATTTTCCAGGCGGACATGAAATGGCTGGAGCCGGAATCCCGCAAGGAAATGGAATCTGCTCTCTCGCGTTTCGACCACATCGATCTGGTTTACGCGCACAACGATCCGGGCGCGCACGGGGCTTACCTTGCCGCAAAAGCTGCCGGGCGTGACAATATTATTTTCGTCGGCGTTGACGCGCTGCCGCAGGAAGGTGTCGCGTATGTTTCACAGGGAATACTTAACGCAACATTTCAATATCCCACTGGCGGCGCGGAAGCGATTGAAACCGCGCTGAAAATTCTCAAAGGCGAAACCGTCCCAAAAAAAATCGTCCTCGGCTCGCGTTTGTTCGACAAATCAAATGTCGCCTCCGGCGGCGAGGCGCTGCCGTGAATGCAGGTTTGAAACTTGCGGACTATACGGTGGGTTGGCGTGATCCGTAGCAGAGTTTCATCCACATCAGCCAGAGCGAAGTGCAGAGCGCGAGGCCGGCGAATGCGTTCCAGCAGGCCAACAGCGCCGCGAGTCCATACACACCCTGCCCCAACATGTAGGCCGAGCGAATTCTGACGAGCGTCGAGTCGGGCACGTCAGGTTTCACAAGGCGGCGATTCCAGATGATCGCGGCGAGCAGCGCGCTCCAGGTCAGGCTGATGACGAAAAATGTTCCACAATAAAATGCAGCCGCAGAACTGGCAGCCTGCGTCCCCAAATGCCGCGCCAGAACCGCCGTCGGGAACGGGACGAACGTCACTGTCAATAACACGCCGCCATTCGTGTAGAGCAACGGGTAATCGACCTTGCGCACGAGATGAATCAATTCATGGTGGCTGATCCACATGATGAGCACAACGACGAAGCTGATCGAGTAGGCGACGAGCGACGGCCAAAGCGCAAGAAGTTCGCCGCGAAGCGCGCCGTTAGTCAATGTTGGCGACGGGTCGGGAACACGAAATTCGAGCACCAAGAGTGTAAGCGCGATGCCAAACACGCCATCGCTGAAAGCCTCAAGTCGTTCCGGTCCTCGTGCCATCAGATTAAAGCCTGAGCCAGCGTCTTACAGCGAAACGCACATCAGCCAGGACGCGCGCGTCAAATTGTCCGGGCGCTTTTCTTGTCAATTCGATATATTTCACAGGCTGGATGCTTTGGGCGTTGATGTAACTTTGTTCGCGCAACCACGGCACCCTGGGCAAGGTAATTTCGTAAGGCGTGCCGGCGTACTCGGTGGTGATCTTTACCACACTGGCGAGGGCCAGCCTTCCATCTTTCTCACTTCCAACAACAAAAGCCCAGCGCGGTTTCGACGCCATTCCAAAATCGACGAACCAAGTCTCGCCCGCTTTTGGAATCATAGCTCATCCCACATGCGCGACCGCCTCCTGGCAGAAGAAAGCGCTTCGTCTTCCGGACTGTCCGCCTGGAGGGGGAAAGGGATGGCTCTTCGCTTCACCATTTGCGTAAATGTCAGACGGACAACTTCGCCCGGAGTGACGCCAATTTCTTTGGCCACGGCTTTGGCTTTCGCCGCGAGCTTCTTATCGATTCGGCATTGGAACACTTCAGTCATACTACAATTGTAGTGCAATCTTTTTGGCATGTAAATCATTTTAATTTGATGCAACTGCTGAACACCGCCCCGAAATACGCTTGCTTAGGCGCCGTTCTCATGCGATTAAGAACAGCGGTGGAGAGATGGCAGAGTGGTTTAACGCGCGCGCCTGGAAATTGTAAAATCGTTTTTTGCTCTGGCTATCAATTGTTAATTCTCCCTCGATGGATGGCCCTTTTCCCAAGTTTTGCGACAGCCATTTTTTCTCATTTTTAGCTATAAAAATGGCAATCAGTATCAGATTACGGTATCAGATTTAGGGAGCTGCTTTTTTGGGTTACCCGGCCTGTGGAATGATCGAATCGACGTCGGCTGGGAGGACAGCTTCCGCGTTCACTCATGAACCATCAAAACTTAACGTCAAAGAACGAAGCCGAGAATTCATCTCCTCGGAAGGACCGGTCGTCGCTGAAACAGGAGACGGACGCTGGCTTTACAAACAAACCGCTGGTCCCTGACTACGATCTCTTGCGACGCATAGGCGGCGGCGCTTACGGAGACGTGTGGTTGGCGCGCAGCACGGCAACTGGCGTCTTACGCGCCGCAAAAATCGTTTGGCGACATACGTTCGATGACGAACGCCCGTTCCAACGCGAATTCGAAGGCATCCAACGGTTCGAGCACATTTCCCGCGAGCATCCCAGCCAGCTGGCGCTGTTCCATATCGGACGCAATGATACGTCAGGCTATTTCTATTACGTGATGGAGTTGGCAGATGACGCCCTTCCTGGTCAAACCGTCGAGTCTTATTCTCCGCGCACTTTTCGCGCCGACATTGTCAACGGTCGAGTTTCTGCCACGAAGATTCTTGAAATCGCCATGATTCTCACAGAGGCGCTCGGACATCTGCATGACAAAGGTCTCGTTCATCGCGATGTCAAACCGTCGAATGTTATTTTTGTCAACGGCTGTCCTAAACTGGCTGACGTTGGCCTTGTCACAGACATGACCGACAACCGTTCGATTGTGGGCACCGAAGGTTATCTGCCGCCGGAAGGTCCAGGCGCGCCGTCCGCGGATATTTTTGCCCTGGGCAAGGTGCTTTATGAAGCGGCCACGGGAATGGATCGGCGCGAGTTTCCAAAGCTTCCCGAAGATCTTCGTTCGTGGCCTGATGTGGCGGAGATTATTGAACTGAACGAAATTATTCTGAAAGCCTGCGCGCAAGATGCCAAATCTCGCTACCAAACTTGCGAAGAGATGCGGACAGATTTGGCCCTGCTTGGCCAAGGCAAATCGGTAAAGCAAAAACGGACACGGCAGCACCGATGGAAAGTGATGAAGAAAGTTTTGACCCTGGCGGTGTTTGCGGTATTGGCTGCCGGTGCAATTCTTCTATGGCGAAAACCTCCCGCCACCAGGCCATCGACGACGAATGCGAAAGCGAAAGCATTCTACGACCGGGCTGTTCAGGATCTGCAGGGCAACGCGCCGGGCCGCGGTCAACGTGCTTATGCAAACCTGGCCGAAGCCGTGAAACTGGATCCTAGATTTTTGGATGCTTACTACCTGATGTTTGAAACCGGGTTTTATGGAAATGCGCTTCCTGGAGGAAATTACCGAATTGCAAATCATCTCCAGGAGTTGGCTCCAGACTCAGCGGAATATCACACGGTCAATTCCTTCAATAAACTCAATGAGTGGATGTTCGACGACGCAATCAAAGAGGCGAAGCTCGCCACTGAAATCAATCCCAAACTGATGCGGGCACATGCCCTTTACGGCTGGTATTTAGCATTACTTCACGGCGACGCTGAAGGCGCCCTGCAGGAATACAAGAACGCCGAGGATATCGGCCCGCCTGACACTATTGTCCAAACAATAATGGCCGGCCCCTATTTTCAGAAACACAGGTTCGATCTGGCCATCAAACAGTTAGCTAATGCGATCCAACTGGAACCCAATGCGGCGTCACCGCACGAACGCCTCGCCGAGGCTTACGAGGCTGACAAGCAATACGACAAAGCCATTGACGAGTACGAGGCGTGGAAGCTGTTGAGCGGTGAGGATCCAACTTTTACCGCGAACTGGCATCAAAATATGCGCTCTATCCTACACCATCAGGGCTCTCGCGGCTGGTGGCAGGCCCAATTGGACGGGCAAAAAAAGTTTTCATACGTTAATCCCTATTGGATGGCACAAATCAATGCCCGATTGGAAAACACGGACAAAGTATTCTCGCTGCTTGAACGAGCTTACAGGGAACACAATGGTCAAATGATCAATCTGCTCGAGGATGACCACTGGGACCAATACCGCAGTGACGATCGGTTTAAAGCTTTATTAGAAAAAGTTGGATTCCCGAAAGGAATGCCGCTTCCAAAAAAGTGACATGATTCGGCTGGCTCCACTTCACGGCAGGCGGAGGCGATAGAAGCGGCTGGGATAATTTGTCCATCGTGGATCGCAAAAGTAGGACGCACCGTCGGTGAGAGTGTTGGTGACCACCGCCTGCCACACCGGATGGGCCAGATCCGCGCAAGCTTCCACGACAACAGGTGCGCTCGCAGCCCAGGAAATGATGAAAGCGAGTTGGTTGGTTCGCACGCCAACGCTCTGGTCCAGGATGAGTGGTTCAGGCAGGAGCCAAGGCGATGTTTCCACGTAGGCATGCGCGGAAAACCCCTCCCAACCCGCCGTGCCTGGCAGATAATAAGCGGTGGGGCTCGCATCGGCGAATGTCCATAACCCAACGGTGGGAGCGTTACCCGCAAAATACAGGTTGGTCAAGTTCCCGCAATACGCGAAGGCAAAGTATCCGATGTCCGCCAGGCTCTCGGGGAGGGTAATGCTGGTGATGCTGGACCCTTCAAATGCCATTTGCCCAATGCTGGTGACGGCGACGCCGTTGATCGTCGCGGGGACGATCACAGGGCCGCCGGGACCGTCGTAACCCGTCACAATGGTTTCAACGTTGTCGCTCGCATATTCCAAGCCATCAACCGTGGCGCCAGAATGAAACGACCCATTCCATCTCAGGGCAGGCAAACCGCCATAGTCCACCCCCCAACCCGTGGCGGTGGGCAAGTAAAAGACAATCGCCCGGCCGTCGCCAACGAAGGACCCGTGCACCGTGATTTGGTCCGAATTCCCATCGATCACAATGCGCGGGTTGCCGACTGCAGGCGCGTTGCCGAAGAAGTAAACTCCAGTCAGATTCGGGCAGGAAGCAAATGCATCCAGCCCTATGTTGGCGACACCGCTTCCGATCGTGACAGTGGTCAAAGCCGCGCACGAATTAAACGCGAAGGCCTGAATGCTGAGGACGCTGTCGGGGATGATCACAGTCGTCAACGCCGAATTACCGAACGCCGTGGCGCCAATGTTGGTGACGCTGTCCGGGATAGTGACGCTGGTCAAAGCAGTCCCGTTTAAAGCCCCGGCGCCGAGGCTGGTGACTGGCAACCCGGCAATCATGGCAGGGAGGCTGGTCACGCCGTTCAACGCGGTGCATGAGGTTATCGTAACCCCGCCGTTGGTTATGGAGTAACCGCACTCCGATGGCGGATCCCACAAGGAAGTAAGAAGATAATCAAATGTGGAACTCCAACCTGGTTCCCCGAACAAATAATAAATCGTCGGAGGATTGGGGGAATAACCAAACGAGTAGTTGATTGAAACAGCGGGCGGAGCGCCCATGAAAATAATGGAGCGTAAATTGGGGCCGGCGTTGAGCGCATACTCTCCCAAACTGGTGACGCTGGCGGGAATTTTGACACTGCTCAAATTGCCAGCGGAATCAAAAGCAGAATCTCCAATTCTAGCGACGCCGTCCGGGACCGTATAACTTCCGCCGACGCCGCCCGGAAACTCGATCAGAGCGGTGCGGCTCTTATCAAATAAGACGCCGTCAAGGCTGCTATAAAACTCATTTTGCGCGTCCACGGTAATGTTCGTCAGATTGTCGCACGAAGAAAACACCCCTTCTCCGAGCGTGGCGACGCTCCGGCCAATGGTGGCCCGGATCAGGCTATAGCATTCCTGGAACGCGCCAGCTCCAACGTTGGTGACGCTGTCGCCCACCACGACCGTGTTGAACCCGCATCCGTCAAACGCCCCGTTCCCGATGTAATTGAGGCGGCTGGGAAAAACCGCATTTTTCAAACTGCCACAAGATCCGAACGCACGGGTTCCGATAGAGGTGACGTTGACGCCAAACGTGACGTTAGTCAGGCTGTAACATTCTTCAAACACAGAATCTCCGATGAGGTTGAGGCTGTCCGGCATGGTTACTCCGGTCAGGCCGGAGCAAGAAGCAAAAGCAAGGTCGGCGATGCTGTTGACAGTTGCGGGAATGGCGTAATTGCCCGCCAGACCCCCTGGGAACTGGAGAAGCGTCGTCTGACTTTTGTCGAACAGCACGCCATCGAGGCTGCTATAGAACTGATTTTGCGCATCCACCGTGATGTTCGTCAGGCTGGCGCACGAAGAAAACGCCACGCTTCCAATCGACGTGACGTTGCTTCCAACGAAGATATTGCTCAGGCTGCAACCGGTGAACGCGCCGTATCCGATGGCCGTCACGCTGTCGGGAATCAAAATGCCGCCCAATTGTTGGCAATAAATGAATGCCTCAATTCCAATATTGGTGACAGTGCCGGGAATCGCAAAAAGGCCGCTTCGACCGCGTGGACAATTCACTAGCACGGTCTGCTCCTTGTCAAACAATGCGCCGTTGAGGCTGCTATAGGCGGGGTTCTGGCCTGACACCGTGATAGTTGTCAAATTAAAGCAGTTGCCGAAAGCGTAATCCCCAATGTTGGTGACGGTGGAGGGGATCACCATGCTGGTCAGGCCGGGATCATCCAAGTTCGCGAGGCTGAAAGCATATTCTCCTATGCCAGTAACGGTCCGGCCGTTGAGGATGGCTGGTATCGTCACCGTGCTGCTCGATCCCGTGTAATCAGTGATGGTGACAGTCGCGCCACCAGGGTTTATCGAATAATCGAATTGGGCTTTCGTGGAGAGAGGCCAACCCAAAAGCAGGAAGAAACTGGCCAGACCGAAAATGGATGTCGTTTTCATTGGTGATTGATTCCACGAAACTTTTATCGACGGCGCCGAAGAATTCTTACAAAAATTCGCAAGCATCCACGACCTCCGCGTCATTCAATGGTGGGACACGGCGCGATAGAATCTCTGGATCGACCCCCCCGCATTGGTGTCAATGATTTGGGCTATGCCGCTGAGATTGGTAATGGTCGTTGTGCTGACGCTTGACCACGCAGCCAAATCGGTTGACGCCTGAATGTCGTATTGGAATCCGCGTCCGCCTTTCAGGAAGAATTGCGGCACGCCGTTCGTCATGGTCGCGGACAGACGCGGCGGTTCGGTGATGGTCAGATATTGCTTCGCGGCGACATTCTGAAATTCCTGCACCGTGCCCGATGGCCACTCGATGCGCAACGCGTCCACGTTAGTGGCATTGCCAAGTCCGAAATGAGCTTCCATGGAGTTGGCGGAAAAGCCGTCACCGGTGTTGATCTCGCGCAACTGCCAGAACGTCTTGCCGCCGATGGTGGCATGGACACGCACCTTCGCGCCAATGGCCGAGCGATTCGAGACCGTCCCGACCAATTTGACTTTGAGCCAGGTATTGCTGTTGCCGTTATTCCGGTAGAGCAAATTCACGGACGAGAAGCTGTCGCTGCCGCGCGCAACGAAGAGATCCAGAAAACCGTCATTATCGTAATCCGCCCAACCGCAACCGAACGAAATCCCGGCATCCGAAGTCGTGCTGCCAGCAAACATGCGGGTGAATGTGCCGTCACCATTATTATGGTAGAGATTGTTGACAGAGTACTGGCCGTCAGCCGTGACAAACAGGTCAAGGTAACCGTCATTATCATAGTCACCCCAGACACATTGAGTGAAATAGCCCACGTCGCTGGCGATACTGCCCACCATTTCGCTCGTCATTTTGGCAAATGTGCCGTCGCCATTGTTATGGTAGAGTGAATTGACTCCGGGGTTATTCAGCCCGTTGGCTACGAATAAATCCGGGTACCCGTCGTTGTCATAATCAGCCCAGACGCAGCCGATTGAATATTGATTATCAGTAGCAACGGGTCCTTGCAGGAATCTCATAAAGGATGCGTTTTGTTGATTATGATATAAGAAATTTGTTTGGTTGTTGTCGTTCGCACTTTTAACCGATACGAAGAGATCCGGCCAGCCGTCGTTATCATAATCGCTCCACATGGCGTTATAGCTGTCTCGATCATCCTGGACAATTCCTATGTTGGTATTGACAATTTGTTTAAAGAAGCCGTCTCCATTGTTGTGAAACAGCCAATCCTCGTCATACCTTGCCACATAAAGATCAACGAATCCGTCCCGGTCATAGTCGGCCCAAACCGGGCCTTCCGATTCGCCAGCCGTAGCGGTGACGACGTCTCCGGCAGTTTGTTTGGACATTTTGGTGAAGGTGCCATTGCCGTTATTGTGGAAGATCGCATTCTCCGCCGGAAAACCGTTTGCATCGGTGCTGGTGACCACGAGATCCAGGTTTCCATCATTGTCGTAGTCCACCCAAGAGCAGCCGCGCCAATCCGCGAGGTCCACACTGATTGCCGTGTTGGTCAGGCTGAAGGTGCCATCCCGGTTATTGTGATAAAGCAGGTTTTTTTGTGGCGTCGAATTTGCGACGTTATTGGCGCTGGTGACGATCAGGTCAGGAAAGCCATCACCGTCATAGTCGCCCCAGGCGCAGGCTGTACCGGCGCCAACTTGCGTCACAATCGCGCCAGTCATGACCCTTGTGAAAGTCGAATCAACCTGCAGTGTTGCCACTCGACTGGTTACTGATCCGGATTTATTTGTTACAATAACGACGTAAAGTCCGGCGTTGGTGGATTGAATATTGCTGATAGTAAGGGTCGCCTTGGTGGCGTTCAGCAAAGCTGCCCCGTTGAAACTCCATTGATAGGCCAGTGGCGCTGCTCCCACGGCCGAAGCCTGAAACACCGCCTTTGAGTCGAAGCTAAGAGAGAGATCATCCGGCTGTTGGGCCAGACTTAATGGAGCGGAGATATCGAGCCGAAAGAGGACGCCTCCGCCACCGATTCCGCCTTCAGAGGTCGCGCCGTAAAATTTGCCGTCGGCCCCAATCATCAGCGTTGCCAGAGGATTAGCGCCATTTATCCCGGTAAATGAAATCAGTGTGGAAAGTGTTCCGTTGGTAGTCACCTTGAAAACGGTGCCATAGCCATTTCCACTATTTAGCGAGAGATTGCCGCCCCGTTGGGTGGTGCCGTATAAGTTGCCATCGGTGCCCCGGACCAGCGCTGAATAAGGATTCCCGCCATTAGTGGCATTAAACGAAACAAGCGTCCTCAGCACGCCGTCAGGCGTCATTTGAAAGACCGTCCCGAGGCCATTGAGACCACCCGAATAGGTGGTTCCGTAGAAATTGCCGTCAATCCCTTCGACCAATCCGGCAGTGGGAGAATCGCCATTGGAGGAGTTAAATGAAACCAATCGGTTCAAGCTGCCGTCAGGCGCCATTTGAAAAACAGTCCCAAGATTATGAACGCCTCCGGCATGGGTAGTGCCGTAGAAATTGCCGTCACTTCCCTGCGCCAGCGGAGCGCCGGGGTTCGCGCCAGTCGCTCCGTTAAATTCTACCAGCGTCGTCAACACCCCTTCAGGGGTCATTTGAAACACGGTCCCGTCGCCGCCACCACCATTGAGCGCTAGATTTCCACCGTAGAATGTTGTTCCATAAAAATTGCCGTCGCTTCCCAATGTGAGTCCTGCATGGGGAAATCCCCCATTTGTGGCATCGAACTGCACCAGCGTGGTTAACATCCCGGCGGGAGTCATTTCAAATACCGTCCCCAAACCGCCGCCGTTGTTCAGCGCGAGATTGCCGCCGTAGAAAGTCGTGCCATAAAAATTACCATTATTGCCAAGCGTCAGTGCGGCGTAAGGGTGGCCCCCATTGGTGGCTGTGAACGAAACCAGCGTGGTCACCGATCCCGCAGGCGTCATTTCAAACACACTTCCATGACCGGCTGAGCCGCCCCAGTAGGTTGTGCCGTAAAAGTTGCCATTGGTTCCCTGCACCAAGGCTCCGTCCGGTTCCTGAACTCCAGGAAAGGCATGGAGAATTTCCTGGCCATAAACGGGGCCGAACAAGAAAGCCGCAATGCATGAAATGATGAATGCGCCTGCGATCGCCGGGAGAGTCAAGCGACTCTTCGTTTGTGTCATATTTACGGTTAAACGTTGCGTTCGAGAAATCCTTTCAAGAAAGTTGTGAGATTTCTCACTGGACGTCGTTTGAGTGACATAACAATTGACACGGCGAAATTTCCCGGTTCGCATTCAGTGAATACCATTGGTGTTCTACACTTTGACGGGAGCGTAGCTGAAAGTTTTGCTGGCACTCAGGGTAAAGAAGGACGGCGCGGATCAATATCTTTCGTCAAGCGCGAGTCTCGCTGATTCATCGAGCCGCTTTTCCAGGCGCTTTATCTCCTTCTTGAGGGCTGAGCAGATTCGGTGTTTGGCTAAATAGACGCGCGCGATACCGATGTCGAGCGTTCGGGCAACCTCTTGCGGCGGCCAGCCCTTCATCACGTAAAGATCGAATATCTGGAACTGGCGTTCTTCAATCTGCCCCCGAACACGTTCCAATGCTCGCGCCATCAAACTTCTCTCATATGCCTCATCCCATTCTGCCCCGAATGCCGGTACGGACGGATCCGGGATGCGCTCAACGGTCGCCGTTCTGCTCGTTTCGTCGGACGCAACCTCGCCTGCGGACGTCGGTGCCCTGCCAAGAAGTTTCTCCGCCGATCGCCGTTTTCGAAGCTGATCTTGGATGCGCCAGCGGGTCAGGTTGAGGAGCCAGGTTTTGAACCGGCATACCTTCGGATTGTAAGTGAACTCCGGCAACCGCCGAGCCACGCCGATGGCGGTTTCCTGCACAACCTCTTCGGCCTCATCGTCCGTCAAACCGGCTTTCTTGCAAAAGAAGCGGATCAAACCGCCGTACGTGCTGTAAAACTCCTGCCAACTCTGTGGGTCTTCGCCGGACTTGAGCCGACGCAACAGGCTCGATCTCGTTGCCAAGGAGGCGTCGGGTTCCGGTTTCATCATGGCGATCATTCTGAGGGTTAAACGCGATTCCGCCGAGAATCTTTCACGCGAATTTTTTCTGAAAGAACTTAACGCATCCTTCGTTTAACCCTCGCGAACCAATGATATTGAAGGCCGGTGAACATCGAGAACGATCTTCCGCCAATACCATGGCGGCAGCAACGGTTTCATTGAAAACCCCGTCGAAACCAGCGCATGGCGTCGCTCTGACGCAGAGTAAATAATCCCGGAGCAAGCTCCGGGGCATTGAATATGGATTGAGGAAAATCGGATTGAGCGAAGCAAACTTCGCGGTATCCGACCGAAGAGAAAGAACTGATGAATATAAATATCTGCGTTCTCGCCTCGGCGCTTCTGGTTGCTGCCTTCCAATGTTTCGGCCAGCCTGTCATCACGGCCCAGCCAGCTAATGAGTTTGTCGATGCGGCCAGCGTTGCCCGGTTTTCTGTGGTTGCGAGTGGGACGACGCCTCTTTCGTATCAATGGTTTTTCGACGGGGCGGCCAGAGCCAACGCCACCAGCAGCGCTCTCTCGCTGGCCAATGCGCAGCCCACAAACTCAGGTAACTACTGGGTTGTCGTTTCTAATATCACCGGATCCGTAACCAGTCATGTAGCGGAACTCAAAGTTTTTGCTTTTGCCCCGCACAATTTGAGTGGCATCCAAGCCCAATCCGACGGCTCCATTAGTTTGAGCTTCTCGGGAGAAACGCCAGCGTTCCTGGCGCCGTATTATGACTTATACCCCCTCGCAGCCTCCTCGAATTTGGTGGATTGGACGCCGCTGGTCATGCTGCAACGCACGAATACAGCTCTGGATACCCTAACCTACCGTGATACTACGCTGTCGCAATTCAACCAGCGATTCTATCGGACGCCGATGAACCATTTTGTCACGCCGGATCCGCAACCGACAGGGCCCTGTTCAGTTGGAACTTTCTCGATGCTGCTGACGAATGTAAACCGCGGAAATGCAAAATTTATGGTCACCTTCTGGTATCCTGCAGAGGCGAAAGCCGGAGTCTTGCCTACTGAGTATGTGGAACCAGAAGTTGCTTATTTTGGAGGATATGGAGCCTTCTTCAATCCAGTGGCGCTATTTTCTTCCCACTCGCTGCCAAACGCACCATTCGCGACTAATATAGCCGCGCGCCCTGTGGTGCTTTATGATCCAGGGTTCGGTGGTCACCGTCGTGAGAACACCGACAAGACGGAAGATTTGGCCAGTTGGGGCTATGTCGTGGTAGGGTTGGACGCCAGCGACACGTCCGTCAGCGTATGGCCCGGTGGCGAAGTGGAGTTCGAAAATGCGGCGCTCAATAATATCGAGAGCGATGTCGCAGACATTGAGGGACGGCTGCTGGACCTGCGGTTTGTATTGGATGAGTTGGAGCGCTTGAATGCCAGTGATCCGCGCTTAGGCGGCCGATTGGATTTGAAGAAAATCGGGGCCTTTGGCTGGTCCCAAGGCGGAGTGTCCACGGCCCAGTTGTGCCTGCGCGATTCTCGGTGCAAAGCAGGTGTTGATTTAGATGCAACCTATATTGAAACCAACGTGCAAACGCAGCCGATGACCGTGCCTTGGCTGTATTTTCGTTCCGATTTGGACGCCGACCCGGCTGGATGGTGGTTCGCCTTGCCTGAAGGCCGTTCCGACGATCGTTTGCAAGTTTACAATGAGCAGGTGACCAATGCGTACTGGGTAAAACTAATTTCCTCCATTCACGCCAGCTTTGGCGATGATGACCTCGTAGTTGATCCCGCAACACTGCAATCCCAATATGCCACACCCACGCACGGGCAGATCCTGGCCTCGGGCCGAGTCAGCCAGATCGTGCGCGCTTATCTGCTCTCCTTTTTCAATAAGTTTTTGCAAGGCGAAGACAACCATCTTTTGGATGGACCGTCGCCAGCCTATCCCGAGGTCATGCAATTCCTGAGCAAGTCTGGCGCGTCACTTCCGCCTGAATATCCGTCGGCGGGGCTGGCGCGAGGGAGCGATGGGAGTTTCTACGGAACGACAGCTTACGGTGGAGCGAGTGACGAAGGAACTGTGTTTCAAGTGACAACCAACGGCATCTTGACGACGCTGGTTTCGTTTGACGGAACCAACGGCAGCTATCCCGCTGCGGGCCTGCTGCAGGCAAGCGATGGCAATTTCTACGGCACGACCCAATACGGCGGGACCAATCGCAACAATGGCACGGTGTTCCAGATATCCTCAGCCGGCATGTTGAAGACCCTGACCTCATTCAATGGCACAAACGGCAGCCATCCAGCCGCAGCCTTGGTGCAGGGCGCCGATGGCGATTTCTACGGCACAACGGTAGGCGGTGGCGCGAGCGGGATGGGCACAATATTTAAGATAACCTCCGCCGGCGGGTTGACAACGCTGGTTTCATTCAACAACACAAATGGCGCAGTTCCACTCGCCAGCCTGGCGCAGGGGAGCAATGGAAATTTTTATGGCACAACGTTCCAAGGAGGAGATCTCAGTGTCGGCGGTCTTTTCGGAAATAGCGGGGGCGGCACGATTTTTGAAATAACACCGAGCGGTGTGCTGACCACACTCTTCAAGTTCACTGGGAGCAATGGCGAAAATCCCGCGGGTGGCTTGGTGCAGGGCGCCAATGGCAGTTTTTATGGCACAACATCCATTGGTGGAAATCTTAATCTGAACGTCGGTCTCGGTTTTGGCACAGTGTTCAAAATGACCCCCACTGGCGTATTGACCAAACTGGTTTCATTCAATGGCTCCAATGGCAACTTTTGTCTTGGGGGGCTGATGCAAGGTGGCGATGGCAATTTCTATGGCACAACAGCCGGCGGTGGGGGCGGCGGCGCCGGTATTATCTTCCAGATGACTTCAGCTGGCGGCCAAACGACGCTGGCCGCGTTTCATGGCCCGGATGGAATCGGCCCGCTGGCTTCATTGGTGGAGGATGGCGCAGGAAATTTTTATGGAACAACGGAGTACGGTGGCGCTGGCGCGGGCGGCACGGTTTTTCAAATTAGCCCGGACGGCATCGTGAAAACGCTTGTCTCATTTGGAGGCCAAACCAATCGGCCCTGAACCGCCGTGAGCCGAAGGATCAAGATTTTTGACGGCCCCTACTGCTGCTTGTCGATAAGTATAAAATCGATCCTGTTTGACTGATCGGGTACATCGAGCAACTTTTTATAGCAATGGTTCGTCGGCACCCTCGGCCAGCGAAACCTGCAGGGGATGAGTCGAACGCACCGCTTGTTGACAGCGCGGACAAGGCGCTTCCTCCGTAACCAATTAGAGCAAATCACAAAAAACTGTAGCCATTTTGGATCCCCTCTCTTGGCGCTTCGCGTCCGTTCTCTCCCCGCCATGCGGGGAGAGAATTGAAGAGAAGGGTACTTAAAATGTGGCTACAGTTTTCGTAGAAATGCTATAGTCACATGCGGACGGACCACAGGCAACTCCTCCGTGTACTGCGCGAACCGGCGTCGCGGTCCCACCGCGCCTCACAGCATGGACAATCCCGCAACGGCTCAAAAATTTCTTCATCCACATGATCAGGAATGGCGCGGGCACAACCCAAATGGCCGGGGAGCGCGACCGGGCTTTTTGCGTTCCGCCACTCGATGTTTGTCGTCAATCCGAAACGGCGCCGCCTTGGCCAACCGCTCCACTTTAGCGCCCAGCCCGTCGGTGCGGTCATTGAAGTCCTTGATTTGCTCTTTGAGCTTTTCGATGTCCTGACGCAGTTCTTCAATCATGCCAGCCTGGCGCAGGATAATCTCGACGAGTTGATCGGGCTGGCCGCGCAATTCTTCCAACACTTGACGAAATATTGATGGATCGCTCAACGCGACCATTTGCAACATGTTAGCTATAAAAGTTCTTGCCTGGCTCCCACTGTTTTGGGCGGGGAAGAATGGGTCGGTCTGCCGACTCCTCCCAACTGTCAATTACAGTTCACGCTAAACATATGTCCGGCTTTAGCCGGGTGTTGGAAGCATCCACAGTCGGGAACGGTTTCAATCGTTTGTTCGTCGCAGCCAAAGAACAGTAGCAGTTAAGCCGTTTCAAAATGAGATGCGCCCCACAGGCGACTGGATCAGTGAAATTTTTGTTCAAACTTCATGCCGAATTGGCTTGCCTTTGGCCCACATCCGTGCGAACAAAATCCCTGACAGAACGGCGACGGATATGCCAGATTATTTTTGATTCGGTTTGGCACTTTTCACGCAAACTGTATCAGATTGCAGGATCAGAACTCCAAAGTTCTGGCTTTCAAATAAAGCTGCAACCATCTATTTATCTGTTGGTTGGAGAGATGGCAGAGTGGTTTAACGCGCACGCCTGGAAAGCGTGAGTACCTAATAAGTACCGGGAGTTCGAATCTCCCTCTCTCCGCCACTTCAAAAAACCCCTGTAAATAAAGGGTTTTCTCGCAATTCTAAGTTTTCAAACTTCGTTGGCATAACGTTCCGGCATAACTCGTTTGGTTATGTCAGGGCGTTGCGGCTCGCATCCGCAAATACGCAGACAAGAACAATTTCCCGCCTCGTGTTTTGGCTGTGGCGTTCTGCGGCCACATGCGAAGCCAGAGCGCGAGCGCGGGTTTTCTGTTTGACCTATGAAGAAAAAATCCGAACACCGTTCACCGCGCGAACTCCATTCACAGCGGACGCCGCAGTTGTCATTCGAGCAGTTCATTAAAGAAACGTCGCATTTCGCGCCAAAGGGAGAAGAAAGTATCGACCCAAAAGACGAACTGCTTACGTTCAGCGTTGAAGTGACACTTCACCCGGTTCAATGGTTTGCCTTGGCCGCCGGAACCGCGAGAAACGGGCAGCTTATAGGGAAGGCTGTCAGCGATTGCGTTAATCTCGGCTACACGCCTGCTGAATACGCAGAGGATTGGGGCGGCTTCGCAAACACCGAGAGAGATGGGGTGCAAAATGATCGAAAAACACCCGTCCCTCGCCAATGAGTTTAAACGCTGGCTGGAAAGCGGCCCGAAAGTAGTGGGTGACATAGTGACGATGCCAATGAACGTCACGCTCAGAACAGAACAGTGGCTTACTATCAAACAGTTTGCCTTTGTTCGCGGTGTGAGTCTCCAAGACGCCTTTGACGACGCCATTTTGCACAATCCCGGCATTGGGGAAGTGCTCTGCAATCTGCTTAACGATATGGATAAATTCGGCCCGGATGGAAAGGTAGCAAGCACCTCAAAAGCCAAACTCAACTGATTCAGCCGGTACGCCTGCAGAAACACCCCCGCTTACAAGGCGGGGGTGTTTATTCGTCATCGAAACCAAGGTAGCGCAAGACTTTTGAACGCCAATAACGGGCCTGGCCAGCGCCGGAAACTTTGGTTGCGCGCAGACCGGCTTCCTTCCGCTCGCGCCGGATGATCGTTTTCGCTGAGCATTGGAGAATGGCAGTCAGGTCTTTCCGGGTCAAAGTCGCGGGCAGCGTCGGCACGTTCCCGATTTAGCAGAAATTGCCGCCGGGTCAATTTCGTTTTTACGGCGTCGGGCGCCGCGAGGGGTGTCAAGACAGGTTCAAGCGGCTTTGCGCCTCGCGGCGGCCATGTTGCGTTGCGTTGCGGGGCGGGGCGTAATTGAGCAAAGACATACTCCACGGCAACCCGGTCTTTGGCCCCAGCCCTGGCAATCAGGTGTAGAACTTCCCAAGCGGCTTCAGGATCGTTTTGCCATTCCGCCTCGATGTTGAGCAACCGCTTCTGAGCCACCTGGTCAAATCGAATATGGTACGGCCACAGTCCAACCTTGCAACCGATCATCACCACCTTAAGGGAAAGGATCAATCGCTCCAATTGCCGCGAGCATTTCGCGAGCGCGGCCAGGCGTTCGGCCTCTGACTTCCGTTTGTTGGCCCGGCGGAGTCGGGACTTGATAATTGAGAACTCCATTCGGAAACACCACCGCTGGAATAACGACATGAATTTCATGGCCCCAACGAAGGATCAATCTTCATGCCGTCCGGCCCGATGACCCCATCGAGCTTGTCCAGCTTCTTGGAGATGTCCTGCAAATGCTGGGTTTGCTGTGCGGCGTGTTCCGCATGGGGTTTCATCCAGTCGAATGTACCAATGTTGCGAGGCTGGGGTATATCAGGCGTTGCCCCAGGGACGGCGCGCGAGGTGATTTTGTCAATTCGATCTTTCGTCGCTTTATCGCGCTCCTTGTTTCCACGCTCAGCGGCTTCCATCGGGGTTGCATCCAGCACCTCACTTTTAACCGAATCGACTATGCCGGCGCCAATTTTAGCGCCCCAAACCGTCGCAAAATTACCGGCTGACTCCCACCATTCCTTCGCTTCTTTGAGGTCTTCGATTTCCTTAGTGGTGACGACCGACGCGCTTTTCCCGATTTCCTGAATCGCTTCGTTGCCTTGCACCATCAGAGCAACAAACTTCGCGCCGTTTTTTCCTAAAAGGTCCATATCGGCGGCAGTTCGGGCGGCCGGGTCGTGCATCGACGACACCTTGTCAACTATCTCTTTGAAAACGTCGTTGACTTCGAGGGTGTCGCCGCGAGCGTCCTTCAGGGCGATTCCCCATTTATTAAATAGTTCCAAAGCCTGCGTTTCACCCTCGTTGGCTTGTCCAATATTTTTAGCAAGGGTTTCAAGAGATTTTTCCACGGCACTCGACTCTATCCCGAACGATTTTGCCGCATAAACTAGCCGTTGATACTCCTCAGCGGCAAAGCCTGTGGCAGCGGCCACGCGCTCGATCTCCTCAACCTTGCCGAATATCTTCTCGACCCCCATCGCGATAGCGCCAGTTCCGAGGATCGGCGCGGTCAATTCTTTAAAAGTGTCGGCGAGCGTCTCTTTGGCGCGATGTCCAAATTCTTCAACTGACTTATCCGCTGCCTGCAACCCCTGCTGTAAAGCCCGATTGTCAAGACCAAGCCTGACTAAGATTTCCTCTTGGCTCATATGTCAATTATGTTTTGAAATTTCACCTCGCGCCGGGGTCTGTATTCCGACGCGTGGCTGGCCGCACAAACTCTGAGAAACGGTCCCAAAGTCTGGCGAAATTATGCCTGCCTCACTTTGTGGACAAGCCAGGCGAACATGGAGCGAAGGAATTTATCCGGGTCCCGGACGTTCACCGCTTCGAATCGCCCCATGAATTCGCGAAATTCCCGTTCGTCCTCTGTCAATAAATCGCCGTCTCCAACCGGAAATGAAGTCAGCGGCGCGGAACTATCTTCAGCTATTACAGCATCCGCCAAGCGGAGCGAGACGGCTTCCGATGCTCCAAAAAATGTCCCCTTTGAAAGCCATCCTTCGACGACGGCCGTCGGCTGGCCGGTGCGCTTCTGGATGGTGTCAACAATACGGCCGGAAAGACCGTCAAGACTATCGGCACACTCGCGCAATGTGCCCGCCGGCGCGAAGACTGCGGCTCGCGGTGGGTGAAGCATCATGCGGCCATCGTGCGCAATCTGAATCTTGCGCGCGCTCATGGCCAGAATCACCGCCGCCGAATAGCAACGCCCGATAATGGTGCAGAGTGAAACGAGGTCGCCGAAGCCTTTCCAAAGGCGCATGGCGCAATCGGTGTCGCCGCCTGTGCTGTCAATACATAGGTTGATTTCCGAAACGCCATCGAGGATGGCCAGCAGATTATCCGCAGTCAAATCGCCGACGCCGATTTCGCCGCTGATATTGACAGTCGGGCACGACGGCCCTTTCTTCACAGTGAACCACGGCTTTGACCGCGACCAGGATGCCGAATTTGCGGCCAGCGCCCAGGTTTTAATTTCGGGTCCGTCGGCCATCATCAACTCCGTGTAATGCCGACGCAAAGCGCCGGTCACGCACTGGCGTTCTAGTGGACTATTGGCCCGCATGTCGCGCTTGCTCCAAAAGGCCAATGTCCAGACGGATGTCAAACATTTCGTCACGCATTTGCTGGCGGGTGGCAAAGTCGAATTCGTTCGCAGGATCGTTTAACATCGCCTCGATTTGACTCAACCGCGTTGCGGCGTCAGCGGGCTGGATAGCGACTGCCGGGGCGTCGTATCGCGCGGCGAATTCCTCGGCGATTTTTGCTCGTTGAATTGCGTTCATTGTCAACTATTGAACGATGCGAACTTGCTGGACAGGGGCACTGTTGACTTTCGCGGCTCGCTCGGCCTCAGCATCTGCGCGGAGTCGGTCGTGTTTTTCACTAAGCGCAGCCACTTCCGCCCGATGCGATTCGCTTGTCGCCGCAGCTTTACTGGCCTGGCGCGCCTCGATTGAAAGCCTGTGGGCCTCCATATTTCGTTCTCCCTCTGCAATGATGCGGGCGCTTTCCGCCTCGCCAGCCTTCTGGAATTCCGAAGGATCGACGTGAAAGAGCTCGATTCCAAAGAAAGTATTTACAGGTGAAATTGAACCATTGTAACCCGGAAAATAGTTTTCAATTTCATCGCGCCAACCCGCGACAGCGATGAAAAGATACGCCTTCAACGCCGGGGATGGATGCAGAGGCATTTCAAGTTTTTCGGCATTCGCTTTCTCCGTGGCGTATTGCGACATCGACAGCCGTGTTGCGCCGCGTCTGAATTGCTGGCACTTCGGCTCGATCAGATCATACCAGCCTTTTGAGATTTCTCAGGTCGTTCTCCGCGCAAGGCCATCGCACCAATATCGTCGAGTTTCTTGCGGAACAATCTTCCGATATTTTGAAAGTTGAATTCGGCTAGTAAATCAGACGTGTGACTCCATTTGTTGACAAGCTCCTTTGCTTGCTCAATGTCGCGATCAGGCCACAGTTTTGAAGACGAATCCTCGGACGCTTCCCAGATTGCCTCGATGTCATGGCGATAGATGGGAACGCGAAAATTTGCAACCCAGTGCGCCGTTTCACCAGCGTTCACGCGCGATTTTCGGAATGGAGGACTCGCCAAAAATCTCGAATGCAATGGCCTCGACTTCGCCAAGGTCGGCAACCGGCATCATCGTCGATTTCGGGGTCTCTCCCCGCCCTTTCGATGCCTTTCCAGTCTGGTAACGGGTCTCGCGCACGTTGCCGCCAAGCGGGACTGTCGACTTTTGCGACGGCGCTGGACTTTGGCGTGTCATTCGCGCGGAGTTGCCTTTGAAATACGAAAATATCGACATAGTTTGCTTTCTGTTTTTGGCGACGCTTTCAACGCGCCTATACCTAAGCGCGAATACCCCGTTTCTGTTAACCAAAAAGCAGCGCAAGGAGCTTCTTTTCAGCCTTAAAAATTGCCACCCGGCTCTTGCCCGCCAGCTTGGCAATGTCTTCCAGGGAACACGTTTTGATGCCCAAGGCCCGAAGCATCAAAAGTGCGCCCACATTGGAAAACTTTCGCGCCCGTCTTAGGAAAAATTCAGAGAATCGCGCATCAGCTTCGGCGTCCAGGTGTTGCTCAAGAGTTTCAAGCACGGGCGCGGTTGCCGAGATTGTCGCGCCATGCTCGCGAAGCTCGTTGACGATTTGAACCGCCCGCGGGGGATTCTGGGGGCGATAGATGGGGACGGCTCGCTCACCTTCGATGCCACTGTCAATCAATGGATGGGTTTTGTCAATCATTGGCCGTCCTTCTTGTCGCCAATCTTCATGTCGCTGATTTCGTCTCGGATGATGCCAAGGCTCCTGCTAACCCAATCTTTTAAAGCTGCGTGACTGAAAACCGGGTCTGTTGGATTGGTCATCGAGGCGCATTCAGATGGAAGCGCCATGAATCGTTGACGCACTGGCAAGAGCACATTGCGCATGTAATCACGAACCTCCTCAGCGTTCATGGTGTCGCTTTTCAAACGTTTCAGCTTGTGCTCGAGCAATCCGCGACGCGCGGCGACTTCCTTCGCACGCTCCGTCGCCAGTTCGCTGTTGTAGGCTTTGAATACCGGACCGGCGGGAATTTTCTCGTGAGGCTTGCAGGTAAAACCGATCTTTGCTAGCCGTCTCACTAGGGTTTCTTGACGGATGCCCAGAGCCTTCCCTCAGGCGTATGCTGTTGCTTCGATAATGTTGTGTTTCATGGGTTTTTAGACTTTACTACTCTCATCGAAAAATTAGTGTCATGTATAAACACTGCGCTACGCCAAGCCACTCGCGTACGGCTGGCTGGAAAAAGATTCCTTTAAAACGAATCCGACACCTTGACTGCCAGCGACTTGCGCCATACGTCGAACCCCACAGTCAATGAGTAGTCTCGAATGCGCCTCACGAGATAAGGCCCCACTTCATCGCCCCATCGTTGCGCCAAAGTGTTCCCGGTTAAGTTCGTTGTCAGGATCGTCGCGCGGCTGTTGGTCAAACGCTCATCGAGCACGGCAAAAACCAATTCCATTAAACCTTCCGTCGGCTTAAGTTTGTCAACATCATCAATGAACAAAGTCTCATTCGTTGACAGTTGGCTCTGCCAATGCGCCTTTGCTTCTGAATCGCGCATGACACGCGAGTAACAATTCCGAAAGCCGTTCACGTTGAACCACAGCCCGGTAATGTTGGCATCGCCGCTTTGCACGTTCCGGCGCTCCTCGTCCCGGCCTTGCCAATACCAGGCGCAACGCCGGTTGAATGCGATTGTTCCCAGCCGAGTCTTGCCAGTCCCGCTCGTAGCTCCGTGGAGCATCAAACCCGGTTGCCCCCGCTCATCAATCCAGCTTTGAACTGCGGCTATCTGCGACACGCACGACAGCCTTTTCAGGTCCGTATCCCAAAACGTGTTTGGAATTCCTGAGAAGTCGCGCCAATCAAGCAATGAACACCGCATTGAGCAAAACAGATTGTCGGCAAATCGAACCTCGCCGTCGATTGGAGGTTCAAAATCATTCCGGCATCGAATGCACTTCACCAGTTGTCCGTGCATTTACCGCCTTTCTGCGCGTCAGTAGCAGGACTGCCCGAAGGAGCAGTCACTGCGTTCACTGGCGCGACTTTAACTTTCTTCTTTGAATTAGAAGTAACGTCCGAAGGACGTTCTTCTAATGACTTCTGATTGCTCGCATTTGACTCGCTTCCACGGATGCGCGGCCCTGCAATTGATGCGTTACCGGATTGCATTGGATGCGTTACCGTATAGACGTTAGTGAAGTTCTTATTTACATCCTCCATGCCCCTGGAAACGTGAAGCAATCCTAGCTTTTCAAGCTCGTCGATGCCATACTCGACGGCGCGCTTACTTAATCCGCCTGCGTGTTTGCCGATGACAGATTTTGCTGCGGTAAAGGTGTCGCGATTTTGATTTGATGACTCGACTGTGAACGCGACATAGACGGCCAGGTCGCGCGATGGGTTATTAGACTTCGGATTTTCAACGATGGCCCGAAGGTCGGCCTTTGCCTGCCAACACCACGGGCGCTTCTTGCCGTCGGGTTTCCCGCGCGTTCGTGGTTCGGCTTGACTCGCACCGTCTGGTTGTGTAGCTTCTGACACGTTGGTTGGTTGTAGATTTGAAACTTTTTGGCCTCGGTTTAGCAGACCGAGGCTGAATTGTTTAATTCCCCGTCCCGCATCCCTCGATAAATTGAAATATACTCGACAGAAGAAAAAGGCGTGTGCCTTTGATCTGCCCAGGCTCGCGGAGTGTCCGCGTGGTGATTTTGCCGTCAGCGGCAAGCTGATATAACTTCGGGCGGGAAAGCCCGGAATAGAATTCGTTCCCGCGCTTCGGCGGTCGTATCCAGACAGGCATTGCCACGGCTGGCAATCCTTCTGTCCTTTGATTTAAAAACTCGCTGATTATTCCATTGCTGCGTTTGGATGTCTTGATTGACATGCCATTACATTATCAAACGGAAAATGATTGCTTTATAAGTGACAACGGTCGATTTTTACGGCTTTCATTTAAAAATCTCCGTAAAACTGACGAATTCTTGCCCTGATCGGAATCAGAGGGATGCTAGATGAGGATTACGGAATGCTTGATGAGTAAAACCTTGTGCTTGTGTCACTTTTTCGGATTTTCGCCACTGTCAATAGGGGGATTACCATTTTCCCATCGCTTGGTCGCACCGGCCTTCCCGCGCCGAGATAATCTTCCAGTGTTCCACTTATCCCACATGGTGCAATACATACTTAACTTCTGTTCGCTGAATCCTTTGTCGCGAATTTGCGCAATAGTGTCCTCAACTTTTTGTGGCGGCGGCCATCCATACGCGGCGTTGATTTCCTTTGTGCCATCATTCCACCATGTCACGAATTGTCGAAAAAATCTCATCCTGTCAGTCTCGGTGCGCGCGCTTGGAATACTCGAACCCACTACAATTCGCAGGAAATCTTTCAACTTTACAGGATAGGAACTGCCAGCGAAATCCTTTTCATACCGTTACATCCGGCAATTTGTTGACAGCCTCGCGCTTGGCACTCTCCGCAATTTTTGTGTAATTGCGCGACACGCTCGCCGTCTCGTGCCCAATGATGTCCATTGCAACGCTGTCGCTCACCCCCGCCGATTTCAGTTCGCTTGTGGCGCTGTGGCGCAAACTGTGGAAAGAAATTGTTGACGCTTTCCGAGGCCCGACATGGCCTTTTTTGGTAACTTCGTAATGGCGACACTTGACAAGCCCCGCCTTCACCATGATCTGGTAGAATTCGGCGGACAATCGCCCGGCGGTCTTCCCAGCCAACGTCGGGCACAAAGGCGCGTCCGCACTGTCGCCAGCAATGTCGGCCAGGTGGCGCGAAAGCGGCTCGGCAATTGGAACGCTGACAAACCTGTCCTTTTTCTTGGTCGAAATTGCAATCGTCCCGCTCATCAAATCCACTTCCCGCCACGTTAATCGTGAGCAGTCCTTCAATCGCAACCCGGAATAGAACGCCAGCAAAATCATTGTGCGCCAGACCTCATCAGCTGCGGTCAACACCTTTTTGATCTCGGCCACCGTGAACGGACGCCGAAGGGAGTCTCCGGTTTTTACCAGGTCAACATGCTGCGCCGGACTGAATTCCAATTGACGCTTTTTCACCGCTTTAGTCAGAGCAGCCTTTAAAACCTTGATCGCCTTATTGACGGTGGACGGCCCGACGCTGGCGGCCAGCTTGTGTTTAAACGCCTCAATCTGCGATTCTTGCAGCGTGGTGAGCGCGGAGTCCGCTCGCTTCCCCAGGTGGTCTAAAAACAAATCAGCAATGCGCCGGTATTCAAGCTGCGTCGCCTTGCTCGAATCCGTGTGCCCTTTATACCAGGCATCAATCCAAGTCCTGACCGTGTAACCCGTCAACTCGCCGCCAGCAATGCGGACAAACTCCTCACTGCTTGACTGCATGACTTTGGCGGCGCTCTGCGCGGGCAGCTTTCCGTGCGTTTCCTCGATCTCCGCCGCCTTCTCGCGCACGATCTTGAGCGCCTTTTCGTTGGACAGCTTGCCTTGCTTGGCAAGCCCGGACAGGCGTTGAATCGTCGTGCTAACGGAGACAGCAATCCGACGGTCCTCCGTGCCCGTGCTTCGGAAACGCCGGTATCCTTCCGGGTCGTAAAACGCGCAAAACCAGTTCGGCTTGCCCTCCTGCTTATGGACGCTTGACATGGCATAACGCTATGGCATAACGTTTGGGTATGTCAATATTGTTTGATTTGCTCAGTAATTCGAGGGAATTGGCAAGTCTGGGGGTTAAAAACTCACCGGGAGTTCGAATCTCCATCTCTCCGCCACTTTTTTTGCGCGTTGTTTTAGTGAGGGGCAGCGGACGAACCGTTCGTCGTCGGGACACCTTGGAAATCCATCCAAAAACGGCTCCCCTGCCCCGGCGAAGAAATGACGCCGCAGGAACCGCCCATCCTTTGAACGGCGCGGTTTACAATCGCAAGGCCAATGCCGGTCCCCTCGTATTTTTGCGCGTCGCCGACCCGCTCGAAGATGCTGAAAATTTTATGATGGTAACTTGGATCAATCCCGATGCCATTGTCTTCCACCCACAACCGAATTCGCCCTGAAGAATTTTCGGTCCGAAGACAGACTTCCGCCTTTTTGCCCGCCTGCACAAACTTGATAGCGTTGCTCAGGAGATTTCCGACGGATTGTTCCAGCAGGAAGCGATTCGCGAGCACTTCGGCATCCCCGGCCTGGATCGAGACAGTTCCCGGCTTGCCGTGCGCGCTGTGAGTCAACGCAACAATGTCTTCAAGCGCCGGTTGGAGACGCACCGGCTCAAGCTGCACCGCCTCGCGGGCAACACGGCCATACGCCAGCAAATCGCGAGTCAAACAATCCATGCGCGTGGCCGCGCGGAATAACGCCTGCAAATGCCCTCGACCGTCGTCATCGAGCCGACCGCCGTAGTCCTCCATCAAAACATTGATATAACCTGTCAGAGACCGCAATGGCGCGCGGAGATCGTGCGATACAGTGTAGGAAAACGCCTCCAATTCAGTATTCGCGTCCTTGAGTTCCTCGTTGAGCTTTTGGATGACTTCCAATTGCTGGCCTTGACGCTGATTGTGCGCCGCCAGGTCCTCGGCCTGCGATTTGATGATTTGATTTTGCCGGGCCAACTCAACGAAAGCCGTCACCTTCGCCTTTAACACCTGCGGCACCACGGGCAAAAACAAATAATCCACCGCGCCCAATTCATACCCTTTCAACCGGTCCAGGTCTGTGGTGTTGTAGCCCGTGATGAATATGATTGGCGTCTTCTCAAAACGCGGCCGTTGCCGAATCAACGCCGCCGTTTCAAACCCATCCATGTTCGGCATGTTGACGTCAAGCAAAATGACAGCGAAATCGTGCTTTAGAAGTTGTCCAAGCGCCTCAACGCCGTTCCGCGCCTTGATGATTCGCTGGCCAAGTTCGGAAAGGATCGACTCATGCGCGAGAAGCTTTCCGGGTTGGTCGTCAACTAAGAGAATATTCACCAAGGCTTCTGGCAGTTCGTCCCGCGACGATTCCTGGGCAAGCATGGCCTGCGCGATATTCGATGTTCGACTCGCCATAATATCAACGATGCAGCCAGACTCGCATGAGCGACACCAACTGCTCAGTGTTCACCGGTTTGGCGATGTAATCCGACGCCCCGGCTTCCAGGCATTTTTCGCGGTCGCCTTTCATCGCCTTCGCTGTCAAAGCAATCATTGGCAGCAGCTTGTGGTTCGGGTTGCCGCGAATCACCCGCATCGTTTCATACCCGTCCATTTCAGGCATCATGATGTCCATCAGCACCAATGATATGTCGGGTGTTTGCTCAAGGATGTCAATCGCCTCGCGCCCGTTCGACGCGCTTCGAACCTCCATTGTGTGCCGCTCAAGCAGGCTCGTCAGGGCGAAAATGTTGCGGACGTCGTCATCCACGATCAGCACCTTTTTATTGACGAGAGCCTCATCGGTGTCGTGCAAGCGCTCCAGCATTCGTTGCTTCTCTGGAGGAAGATTGGTCACGATGCGATGCAGGAACAACGCGGTTTCATCCAGCAACCGTTCCGGCGATTGGACGCCCTTGATGATGACGCTCTTTGCGATTTTTCGCAGGCGCGCTTCCTCGTCTTCACTCAACTCCTTCCCTGTAAAGACTACGACCGGCAACTCTCTCAGCGACGGCTCCGCCTCGATGCGTCCCAACAGATCAAACCCGGAAATGTCCGGCAGGCGCAAGTCAAGAACAACGCAGTCAAACGATCGGTCGTTGATCAATTCCCATGCTGACTCACCGGTCGCGGCCGTCGAGATTTCCACATCTTCGTGGGCGAGCAACGCATTGATGCTGCCCCGTTCGCCTTCGTCGTCATCCACCACCAGCAGTTGTTTTGTCCGCGGCTTGGTGAATTCCTGGATTCGCGTCAGCGCGGCTTCCAGGCCGTCAGTCGTCACCGGTTTGTTCAAGTAGGAAAAAGCGCCGCGTTCCAAACCATGCTGACGTTCCTCCTCCAGCGTAATAATCTGCACTGGAATGTGGCGAGTGGCTGGGTCTTGTTTGAGATTGCTGAGCACCGTCCAACCAAGCATGTCCGGCAGGAATATGTCAAGACTAATGGCTGTTGGCTTGAATTCACGCGCCAGCGATAACGCCACCGCCCCGCGCATGGCGACAAGGCCTTTGAACCCTCGATCACGCGCCAATCCCAGCAGCACTCGCGCATAATGAGCGTCGTCTTCGACAATCAACAAGACGCTGTCGCCCGGATGAATATTGTCCCGGTCGTCCACCACTGTCTCGCTGCTGGCGACGGGGAGGACTTTCATCACGGGCGGCTGCGATTCGGTCACGCGAACAGCCGAAGGCCCCGCGTAGGTTTGCGGCAGAAAGAGAGTGAATCTGCTGCCCTCGCCCAGGACGCTGTTAAGTTTGATTTCTCCGCCGAGCAAGTTGGCCAGCTCGCGGCTGATCGCCAGGCCCAAACCCGTGCCGCCGTATTTGCGGCTGGTTCCGGCATCCGCCTGTTGAAACGCCTCGAAAATAATTCTCTGTTTTTCCGCCGGAATTCCAATGCCCGTGTCAACGACCTCGAAGGCCAAAACAGCCGGCGCGCGTTTCAGCACCGGATGATCGGTGGACCAACCATCCTGAGCCATCCGCACCGAGAAGGTGACGCGGCCCTGGCTGGTAAACTTGAACGCGTTCGACAAAAGATTTTTGAGAATCTGGAACAATCGTTTTACGTCGGTGACCAATTGCCGCGCGATATGCGGGTCAAGGTTGATGATGAATCCAAGATTGCGCGTGTCGGCAATATGCCGGAAGTTCCGCTCCACAGTATCGCGAACCGACGCGAACGTCACTTCCTCCGCTTCGATGGTCACAGTGCCCGATTCGATCTTTGACAAGTCAAGAATATCGCTGATGAGGTTCAACAAGTCCGTCCCGGCGCTGTGAATCGTCTTGGCGTATTCGACCTGCTTCGTTGACAAATTCCCCTGCGGATTGTCCTGCAACTGCTGGCCGAGAATCAGGATGCTGTTGAGCGGCGTGCGCAATTCATGCGACATGTTCGCAAGAAACTCCGACTTATACTTCGAGGTTAGCGCCAACTCAGACGCCTTTTCTTCGACCGCGCGGCGGGCCTGCTCGATTTCCTGGTTCTTGCGTTCGACTTCCGCGTTCTGTTCGGCGAGTTGGCGGGCTTTTTCGGCCAACTCCTCATTCGTGCGTTGCAACTCAATCTGGCGCGTCTGCAATTCGCTCGCCAGTTCCTGCGATTGTTGCAGCAATCGCTCCGTGCGCATCGTCGCTTCCATCGTGTTCAACATGATGCCCACGCTGCCCGTCAATTGCTCCAGGAACGCCATGTGCGTCTGGCTGAATCCCGCCATCGACGCCAGTTCGATCACCGCTTTGATTTGCCCTTCAAACAACACAGGCAACACCACAATCGAAGCCGGACTGCTCTGCATCAGCCCCGATGCGATTTCAATCTCATGGTCGCGCACCGACGTCAGCCACATCGCCTTCTTTTCAATCGCGCATTGCCCCACCAATCCTTCGCCGAGGCGAATGGAGTCGCCAAGATTGCTCCGCTGGCGATGCGCATATCCGGCGAGCAATTTCAAATAATGTTCGTCTCCGCTCGATTCCATTTGATAGATGACGCCTTGTTGCGCGTTGACCAGCGGCGCCAATTCCGAAAGCAACATTCGCCCGACCGTTATCAAATCTCGCTGCCCCTGCAACATGCTCGTAAACTTCGCGATGTTCGTCTTGAGCCAATCCTGCTCGGTGTTGCGCAACGTGGTATCGCGCAAGTTGCTGATCATCGCGTTGATGTTGTCCTTCAATTCCGCCACTTCACCGCGCGCAATAACCTGGATTGAACGCGTCAAGTCACCTTTCGTCACAGCCGTTCCGACTTCCGCGATGGCGCGCACCTGCGTCGTCAAATTCGCCGCGAGAAGGTTCACGTTATCGGTCAAATCCTTCCAAGTTCCCGAAGCGCCGGGGACGTTTGCCTGACCGCCAAGACGTCCTTCAACGCCGACTTCGCGCGCAACCGTTGTGACCTGCTCCGCAAAAATTGCGAGAGTGTCAGTCATGTTGTTGATCGTGTCCGCAAGGGCCGCAATTTCGCCCTTCGCCTGAACGGTCAGCTTTTGATTCAAGTTTCCGTTCGCGACGGCGGTGACGACCTTCACGATTCCGCGAACCTGGTCGGTCAGGTTCGCCGCCATGACGTTGACCGAGTCAGTCAAGTCCTTCCACGTTCCGTCCACGCCGGGCACTTCCGCCTGTCCGCCCAATTTTCCGTCAGTGCCGACTTCTCGCGCGACACGCGTCACTTCCGCGGCGAACGCATTGAGCTGGTCCACCATGACGTTAATTGTGTTCTTAAGCTCAAGAATTTCGCCTTTAACATCAGCGGTGATTTTCTTGGACAAATCGCCCTTCGCGATGGCAGTGGCGACATCCGCGATGTTGCGGACCTGCGTCGTCAAGTTACCCGCCATGACATTGAACGAGTCAGTCAAATCTTTCCACGTTCCCGCGACACCAGGCACGATGGCCTGGCCGCCCAACTTTCCTTCCGTTCCCACTTCGCGGGCGACACGCGTCACTTCCGCGGCAAAGGAACGAAGCTGATCGACCATCGTATTGATCGCTTCCTTGAGTTGGAGAATTTCGCCGCGCACATCCACTGTGATTTTCTTGGAAAGGTCCCCGTTCGCGACCGCGATGGTCACGTCCGCGATGTTGCGGACTTGCGCGGTAAGATTCGACGCCATGGAATTCACGTTGTCGGTCAAATCCTTCCAGCTTCCCGCGACACCGGGGACCTGCGCCTGACCGCCGAGTTTTCCTTCGGTGCCGACTTCGCGGGCGACGCGAGTCACCTCGGAGGCGAACGCGTTCAACTGGTCCACCATCGTGTTAATGGTGTTCTTGAGTTCCAGAATTTCTCCCTTAACGTCAACAGTAATTTTGCGAGACAAGTCACCGCGCGCAACGGCTGTTGTCACTTCGGCAATGTTGCGAACTTGCGCCGTAAGGTTCGACGCCATGGAGTTCACGTTGTCAGTCAAACCTTTCCACGTTCCCGCCACGCCCGGCACTTGCGCCTGACCGCCAAGTTTTCCTTCGGTGCCGACTTCGCGGGCAACGCGAGTGACTTCGGAAGCAAACGCGTTCAACTGGTCCACCATCGTATTAATGGTGTTCTTAAGTTCCAAAATTTCCCCTTTGACCGGCACAGTGATTTTGCGCGACAAGTCTCCGTTCGCGATGGCCGTCGCGACTTCGGCGATGTTGCGGACCTGGCCGGTAAGATTTCCCGCCATCGAATTGACGTTGTCAGTCAAATCCTTCCACGTTCCCGCCACACCAGAAACCTGCGCCTGACCGCCGAGTTTTCCTTCCGTTCCCACTTCGCGGGCGACACGCGTGACTTCGGAAGCGAACGCGTTCAACTGGTCCACCATCGTGTTAATGGTATTCTTGAGTTCGAGAATTTCCCCTTTCACATCGACCGTCACCTTGCGCGACAAATCGCCGCGAGCCACAGCCGTCGCGACTTCCGCGATGTTGCGGACTTGCGCCGTAAGATTTCCCGCCATTGAATTGACGTTGTCCGTTAAATCCTTCCAAGTTCCCGCCACACCGGGAACTTCTGCTTGACCGCCCAGCTTCCCTTCAGTGCCGACTTCGCGGGCGACACGCGTCACTTCCGCCGCAAACGAGCGAAGTTGATCCACCATCGTATTGATCGCCTCTTTGAGTTGGAGAATTTCGCCGCGAACGTCCACCGTGATTTTCTTCGACAAGTCCCCATTGGCCACCGCGATGGTCACGTCGGCAATATTGCGCACTTGCGCTGTCAAATTGGACGCCATCGAATTGACGTTGTCAGT
The DNA here is from genome assembly GCA_036501665.1 of Verrucomicrobiia bacterium. Taxonomy (GTDB): domain Bacteria; phylum Verrucomicrobiota; class Verrucomicrobiia; order Limisphaerales; family Palsa-1400; genus DATAUD01. The sequence goes on from DASXZW010000016.1 coordinate 38,956, forward strand.
CAAATCTTTCCAAGTTCCAGCAACGCCGGGAACAATCGCCTGCCCACCCAATTTTCCGTCGGTTCCAACTTCTCGCGCAACCCGCGTCACTTCCGCCGCGAACGAACGAAGCTGGTCCACCATTTTGTTAATGGCTTCCTTGAGTTGGAGAATTTCCCCGCGAACATCGACGGTGATTTTCTTCGACAAGTCCCCGTTGGCCACCGCAATTGTTACATCCGCAATATTGCGCACCTGACCCGTCAAATTGGACGCCATCGAATTGACGTTGTCAGTCAAATCTTTCCATGTTCCCGCGACACCCGGCACTTGCGCCTGTCCGCCCAGTTTTCCTTCCGTTCCCACTTCGCGTGCAACGCGCGTCACTTCCGACGCGAACGAATTCAACTGGTCCACCATCGTGTTAATGGTGTTCTTCAATTCAAGAATTTCGCCTTTAACGTCAACAGTAATTTTGCGTGACAAGTCACCGCGCGCGACAGCCGTCGTCACTTCCGCGATGTTGCGGACTTGCGCCGTCAGATTGGACGCCATCGAGTTGACGTTGTCCGTAAGGTCTTTCCAGGTTCCGGCGACGCCCGGCACTTGCGCCTGACCGCCAAGTTTTCCTTCCGTTCCCACTTCACGGGCAACGCGAGTCACCTCAGCAGCGAACGAACGCAACTGCTCCACCATCAAGTTAATCGTCTCTTTGAGTTGAAGAATTTCCCCGCGAACGTCCACCGTGATTTTCTTCGACAAGTCCCCATTGGCCACCGCAATCGTCACATCCGCAATATTTCGCACTTGCGCCGTCAAGTTGGACGCCATGGAATTGACGTTGTCGGTCAAATCCTTCCAGGTTCCCGCCACACCCGGCACTTGCGCCTGACCGCCAAGTTTGCCTTCCGTTCCCACTTCGCGGGCAACGCGCGTCACTTCCGACGCGAACGAATTCAACTGGTCCACCATCGTGTTAATGGTGTTCTTCAATTCAAGAATTTCCCCCTTCACGTCCACGGTGATCTTTTTCGACAAGTCGCCGTTGGCCACCGCGATGGTCACGTCCGCAATATTGCGGACCTGGGCCGTAAGATTTCCAGCCATGATGTTGACAGAGTCAGTCAAATCTTTCCATGTCCCGGCCACGCCGGGCACAATCGCCTGGCCGCCAAGTTTTCCTTCGGTTCCCACTTCGCGCGCCACGCGCGTCACTTCCGCCGCAAACGACCGAAGTTGATCGACCATCGTGTTAATGGCTTCCTTGAGTTGGAGAATTTCGCCGCGCACGTCCACAGTGATTTTTTTCGACAAGTCCCCGTTGGCCACCGCCGTCGTGACTTCCGCGATATTGCGGACTTGCGCCGTCAGGTTTGAAGCCATCGAGTTGACGTTGTCCGTCAAATCCTTCCAAGTCCCTGCGACGCCCGGCACCTGTGCCTGACCGCCAAGTTTTCCTTCCGTTCCCACTTCGCGGGCAACGCGCGTCACTTCTGCGGCGAACGACCGAAGCTGCTCCACCATCAAATTAATCGTTTCCTTGAGCTGCAAAATTTCACCGCGAACGTCCACCGTGATTTTCTTGGACAAGTCGCCGTTGGCCACAGCGATCGTCACGTCAGCGATGTTTCGCACTTGCGCGGTAAGATTTCCCGCCATGATGTTGACAGAGTCCGTCAAATCTTTCCACGTCCCCGCGACACCCGGCACAATCGCCTGACCGCCGAGTTTTCCGTCAGTTCCCACTTCGCGGGCCACACGCGTTACTTCCGCCGCGAACGACCGAAGCTGGTCCACCATCGTGTTAATGGCCTCCTTGAGCTGGAGAATTTCGCCGCGAACGTCCACGGTGATTTTTTTGGACAAATCCCCGTTGGCCACCGCAATAGTCACGTCGGCAATGTTTCGCACTTGCGCCGTCAAATTGGACGCCATGGAATTAACGTTGTCTGTCAAGTCTTTCCACGTTCCCGCGATGCCCGGCACAATCGCCTGGCCGCCAAGTTTTCCGTCAGTTCCAACTTCGCGCGCCACGCGAGTCACTTCCGACGCGAACGAATTCAACTGGTCCACCATCGTATTGACAGTGTTTTTCAATTCCAGGATTTCCCCGTTCACATCGACAGTGATCTTCTTGGAAAGGTCGCCCTTCGCGATGGCCGTCGCGACTTCCGCGATGTTGCGCACCTGCGCCGTAAGATTGTTCGCCATGAAATTGACCGAGTCGGTAAGGTCTTTCCACGTTCCTGCGACACCCGGCACAATCGCCTGACCGCCGAGCTTTCCGTCCGTTCCAACTTCGCGGGCAACGCGCGTGACTTCGGACGCAAATGACCGAAGCTGGTCCACCATCGTGTTCGTCGCTTCCTTGAGTTGAAGAATCTCGCCGCGCACATCAACGGTGATCTTCTTGGAAAGGTCCCCGTTGGCCACCGCAATGGTCACTTCGGCAATATTGCGGACTTGGGCGGTCAGGTTGGACGCCATTGAATTAACGCTCTCGGTCAAATCCTTCCAGACACCGCTCGCCTTCTTGACTTGGGCCTGCCCGCCCAGCTTGCCTTCGTAACCAACTTCGCGCGCGACGCGCGTCACTTCCGAAGTAAACAAATTCAACTGCCCGATCATCGTATTGACAATCTTGGCGCTGCGCAGAAACTCGCCTTCCAACGGGCGCCCCTCCACTTCCAGGCTCATCCCCTGCGTCAAATCCCCTTTCGCTACGGCATCAATCGAACGCGTGATTTCCGCCACCGGCCAAACAAGGTCAGAGACCAGGTTGTTGACCGAGGCTTCCATTTCGCTCCATGCCCCGCCGCGCGAACCGAAATTCGCCCGTTTGCTGATCTTTCCTTCCCGGCCAACGACCCGGCTCATGCGCTCCAATTCCGTCGCCATCCGTTGGTTGCTGATCATCGTGTCGTTAAAAACGTCCGCGATTTTTCCAGCCACCCCGATCAAGTCCGAAGGCAGGCGCACGGTAAAATTTCCATCACGCGCCGCCGTAAAAGCGCGCAAAAGCTGCCGAAGATCCGCTGACCCGTCGAGCGATGAGATTTCGATCATCTCTTCGGCGGCAACGGCTCTCTTGCCGTTGGATGAAGGAATGGGGGTTTTCTGATTTTTGCGCGCCTCATCAGACTCAGACGTTTTATTTGTGTTCATAATACTTCCGTCTGGAGGATAAAAACCGCAGGCCATAGCCAGCACGAAACCTTGATTGCCACAGAGGACTTGGTTGGGGTCCTCCCCCCTGAAAAAACGGTGCTCCCGCTTCTTCACGTTTAGGCTGCTATGTCGGCACCAAGAAAGCCCAAGAAAGGGACTTCGTCAATCCGCAAAATAGGGCGATCAAATGGCAAACTTATCCCCTATATCGACATTTTGTCAGGTTTATTAACGTGCCAGCCTTAAAGCACCAAACTAGGGCTACTTCGGTGGCTTCACCCGGATCGGTGGCGGCAGAGGAATCGCGCGCGAACGCTGCGCCGATGGCAGGACCGGCGGCGCCTTCGGAACGGGCGGTGGGTTCGCACTCGGCGGTGCCGGCTTGGCAAGGGAACCGATCGGTTCGTCCGACCGCTTCTCAGTCTCCCCAATCGCCGAACTCGACGACTTCATTTCTCCAAATTGAAAAGCATTGCTGCCCGCTCCAGAGCCAATCACCCAATCAAGCGCCGGAAACGGCGCGTCGGCAGCCGATGGCGGCTTTTGGGCCTGTTGTTCGTAGCCATTAACGACCCATTCAAGCGCGCCCGTTTTCGTATCGACCAACAATCCTTGAACTATCGTCCTTGGAGAAATCAACGGACTGCTGCGGATGACTTCCACCGCCTTGATCACATGCTGGCGTTCCCCCGCAAACAGGCCGAAATATTCCGCCACATCAATATTCTCTGGCAATTTATTTCTATCAATTCCCAGTTTGCGAAATTTCTCAATTAACGCGGGCGCATCGGTCAGGGTCACCTGGCAATCAGTATGGCCAATGACCGCAATTTCCCGGCCCCCCTTAATGGCGCAAGCCAGCGAAATCGACCGCATGGTGCTGCTCAATGGCCCCGTGACAATATTTCCCGCGTTGCGCAGCCAGATAAAATTATCCTCCGGCAATCCCAGGACGCCAGGAAGCAACCGGTTCAACCGCGGATCAATGCAAGTCAACGCGATCACCGGCACTTCATCCGCGTAATCCGAAATCCGAACTCCCGCCGAACGATCGCCCGCCAACGCCCGCTGGTTGGCCGCAAATACAGCTTCAAACAAACGCATTGCAAACGTTTTACAGCCCTCCCCGTGGATTTCAAGAGCCATTATAAAACGCCCAATCCGCAATTGACCCCCGCCGCGCTCTAAAGATAACTTCGCCCAATGAGAGAAAGCGCCCCATGCCGAAATGGGTGAAGTTCATCGTCGGAATCCTGCTGCTCCCGATTTGCCTCGGAACAGCAAAAGCAGTCTGGTTCGCGCTTGCCCAGGCCGGCCCAATGACCCAAGTCTGGATCCCCTTCCTGGCCGGGGCCGCTTGCTGGGTCGTCGTTTTTCTGCTGCTTCCCAAACCGATGTGGATTTACGTGTTCGGCCACGAATTGACCCATGCCGTATGGACCTGGGCATTCGGCGGCAGCGTCAAACGGTTCAAAGCCGGTTCTTCCGGCGGCCACGTCCTCACCACAAAAAACAACTTCATCATCGCCCTCGCGCCGTACTTTTTCCCCTTCTACGCCGTCGTGGTTGTGGTGGTTTTTTTAATTGGCGAACTCCTCGCGAACTGGCGCGTCTATCTTCCGTGGTTTCACCTGCTGCTCGGCGCGGCTTATGCCTTTCACGTGACACTAACCATGGAAATCCTCAAAACCCGCCAAACCGACATCACCAGCCAGGGCTGGCTATTCTCAGCGGTAATCATTTTCCTTGGAAACGCCCTTGTCCTCGTCATTGGAGTTCCGATGTTGACCGGCCACGGCCTGTTCCTCGCGCTTTCATGGTGGTTCCAAGCCAACGCCACCATCCTCCACCACCTCGCCCATTTGTTTTAAAATGAGTCCTCCTCAAAGCCCAGCCGCCGCATCGCCACAGATTTTCCTTAATCGTTCTAATCTCGTACGCCATTGATTTCTTACATAATTAACATTGGCAAGTGTTTCTCTCCCTCTCTTCCACGTTGCTGCGTGGAGGAGAGGGCCGGGGTGAGGAGGCTTCTTTCAAATTTTATTAGAGCAGTTTAACTTAAGCTGTAGCCGCCGGGTTAGGACGGTCTTCGGGGAGCGCGGTCGTCTCGACCGCCGCGTCTGGCGTCTCGCCAGACGCTCTTGTCGAACATTTTATACGTCGCGTAGCGCTGGATTGTTCCTCCGTCGGCGAGAC
>DASXZW010000017.1:0-5616 GCA_036501665.1 Verrucomicrobiia bacterium
AATCCCTGACGCCCGCAAATTGGCAAAAGGAACGTGAAGCTCAGGCAAAGCTAGCCGCCTGAACTCCATCGGGCCCGCCCAAACACGCCACACTTGGTTGGAACGCCCATTGTCAATGCGGTCGCTCCTTAACCGCTTACCCTGCTATGGTTGGCATGTCAAGTTCGTTTTTGCGCCCGGACGGTTGCGCCGATTCTCATGGGCGGACCGCATCTGCAACGAGTTCTCGCTCATGGCTTGCATCATTCGTCGCGGCCCTACGGCCATCGTCCGGCGAGATACACTCGAGTATAAAAAAGCTGAAGAGCGCATCCTCCAATTATGGCAAGCCACAACGTCGCCAAAAGGAAATAACGCAATATTGGCCGGATTATTCTTTGCCTGCACAACACTTGTATAACGTTGGCAGCACCGAGTACAATGACCGTATGAATGCATAAATCATAACGGAGAGCGCCCCGCATGCCGGTGTTATAAGTTCCAGATACCGAAAGATAGAAGACCGTAAAGCCGCAAAAATAATACCCGAGCCTCGAAGTTCGTTCCAATGCCAAATTTTTCCATTGGAAAACCTCCACATACTCTAGAGTGATTAACACAATAAAATCCAAGGCCAGCAAAAAATGCCCAACTGATATTGAGTTCCTTAGCCTGGGTAAGCGGAAACTGTATGTCGCAGGATTAAAAAATGCAATGTAATTTGCTGTTTGGTTCCATCCGATGTGTTGAGTTTGCATGTACAGGTTCCAGCGACCAAACTTCCATTGACAAAAAACGAAAAAAGCAATTACACCGCCACTGGCGGCTAACGTGATCACGGCTGCATGCCAGTAAGGACGGCATCGCGCTAAACGGCTGCCATAGGAGCTTTTTTGTTTCTGATCTTTTTTGGCAATTGACTGGACAAGAGGCCAAAGAGCACAAAGCGTTCCCACGGGCCGCGTTGCCGTCAGAACGAATCCGTGCAGACTCGCTAACGTTTTAGTTTTCCATCCCGGATATTCGAGAAAATACAAAAATCCAAGGAGCATTGCAAGAAAAAGCGATTCCGAATATCCGACGACCAAAATGAATCCATTTGGATGAGACAAGACCGCAAGGGCCGTCGTTATAATCGCGATATGCGAAAACTGCCAACGCCGCAAGATGAGTATCAAATAATACCAAAACAGAAACGCGCTTGCTTGGGCCGTTAGCGCGAGGGCAAACCGCACCGGCAGATGGAGGAACATAACAATGACTTTAGCCAATATCGGAAAGGCGGGGAAAAACGCCACGTTAGCGAGTTGCGTCTTTTGAGGCACAGGAGGGATCGTGCTCACGTAACCGTTCTCAACAATACTGGCATACCAACCACTATCCTTTTGGTGAGAAGAGGTATAGGCACTCGAAATAGACTTGCCTGGAGACGCCATTACCAAAACCGCGATCTGATACAGTGTAATGATGCTTGCGAAGACGGCCGGGCACAGTCCGGCTTGGAAAATTCGCCAGCACGATCTGTCTTTTCGGGTTGTGAAAGTCGTATCGCCGTCAGGCGCGCCACGGAATCTGATCGTGAACCTCATAAATGCTGCGATAAATCGCCTCGCTTTTGGTGCCGGAGATTGTTCTTCTTTATCTGGAAATCCATGATTATTCCGCAACGGCGGTAGCCATTTATCTTCCCGTTGGCAAATGCGCCACTACGATAAGCGATTTACACCCTAGGTCAACCTGAAAGTAACCGTCCAGTCTTGTCCCTCATCCTTGGTCACTTGTTGAATTGCACCCGGAAGCGGCCATCTCTGGATTGAACGGGTTGGCGGAGGCGCTCACGCCAAGTCAAAGCACTCCGACATTCCCGCAACTGAAAGAGCTTTTAAATAGGAGAACCGGCCCAGGAACCGCACATCCGTCCGCGCGGGCAACTGAGCACGTTTTGTTCCGAATCGGAAAACCGAGAACTTCCTGGCCCGCGGCACCCGCGCGAACCCGAAATTCCCCCCCTATTGCTGGTTGCCTAACAGAAGGATTTTATCTTACCTCACTGAACGACCGTTCGCCCCGGCGCCTGGTTTCAGCGGTTCACCGGCGCCCTTTAATCTGGGGTCAACGTGTGAGGCGCGCCGAACCGCCGAACAAACTAACCCAAAAATGTCTTGCAGAAAATGAATTTGAGCCTCAAATTCTTGATATGTACCTTTGTTTGGCTGCAGGACGAGGGCAACGAATGAAACCGTTGACACACTACCTTCATAAAGCGATGATACCCTTCTTTGGCGTGCCATTTCTGGCATATTCGCTTGCAGCCATTCCGAAGAAATCCAAAGTCACTATAGTTGTTAACTATTTGTCCGAGCAAATCATAGCGTATTTCGGAAATCACTATAGGGGATTAGATATTTCTTACATGCGTCAGGCGGATCCCAAAGGCACCGGCGATGCGCTGTACCAATATGGACAGGCACGACGTCCTGTGAATTCTATCATAGTATGGCAAGCCGATCAGATTCTCCTTCCACACGAGTTAACGGTTCTCTCTGACAACGAAGCCGATTCCGTTGTTTACTCCCAAACAACCAACGGGATTTGCGACGTAGGACTTTGGAAAATCAAGCCTTCGACTTTGCCGAAGCTCAAACAATTCTTCGTGAGAGGCGAATTTCGAGCTTTACCGGCCCTCGAAGCCGAGGCGGCAAATCGGATAATCATGAAACGGGAGAAAGTTGAACTGTCATTTGAATCATGGGAACAAATACAAACAATTTGTGCCAAATTGAGGCAAAAGTCTCCTATAGACTACCTTTAGTCGGCGGCTTTTCTGATTTTCCCGAATTCTACCGCTATCGAGAAGGCGAAACGATCAGCTGTACAATCGATAAATTCGTTTCAATTTGCATTTCGGAAAATGAGTTCGATGGGCTGGATATCAAAAGCAAAGCAGATCTGCCCTGGGGCATCGGGCTTGGATCAAGCGGCGTTTATTATTCAGCGCTCGTTTCCGCTTTGAGCCGGTACAAGGGGCGTAGTCTTACTAATAAGAACATAGCCAAACTCGCTTACAATTTAGAAATTGGCATTGACGAAAGCGCCACAGGGCGTCAAGACTCCATGGCGTGCTTATACCGGGGACTCATCAGGATCAATTATTTGCCGGACGATACCTTAATTGTTCGCACGATTTCCATTCCTGATGAGTGGCGCCACCTGCTAAATCGACGATTGCTTCTCTTTGACACCGGCTCAAGACGTTCTGCCCGTGAATCCATCAAAGATATTCTTACGCGAGCTGACATGCCTTTGGTGAGCGAGATAGCTAAATTGCCTAGAAAGCTTGTTCACGCATGGAATAAAGGGGATTTGGATTTCCTAGGCTCGGCTTTAAACCTTCAAGAAGAATTTCGGAGTCAGCTTTCCCCCTCCTGCAACAGCGCTAAGACCAACCGCATCCTTAAACTTGCGAGGGAGTGTGGAGCTGGCGCAAGGCTGACGGGAGCTGGAATCGGATGTTTGCTTTGTTATTGTCGAGAGGAACATCAAAAAGCTCTCCGTGATCGCCTTGGTCTCCGCGAGTTTAAATTCTCTATTGAATGGTAAAACAATCTCGACATCAAAGGCCTGGGTTGAGTCTTCTTCGCTCTCGCCACCATGTTCCCAAAACCACGCCAGCATACCGAAATCCAAACACTAGATTATTGCCCTTTTTGCTCTTGCCGTGTGAGCGTTTCAACATTGTCATGGGTTGCTCCTTAACCCGGCACCCCCTGAGAATCAGGCCAATCAACATCTCAGATGAATGATACTGCGGCTGGCATAATGTCAGATGTTCGGTAATTTCTGCCCGCATTGAGCGAAATCCAAAAGATGTGTCCGTGACTTTAGTGCCAGTTAGAATGGAAACGAGCCAAGCAAAAACGTGGACTCCCAATCGACGCACGATGTCGGTCGTTTCTTGTTTTCCAAGTATTCTAGACCCCGACACGAAATCTGCCTCATTTGAAACCAACGGAACAATCAACAGGGGAAGCTCTTTAACGTCGTACTGTCCATCCGAATCTAGAATCACGATGTACTTAGAGTTATATTTCCTTGCGATGCCGTAACCAAGCCGTAACACCGTCCCATGTCCACGGCGAGGCAAATTGCAAATAAAAGTCCTGGGGCGGCTGCTATCCTCGCTGATTGCATAATTCCGCACGATATCCAACGTACCGTCGGTTGCTCCATCTACCATGACAAGCACGCTGATGTGCAATTTGTCACCGTGCTCGGTGTCAAAGTGCGGTGGTATGGCGCTTAAAACAGAGCGGATGGTGTGCGCTTCATTGAACGCTGGCACTACAACACAGATCTCTGTTAATTGCGGGTCACCGTAGGTTTTTGAGAATTCGATTAATGCGTTCTGGTCATCCTGGTCAGGGAATGCCGTCAATGTGCGTTTCATAATAGCTAGAGATCAAACGACCTTCGATAGTTTTTCTAATTCATGTTCGAGTGTGCAAACGCTCTTGGACAGCACCAGCCAAAGCCAAGCCACACGCCAAAAGCCTGCATGAGATAGCACTGACACCGATAGAGGGCCTTCAGAGTCACCAGGGGCCTGGTCCCAAATCGCTGGGATTATAGTACTCAAGGTAATCGCCTTTCGCTCCGTTTTCTCCTGTTCCTGGCGATCGGCAGCCAGCGCCAATGCCAGTCGAAGTGAGCGGCGGTTTTCCCCATGCGAATCGTTGCCAGCTCACGCGACCGTCTTCAAAAAGAAAATTGGCTCCAGTTGGGACGCCTGCGGAGTTCCGGTGAACCCCAATCTGCACGGCTGCACCCTTCCAATGCTTTGTCCAACTTCGGTTCTTCAGATCATATTGCAACCGATCAACCATCACGGGCGCCAAATGATGGGGTCCTCCCAACTTGGCGCGATTGGTCACCCATGCCCCAAGGCCGTCGGAATCATAGTTATAGGTCACGCCCCCCTCCGCGTCCCGGCCGGGCAAGTAGTTGTAACCAATCAGATTGGTTTGATAATTGGGAGGAGGACGGGCGTCAATGGCCCGGTGGTATAAGTCCGTCGGGCAATAGAGCACGTCCGTTGTTGGCCGGACTGCCCCTTTGAAACCGGCGCGGTTTGTCATGAGATAACCAGGGAAAAAGGTCGTGTTGAAGTAAATAGGCATCCACGCCAAATCGTGAGCGCCGGTTAAATTGCCGGTCGAATCTTTATAAGATAAATCTGGAAAGCGGTTCTGGTTGTCCCCAGCGTAAGTGTTGATAGCCACGCCCCATTGCTTGAGATTGCTGGCGCATTCGGTTTTATAACCGGCCTGTGTCGCTTGGGACAACGCCGTCAGCAGCAAAGCGGCCAAAATGCCGATAATAGCAATCGCCACCAATAATTCGATGAGCGTGAAGCCGTTGATCCCCAGGAATCGTCGCAGTTTGTTTGTCATCGCTTTTCCTTCCGACAGGCCATCAACGCAAAGCGCCGGTTGTCAACTTAGAGCGTGTTTTGAAAATGGCACATTCCTTCGTTAACGTTAAAGTTGTACCATGGTCGCGTACAGTATAAATAATGCGGATGCAAACGCATCCGACGAAGTATACAACTGACCTGAGTGATGAAGAGTGGAACCAAAT
>DASXZW010000018.1:0-19602 GCA_036501665.1 Verrucomicrobiia bacterium
GCCAGCATTCGCCTGGACCGCTCATTCAGGTGCGGCCAGAGATGCTGCAACTTCCGGCGCATATCTCGAAGAGATACCACGCCGTGATGGATAACATCACCCCAGTGAGTTGTAAATGTTATTTATTGACGCCGCCTAAGGGGTTGCTCAAGCGAGGAAGATGAATTGCGCACAAACCCGGTCCAAGGTCAGACCCAGATGGAACTCACCCGGGAGGTAATCAAATCCTACGAGCCAGCGAAAGCGAGAGCTCTTTTCAAACGCTTTCGCAAGAATGGAACCTGGCAATGTCCCACCCTCGTCGTCCTCCATGCTATAGCCCATCTCGATGATCCGGCTTTCCGAAACGACCCGAGGCTGGCTTATCTTCCGCGCGATGTGACGGCGTATTGGAACCCAACCAATGACTTTCGCTTTAAGGCGTGTACTCATGACGACTGGGAGGCATGCCGTTTGCGCTTCGCGAAGCAGTGTGAATTGGTTGGGAGGATGGCCCGGGCAGGAGTTGGAATTTTGGCCGGGACCGACACTCCCAATCCCTACGCATTTCCCGGCTTTGGAATCCATGATGAACTGGCTCTGCTCGTGAAGTGCGGACTGACTCCGCGGCAAGCCCTGCAAGCTGCGACGATCAACCCGGCCCGCTATTTCGGCTGGGAACAGAAGATGGGCACGGTGGAGGTTGGAAAAGCCGCTGACCTTGTTCTTCTGGATGCAAACCCGCTTGAAGACATCCACAACACAACCAGGATCGCCGCTGTCTTCGTCAGGGGCCGGTATCTGGACCGGGCCATGCTCGACCAGATGCTCAAACACAAATCTGATTCCGCCGCTCTCCCAAGCCATCAACTACGGGGTCTGGACCCCGGCGATTAGGTTTAGGTGTCTTCCTTATTTGTCTGACAGGAGATTGACAGCAGGCGCGAATCAAAATGAGGAGCATTAAAACATATGGCATGGACAAAAACTCAAACAGTCATCGTCAGCAGCTTGGCTGTATTGTTGGTCGCAGTAACGGCGATTATAATTTATCAACATTTTGCCCGTCCGATTCACGTAGCAGAAATGGCCACGTTTTCTCATCATTACGGCATGAAAGTCGGACCGGCTATGCTCGGTTGAGTGATGAATGTAAATGCGAATCTTTGGGGCAATTCGAGAGGCAACCCGTCCAATGAGTGTATGAATTCAAAATTATGAAACCTAAAATCATCCTCTGCCTCGCATTCGTTGCATTTAATTTGTCGTTGCAGGCACGCGCAGTTCGTTTGTGGACCGATGCCGAATTGATGGCGACATCCGATTTGGTGGCGGTCGGACGGCCAATTAAAGTAAAAGATTTGGATGAGTCAAATTCACTTGGATGGGATAAATCAATAGGCTGGTCTCAATTAACATTTCGCGGTGTTGAAACAACCTTCAAAATTTCCGAAATTCTCAAGGGAGCGCTAGCGAGCGACCAGATTGTTTTACACCACTACCGTTTTGATAAAGTCAACCCGCCCAATGGCCCGACCTTTGTGGAATTCACACCCGGTGACACAGATGAATACCTGTTGTATCTGATAAACGATGGAACAAACCGATACGCTCCGACTTCCGGGCAAATTGATGCGAGGCTTCAGATTAAACCGACGATGACGAATAACATCGGCGTTACCCCACAAGCCGACGCCGTGGCCAAAGTTAAACTCAAGTTCGCAAAAGCGGATAGTGAGGAAACCAATAGCGAGAACGGTTACGGAAAAAACGCTGTGGATGGAAATCCCAACACCTTTTGGGACACTCAATGGCACGGCAATAGTCCCGGCCTTCCCCACGAAATCATCATCGAACTGGTTCCCCCGTCCGTCATCAAAGGCTTCACCTGCCTGCCCCGGCAGGATGAATCGGATCACGGCACCATCAAAGATTATGAATTTTACGTCAGCACCGACGGCAAGAATTTCGGTCAGCCCGTTAAAAAAGGCGCATTCGAGCCTGGCAAGGAAGAAAAGATCGAAACCTTCGAACCGGTAAAATGCTGCTTCGTCAAACTCAAGGCCATTTCAGAAATCAACGGCCAGCCGTGGACATCCGCTGCCGAAATCGGCGTCATTCAAAGCGGCGAGGATATCTCCGCCATGACAAACCCAATCATTCAAACCGACAACCTGCTGGCGGAGTTTGAAAAAACCAAATCCGCCGACCAACTCGAAGCTGCGTATGTGGCTGTAGGAAATATTCCTGAACCAGGAGTTGATAAAACCGTGCCCGCAGTGGCTGCGCGCCGGGAAAAAACAATAATGTTGTTCAAACTTTTGGCGGTGATTGATCAAAACATTGACACAAACTTCGACGTGAATAATTCCAGCAATTGGCCCGTCGTAAATATGTATTATCCCGGAGTAGAATTAAAACTCACGAAGGATCCAGTCTATCGTGCAACATTCGAAGCTGCGGTAAAGCGGAACGATGAAAATATAGCACGGCTCAATTTTCAAACGCGACTGCACAATATAGATCAATCAGGCAATATCTTTGTAAAGAGTTTTTTGCAGCATAGTTACACGACTTCCAAGGAAGATCAAAGCGAACTGGAAAATCTGATGAAGCAGGCGAAGCTTTCTCCGGATCGAGTTCAAAGTATAAAAGCTCTGTTTGAATCCACGAACCTTGATGTCAATGACGTTGACACCAATCTTACGAAGCAGATACCAAAAAAATTGCCGCTCGATTTTCTGGCAGACATGCCTTTTTTGAAAGATGTTTCGCTAAAAATTTCCGAAGCGGAGTTGTTGGACATTCTTCATCAGAAAAAACTCAATTACACGCATAAGATCGATCATGGGGACTCGATTTATTACGTTCACCCAAACGAACACGCGATAATCATAATTACTTTCAGGCGGGGTCATTGTGGCGGCATTCAGCGGATGATGGATTAAGTGTGCAAACCATGAAGCCAAGAATCATCCTCTGCCTCGCGCTCGTTTTGAGCGGCGCATTGAGGGCCTTTTCTACAAGTGCCGCCGACACAAATTTACTTCGCGTTGTCGTCATCCCGTCCAAAACCGAAGTGCGCGCCAAAGAAAAGTTCACGGTCGCGCTGCGCGTTGAAAATCCGACCGCGACCAATGAAACCGTGCGCGTGATGAGTTGCAGTTGGGACGAAGAATGGAAAACCAGCAACGCAAATATTTCTTGGATTGGTTGGGCTTGCACCAGAAACGTCGCTAGAAACGTCGAAATTCCACCCCGGCGGCGCATACACGAACGAATTGGAGATGCTCATTCCTGAACCGATTTCAGAAACGACACTTTCTTTCCGCATGGGCTTCACTCCGATTGACAGCCGGAAAACTTTTTGGAGCGATGAAGTTATCATCGGCGTTGCCCCAAAACCTGCGACTAATAAAGATTTGACGAAGCAGATTTCCGAAATTCTCACCGAATGCCAGAAGATCAAACCCGGAATGGCGCGCGGAGAATTGCTAAACGTTTTCACCACGGAGGGCGGCCTCTCGACTGCCGCGCGGCGAACTTTTGTTTATCGCGGTTGCCCATACATCAAGGTTGATGTTGATTTCACTCTTCCAAACTCGAATCAGAAGACAGTTGAAGAGCGACCGACAGACACCATCATCAAAATTTCCAAGCCGTATTTAGATTGGAGTATCGGCGATTAAACCATGAAATCCAAACTTATCAGCCGCCGCGCGTTCGAATCCGTATACGCAACGTTGGCAAATGTCATCCGGCAACGGCGCGAGGCCAGACGATTGTCGCTGAACCCGCTGGCGGATTGACACGGCTCTCGCGGCTAATGATCAGCTTCATCGAAACGGACCACGCGTTTGAAAATGTATGTGATACACAAAATGCACGGACGATCCGTGTAGTATCAGATGCGTGGTCACGGCCAAGACGCAATACAATCTAGCAAACGCACGGGAATAGTCGTTTCCGCCGAGCGCGACGGGTAGCGGCACGGACCGGACGTGAACCAAACCGTCTCGGCGCGTGCGCTGGGTTGGCGGAGCGAATTGAGCGCCGTCAGCCGCACGCACGGGCCAGTGCGGTGTAAATGGGGCAATGAATCAGCCAGTTTTTAGCATCCAATGAAAGTGCCAGTGAAAGTGCCAGTAAACGGGTGATGAATGAGTAATTGGTGAGCAGTTGATTGGTATTGGGTGCGTAATCGCTGGTGTTTGACAAACGTGCAGAAATGCCTGATTCTATTGGGGTTCGTTAGTTATGAGGCTGTTCGCCTCTGGTGGTGGGGTGGTAATTGCGGAGTAGCGGATTTTGAAAAAATCCCCTGATTCTGTCCGATTCCGACCCCCGCCTCCAAACCTAACCAGTTGGAACTGTAGGGTTTGGTCAGCTTCCACAGACGAGTGCCAGCGGAAGTGCCAGCAGGATTTAACTCTGGCCTGCCCTGCGTAACTCCCACCTGCTCCCTGCCGGAGTCGAGATCAACCGTCGTAAACTCATCGCTGTGAATACAGTTATGAGACAACGATACCGGCTCTACCGCCGCAAAAAAGGCGGACGCTACTACATTCACGATGACGTGACCGGCAAGCAGGACAGCTTGCACACCACCGACCGCGCCACGGCGCTGCGGTTGTTTCATTCGCGCGGCGAAGCGCAGCAGCAGCCCGCCGTGAACCTGCAAATCGCCCGCGCCTATCTCGCCGCCAGCGACCCGCAGATTGCCACCCGCAACTGGCAGTTCGTCATGGAGGAAATGGTCAAACTCAAAAAAGGCGAGACGCAACACCGCTGGCAGACCGCCATCAAGGACAAGGCGTTTGACTTGATTCGTCACCTGCCTGTTTTGGAAACCCGGCCGGAAAACTTTTTGCGCGTGCTCGAAACCGGAAAAGTTTCGACCAATGTTTATCTGCGGCGCATCCACAACTTCGCCCTGGACATGACCTGGCTGCCGTGGCCGGTCATCGTAAAACGGCAATGGCCGAAAGTTGAGTTCAAGGACAAACGTGCCATCACCTGGGAGGAACATCA
The DNA here is from genome assembly GCA_036501665.1 of Verrucomicrobiia bacterium. Taxonomy (GTDB): domain Bacteria; phylum Verrucomicrobiota; class Verrucomicrobiia; order Limisphaerales; family Palsa-1400; genus DATAUD01. The sequence continues at coordinate 5,011 of DASXZW010000018.1, forward strand.
GGCCATCGTCGCCCGCGAATTGAATCCTGAACGCAAGGCGTTCTATAAACTGGTGTGGCACTTGGGCGCGTCGCAGTCCGATCTCGCGGGCCTCGAAGCTGAAAACATTGATTGGGAACACAACGTCATCAGCTTCGCGCGCAAAAAAACCGGCTCGATTGCCATCATGCGCTTCGACGATGAAGTGGCGGAAATTCTCCGGGATTTGCCGGGGAGCGGACCGCTGTTTCCGTATTTGCGCTCGGTTCGTTCCGGCGACCGGGCGACGGAATTTCATCAGCGCATCGCGGGCTTGGGCATCAAGGGTGTCAGCTTGCATTCGTATCGGTATGCGTGGGCGGAACGTGCCAAAAAAGCCGGGTATCCCGAACGGTTCGCACAGGAGGCGCTTGGTCATAACAGCAAGGCCATTCACCGCTCCTACGCGCGTAATGCACAGGTGGAACTGCCGCCGTTGAGTGAATTTGAACGGATGCGCACCAAGTTCTCGGAAATGTCCAAGACCATTGAGCCAGTGATGGCCAAGGCATAACCGGAGGAAATCACATGAACTTGAATCCTGCCACCGTGCTTGACCCGGTGTTCCATTTTCTCGATTGGATCATCGCAGAATGGGGAGTTTATCTGTTTCTCGCGTTCGTCTGGCTGTCGGTGTTGGTGCTGGCCTGGGTGTTCAGCGGCGGGTTGCGCCGGAAATTTCCCAACCAACCGCACGTCAGCGCCGGCATCGGCATTGTCATACAGCCGCACACACCACCACCGCCACCAACAATCATCATCCAAGATTATCACCTGCCGGATGATGGCATGGATTAAACCAGGTGGCGTTTGATCGTGATTTGTGGGACGGGCGAGCGGAGGCGCGGAAGCTCCGAGCCTCCTGCTCGCCGCGCTGCCGGTCGCTGCTGCATAACGGACTCGCCCGTCCTCATGCCGGTTGGGCCTGCCGTGCCCGCTTCCGCGCGTTCTTGTTGCGCCAGTGCCGGTGAATGGCCGCCGCCACTTTATCGAGCCATTCCGGGCTGGCAAATTTCTCGGCGAGCGCGTCACGCGAAAAATGTTTCACGCAATAACGCCCCGGATGGCCGAGCGGCTTGAGCAGTCCCGACCGCACCAGTGGCGGGATGGTATGCGTGGCAACGCCCAGCGCCTCGGCCACTTTCTCCTTGGTCATCAAGACCGGAAATTTTTCCAGCGTCTGTAATTTCAATGACGATTCGGGATTCATACTTTCTCCTTGGTAAAAGCGATGGCGACGGCGGCAACATGGGTTTTGAACGCCGTGGCGTAGCGCCGGTCCGCCGACTTCACAAATTTCAATTCATACTTCTGGATCGCCCGTTCAACGGACTTGAGTCCGCTCCCCAGCACCGCAACTTCGGCCACGGCAAAACAGAGCAACAGCTTTTCGGTCGGGGCATCCGGCTTCGTTTCCAACGCCGGATTGGAAATCATCTCGGCATACAGAAATTGCGCGTAAGGCAGTTGGTAACTCCTGCCGTCGTCGGCCACCACGTTCAGAGTGGCGACAGTGGAATCCGTGCCGTAAGAAGGATTGTCGCGCGGGTTAGACGCCGATTCGGTGGGTGGAGGTTCGTTGCTGTTCATAACGGGGTGTTTTCATTTGTGGGCTGCGCTTGTCGGTTAAGATGGTTTGTTCCGGTCCGAGGCGCTGGCGGAACTGTTTCAGAAAGCGATGACCGCGCTGCAAAATGGTTTGGATGAATTTTCGACTGTGAACGCGCGGGACAACTTCCACGGCAGCCAGACGCGCGCTGGAACGGGTGACGTGCGAGCGCAACATCTCGACATCATCAGTGAACACGCGGCACGCATCGCGCCCGCGCGAGATGCTGACGTAAAATTGCTGCTGATTGATCGCCGGCAGCGAACGTGACGACGCGACGACCAACACTTCATCCACCGTCTTGCCCTGGGCGGCGTGTGACGTGACGGCGTAACCGTGCGTGAACGTGCGATATTCTTCTGGAATCACCCGGCCATCGGCCAGCACCACGGAATCACCTTGAATCGCCCGCACCTCGACGAGTTCGCCGTTGATAAATTTCTTCTGCCAGTTCGCTTGCAGCAGCAACTTGTCGCCAGCGGCCACTTTCAATTTCCGTTTCTCCCTCACATCGAAACAGGCGGCACCTTGACCCAATGGAAAAATACTTTCAGAACCGTCCGCGCGTTGGACTTTCAAGGCGTCATTTTCGACGGCGACCACCGCAACCGTTTCATCTTTGGCAAAACCAGCTTTTTGCCGGTGAAACCGAATCGCCAGGCCAGGACGGTATTGCCGCGCATCCTGTTTCTGCGCTTCGGTCCACGACAGCGAATCAAAAACCTGAAACTCCTTTTCGTCACCCGCCAGCCGGCCGGACGTTTTTAACACGGCGCGGACTTTTTCCGTCACCGCCTCAATTTCATTCCACGTCGGCGCGACCAGCAGCACGGATTGGTTTTGCTTCAATGCTTTTACATACGACTGCGCGGCAGAGTCGTGAAGTTGGTTGCCCGGAAGTTCAGTCACCGCTCCCATGTGTTCCAATTGTGCGAACGCTTCATTGGTATTTTTCTGCGCGGCCAATTCAACGGCCCGGCGATATTCGACTTTGCGTTGCCGCCGGATGCGGGTCAGTTGTCCCGTTTGAAAATCCGAATGATTCTCCAAAATCCGCAGCGCGTCGCCACGCACAACCGATGCGTGCTGGCCGGTGTCGCCCGACAGCACAATGCGGGCATCCCGCGCCAGGTCAAACAGCCGCTTCATGTCGTCCATCCCGACCGCCCCGGCCTCATCCAGCACCACCAACTGACGGGCCGACAACGCCGGTTTCGTCAGCAGCAAACTTTGCAGTGTCACCGCCTCGAATCCCTCGGTGCGCAAAACCCCGGTTGCCGCCGCCGTCGGCGCGCAGAACAGCGGTTCGACACCGGCTTCCTTGCAGGCGGCGACCAACTCGCGTAACGCCGTTGTTTTGCCGCTGCCCGCCAGACCGCGCAGGCCGGTGATCCGGTCACTGGTGCGAAGCACATGGTAAATCGCCCGTTTCTGATCCTCACCCAGCCAGTCAGCAGGCTGGTAGCCGGGATGCAGGGGCGCGACGGCATCGCATCCGGCATTGACCACCTGAATCAATTCCAGTTCCGTTGCCAGAATCTGCCGCGTGGAAAATCCGCGCTCGGTTTTGACGAGTTCAGAGGAATACTTCACCGCCGCTTTCAGCGTCGGCAAATCCACTTCGCCCGGACGTTGCGACAGGGCCACGTTCAACAATTCATGCTCCGGCACCACCGACTTGCGCTCAAACACATGGGCGACGGCATGATTCAGGGCTTGATTTTCCGGTTCAAAGACACGGACTGGCCGGACGGGTTGAACGGACGAGCAGAGCGTTTGAAGTGATTGCCGTTCATCCGATGACAATTGCGCCAGTTGGCGTTCGCGCACTTCCGCCGTCGAGATGCCTTTGACCTTTTCTGCCCGGCTCTGATGGACTGCGAGCGATATGGCATTGTTGGAAAGTTTGCGCCCCAGCTTTTGTTCCAGTTCCTTGACCACCGCGTCACGTTGTTCTGCGCGTTTGGAAAATCGTTTCAACACCTCATCGCTGACGCCCTCGATTTGAAAGCCATGTTTGGACGGTTGAATCCGGTAGCCAATCTGTTGAACCCGCGTCGCCAGTTCGTTGCGATAGACCGCCGTGCCATAACGGATGGCGTCATACATGCCGCCCGCTTGCAGGGCTTTCCAGGCCCGTTCGCTGTCATCAAACGTGGCGTTGAACACCGTGAAGTGGGTATGCAACTGCGGGTCAAGCGCGCGACTGCTCGTGTGCGTGAACGCGGCGGCGGCGAGATTGCCGGTTGTCCGATCCTTTTGGCCGCCCTGTTTTCGCACTCGTGTTGCGGCGAAAGTTTCAAGTTCGCGGAACGCAATGCGCGTGGCCTCCTCGTGCGCCGTCACCAGTCGTTCATCCGCCAGTGTCACCGCCAGCACCGACACCGATTTTGGTGCCGAGCAGGTGAAATCATAGAATACCCGCCGCTGGCCCTCCTTCAGTTGCCGCTGCGTCAGGCGTTCATCATCGTTTGGATTTCGATTCTCGCAGAGCGCATGAAATTGTTCGCGGGTGACTTCGCCCTTTAATCCCAAGCGTTCCGCGCCCGCGCCGATCCACTGGCCGGGCCGGATTTCACCCGCCGCGTAGTAATCATTCTGCGACAGGTGCTCGTCGAAGTAGCTCTCGGCATCGCCCAGATTTTTTTGCGCAACGGCAGTAAACATAAGGCGCTATTTTATCTGTTTTTCAAAAGGCTTTGTTCGTTTTTGGAACAATCGTAAATTTCTTCATTCATCGTTTTGCTACTTTATCCGCAGGCGAACCGGCAAAGGCGTGCCAGACACGCATTCGTATTTCCGCCAATTTAGTCACGCCGGGCAGTTTGCCTGAATCGTTTCCCGCGCGGGTGTAGCTGATACACGAAATGCACTTGGCTGATAATTTTTCCATTCGGCACAAGCATGGCCGAAATAATTTCTCGTTTTGTGTAATCTTTACACAAAATGAAACCTCAGTTTTCCGCCGATCTCCGGCAGCGGAAACGGGGACAGTGAACGTCATTCTCACAACGGCCAGCCTGCCAGACTTCAGGACGAAAATTGTGCAATCATTGCACAAAATTATTTTACCTCCTCATCACCGACTGAAGCAGACCCGTAGTTAAATCGTCCGATTGTCTGGCATCAGCCACCGGACCGGATGGGAACGGTGTCATGTCCAGAATTTCCTATGAATTTCCTATGCTTGTCGTGCGCCCGCGTTCGGCGTAACCTCGCCACGTTCAAAGAACTAAAACGACGATTATTATTTAACCAAAACAATTTTGCGTAGCTACGGCTACGGGCTGACCCGAAAACCGCGAATTTTCAAGCCCGTGAAAGATCCGACCGAGCGCGCCCAAGTGGGCGCGGCTTGGCGCGCTTCTTTCACAGGCGCTTCGCGGTGCCTCGGGTCAGGGTGCGTTGAGTCCGCGCCTCTTCTTTTTCAAATTTCCAGAAGCTTCCCGTCGTCATGGTTGCGCAAGCAACGATTGAAATGACGATGCCCACGGGTGACGAAATAAGACTGCTGCTGACTTCGCGCGATGTGAACGCGGAGCGGCTGGCGCAATTCCGCGAATTGTTCCCCGAAGCGTCCACCGAGAGGAAATTCGATCTCCAAAAACTCGCCCAACTGCTCGGCGAGGCCGCCACCGACGCGCCGGAACGCTACGGTCTTTCGTGGGCTGGTAAGTCCGAGGCCATCCGCGCCATTCAGACCACCAGCCCCGGCACGCTACTGCCCGCCGTCGGCGAGTCCGTGAATTTTGACGCCACGGAAAATCTCATCATCGAGGGCGATAATCTGGAAACCCTCAAGCTCCTGCAAGGCGGCTATCACGGGCGCGTGAAGATGATTTACATTGATCCTCCCTACAACACCGGCGGCGAATTCATCTACCCGGACAACTACAAGGAAGGCCTGGCCGATTATCTGAAATTTTCCGGCCAGGTCAGCGGCGAGGGCATCCGGCTCACCACCAATGCGGAGACGGACGGGCGCTACCACAGCAAATGGCTGACGATGATGTATCCCCGGCTGTTTCTGGCGCGGAATCTTCTGCGCGAGGACGGCGTGATTTTCGTGAGCATTGACGATCACGAGGTTCACAACCTGCGCGCCGTGATGAATGAGATTTTCGGCGAGGAAAATTTCGTAGCGCAGATAATTTGGAAAAAGCGGAGCACGCCACCGAATGACAAGATCATCGGCGCAGATCACGACTACATTTTTCTGTTCGCGCGTAACCTCCAGACCGCAGGATTAAATTTGAGACAACGTTCGGAAGAACAAATCGCGCGTTACCAAAATCCCGACAATCACCCCAAAGGTCCGTGGACGGCAGGCGACTTGATGGCAAATGTAAAAGGAGGCCGTTACGTTGAATCGCTCAATTTTCCAATCAAGAACCCAAATACCGGGGAAGATCATCTGCCATCCTCAAACGGCAACTGGCGATTCAGCCGCGAAACAATCGCCGAGCTGATGGCGAAAAATGAAATTTATTTTGGTGAAGATGGAAAAGGCCGTCCAAAACTGAAAAGGTTCTATTGCGACGTAAAGGCTGGAATCACTTATCCGACTATCTGGGATTTTGTTCCGTTAAACACCGAAGGTTCTGCGGAAATGACCGAGTTGTTGGGCAGCATGACCGCTTTTGAGAATCCGAAACCGAGTGGACTTCTTTTGGAATTGGTCAAGCTGGGTTCGAGCGGGGATTCTGTCATCCTCGATTTCTTCGCCGGTAGCGGCACAACGGCGCAGGCGGTGCTGGAATTGAACGCGCAGGACGGCGGCAACCGCAAATTCATCCTCGTCCAGTTGCCCGAACCGACCGGGCGCAAAGATTTTGCCACAATCGCGGACATCACCAAGGAGCGCGTCCGCCGCGTTATTAAAAAATTATCCGCCGCCGAAGCGGAAAAATCGGCCGATGCGTCATCGCAATTAAAACTGGGCGGCAATGCGCCGGTGCGTGAGTTGGATTTGGGCTTCAAGGTTTTCAAGTTGGGCAGCAGCAATTTCAAGGTCTGGGATGCCGCCGCCGCGCCCAACGACGGCGCGGCGCTGGCCGAGCAATTAAAACTCATGGCCCACAACGTCGAGGATGGCCGTCCCGACGATGCCTTGCTTTACGAACTGGTGCTCAAAAGCAATCTGCCGCTCACCAGCAAAATCATCGCTGGCAAAATCGGGGACCAGCCGTTTTACGACGTGGCGGACGGCGCGCTGGTGATTTGTCTGGTGCGCAAGCTCACCCAGGAAACCTTGCGCGGCCTCATGGCGCGCAAACCCAAAGGGGTCATCTGTCTGGACATCGCCTTCGCTGGCAACGACCAGCTAAAAGCCAACACCGTGCTGGAAATGAAATCCCACGGCATTGAATTTCACACAGCATGAGCACACCACCTCGGCCATCCCCAACGGGGATGAATCATTCAGCCCGGGGTTGCGAGCCTACGAGCTACCCTGGGTCATCTGTCACCAATAGAACCAACCCTGAATGGGTTGCATCGGCATTTCGTTTTTCGCCGGTCTGACATGAAAATCAAATTCGACAGCAACCAGGATTTCCAGTTGGACGCCATCCGGTCGGTCATGGATGTTTTTGCCGGCCAGCCGCCCATGCGGGCGTCGCTGCAATGGCAGAGCGACGCGCTCGCCGGGGAACTGCTCACGGAAATGGGCGTCGGCAATTCGTTGATGTTGAGTGACGACGCAATTCTGAACAACGTCCAAAAAATCCAGACGGAAAACGAGCTGGCACCGGCGACGGAACTGGCGGGCCTGAATTTCTCCGTCGAGATGGAGACTGGCACCGGCAAGACCTACGTTTATTTGCGCACGCTGTTTGAATTAAATGCGCGCTATGGCTGGAAGAAATTCATCATCGTTGTGCCGAGCGTGGCGATTCGTGAGGGTGTGTTGAACACGATTGCGCTGACCAAGGAGCATTTTCAATCGCTCTACGGCAACGCGCCGCTGGATTCGTGGGTATATGATTCAGCGCAGGTGTCCAAGCTGCGGCAGTTTTCCGCCAGCAACCAGATGCAGTTGATGGTGATGAACATTCAGGCGTTCGATAAAAGCAGCACGGTCATCCAGAACACCAAAGACCAGATGAACGGGCGTCGGCCCATCGAATTCATCCAGCACGCGCGGCCCGTGGTGGTCGTGGACGAACCGCAAAATCTGGCCACCGAACTGCGGACGAAAGCCATCGAAAGTCTGAATCCGCTCTGCACGCTGCGGTATTCGGCGACACATAAAGATTATTTCAATCTGGTCTATCGGCTCGATCCGGTGAAAGCCTACGATTTGCGGCTGGTCAAGCGCATCGAGGTTGATTCGGTCGTGGACGGCGGCGATTTCAACCGGCCCTACATCGCGGTGAAATCCATCACCGCCACCAAGACGCGGATTTCGGTCAAACTGGAAATTGATGTCGAAGGCGCGAGCGGCTGCAAACGCAAGACCGTGACAGTGACGCAGGAAAGCGATTTGTTCGCGTTGTCCGGCGAACGCGAAAACTATCGCGGCTACGAGGTGGATTTGATTGATGCCCGCAACCAATATCTCCAGTTCAAGAACGGCGTGAGTCTGGCGACCGGCGTCACGCACGGCGGGCGCACGGATGACGTGTTGCGCATCCAGGTACGGGAAACCATCCGCGAACATTTTGAAAAAGAATTGCGCATCGCGCAGTTGCCGCCGGATCAGCGCATGAAAGTGCTGTCGCTGTTTTTCGTGGACCGCGTGGCGCACTATGCCGAGGCGGAGGGAAAATTTCGGCAGTGGTTCACGACGGAGTATAAGGAATTCGCCCGGCAGCCTCGCTATGCGCCCTTGAATCCATTGGCGGTCGAAACGGTTCATAACGGTTATTTCGCCGTGGACAAGGGCAAACCCAAAGACAGCAGCGAGGGCCGCGTCACCAAAGCTGACGATGAAGCCTACAATCTCATCATGCGCGACAAGGAGCGGCTGTTGTCCATGACCGAGCCGCTGCGATTCATCTTCAGCCATTCGGCGCTGCGTGAAGGTTGGGATAATCCGAATGTGTTTCAGATTTGCACCCTGCGCGAAATCAGCACGGAACGCGAGCGGCGGCAAACCATCGGGCGCGGCCTGCGTCTGCCCGTGCGCGAGAATGGCGAACGGTGCTTTGATCCGCTGATCAACCGGCTCACCGTGGTTGCCAGTGAGAGTTTCAAGGAATTTGCCAAGAAGTTGCAGGATGAGATGCAAAAGGAATGCGGCGTGAATTTTGAGAACCGCATCCTGAACAAGCGCGAGCGGCGCAAGGGCATCTTGAAAAAACAACGCCTGCTCGACCCGGATTTCCAGAATCTTTGGGACAAGATCAAGCGCAAGACGCGCTATGCCGTGAAATTTTCCACCGCCGATTTGGTTTCCCGTTGTGCCGGTGAGCTGCGGGAAATGCCGGAGATCAAATCACCTTTCATCCGGCGGGAGAAACACGAATTGTTCATGACTTTGAAAGAAGGCGTGTTTGGTCAGGAGCGTTCCGCGCAAACCATCCGTGCGCCAGAATATCGCGCGCCGATACCGGATTTGCTTGGCCATCTGCAACGCGAGACGGAATTGACGCGCCCGACACTGGCGGAAATCCTGCATAAATCCGACCGGCTCGGCGAGGTGACGCACAACCCGCAGCAATTTTTGGAACACGCCGTCGCCGCCATTCAAAAATCACTCCACGACCTGATGGTGCAAGGCATCGAATACGAACGGATCGCGGATGCCGAGTGGGAAATGCACCGGTTGGAAGTCGAGGAACTGGAAAGCTACGTCACGCGCCTGCTGGAAGTGGAGCACAGTATTTACGATGTCGTCGAATTTGAGTCCAAGGTGGAATATGAGTTTGCAAAGGCGTTGGATGCCCGGAAAGACATCAAATTATTTTTCAAACTGCCGGATTGGTTCAAGGTGGAAACACCGCTCGGCACCTACAATCCCGATTGGGCCATCGTGCGGGAGGAACCCAACGGCCAGAACAAGGTGTATCTGGTCCGTGAAACCAAAGGCACCACCGGCTGGCTGAAAATTCCAGAAATTCAGCGCAAGAAAATCCAGTGTGGCAAAGCGCACTTCAAAGCTGTTGGCCTCAAAGATGGCGGCTACGATTGGGTAGCGTCGGCGAACGAAGTATAGACCGCCACCGGCAAAAATATGAGCATGGCAGGTTTGAAATCCTCGGCATCAACCATTGGGAAAAGCAGACAGCGTTAGGGTCGGTGCTTTGACTGGCCGGCTTTCCTGCGGGCACTCGGAAACCGGCCAGACAAATCGCCTCAAATGAAACCTAGACGGTCACGCACTCACCGGTCGTTCTAAAACCGCGCTCAACTTCGCCGTCGTCCGTTCATGCCACTCCCGACCTGCTCCGTTTCGCTGCCGGTTTCAGAACGCCCGTTCAGTGCGCCCATCATCATCCAATTTGATACGTTCAGCCGAACGCGATTCTGACGGCTTTCTGAAACCTGAAAGCCTTGATTTTTTCGAGACACCATCCCCTACCAAAATCGGTAGTGAAAAACGCAACCAGAAACCAGGCAACTAAAAGCGACAAAAAGCGACAACGCATTTGTCGCTTTTCGTCGCATCCACTCCTGACATTTCGTCGGCACTCGCCGCTTTTCGTCACTTGAATTTGTCGCCATTCGTCGCCTTTTGCCGCTACACGCATCGTGATTTCATCTCACTTTAACTTTCACCTGCTCTCTTCCACCGTTTTTCATTATCGGGCTATTCTTTCCGGCGATGACTGAAACGGCACATCAGAAACGCGGCGGCAAACCGTTCCACAGCATTTTGGAACCGCACTACGATTTCATCCGCGAGCTGCGCCAACGGCGCAAGACGTGGCAGGAAATCGCCGACTTGCTGTTGAGTGAAAAGAGCATCCGCGTCACGTTTCATGCTCCGTATCTATTTTACCGGCGCAGATCGAAGCGGGCGACCAAACCGCATTGGGAAGATGCGGAAAATAATTCCGAATTCCAACCCGCCCGCCCCAACGCAGCGGCCAGCCGGCCGCAATCACGCCAATCGCCGTTGCCGAAACCAAGCCCTTTTACCCGCCCAAACATCAAAAACATTAACACTGATCAAGAATTCACATGAATACCAACATCACCAAACGCATCCACATCAATCCCCAATCCAAAGGCAGCCTCGGCAAAAGTTTCGAGGCCGAGTTCCGCACCGCCTGGCTCGACTATCACAATATCGCATGGAATGGCTCCGATCTCGATGACCGGCATCATTCGTTTGCCGACCGCCATCCCGAACAGGTGCAGTCCTACACGCTCGGCAATGACGACGACAGCAAATCCACTCTGCTCGGACTATTTCGCAACGTGTCGCGCAGTGACGCGCCGGTTCATGTCATTGATTGCCGGGCGCAGGCCGACGGCCTCATCGTGCAGGCGCTGGAGTCGTTGCAATTGCTCGAATCGCTCGCCACACAAGGTATTCGGTTCACGTTTTTCCTGTTTCCCAGCGAGGACACCGAGAGCATGAATAATCTGCTCGAACTGTTTTATTTCGCGGGCGACCGCGTGGATTACGTCATCGTCCACAACCCGGCAAAAGTGAGGACGAACCTGTTCAAGAAATCCAACATCGAAGCCGAGTTGAAAAAGTTTGGGGCGAAAGAAATCACGTTGCCGGTGGTGACTTCCATCACGTTGCTGGCCATCAAACGCGCCGAGGCCAAGGCCGGACGCAAATTGAGCTTCGCGGAAGTGGCGACTCCCGGAGCAGCGCACTTGGAATTGATGCTGGCCGGGGAAATGCAATGGGCGATGCAGCAGATGTTCCGGCAATACGACGCCATTGCCGATTTGCTGGTGCCAGAGCAACAGGTGCCGGAGGTCGAATCACAGCCGGAACCGGCGGCAAAACCGGCCCGCCCAAAACACCCGATGCTCAATCTTGGCGAATGAGTATGGACTTGGACAAAGATGACTTGGCGGCACTGTGCGCCGGGCTGATGGTGGATGAAGTGGACCGGGTTCACCGGCTGCTGCACGAATGGAGCGTCGGGCCTGACAGCAATTTCCCGGTGCAACTGGCGTTGCTGACCAAGGCGCAATGGCGCATCGCGGCCAATCTGCCGCGCTTGATGAATGATGCCCGGAAATTGATTGAACTGCATCTGGCTGAATACCGGCGGCAGAGTCAGGCGATGGCAGATGATTTTGCTGGCACGGTGGACGGCCAGAACAAGGAGTTGAAAAAAACCGTCGAAATTAACATTCAGGCAACCCGGCAGGCTGCGGAACAAATCCAGGTGCAGCTTGCCGACGCGGAGGCAGTCGCAAAGCGGGTGAAGGATTTGATGGGAAGCGCGGCGTCTGAGTGGATGAGCATCAAGGCCAGCACGACGGCTCAATGCGAACGGTTGGAACAAGTCTCCAACGACTTGCAAGACCGGTTCGCGTGGCGGGTGATGCTTCGGTCGGTCGCTTGGTTTTTGCTGGCTCTCGGCTATGGAATTTGCATCGGTCATTATTGGATTCATTGAGCTTTGCTCATGGCGCAGTCGCGCTGACAATGACGCGCGCCAATCCAGATTCAATTGTATGTCGCCGGTCGTCGCGTCAAGGTAGTCAGTCCTCATAGTCGGACTGCTCCACCGTTGACCCGCCGCCCGGCTCCGGGAGTTTGCTGTTTAGGATTTGGCGCGTGGAGAATTGCGTGCGACAAGAATGGCTAGCCGCACCGGACACCTTAGAAGTCATGTGTGCGAAAACCTTTTCAACACCGGCAAAATTCGGCATGATGCCCGAAGTTTCCGAAAACGATTGAGGATTGTTGTGGGCAGAACGGCAGGCAAACATTTTGTATGACGAAACGAAAAACGAAGGCCACAGGGTTGGAAAAAATCGGTGGACAGGATGGCAAACCATCCGCCGCGCATCCCGCTGGTTACGCTACGCTCCTCGCCGACCTCAAGGCGCGGGTCCGCGCGGCGCAACTTCGCGCGGTGGTTTCGGTCAACCGCGAGTTGATTCTGCTTTATTGGGACATCGGTAGAATCATTGTCGAGGCGCAAAAGACCAAGGGCTACGGCAAGCAGGTGGTGGAACGGCTGGCGGATGACCTGCAAAAGGAATTTCCCGGCACGGCGGTTTTTTCACCGCAAAACGTCTGGTTCATGCGCAGCTTTTATCTGGCTTGGCCGACGATGCCTGAAAAACTCTCACAAGTTGTGAGAGAATCCAAAACCGCAATTCTCTCACAGCCTGTGAGAGAATCGGCCACATCGGCTCCGCCAGCGCCCATTTCGGAATTGCCGTGGGGACATAATCGCCTGCTCTTGACCAAGCTGGACACTTCCGCCATCCGGCTCTGGTATGCGCACAAGGCCATCGAACACGGCTGGTCCCGCGCGGTGCTCACGCACCACATCGAAACGCAACTGCACAAACGCGAAGGCAAAGCCGTCACCAACTTTCAACGCACCCTGCCGCCGCCGCAGTCCGATCTCGCCGAACAAACGCTCAAAGACCCATACAATTTTGTTTCCTCACGCTCCGCAGTGACGCACATGAACGCGACCTCGAAAAGGGTCTGCTCGACCACATCCAGAAATTTCTGCTCGAACTCGGCGTTGGCTTCGCGTTCGTCGGGCGGCAATATCACATGGAAATCAGCGGCAAGGATTATTACCTCGATCTGCTGTTTTATCACCTCCGGCTGCGGTGCTACGTCGTGATTGACCTCAAAATGAAAACCTTCGAACCAGAATTCGCGGGCAAGATGAATTTTTACCTGTCAGCGGTGGACGACCAGTTGCGTCATGCCGATGACAGACCGTCCATTGGCCTGCTGCTGTGCAAGGAACGTGACCATCTGACTGTTGAATATGCGCTGCGCGATTTGAAAAAGCCCATCGGCGTGGCCCAATGGCAGACCAAACTGGTCGAATCCCTGCCCAAAGATTTGAAAGGCAGCCTGCCGACCGTGGCGGAAATCGAGGCTGAACTTGATAATGCGCGCCCCAAATAAAGTGGAGAATGGATCTTCAGCCCGTCGCCTGCTGCTCCGGCAGGTGCGAAACCGGACCGCCGCAAACTCCGTTTACAAACATTTTCGGGTGTTTTCAGGCTTAAAAAAGCGGCTTGCAGCAGACGCCTGATTTTGCAATCATTTTTTTCCTAAACAGTATGTGAACAAAACAATTTAACAGCAGACTCTCGATTCCCATGAAAGCGAATACCATTACCTGCCATGTCGCATTTCTAATTGCAGTTATTACTGCCGCTTCCAGTCAAGCCGCCACGATCACTTGGACCAACACTGCTGGCGGAAACTGGAGCGTGGCGGCCAACTGGAACCCGAATCAGGTGCCCGGGGCTTCGGACACGGCACTCATAACGACGCCAGGCACGTATTCGATCACCAATAGTGCGACGGCTTCCGTCAGCGTCCTCACGCTGGGCGGTGCCAGTGGCACACAGACGTTGCATCTTTCCAGCGGCACTTTCACCATCGCCAGCGCCAGCACCGGCAATGCCCAGGGGATTTTGAATCTTAACGGCGGCACTCTGTCCGGTGCGGGATCTCTAACTTTGGCGGGTTCGTTTGACTGGACCGCTGGCACAATCAACAACACGGGCGGAGTGCTGCTGAATGGGACGAGCACATTGAGTGGCGGAACGGTGGTGTTGAACGGCGGGCTGCTGGCCAATGCGGGGACGCTGACCTGGAGCAGCGGGACTTTCGGGCTGGAAAATGGCACGTTCACGAATCAGGTCGGAGCCACGTTCAACATCACAAGCGATGTTTCATTTAACAACTATGGCGGCACCAGCACCTTTGGCAATGCGGGGCTGGTGGAGAAGACCGGAGGCACGGGCACCACCGCTTTCTCGCCAGCCACGTTCATTAACACCGGTGACGTGCAGGTGCAAAGCGGCACGCTCAACGTGAACAATGGCGGCACGGCGAG
>DASXZW010000019.1:0-5521 GCA_036501665.1 Verrucomicrobiia bacterium
GCACGCCGAAAGCTGCGCTCCCGCCTCCGATTGCACAGAGAACAACACCCTAAATGCCAAAACGAAAACCCCAAGACTCCGTTCGCGGCAGAGGATTCCGCACATTTTGGCCAGCGCCCGCCCCGCTTTGCTTCGGACACGATCCCGACAACCAGCGCCTGGCCATGGTGCGGCGGATTACACCTTTGTGGTCGCGGTAGTTCTGGACATCGAATGCCGCCTTGATGCACGCCCATTGCCTGCGAAGTTGCGGGTCGTTGCGAATGGCAATTTCATTTTGAGAATACTTGGCTTGCGTTTTGACCAGATTTTCGTAGGTGCCTTTCTGAACATGAAGTTCGTGGTCGGCTACCTTTCGCTTGGTGACTAGACCGGGCACGCGCCTGTAAGCGTTCCAGGGCGTTTAGCCCTCAATTGCCCGGTTGGCTGATTGCCTGCCGTCAGCTTTGGTCGGATGCCGTCTCGGCCTGAATGGGACAGCTTTTGCTTTCCCTTTGGCTGCGGATGGAGGCATCTGAATGGCCGGTCTGACCCAGTTCAGCGCGGAGCGGTCAGCGGAAAGCGACAGCGTTGCTGAATCGGGGCAGTCCGGCCAGGGGGCCGAGACACGAGACAACTTTTGAGAGAGAGGGAGAAATGCGTTTTGGTGTTGCTATGTGGACCGGGCAGACCGCGTTTTTGATGATCTGGCTAAAATTTAATTTCCTCTGAAATTGCAAGGCGTGCCTTCTCAACGACAGCACGAATGCGACTGTTACGAATATTCCAAGCCAAGACAATTCGCCGATCAAATCGTTTCAACAGTGGAGTTTTAATCTCGACCACCGAGCCGTCACCAAACTCACATCTCGCAATGTTTGGCAAAATCGCAGCCGCCTTGTGGCTTTTCAAGGCGCGAGCTATCAGCGGAAACGATGAGCATTCTAATTGGATATTAAGCCCGCAGGTATGCTTGTAAAAGGCCGTGGTTAATTCGCGGCGAAACGAACCGTCGCCTTCAAGTGTCGCCACAGGGAATTCACAAAGGATTTTCTCGACATCAGACGATGCGTTCGATTGCTGTGAAACGAAAAGCGAGTGCGACATAATTCCAAGCAGCGACGCTTTCAGAGGCGAGGAAATCCCGCTCTCGCGAACAACGCCAAAATCAATCGTCCCGTCTTTTAACCGATTGAGAATTTCCGCAGTCTTCAAATTCAGGAGCCCGAATATGGTGTTGGGCAACCGCTTTTTTAGCCGTGCCAGCCGTGGCAGAATCACCCAGTACATAAGGCTGTCTCCACCGGCCATCGTGATTTTAAATGGTCGTTTATCGCATTCGGATTTGAAATCCGTGAGCGCCGTTAGGTGCTCATGAACAATTCCGGCAAGTTGTTTCCCGGCCCCCGTGAGCACCAACCCTCGACCATTCCGTCGGATGAGTTCCACGCCGAAATAGGCTTCGAGTTCCTTGATTTGTCGGCTGAACTGGCTTTGCTTGGTTGGATCGCCACCAGCCGCGCGCGTCACGCCGCCAGCGCCAGCCACCAGGCAAAACGTGTGAAGGCGTTCGAGCGACAATCCGGATTCCTGGAACAAGTTGCGAAACATTACTATTCAGTCATGGTCTTAACGGCTTTTATTGTAGCTGTGTTGACCCCCCAAGTGCAATACTAGGCTCAGAAATTGGAAATGATGAACATGATGCTCACAGCACTAAAACTTGGAAACTTCAAAGCGTTCGCCGAGACGCAGAGCATTCCAATCCGGCCGCTGACGCTGATCTTTGGTGCGAACAGCGCGGGCAAGTCCAGCATCCTGCACGGCCTGCTCTACGCCCGCGAAGCGTTGGAAAGCGGCAAGTTGGATGTCATGCAGACTGGTCTTGCTGGAAGTTCTGTGGATTTGGGTGGCTTCGCACAATTTTTACACCGGCACAAAGACCAATCTTCTTTTACTTGGGGAGCAGATTTCCAACTGCCGGAAGATTCGAGCTTGTTCAATTTGAAAACGCCCGAATGCAAAACGCTTTCCATGCAGGTTCAAATCGCCCAAACCCCTTTTGGTGTAGTTCCTCACCAAATAAATCTATCAGCATTGGGAAAACCTTTTTTGCGCCTTTCACCTCGCGGCCCTGTTGCCCAACCGAATCAACCTTTATTCAGCCAAAAGGGCATTCGCCAAGGCGGAGCGGGTGGACTCTGGAAGACGGGAGTTCGATTCTTAATTGAACACTTGGAACTCGAAAACCCAATTATCGAACTTCATTTGATTCCCGCCATTGAATTATTTATCAGTCGCCGAATCAGTCAATCAGAACGGGCTAAACTCGGCAGCGCGATTGATGATTTAACAACCGAGATTACCGCGCTTGTTGAAAAGTTTTTCCCGACAATGGCCGAAATTGTTTATCCAGAAGACTTCTTTGCAGATTCATTTCGTCGAACTCATGCAGCATTGCTGAATTGGATGGAGAAAGGCCAGTCATGGGACAAGCTGAAAGCCATTTCCATCCGCGCCGGACAAAAGATTTCCAAAACAGATTTTGAGGGAATTGTTGGCGCAATTTTATTTGCAACGCTGGACGAACTGCTCAGAAAAGTTCATGGTTGTCTGGCAACGGAACTGGAGCGCTTTACCTATTTAGGTCCGCTCCGTTTTTATCCTGAAAGACACTACGCATTCGGTGAACAGAGGTCAGATCGTTACGCGTCCGGCGATCACGCCTGGGATGTTCTGTGTTGCGACGATGCGGTGCGCTCAAATGTAAATGAATGGCTCAAGCGGATGAAGATTCGTTATGAAATTGGAGTTCGTCTCTGGCAGGCAAAAAGGACGAGGCGTGCGGCGGCGCAGACAAGGCGGGAGCTTTCGCTGACTGACACATGCAATCAAACTTCCGTATCTCATCGCGATATTGGTGTTGGCGTCAGCCAGATACTTCCCATCTTGGCGACTGCGTGCGGCTCACGGAATCAGATACACGCGATTGAGCAACCGGAAATTCACGTTCACCCCGCGCTTCAGTCGGAGCTTGGAGATTTGTTTATAGAGTCGGCGCTTGGGGAGCGAAAGAATACGTTCCTTCTCGAAACACATAGCGAACACCTTATTCTCCGAATCCTTCGCCGGATTCGCGAAACCTCTAGCGAACCGAAAACAAAAATTCCTATCCGCCCGGAGGACGTATCAGTGCTTTACGTTCAGCCGACACCGAATGGCTCAAAGATTATTGAACTGCCGGTTACCCCGGATGGCGATTTTGAGCGCCCGTGGCCTAATGGCTTTTTCGCCGAACGATTTAACGATTTGCCATGATCCACGAATTCGCAGTTGAACCGGAAGTAATGGCGAAGTGGGAACACTTCAATGCGCTATGGTCTGACTTTGGTGTCGGCTGCGGACGATTGCTGGTCGAATTCCCCGGAGACTGGCGAAAGCAGGTAATCACACTTGCTGACAGGACGCTTGGTCCCGTTCACGCCCACTCCATCAAAACCAAACTGAGTGACCAGGGCTTGCGGCTTCAGAAGCTTACAGGACCAAGCGGTCGGGCATCAGAAGGGTCCGCTTGGCAAAAAAAGGCAGTTCGGCAACAAGACGGCGACAAGCCATTTCGCGCCATTGTTGTGCGCACTGCACACGCTGGTTCGGATGTGCTTGTTGCCGGTGAGTTCGAGCGCGATGTCGAGCCGTGGAAAGTGAATCGGCAAGACGGCGCGTGCCCCCGCAATGCCAAAGAAATGTTAAGCAGGGTGAAGTTGCTGTTGAGACATTCTGAAAAAGTTAAACTGGTAGATCGAAACTTTGATCCAAGTGAACCACGATTTACCCGACCTTTTGGCGCGTTTATTGGAGTGCGAGAAAAGTGGAAATCATTGGAGTTGCATACAGCAACGCCGAAGCATTTTGATCCAGATGCCATCAGATCGAAGTATCGGCGTAAACTGGAGCTTGATGTGCCAAAGGGATCAACACTCGAAGTGTTTCTTTGGCCGGGACTGCCTGATGGCGATCGAATGCACCCGCGCTTTGTCCTGACTGAGCGAGGCGGCGTATATTTTGACTATGGCTTGGATGAAACGGAAGGTTCGGCAGAAACTACGCTGGTAGCATTGCTTGAGCACGAGGTGTATTTCAAGAAGTGGCAGGATTTCAGCGAGTTTGGCACATGCTTTGGCAAGCCGGAGCGTTTTCAGGTTGATGGCAAGGGATGATTGTGAGCAGTCATTTAGCAATCATAGCCCGACGACTTGCCGCAAAGCACCGAGCTAAGTTGAAAAAACTAAAGTCGGAACATACACAACTTAAACGCCCCGACTTTCTCTGGCATTACCTCCTCCAAAGTTTCGCGACAATGGGACGAGCGGCAGGCTGGCACGGCTTGATTGGCAACAAAGCAAACTACAATAAACTACGCTTCGACGTGCTGGCCAAACTCTCGCCAAAAGCCCGGCGCGTTCAGGTGGAAGAAACCTGTCATGCCGCCAAGATTCGGATGCCGAGCGTCAAATCGCGTTATATTTCTACACTGTTTCGATCAGGTTCAACAACTTGGCGGACTTAAAGCGGCAAAGGCCAAACTGCTGGCCCAACCTGGGCGCGAAGCGAAGATTGCATTTTTGAAATCATTCAGCGGCATTGGCGACAAATACGCCCGCAACATCATGATGGATGTCTATCACCCGGAGTTTCGAGACAGCATCGCCGTTGATGCACGCATTAAAGCGCTGTCCAATGCGCTCGGCGTGAGCTTTGATTCATACGCCGACCATGAAAGGTTTTATCTGTCGGTGGCTCACGATGCTGGGCTAAATGGATGGGAATTGGATCGGTTGATTTTCCATTTTCAGGATGAGTTTTTTATCCCAAAATCGCGCCAGCTATGAATCCAGAGGTTAAACAGTTCCTGGTGAAGCTGTTTGGGGATACCGTTGTCTAGCCGGTGCTGATATGCTTTTGTACGTCAACGTGTCATTTTGTGATAAAATTCAGTGGGACGAAGTGCGTTAATGGCTGTCGCAGCAGAAGGTGTTTTTCAGCGTGATTGATGCACTTTTCGCTGATGGCGAGCAGGTGGAACCGCTATGGCCATTGCAAAGAAGTCTGACGGCGTTCATCCGACAGACTCGCGATGGGGCGGGCGAACGGCAAAATCATGTTTACCAAAGAACAATTAAGTCCACACGCACTTGAGCTATTCCGCCGCGTCAAAGCATCGTTACCGCCGGAAATTGCCTCTCGACTTCATTCGGGTAGGCATTTTGTTAAACACTCAAACTGTGCCACTCTGTTTCTATTCGACGTCTGGGACTGCAATCAGACGGATATTCTCCCCAGCAAGCATTTCAAATATTGTCTCAAATACTCCAGATGCGGTTCCACTTCCGGTTAATTCACCCCTTACTGCCAGGGCTTTAGGATAGGCTACATTTTGCTAGACAAGGGGTGAGGGTCCGCTATAAGATGCCGTCCATGAAAATTGACGGGCGGACATTAGATCACAAGACATTGGAACATCTGCGCATCACCGCCGTGCGGC
>DASXZW010000020.1:0-21202 GCA_036501665.1 Verrucomicrobiia bacterium
AACTTTCCTTGCGGTTGCTCGCACCGCCGCGCCGTCGTGTGTCCTCCTGATACAAGGAGCCTCGCGGGCTGTAGTTCTCTCAGACATTTGGACAGCCGCCGCCGGACGGGCCGGTAAACTCCGCGAAGCCTTCGCAAGGCCTGACGCAGACGACCGTGATCCGTCCGGGGCGATGCGGCCAGCGCTGATTTTAGCAGGTCGCAAATTTTTTGTCGCGGCACAGTTATTCACCGTCGACTGCGGGGAGCTCTTCCTTCGGGCTCTTCTTGCCACCGGATGAATAACTGTGGAAACCGTATCAGACGCAGAGGACGCAGAGATAGGAAAACGCCGGACTGACTATAAACATCGGGAATTCTAAAAAATTAAAGTCTGCCGACGGTCAAACCGCCATCCACCATTATTATCTGGCCAGTTGAATATCCAAGATCGCCTCGCGCAAGCATCGCGGCGGCTTTCCCAACATCCTCTGCCTCGCCCCACCGCGATTGCAACATCGCACCGTCAGCAATAAGTTTGTTGTACTTCGCCTGAACCGCGGAAGTCATGTCAGACTTGATAACACCAGGACGAATTTCATAGACGGGAATCCCAAACTCCCCAAGGCGAACCGCCCAAAGCTGCGTCGCCATCGCCACGCCAGCCTTGGAAATGCAATACTCTCCCCGGTTCACAGAAGCCAGCGTCGCCGACACCGACGAAATATTAATGACGCACCCCCGCCAGTTCGCGTCCGCTTTTTTTTGCTCAATCATCCATCGCGCGCACTGTTGCGTCAGAAAATATGGCCCTTGCAAGTTGACCTTCAGCACCGATTCAAAACTTTCCTCTGTCGCATCCAACAAATCCGCCCGGACTTTTGGCGCGATGCCCGTATTATTGACAAGCACGTGAAGCTTGCCGAAATGTTTTTGCGTTGCCTCGACGAGTTTTTGGCGCGCGCCCGCATCGCTCACGTCCGCCTGCACGTAAAGCGTCTCAGCGCCAATCTTTCGCAAATCGCTAAGGGCCGGTTCAACGGCGGCCTGGTCGCGAACGCCGCAAATGGCCAAATCAAAATTTTCGCGGGCGAGCGCCTGCGCAATTCCCAACCCAATCCCTCGCGCGCCGCCAGTGACAAGGGCGATGCGTTTGCCGTCGCGTGTCGTCATAAGAAAAATTTCAGATACGGGCCGCTGCTTGCGATTCGTTGAACATACAAGGCCGCTTCGCGCGCATGATAATCCCCCCACATGCTCGATTCACCGCACGGAATCGCACGCCCACGCGGCACAAAATCCCAGCCGTTCGGTCGATGATAGACGCTGTGGAGAATCAGCCCTTGATGTTTTGCGTCAGCGCTGATGTAAGGTTCGTCAAAGAGCGTGTTCAAGACCGTAAGCCCTGCCTGCCAGTAGCGTTTGTTTTTTAAATGCCGACCGAGACGCAACAAACCCTGCGCGGCAATCGCCGCTGCGGAGCTGTCCACCGGTTCGTGGGAATTAAACGGATCAGCAGGCCGCAATTGCCAATTGTCGATCAAATGCAGTTTTGGCGCGCCGGTGTCCCAATACGGAATGCCGTCAGAAGCCGTCGCGTGGCGTATATAGAAATCGCAGGCCACTTCGGCGGCCTTGCGCAATTCAGCAGTAATCGAATTATCGCCAATAGCCCGCATGAACTCCAACAATTCGGCAAACCCGCACATCGCCCACGCCAACCCGCGCGTCCACGTGCTAAAAGCGGAATAACCCTGCTGCGAACTGGCACAGCGATAATTCCCATCGTTAATGTTGAAGATGGATTCGTGCGCGGTGCGCCCCGGAAGATCATAGGCGTCGCGACCTTTGCCGTAATAAATGCAATATTTCGCCGTCGCGAGCGCGTGGGCCTTGAGTCTGTCAAGCAGCGAAACATGCCGGTCGTTTTCCTCCATCAACACATGGCCAAGTTGATGCGACAGCGCCAGCACTCGAAGCGAGCGAATCGTATCGACGAAGAGTGAATGAGGTCCGTTGAACGAATAAATGAAACCGCCGTCCGCAATTGGCGTCCAGCGTCGCGCCTGGATTGCGCCGCTGAGTTTCAGCGCCAGTTCATAAAACGCGCGCTTCCAGGGATTCTCGGCAATGCGCCCTTCCGCCATCAATCGCAGCAAATTGCCGTAAGTGCTGATATTGTTAAAACCGTGATCGTGAACGCCGACGTGGCTGACGTGCGGCGCCATCAATCGCACAGTCTGCTCGCGCCCCAATTCAAGAAACTCAGCCTCATCCGTGGCGTCAAATTGCAACAAAGCCGCTCCGACGCTGAACCCCTGCGTCCACTCCGTCCACCCCCGAACAGTATATTTTCCACGCACAGTAAAAACAGGCGACCCTTTGGCTGGATCGAACGTGCGCTCGATGGAACGAATTTTCTGACCCGACAATTCCCAGAGCCGTTTGATTTTGGGCATCAAATTGGCCGACTGGATTTGTTGGTCAATTTTCATTTTCGTGGCCAGAGTTATGGTGTAACAACAATATTTCAAGCGAGACTTTATGAAAATCTGTCGATTCAAACGCAGCGCCGATGATGTCGTCCGTGTAGGAACGTGGGCCGGCGAAACAGAATTATTCGATTTGACAAGTTTGGGAATCACCGCAGTCGAGCAATTGCTGGAACACGAAGAAATTACCAAAATGGAATTTCAGACCCATTTGATTGGGGAGATTGCTAAAAGAAGCGCAAAGCAGCAAACGGAACGCGTTTCGCTCTCTGATATCCTTTTTTGCCCGCCGATCGAACGCCAGGAAGTTTGGGCCGCAGGCGTCACCTATCTGCGCAGCAAGTCTGCTCGTATGGAAGAGTCAGAGTTCAGTGCGACGGCTTATGATCGAGTCTATGATGCTGAGCGCCCAGAAATTTTTTTTAAATCGCTGGGCGAAAAAGTTTCAGGTCATGGCGAGTCGGTTGGCATTCGTAGTGACGCGCGCTGGAATGTTCCCGAGCCGGAATTGGCTCTCGTGCTGAATTCGCGAGGAATTCTCGTGGGGATGACGATTGGCAACGACATGAGTTCGCGCGACCTCGAAGGGGAAAACCTTCTCTATCTTCCACAGGCAAAAGTCTATAACCGCTCGTGCGCCCTTGGCCCGTGCATAAAAATCGGATCTAGGGAGACAGCCGCCAGAGGCTGGCAGATCAAAATCACTATTGAGCGCAATGGCGCGAAAGTGTTCACAGGTGAAACGTCCGTCGATAAAATTAAGCGTAGTTTCAAGGAACTCGCCGATTTCCTTTTTCGCTGCCAAAGTTTTCCGCATGGAGCCGTTCTACTCACAGGAACCGGCGTCGTCCCCCCGGACACATTCACCTTGAATGAAGGCGATATAGTCGAAATTGAAATCGACACAATCGGTACATTAAGAAATCCCGTCGTTATTGTGTAGTTTGCTTTTTAAACCGCGCGACGTAAGCCCCATCCACATTATCAGTAAACGGAAGCAATTGTCGCTCGGCGTCCAGATGGAATTCCGGATGTGCGGCCAAAAATTCCTTCGCAACTTCCTGATTCTCTTCGGGTTCCATGCTGCACGTGCTATAAACCAGCACGCCGCCAGGTTTCAGCAACGGCGCAGCCTGCGCGAGCAACGCCAACTGCGCCTTGCGCAACCGCGCAATCTCCGCAGCCTGCACCCTCCACCGCAAATCAACCCGCCGCCTTAACACCCCCGTATTCGAGCAAGGAGCGTCAACAAGAATCCTGATAACTTGTACCCCGTTTTCCGGCAAATTCGCAGTCTCCACGCATGTCACGCCCAGCCGCGCGCAATTTTCCTGAACAAGTTTCAATCGCCCCGGTTGCGCATCACAAGCCACGACGCGCCCTCGATTCTCCATGCGTTGCGCAATATAAGTCGTCTTACCACCCGGCGCCGCGCAAAGGTCGAGGATCGTTTCGCCCGGTTGCGGCGACAATTGTTCAACGGCCAGCAACGTGCTCGGGTCCTGCACATAAAAGAACCCGTCCTGAAAACTTTCACTTTCGGCCAGCGGCGGATGCGACCGCAATTCAAAAACAAGCTGCGGCTCAACCCAATCATAATTCCGCTCTTCAAACTCAAAACCCTCCTTGCGCCACCGATCTTCCAATCCAGCAAAATCCGTTTTCAACCGATTCACCCGCGCAAAAACCGGCGCAGGACTGTTGTTCCATTGCAACAAATTCAAAGTTTCCTCGCGCCCCCAACGCTCCTCCCAACGTTTCACCAACCACTCTGGATGCGAATACCCAAGCGCAGGATCGGATTGCTTTAACTCCTCCAATAATAATTTCGTCTGGTCGCGTTCGCGCGCGTAACCGCGCAGAACCGCATTGAGGAATCCAGCCCGCGCCCCGAATCCAAGACGTTTTCCCAATTCCACAGTTTCGTGGACGGCGGCATGGTCGGGAATTCGTTGCAGCCAAAACATTTGGTACAGTCCTAATTCGACTAAAAACCGAATTGTCACATTCTGGTTTCGGCCACCCGTTTTCCGGGCGAGCAGCCAATCGAGCGTGCGCTGCCACCGCGTTATTCCGAAAACCAACTCCTGGCAAAGCCCGCGATCCGGCGCTGAAAGACGGTGTTGCGCCAGCTCGCGATCAAGCAGTTGTTCGACGTATAAATTTGTCTTTTCCCGGTGGGCCAGGACACGCACGGCAATTTCTCTTGGACTTTCTTCGGTCACTCACTCATAATGAACGGCTCTGATATGGGACGCGAGAATTTACCGATGAAAGAGGAATTTGAAAAACTTGCAGCCGGCGGGAAATTGACAAAACAACACGTCGATGCTCTTGTGGCGCTAACCGAGAGCGGTTACTGCTATCATCGGAGCTGGGGATTTGGGAAAATCGCCAACGTGGACACGGTGTTTGGCCGGTTCACAATCGACTTTCAAACGAAGAAGGGTCACGCGATGGACATGGAGTTCGCCGCCGAATCCCTCAAACCAATTCCGAGCGATCACATTTATGCCCGCAAGGTTTCCGACATGGATAACCTTCGCCAGATGGCTGCGCTCCATCACCTCGATTTGATCAAATTGGTCCTGCAAAGTTTCGGAAATCGCGCCACCATCGACCAAATTCAGCAAGCTCTTGTTCCAGACGTCATCAAGGACGATTGGAAGAAATGGTGGGAAGGCGCCAAGCGCGAACTCAAGCGCGACGGACATTTTCAGGTCCCCTCAAAAAAAACCGACCCGATCATTTATCAGGCCAAGGAAGTTTCCTTGCAAAAGCGCCTGATGGATGAATTTCGCGCTGCGAAGGGACTCAAGGCGCGCGGCACAGTGACGCACGAAATTCTCAAAAACCTTTCCGACCTAGACGATAAGGCAGCCGCCGCCGCGGAAATTATACCGGCTCTCAATTCAGAGATTACTACCTATCAGCGCAACCAACCGGCGATCGCGCTGGAGGCTATTTTCGCGCGTGACGATATTCGCGAAGCCACAGGCACACCAGCAGTCGAAGCCGAATTGGCCGCAAACACCATTTGGCAGCAGGAGGCAGGGAAAATCGGGGCGCTTCTGGAACTTCTCCCGGCTGCAAAGCATCGCCGGTCTTTGGAATCCTTCAAAGCCAGCAATCCCGACCATTGGACCGACGCTTTGCTTGCAACGCTGAACATTGTTTCCGCCAAAGTCGCCGCGGAAGTGGCGAACGCTCTTATTTCTGGGGGTCATCTCAATGCGTTGAAGGAAGTTTTGGCGCGCCTGATCAGCCAGCACCAGGCCAGCAGTGATTTGCTTCTCTGGCTCGCGCGCGAACGCTCCGACAGCTTTGCCGATATCCTTGGGCCGGAAGTTTTCCGCGCGATGCTCACCGCGATGGAACGCGACCAGTTCAACGAAAAACGTTCCAACAAACTGCGTGATTACATTCTGGACGACCAAACACTCCTGGTCGAATTGATTGGTTCGGCGGATTTGGAAGTCATCAAGGACCTCACCCGCGCACTGCAACTTTCGCCCTGTTTTGATGACATGGACAAGCGCTCGCTGCTGGCGCGAATCGTTAAGAGTTACCCAGCGGTCCAATCGATGATCTCCGGCGAGCAATCGAAACAGGAGACCACGTATGTCGTTTCATGGGAAAGCCTGGAACGGCGCAAAAACGAGTACGCCGAGCTGGTGCAGAAATCCATCCCCGCCAATTCCAAGGAAATCGCCGTCGCCCGCAGTTACGGCGATTTGCGCGAAAACCACGAATACAAGGCGGCCAAGGAAATGCAAAAAATTCTCATGCGCCGTAAAAGCGAATTGGAATCTCAACTGGTTCGCGCGCGTGGTTCCGATTTTGCCAATCCTCGAACCGACGTCGTCAGCATGGGCACAAAAGTCGCCGTCACTGACCTGGACAGTCAGAACGTAGAGCAGTTTGTCATTCTTGGAGCGTGGGATTCCGATCCTGACAAAGGCATCATCAGTTATCTGACGCCCGTCGGCCAGGCGCTCCTGAATCACAAACCTCTGGAAGAACTCGAATTTCCTGTGGAAGGCGGAAAGAAGCGCTATCGAATCGATACGATTGCGCCTTACACGGTTGTGTGATCCGGAGACTGGCCATCGTATTATTTTGGGCCGCGTTCGCGACTCTTTCGAGCGCGGCGCCCGGGGGACGGTATCCTGACCAATGGTCTGGCCAGCGCCATTACGCGCCAGATCGCTCCGCGGGAATTCATCATCTGGCCCTCGACATTATACCGGACTTTCAACGCCGGACCATCAGCGGCATGGCAGTCGTAACCTTTCAGCCCATCGCCAAGCCATTGGAGGAGCTTCAACTCGACGCCATCGATCTTAAGATTCAATCCGTCACATCCAGCGCGAAAATCCAGGCTTACGAAGTTACCGCCGACCATATAGTTATCACGTTTGCGGAACCGATTCAGCCAACGGCAGAGACCAGCGTCAGCATTCACTACACGGCCCAACCGGAGAAGGGGCTTTATTTTCGCACGCCAGAAATGGGCTACGATCCAGGTGACGAACACTTGTTTACCCAAGGCGAATCCGTTGACGAACGCTATTGGTATCCGTCCTACGATTCGCCGAATCAAAAGTTTACCACTGAAATTACGTGCCATGTCCCGGCAGGTATGACGGCGCTCTCCAACGGGCGTTTGGTTTCCGAGGAAAAAGACGGCGCGGGATTAACGGCGTTTCATTGGAGCCAGGAACAACCTCACGCCAATTATCTCGTTTCGCTGGTTGCCGGCTATTTCAAGAAAGTTGAAGACAAGTATAAGGATGTTCCCCTGGCGCTGTTGACGCCGCCATCGGAATTCGAGCAGGCGCCGAATTCATTCCGTGACACCCGCGATATCATGGAATTTTACGAAGGCGAAATCGGTGTTCCTTATCCGTGGGCGAAATATTACCAGGTCGTCGTGCAGGATTTCATGGAAGGCGGCATGGAAAACACCAGCATCACGACGCTCACCGACCGGACCCTGTTCACCGAAGCGACCGAAAACATCCGGTCAAGCCAGGGATTGGTCGCGCACGAAATGGCGCACCAATGGTTTGGCGATCTCGTCACGTGCAAGGATTGGAGCGAAACCTGGCTCAACGAAGGATTTGCGACGTTCTACGCCGAACTTTACGACGAGCACAAGAATGGCGAGGATGCGATGCTCTACGCGCTTTACGGGAAGGCCAAGTCGATTTTTTCCGTGTCGAACGACATAAAGCCCATCGTTAGCCGCAATTTCGACAATCCCGACTCGATGTTCAACTTTCTGCAGTACGACAAAGGCTCGTTTGTCCTGCGAATGTTGCGCTCCCAACTTGGTGCTGAACTTTATCGCCAGTGCATTCGCACGTATCTCGAAAGGCACAAGTTTGGCAATGTCGATACCGAGGACCTGGCGCGTGTCATTGAGGAACTTTCCGGCCGCTCCTACGATCAATTTTTCGATCAATGGGTCTATCACGCCCATTATCCCGAAATTGAAGCCTCTTACTCCTGGGACGAAAAAAGCAAATTGGCAAAGATTTCAATCCGCCAGAATCAAAAGACCGGCGACGACGTGTTGTTGTTTAATTTTCCATTGGAGATCGTCTTCAAAGGCAAATCCGAAACCGTGACACGCACGATCACCGTCAAAGAAAAATCCGAGGATTTCTATTTCTCGTTGGATTCAGCGCCGGCAATTGTCCGCCTCGATCCAAATTTGGCAGTGCTTGCAAAAATTGACTTTCGCAACCGTCCCACCTCAATGCTTTACGCGCAGTTGGATGATGAAAACGATGTCCTCGCCCGCTTGCAGGCAATCGACGAACTCAAAGATTCCAAAAATCACGAAGCCGTTGAAAAATTAAGCCACGCGCTCGATCACGACCATTTTTATGGCGTCCGAATTGAGGCAGCTCGCGGACTCCAATCCATTCACGACGATGAAGCCCTTGACGCGCTGCTCAAATCCACAAAACAGGACGACGCCCGAGTCCGCAATCAAGTAATGTCCGCCATCGCCGCATTTTACAATCCCCGCGCGTTGGATGCGGCGCGCAAGTCTTTAGCCGACGAGCATAATCCTGATATCCTCGCTCAAAGCATTCGTGCGCTCGCGAAGTATCCGACTTCGGAAACGCGGCCTTTGCTTGTTCCCCTGCTCCAATCCAAGTCCTATCGAAACACGATACTCGAATCCGCAATCTCCACGCTAAGCGACCAGGAGGACCCGGAAAACATTGCCCCCGTCCGCGATACTTTGAAGGCGCGCAAATCCGAAATTCCCGCGCGCGGATTTTCCACCGGACTTGGCTCGTTGGCGTCCCTTGCGGCCAACTGCGACAAAAAGGACGAAGTCCGGGATTTCATCATCGGCTACGTCAATGATAAGAACGAAACCATCCAACTCGGGGCAATCCGGGCGTTGGGAACGCTGGGCGATCCTGGCGCAATTCCGGTTTTACAATCCTTCGCTGGCGCGAACCGCGCAAATCAAGTCCAACGAGCCGCGACCGGCGCGCTTGAAGCCATTCGATCTGGTCGAAAACGGGACGAAAATTCAGCCGAACTCCGACAAACGGTGCAAGACCTTCAAGACCAAATGAAAAAATTGCGCCAGGACATGGAAGCGCTGCAAAAGAAGCTCAACGCGAAGGATCACAGCCCTCCCGCGCCCGGTAAAAAGCCTTCCCGGCAATGAAAACTTTCCTTGATTTTTAGATGGTGTCCAGCCAAGGATTGCGCCCGCGACTAGGCTTAAAACTCGCGAATCTGATTCAATAAGTGGCAAAAGAAGAACCAATTGAATTGATGGGAACGGTCACGCAAGTGCTTCCGGGAACAATGTTTCGTGTCGCCTTGCCGAATGGGCATGAAGTCCTGGCCCATATTTCGGGAAAGATGCGCAAGAATTTCATTCGGATCAGCGTAGGCGACAAGGTCAACGTGCAAATGTCCCCTTACGACCTCGGCAAGGCCCGGATCACTTTCAGGCAAAGTTAAAGCGCTTAAAAAATCCCGCGCGGCGAAGCCAGAGAAAATTACCCCTCAGCGCGAAGCATTTGGAGCGCGCGCGGCTTGCCGCCGCTTTCTTTTCTTATCGCGAACCGGATTTCGCTCCCAACTCCGAGCACCCTTACTAATCCGGCACTTCCATGTTAAAGGCCGGGATTCGGGTAAGAACCTTACGCCCAAGTTCGTCCATTCCAACGTAACTCCCTGCGGCTTTCGCCGTCCGTGTATCCAGCAGATGGAAGGAATTATACGTAAATTTCTGGCCGGGATTGATCGTGGGGGTCTGCCCCACCACCCCATCGCCTTCGAGCGCGGTAATTTCCCCTCGATCATTGGTCACCACCCATTTTCGGCCTTTGATCGTCACCGCATGATCGCTGCCGTTGTGAATCGTAATGACGTAAATGAAGCAGTGCGGACGGTCGGGAGGAGTTCTGGCTTCGGGATTGTAAATGACGCGATCTACCGTGACGCGCAGGCCTTTTGGCTCCAAAAATCCTTGTCGTGAACTCACGTCTGGCAGGGCCGCCTCTATTGAGAACTGATGACGACGTATTTGTTCGAACTGACCCCGAGTCCGACTCCACGATTAATGATTCTCGACGGCCCGAATGACCAAACGACGGCTTTCCCGGAAGTAATCAATGTCTGGCCGGGGTGGTTCCATGCGTACATCGTCTGCAACGTGTCGTCGTAGCAGCGGTCATCATAACCCAGATCCATCGTGATGATGTAAGGCATGCCCCAAACATCCCGCAAAATTTCGTCCGTTCCCAAGCCGGGATTTCCCAAAGCGCTGCCTTTTGCAAACCCGTTCGTCGAGGCCATCTTTGGAGAGTAAAAAACAGTCTGCTGTGGATTGTAAATATGGGCGAGGTTATTGCTGATCTCTGGCGTAAAGTTATCATCCCTCAAAATCGCCATCACTTCAGAATTATTTGCCTGGTAGCCACTATTCTTATGGCCGGAACCAATCGTCAGTATTTGGCCTTGAAGACCCAATGCCGGCACGTTCACATTATAAGTCCCAAAAGTAAAATCATTGGAATTGGCGCCAGTAGTGGCTTGTGCCGCTGCACTGTTTACTGCATCGGAGGATGCAGGGAGCCGACTATACGTGGCAAAATACTGATTGATCGCCCCGACAAGATTGACTTCGTCGGCTTGGCAAACTTTGCGCTGAGCCTGCAGCTTTGCCTGGCTGATCGCCGGCAAAAGCATTGACGCCAGCACGGCGATAATGGCAATGACGACCAGAAGTTCAATCAGTGTGAATGCCCGCAAAGGGCGGTTTGAGATGGATATTGATCTCCGCAACATAGCTTTTCCTAATTCTAAGCGTTACGACGCCAAAGTCAAAAATTTTCTGCCTCCTCACATGGTGCGCGGTGTAGGGATTGAACCTACGACCCCCACCGTGTCAAGGTGATGCTCTACCACTGAGCTAACCGCGCCCTTGTTCCCCGAAGACTAGCTGATCCCTTCAACACTGGCAAGACCTGAATTTATGCGACAACTTTGGCGAAGAAAAAAGAAAGCATTGTCAAACAAACAGCTCTCATCGCCCTCTCAATTCTCGCCCTTTTTAAAGGCCGGCAGGAAGGGTGAGGCCACCTCCGGCGGCGGCGGGAGGCTCGTTGAAGGTGAGCCAAAAATCTCGCAGTGTTTTTACCAACTCAACCCGCTTTTGCGTTCCGGCGGGTTTTACCACGAACGCATTCGCTCCCCCGTCGTAGGCGGCTTCGACATCGGCTGGATGTGCGGATGACGAAAACACCATCACCGGCAGGCAGCGGAGCAACGGGATAAGACGCAACCAACGCAATACGTCCAAGCCGGTTTTTCGCGGCATTTTGAGGTCAAGAACGACGAGAAACGGGAGCGGGTATTTTATCCGGTCGGAATATTTTCCCGTGCCGGCAAGATATTCGATTGCCTCCTGACCGTCTTCAACAATGTAAAGAGGATTCTCCACGGCGGCCTCCTGAAACGCCCATTTCATGAGGAATCTGTCGTTCTCATCGTCTTCTGCCACAAGCACTGATCTCTGAGTGTTCATGTTTGGGCCTTCTGCAAATCCAACCAAAACCGGCTTCCTTTTCCAAGCTCGGATTCGACCCCGACCTCACCGCCCATTCGTTCGGCGGCTTTATGCACTAGAGCTAGACCGATCCCGGTCCCTTCATACGAACTGGCATTGATCCGCTGAAAGACTTTAAAAAGCTGATGCTGCGATTCGGGATCGATGCCAATCCCATTGTCTTCGACCCATATCCGAACCCGGTCATTTCGAGATTCGCTGCGGATGCGAACGTGCGGTGTGACACCGGGGGCGACAAACTTAACGGCGTTGTCCAATAAATTTGTCAAGCATTGGCTTAACGATGTGGCGTCGCCCTCCACTTCCGGCAATCCATTCTCAATCTCAATCACAGCTTTTGGAGGCTGGAAAGCGGGGCGATCTTCAATGATGCTGCGGAGGATGGGTCCCGCATTGACGGATTTAAGGACTATGGGAGATCGCGAAACGCGCACAAAACTGAGCAGATCAAGGATAAGTTTATCCATGCGCTCGGCCGTTTTTACCGCAGTCCTGAGAAGACGCTGACCTTCCCCGGTGATTCGCTGCTCCTGATCGTTCAGCACGATTTCCAGAAAGCTTTGTATTGTCCGCAGGGGCGCTCGCATGTCATGTGAAAGACTATAGGAAAATGACTCCAATTCCTCGACGGTTTTTTGAAGGGTTTTGGTGCGTTCAGCCACCGTTCCTTCCAGTTGTTCGGCGTGAAGCTCGAGCTGCGTCTTTGCCTTTTGAAGGGCTTCCTGTACGGCTTTTTGCTCAGTGATGTCGCGGGCGATTTTGGATGCTCCGATCACGTGACCTTCGGCGTCCTTGATCGGAGAAATTGTAAGCGACACGGCGATTCGTTTTCCTGACTTTGCGACGCGTTCCGTCTCGAAATGCAAAATGCGCTCGCCGCGTTGCAAACGGGCCAGGATTTCTGGTTCCTGAGAATGCATTTCAGACGGAATGAGTGTCAGGATCGAGCGCCCCACAATTTCCTCCGGCGTGTAGCCAAATATTCTTTGCGCCCCTTCATTCCACGACATCACAATTCCCTGCAGATTCTTGCTGATGATGGCGTCGTCTGAATTTTGAACGATTGCGGCAAGGCGCAACGAAGTTAATTCTGCCGTTCGATGCTCCGCTACGTCTCGAAATACTAAAACAACGCCGACCACTTCGGAACCGGCCCCGCGAATCGGCGCACCGCTGTCGTCGATTGGGCGTTCTGTGCCGTCCTTGCGAATAAGGACAGTATGATTCGCGAGTCCTACAACCGCGCCATGCTGAAGGACTCTCGCCACTGGGTTCTCAACGATTTGTCGCGTGCGTTCGTTGACAATTCGAAACACGGATTCGAGGGGTTTTCCGGTGACTTCGGAACTGCTCCATCCGGTGAGTTCCTCCGCAACGGAGTTCATGTAAGTGATGTTCGCGTCTGCATCGGTGGCGATCACAGCGTCGCCGATGCTTGATAACGTGACGCGAAACCATTCTTCGCTTTGACGCAGGCGTTCGCGGGCTTTTCGTTCCTTGGAAATATCACGGGCGATTTTCGATGCGCCGATAATCTTGCCTTCCGAATCGAGAATCGGGGAAATCGTCAGAGAGATGTCAACGTCGTTGCCATTTTTCGCCCGCCGAATGGTTTCGTAATGGCGAATGCGGTCTCCCTTGGTGATGCGCCGAATAAATTCCGGCTCCTCGTCAGCGCGGTCGGGCGGAATAATGATCATCACCGGCTGGCCAATTGCTTCCTCGGCTGTATAACCAAAAATGGCTGTGGCAGAGTTGTTCCAACTGGTAATTTTGCCGTTTAAATCGAGGCTGATGATCGCGTCTTCGCAGTGGTCCACAATCGCGGCCAATAGGCTGCGGGATTGTTCGTCACGATTAATCATATTTTGGCGGCAAGAGATCAAAACCCAAGAGGCCCTCCCCTTATCGCGATCCAAAGCAACCCGTAAGTTACCAGTAGCTCACGCAGCGAGGGAGATGTATAGGGAATTCACCTAATATTGAATCCGCGAGCGTTTCCAA
The DNA here is from genome assembly GCA_036501665.1 of Verrucomicrobiia bacterium. GTDB lineage: Bacteria > Verrucomicrobiota > Verrucomicrobiia > Limisphaerales > Palsa-1400 > DATAUD01. Next base: position 13,590 of record DASXZW010000020.1, read on the forward strand.
ACCAAAAACTTACACGTCGATGAGAAGGTTTTGGGGTAAGCTCCAAATTTACGTGACAGGAGGTTCAGGAACGTGCGGAATCTGCCGATATTTCGAGTTATGAGAAAAGTGGTACTGGGGCTGGTGTTGGCTGCCGCTGCGGGGTATTTCGCCTGGACGAAATATTATCATCCAATGCCTCCGAGACTGGCGGCTGCTTTGGAAGAGGCGCGCAAGGGGAATAAGCTCGTACTGCTGGATTTTACAGGGTCGGATTGGTGTGCCTTGGCGACAAACCTGGAGGCGCAGACTTTGACGAAACCGGAGTTTTTGGATTATTCGGCGAAATATCTGGTGACGCTGGTGGTGGATTTTCCGATGCATCGGGAACTGCCAGAGGTATTGATGAAGGATAATATCGCCCTTAAGAAAAGGTTTGATGTGGAGGGGTTTCCGACGTTGGTGGCGCTCAGCCCGGATGGGAAGGTACTGTGGAGGGAGACGGGCTTGATTGAAGGCGGACCGATGGCGGTGATTGGGCCAATTGACAAAAATCGTATGACGCTGGGATTACCGGCGACGGGCGGCAGTTCGTCGATTGCGGGAAATCCGACTAAAACGGCGCTGGAGAATTTGGCAAGTTCATCGGCGAATGCGGAACCGACGCCGGCTTCGCAGGGTTTGCCGGAAAACGCGCCGAAGTTGCAGGCGCTTTTGTATTCGCGAAAGAAATCGTCAGTGATCCTTGGGGGAAAGCAGTGCAATGAGGGGGATATTGTGGACGGGATGCGCGTGGTGAAGATTTTGCAGGATCGGGTGATGGTCGAATGGGAGGGACGGACTGCGCAGTTGGTGATGCATTGAGTCTCTTGGGCTAAAGAAAAAGAAATATAGATCTGGCGTCGCGGCAGCAACGCCATTGTGTCGATAAAACGTTGCGGATCGTAAAAGTTGCTTCTTTCCTTTGGATTCGGGCTTGGGTTAATTACCCGCCATGCGAACGGCTATTTATCCTGGCAGTTTCGATCCAATTACGAACGGGCATCTTGATATCATCGAGCGCGCGCACAAGCTCTTTGACCGGGTCATCGTAGCCGTTGCCCCCAACCCTGGCAAGAATCCGTTGTTTCCGATCAAGGAACGCCTCACCCTCGTCCAGCGCGCAATTTCCGTATTCCCGGAAGTTGAAGCGGACGTACTCGACGGCCTATTGGTCGATTACGTCGAAAAACAGAGTGGGCAAGTCATCATTCGAGGTTTGCGGGCCGTGTCGGACTTTGAATTTGAATTCCAGCTTGCCTTGATGAATCGCAAATTGAACGGTAGAGTGGAAACGATATTTATGATGCCTCGGGAAACCTATACATTTCTCAGTTCGCGGCTGGTCAAGGAAATTGCCAGCCTCGGCGGAAATGTGCAGTGTTTTGTTCCGCCGCATGTGCAAAAGGCGCTCAGCTCGAAGTTTGGCAAGCGTTCCAAGTCGTAACATCCTTTCCGTGAAGAACCTATGCCAGCCCAAGTCAACATCCGCCATTTGGAAGAACGCGACGTCGAGCTACAGGGCGAACTGTTGCCAGAGGAGTTGGAATTGGGGCAGTGCGACGAATTGATCCATGTCCGGCAACCGCTTCGTTTTGACTTGACGGTTCAACGGCTGGGTGGAGACATTGTGGCGCAGGGCGACTTGGAGTTGACGCTTGATTGCGAGTGCTCGCGGTGTTTGAAACCTTACGAGCACACGGTGAAATTGGACCAATGGACAGGTCATTATCCTTTGGAAGGCCCTGAAAAAGTGGAAGTTCAAGGCGATTTCGTGGACTTGACGCCTCAAATCCGTGAAGATATTCTCCTTGAGTTTCCGCAACATCCGTTGTGCGAGGCCGATTGCAGCGGATTGCCCAATCGTTCGAAAGAGAAGAAAAAAGGGGCTGAGCAGACGAATGGTTCGTCCGCCTGGTCCGAGTTGAATAAATTAAAATTTTAAAACGATAAAATTATGGGAGTTCCCAAACGCAAGCCGTCACACAGTCGTCAACGTATGCGCCGCGCCTACAACAGCGCCCTCAAACTGCCGCAATTAAGCACCTGTCCCCAATGCGCCGCGCCGTATGTCCCCCATCGCGTTTGCCCAGCCTGCGGCTTTTACAAGGGTCGCCAGGTCATGACCGTGAAGACGGCGGCCTGATTATACATTTTCGGAAGCGCGGAAGAGAGAGGCTTTCCGTGCTTCTTGCTTTATGCGAATCGTTGTGGATTGCATGGGAAGTGACCACGGCGCCGTGACCATTATTGGCGGTGTCTGTCAAGCACTGCAATCTCAGCCCTCCATTACCCAGCTTTTTCTGGTCGGCCAGAAAGAGGAAATCGAAGCCGCGCGCGCCCACACCGGTTGCAACGATCCGCGCATTACGGTGGTTCCCGCCAGTGAAGTTCTTTCCATGGAGGACAAACCGGTGGAGGCGCTGCGCCGGAAGAAGGATTGTTCCATTCTTCGCGCAGTTGATCTGGTCAAAGAAGGAAAGGCGGACGCTTTGATTTCTCCCGGCAATACCGGCGGGATCGTCGCGGCGAGCACGATTCGACTTCGCCAATTGCCAGGGGTGGACCGGCCTTGCATCGCGACGATTATTCCGGCGCCAAAGAATGATTTTGTCCTGATTGATTCCGGCGCAAGCGTCGAATGCAAGCCACTACACCTGCTCCACTTTGCGATCATGGGAAGCATTTATTCGCGCGAAATTCTTGGTTACAAGAACCCGCGCGTCGGAATTTTGTGCAACGGCACGGAATCGAACAAAGGCACTGAGTTGACCCAGGGCGCTTACAAGCTTTGCAAAAACACTGATTTAAATTTCATCGGCAACGTCGAAGGGCACGACCTTTTCCACAATAAAGTCGATGTTGTGGTTTGCGATGGGTTCATTGGGAACATTGTGTTGAAGACGCTGGAAAGTTTCGCCAAAGAAATGGGCGCTTGGATCAAAGACGAGGCCACTAAAAATCCGAAGCGGATGCTCGGCGGCCTGCTGTTGAAGAATGCTGTCAAAACCATTAAAAGGCGCACAGACCCTGACACTCGCGGCGGCGCTCCCCTGCTCGGCTTGAATGGCACTGTTTTCAAGGCGCACGGTTCCGCGCGCGAACGGGCGATTATGAATGCGATCAAAGAATGCGTGAATGCGCTGCAACATCATTTGAATGAAATGATCCAAAAAGAAATCGCCATCGCCAATCAACGCATCGCTCCCGCTCCCCCGGCGCCCGAACCAGTCGCCGTTGCACACTCATGACGCTCCCGGACAAAAAATTCAAAAACCCGCGCGCCCGACACAATTTCCAGGGGCGCACCTGCTCAATCCTCGCCGTCGGCTCTTACGTTCCTGAAAGAGTTCTCGCGAATTCCGATCTCGAAAAAATGGTCGAGACAACCGATGAATGGATTTTCACCCGCACCGGAATCAAAGAACGGCGCATGGCGAAAAAGAACGAAACCACTTCCGATCTTGCGACTAAGGCCGCATTGATGGCGCTCGAACGCGCCAAGGTGACTCCCGACCAGGTCGATTTAATCATCCTCGCGACGATTACGCCGGACATGCCCTTCCCTTCCACGGCGTGCCTCGTGCAGGAAAAAATCGGGGCGACTCGCGCGGCGGCGTTTGACATTCAAGCTGCGTGCTCGGGATTCATTTTCGGGTTGGAAATGGGCCAGCAATTCATCATGTCCCGCACGTATGAAACCGTGCTGGTCATCGGAGCGGAAAAACTTTCGTCCATCATCAATTGGAGCGACCGCAACACTTGCGTGCTTTTTGGGGACGGCGCAGGGGCGGCGGTTTTGCGAAATCGCCCCCAGGCGCACGGATTATTGACAGCGTGCATGGGTTCGGACGGTGGTCGCGCCGGACTTTTGTGCATGCCGGGCGGCGGTTCTGCCCACCCGCCGACACACGAGACCGTTTCGGCCGGGATGCACTATTTGCGGATGGACGGCAAGGAAACTTTCAAATATGCGGTCAATGCCATGTTCGCTGCGGCGCAGGAAGTATTGAAGCGATGCGAATTGGACATTTCGGAAATCAAATGCGTCATCCCGCATCAGGCGAATCGCCGGATTATTGACGCTGTTGCGGAACGCCTTGGCGCGAAACCCGAACAACTCTTCGTCAACCTGCACAAATACGGCAACACATCCGCCGCGTCCGTCGCCATCGCGCTCGATGAAGCCGTCACCACTGGCCACATTCAACGGGGAGACCTCGTGCTGCTGATCGTCTTCGGGGCTGGCTTGACTTGGGGGGCTGCAGTAATTGAGTGGTAAGGTGTTGACGGAGTGACGACGAGCGATTAGATTTTGCCTCCCTGAGCGGGGGGTGTAGCTCAATTGGTTAGAGCGCTGCCCTGTCACGGCAGAGGTTACGGGTTCGAGCCCCGCCACTCCCGCCATTTTTCTCCCCGCTAAACGCCGGTATTTTGCGATTAGGCTTGATTTTCCCCACAAATTCCCCACAATAGAGAAGATGAAAGCTGCCTTTCCTCTTGAAATCAAGCGCGGCAACGCCAGCGTCAAAATCTATAGGCGGTTCAAAAACGGATATGAGGAATTCCGGATTGCGTACTATGGTCCGGATGGCCGACGCAAGCTGCAATCGTTTTCCTCGCTTCAAGCAGCAAAAGATGAGGCCGCCGTCAAAGCAACGAGCCTTTCCACAGGTGATTTCACCGGGCTTTCGCTCTCCGGCGAGGACCGGTTGTGTTATCTCCGCGCCTTGGATGTGCTCAAACCGCTAAACGTGCCGTTGGAAATGGCCGTAATGCAGTTTGTTGAGGCGGCGAAATCATTAAACGGCACTGGTTCGGTTATTGAAGCAGCTCGCTTTTACGCCAAACGCCATACTGCAAACGCGCCTGTTCGGACGGTCAAGGAAGTTTGCGACGAAATGATTAAGGCAAAGAAAGCGGACGGCCTGAGTCGGCGGCACACCAAAGACCTTCAAAACCGTTGCGAGGCATTCGCCAAAGGTCACGCTTGTCAAATCAGCCAACTAACGGAGGCCGAGATCAGCCTTTGGCTTCGCGCTCTGACTGTTTCCAATCGCACAAGGAATAATTATCGCATGTCAATTGTTACGCTTATCGGCTTCGCTGTTGCGCAACGCTACATATCCCGTGACTTGATCAATGTTGAGGACATTGCACGGGCGAAACAACAACCAGGCAGCATCGAAATTTTCACCCCTACGCAAATTGGCAGTCTATTGAGAACCGCCGACAAAGAACTCTTGCCTTTCGTGGCTATCGGGGCATTCGCTGGTCTGCGAAGTTCTGAAATCCAGCGATTAAATTGGTCGCAAGTCGATCTTCGAGGACGGCACATCACGATATTTGGCCGTAAAGGGACGGCCGGGCGACGAATCGTTCCAATTTTGGAAAATCTTTCCGAATGGCTTACGCCGGTTGCTCAAAAAGAAGGTCCTGTATGTCGGTGGAAGAACCTGCAAAGACCGATTGCGGATCTGGAAAAAGCGTCAGGGATTGAATGGAAAACGAACGCATTGCGCCATTCGTTTATCTCGTACCGCGTAGCTCAGGTGCAAAATGCAGCACAGGTTGCCTTGGAGGCAGGCAATTCACCACAAATGATATTCAAACACTATCGGGAACTTGTCCGTCCGGATGAAGCTCAAGCGTGGTTTTCAATCGGGCCGCCTTGACAGAATTACTCGATTTACCAGGCGGAGAAGACCTCGTTATTGCATTTGAATCGGGGCATACGGAGCAAAATGAAGAGCTGCGAAACGCGTTACCAAGACCTCGAAATTTATTCTGAGAGCCATTCGCAGGAAATAATACTTCAGAAGACGGTATTCCAGCGGTTCGATTCTAATTGAAGGATGCCATTTTTCGTCCCGTCCTTTCAGAAACGAAACTGAATATCCTGCAAAACGAATCGGCTATCGCCTGACGTCCCGAATCTCTCGCTCCTCGTCAAAGAACTTGTGCCCGGGAAAACATGAGTCATTATTGCATGCGTAACTCAAGAACTTTGCGTACGCCACTTTTGCCCCCGGTGACAATTGGGAATCTTTGAGAATGAAATTGGGGACTTGGGTAAAAACCATCTCGCAACACGGGGTTTTCCGTGGCCAGTTGCAGGTTCTTCTCCTCGATGATTTCCCCAATTGCTTTCATCCTAAAAACGGCAGTTGAAAGGCAAGCATTCCCCTTTCGCCGCTGAGGAAAAACTCAGTGGCGACGTTTCAGATTTTATATTTTGAGCTTTTCCGTTCGATTTCAGCCGCCGGGAGCCAGCCAGGCGGCCGTCGGCAGACGATAGGGTTCCAGGATGCGTTGCCAAATCCGCCGCCAGCGTTCTTGGGGCTGCAACTGCTCCGCAGCATTGGTCAGCCCGCTGAGAAAGAGACTGAGCTTGCTCAAAGTGTTTTGGATATGGCGGGCTTGGGCGTGTTGGCTGGTCAGTCGCAGGGTGGTCTGGCCGCCGCTTTGACCAGGCGGCCCACCGCATGCAATAGCATGGGGCGACTGGTGATGGCTCCCGCGCCCGCTCCGGTTCGGCGCAGCGCACAAACAGGTTCCACCAGTTGTAAACCAGCGCCGCCATTCTGGCCGCGATCTGGCAGCGCAACAGGTCGCGGGTGGTAAATCCGCCCCAGCCCCACTGATTCTTAAGTTCATCGTAGGCGTTCTCCACGTCCGCCCGCTGACGGTAGAGATGGGCAAGGGTCAGCAGGTTTTCCTGGAGACGGGTCGCCAGCACGACATATTCATAGACTGGCCCGCAGACTACTTCCACGCCGCCCTCTGCCAGCAAGGGCAGCCCGGCTCCAGCGGAGGGGGGCGGGCGTTGGCGCCGCAGAACCACCGTGCGCCTTTGGCGTGTCCAACCGGTCAGTTGCAACTCTCCCTCCGCGCCTGACCACCCCTCCCTCAGGGGTTGCCACCCGCCTTGGCCTTCCAGCCACCGGACCAGTTGCCCGACTCCCTTGGTGCCGCGCTGCCGGAACAAATACTTTTGTCCGCGCTCCTCGCATTGGGCCATCAGCCGCTCATTGCCGTAATTGGCATCGCCGCACACCAGCCACGGACGCTGGCTGGGCGTGAGCCGGTCCCACACCCGCCACAGGTTGGAAAGGCCATGCAGACAGGCCTGTTCCCAGCCCGAACGCACCTCCACGTCCAGCGCCACCCGCAGGGTGCGCAGGAAGACGGTGTATAGGCATGACTCGGACGCCCCGGCTTGTGCGGATTATATCCCAGTTGCGCCCCTTCCTGATGACCGTAAATCGGTTTGACGGTCACATCCAAATCCGCAATCCAAGGCTGTTCCAAGGCGGGGGCATACGTGCGCCGCAACGCTTCGGTCTGCCAGGCGGCCAGTTCGGTTCCCTCCTGATCTTGAAAAGGCGCGGCGCAGGCTGTCCTCGCTGACCACCTTTTCCATGCCCAGTCCCTGTGGGTTGACCCGGTCCCCACGCAAGGCCGTAACATGCGCGTAACGCCAGGCTCCGCTCAGGCTGGCCAGAACCCAGGTGCCCAGCAAATCCTTTAGGGTGGGTGCATTGGGACTGGTGTAGCGCAATGGACACTCCGCCACCCACTTCGAGTAAAGCCCT
>DASXZW010000021.1:0-40772 GCA_036501665.1 Verrucomicrobiia bacterium
GCTTGGGTGGAATCGACAGGAGCATATGCACATGATCTGCCATCAAATGCCCCTCCAGAATCTCGCTCTCCTGCCGCTGCGCCAATTCCCGGAACACGGCTCCCAATTCCCGGCGTAACTGCTGATACAACACTTTCTTGCGATACTTCGGTATAAACACGATATGGTATTTGCATTCCCACGTCGTGTGTCTCAGAGTTTCGAACGCATTCATTCGGCTCTCCTTTCGTAAACTTTGAGCGGTTCACGATTGGGAGACTCTGAAACACTCCCGGAGCTGTCAAACTCTGGGAGTCCTCCAGCAGAGCTGGAGGGTTTATTTTGTCACTAATAACCCAGCGCCTGGCCGTCTTTGCGCATTTCGGAGGCGCCCCAATAGACGTGGTGTTTTGCGTCCCACATAATCGCTTGGTAGCCGCCGAAGCCGCCGAAGCCGGGGACGATTTTGTAGCCGCGCTTTTTTAAGGCGGCTTTCACGGCAGGGTCGAATCCTGATTCCATCTCGACCGTGCCGATGCCGATGGAGGCTTCGCCGGTCGGTTCGGCATTGCCGATGTGACGCCAGCGCGCGGCGTCGTCGGCTTCCTGGATGTTCAGCCCGAAGTCAATAATATCGGTCAAAACCTGCACATGTCCCTGCGGTTGCATGTCGCCGCCCATCAATCCAAAACTCATGAAGGGCTGGCCGTCTTTCATTACGAAGCCGGGAATGATCGTGTGGAAAGGACGTTTGCCGGGCGCATAGACATTGGCCGCTTTTGCATCGAGCGAAAAGAGTTCGCCCCGATCCTGGAACATAAAGCCAAGATGGTCTGCCACCAAGCCGGAACCCATGCCGCGATAGTTTGACTGAATCAACGAGACCATCATCCCGTCCTTGTCGGCGGTGGTGAGATAAATCGTGTCGCCGTTGAACAATTGCGGATTGCCAGGACCAATCGCCGGGTTGACTTGCGTCGGGCTGATTTCTTTCGCGCGCGTGGCTCCGTACGCTTCGGAAATAAGACCTTTCATCGGGACACTGGTGAATTTCGGATCAGCGTAGAATTTTGCGAGGTCTTCGTAGGCGAGGCGTTTCGCTTCGATCAATGTGGTTAAGGTGTCCGCCGAACCAATGCCCATTTTTTTCAAATCGAAATGTTTGAGAATCTGCAACATTTCGAGCGCGGCAAAACCCTGGCCGTTGGGCGGCAATTCGTAAACGTCGTAGCCGCGGTAATTGACCGATTGCGGCGTGACCCATTCGCCGTGAAAATTCGCGAAGTCGGAATAGCTCAGATCGCCGCCAATGCGCTTGAAGTAGGCGTCGATGGTGTGGGCGATTTCGCCTTTGTAATAAGCGTCGCGTCCGCCTTCCGCGAGCATTGTCAACGTGTGAGCAAGGTCGGGGTTTTTGAAAATTTCGCCTTGCTCGGGCGCGTGTCCGCCGTGGTCGTCAGCGATGAGATAAGTGTGGCGCGCGTTGTCCAGTTCTTCGATTATTTTGCTCCGCTCGAAAGCTGCCATGTTTCCTTTCCAATATTTCGCAATCAGCTCGGTCACTGGAAAACCGTTGTTGGCGTAACCGATGGCAGGCGCCAAAACGTCGGTCATCGGGAGCTTGCCGAATTTTTCGTGCAACGCGAACCAGGCATCCACCGCGCCGGGAACTGTCACCGGCAATGAGCCGACGGCTGGGATGTGACTGGTTTGCGGCAGACCGGCTTTCTGATAAGCGGCGGCGACTTCGGCCTTCATTTTCTCCAGGTCGCGCGAGGTGGCTGCGGGGCCGGAGCCGTTGTAGCCGTAAAGTTGATGTGTGGCGGGGTCCCAAACGATTGCAAAAAGATCGCCGCCGATGCCGTTGAGGACCGGTTGCATGAGGCCGATGATCGCGTTGGCAGCGATGGCGGCGTCCACTGCGCTACCGCCCTTTTTGAGAATTTCGATCGCGGCTGCGGAAGCCAAAGGTTGCTCGGTGGCGGCCATTCCGTGTTCGGCGATCACGGGCGATCTCGTGGCCCAAGTCTCGCCTGAGTAGCGGTCTCCGCGTCCGATTTGCGCAAAAGCAGCGTGTGGCGAACCTGCGTCCAATGCGACTAAAACAATAAGCGCGAGAATATATCGTTTCATTTTAATTAGTTTCCCGGGTAACTCCGCGTCGTTTGAGGTCTTGCGCGAGGTTAAGGACGCACGGCGAACCGATCAAGGTCAAACGCGTTGCGCTCCGTAATTTTCTTGTGCATTATTGTTCGACATGAACGCTAAGTTTTTTTTTGATTTGAGGGTGCAACTGACAGGCTTTGCAGTGATCGCATCAATGGCTGTTTCACAGGCGGAGCCGCTTGCGCCGACTGGGGCGGAACCGCCGATTCCGGCGTTTTCCTTTTCCTACATGGACCGCTCGATCAGCCCGGCGTCAAATTTTTACGAATTTGCCGACGGCAACTGGGTCAAGGAAAATCCCGTGCCGCCGGACAAGGCGCGATGGGCGACCTTCACGCAACTCGCGGAGCGCAATTCATTTTTGATTCACCAACTTCTCGAAGATGCGGCCGTGTCCAAAGCTCCAAAAGGCACGCCACAACGCGAAGCGGGTGATTTTTATATCTCGGCGATGGACACCAACCGGCTGGAGGCATTGCGCTTTAAACCAATTGAAAAAGACCTGAAGCAAATTGATGATCTTAAGTCGGTCGATGAACTTTTTCGATTGCTGGCTCATTTTCATGCGGAAGGCGTGGGTGGTATCTTTGGCTCTGGTGTGGGACCGGATTCGCGACAAAGCTCAATCTACGCATTCGAATTGCACCAGGGCGGTTTGTCGCTGCCGGACCGGGATTATTACCTCAAGGAGAGCTTCGCCACGCAGTTGAAGGCGTATCGGGAGCACGTCACGAAGATGTTTGAATTGCTCGGAGAAAAACCCGACCAAGCCGCGGCCAACGCTGGAACTGTTATTGACGTTGAGACAGACATGGCCAAGGCCAGCCGGACTCGCGTGGAATTGCGCGATCCTTTGAAGAACTACAACAAATTCACCAAGCCGGAGTTGCTGGCGAAGAATCCTGCCATCACCTGGCAGGTTTATCTTTCGGAACGCGGCGTGGGCGGAATTCCATACGCCATTGTGGGACAGCCGGAATATTTTGATGCCGTCAATACTTTGATTCATTCACGACCGCTGTCGGACTGGAAGACTTATTTGCGTTGGCATCTTTTGCATTCCAGCGCGCCGTTCCTCTTCCATGAGGCGGAAGTGGAGAATTTCAACTTCTACGGAAAAGCCCTGAGCGGGCAACCGGAACAGGAGCCGCGCTGGAAGCGGGCTTTCCACACCATCGACGGCTCAATCGGCGAGGCGGTGGGGCAGCTTTATGTGGAAAAATATTTTCCGCCTGAGGCGAAGGAACGGATGCGCGACTTGGTGGATAACCTCAAAACAGTTTTCCGCGACCATTTGAAAAATGCCAGTTGGATGAGCGACGCAACCCGTGAAAAGGCGATGGCGAAATTCGCGCGTTTTACGCAGAAGATCGGGTATCCGGACAAATTCCGGGATTATTCGAAGATCAAAATCAAGCGCGACGATTACCTGGGCAATGTGCGCCGGGCCGATGCGTTCGAGGAGCATCGCGAAATCGTCCGCGTCGGCAAACCGGTGGACAAAACGGAGTGGGACATGACGCCGCCCACGGTCAACGCTTATTTCAACCCGCTCCAAAATGAAATTGTGTTTCCAGCAGGAATTCTTCAACCGCCATTTTTCGATTTGACTAAAGATGAGGCGGTCAACTATGGCGCGATCGGTGTGGTTATCGGACACGAAATCACGCACGGTTACGATGATGAAGGCCGCAAATATGACGCGGAGGGAAATCTCAACGAATGGTGGACCGAGGAGGACTCAAAGCAGTTTGATGAGCGGGCCCAGAAGGTGGTGGACGAATATAACACCTTTGAGCCGTTGCCCGGAATCCATGTCAACGGGAAGTTGACTCTTGGCGAGAATCTGGCCGACCTGGGCGGAATCAACATCGCCTATGATGCCCTTGAACGGGTGCTGGCAAAGGACTCTTCCAAGCGAAAGGTGATCGAAGGATTCACGCCTGAACAACGATTTTTTATTTCGTTTGCGCAAATCTGGCGGACGAATATTCGCGACGCGGAAGCAAAGCGCTTGGTTACAGTCGATCCGCATTCGCCGGGCAAATTTCGCGCGTTTGGGCCACTGCTGAATTTCCAGCCGTTTTTCGAGGCGTTCGACATCAAGCCTGGTGATCCCATGTGGCGCGACCCGTCGTTGCGCGCGCACATTTGGTGAATTTCCAACGAGCGCTGGAATAAATTTGGAGAAATATCAGTCGGCTGGGTACCCAGGGAACCAGTCTTGTTTGATGCGGTTTCTTGGAACGCCCATTTTCTCCACCATTTTGCCGACGTTCTCAACCATCGGCTCGGGGCCGGAGATATAAACGAGAGATTTTTTTAGATTCGGCGCAAGGTTCTGAATCGTCTCTTTGTCGATGCGCTGCGGCGAGATGAGATAGTGCAGGGTAAGGTTTGGATTGCGTCGGCACGAGGACTCTAATTCTTTCTTGTAAGTCACTTGCCGGTTTCGGTTCGCGTAAAGAAGTGTCACCCGAAGAGGCGTTCCTTTATGCGTGGCCTGCATCAGGATTGCGCGGAATGGCGTGATGCCGATTCCGCCGGCGATAAACACATATTCCTTCTTCGGATCGGTCACGGTGAAGTCGCCGTCCACATCTGTGATTTCGATGGAGTCGCCAGGTTTGAGGGCCTTGAGTGTTTTCTTAAAGGTGCTGCCTTTGGCGCCGGCAAACCTTGTGGTAACCATGACATGACGTTCGTAAGGCGCTGAAGCAATGGTGAACCAGCGATCCGACCCGCGATCGTCGGTCGGCGCGTGATTCAGGACGTAATGGAGGTATTGTCCGGCCTGCCAGATGATAGGCTTGGCGGGTTTGAAAATGAAGGACTCGACACCGGGAGCTTCCGGTTTTCTGGCGGTAAGCTTTAATTTCATAACGAAATATATCAGGCGGACGGGCGGTTTTCCAATTGGCCCGGCTCTGATCCATTCAAATTATCAGCGCTGAGTGGTTTTCTTCACCCAATCTACAATTATTTTGAGCGCGGTGGGCGACATTGTTTCTTCGATATCGTTGTATTCGTTGGGTGCGCCGGTTTTGGCGTCTTGCAGCAGGTGGTTCATTCCGGGCAGTTCGATTACGGTGGCGGCTGGATTATTTTTTAAGGCTTCGCGAGCTGCGGCGAGGTCTTCCTTCGCGGGGACTTGAACGTCCAGTGATCCGTTGAGGGCCAGCACTGGCACTGTGATTTTTGCCAGCGTTGGGGCCGGGTCGTAGGCGAGAAAGTAGCGTTCCCATGGACTGGTAACATCATGCGGCAAGTTTTCGGCTTCTTTTGTATCGACGATTTTCTCGTTGACGCCTTTCGTGATGATGACTTTGGCTTGATCCAAGGCCATGCTATCCGATGGAGCCAGCCGGACGGCATCGAACAGTTCTTGATCGAAGATTTTGCGTTTGGAAATGTAACTGTCGGGTGCGCCGTACTCCTTTGCGGTCATTGCGGATTGCAGCACGAATAGTTTATCGCCGCGAATGGCGGGGCCCGCAATCATCACGACGAACGCGACACTTTTATCGGATGCGGCGACGGCAGGCGCGATGATTCCTCCTTCGGAATGACCGATGACTCCGACGCGGGCCGCATCAATTTGAGGCTGCGTTTGAAGCCATTTGACTGCGGCTTCGGCATCGGAGGTGAAGTCGACGGTTGTGGCAGAATCGTAGTCTCCGGTTGAACCCCCAACGCCGCGCTTGTCATATCTGAGGACGGCAAAGCCATTACGATTTAGCGCGTCGGCCAGGATGAGAAATACTTTGTGGCCCCAAACATCTTCATCGCGCGTGTTGTGTCCGGTACCGGAAATCAGCACTGCGGCCGGAAAGGGTCCGTCACCTTTGGGCAGACTGAGAGTTCCGGCAAGCTGATTGCCGCCGACGGAATTTGGAATTGTAGCGTCGCGTTGAACGTAAGGCAGCGGCCCGGCATTGATGGCGTCTTCCTGCGGACGTTTGTGGATAGCCGGCGCGAGGTCCTTTGCCGTCGCACGCGTCAAGACTAAGGGATAAACTTGCTGAAACGTGAGGTCGCCTTTCCATGAGTGGTCGTGGTCATTCCAAACGCCGTCGTAACTCAGGGGCAGTTTTGTGACCGCGAAATGGAGGTGGGCGCCGTCGGATGAGACCTGGTCCAATTTGGTTTCGTTGCCGCTGGGGTTTGTCAAATGACCGCTATAACCATCGGAGCTTTTGTCAATATGAATCCTTACTTCAAATCCGCTGGTCATCCGGCCAATCCAGTCGCCCGCGGCTTCTTCGCCGAGCGCAGGGTGGAGAACAGCCAAAGAAATTAAAGTTATGTAAATAGCAGATTTGCGCATCGATTGATTGTTAATAGAACACAAGGCTCGGTCAATCTCATCCCAATGGGTTGACTTGGCAGGACAGATGTTATAACGAAGCGTTTATGACAAACGGCCAATCCAGTTCCTGAAGGTTTTTCAACTGTCACGCCTTACTTCGCAGTGCAGGGAGTGCCGAAGTTGATCGAGTTTCTGAAAAAAGCCTTTAACGCTGTGGAACTTCATCGGCATATGAAACCGAATGGAGAAATCGCCCATGCCGCCATGCGCATCGGCACTTCGACTTTGATGATGGGCGAGCTCCCTCCGGAACGAACACCAATGCTGGCAATGCTTTACATTTATGTTGAGGATGTTGACGCAGTCTATAAAACTGCGTTAATGGCCGGCGGCACATCAGTGATGGAACCAACTGATCAATACTATGGCGACCGCAGCGGCGCAGTGCACGATCCGGTGGGAAACCAGTGGTGGATTGCCACACATAAAGAAGACCTTACACCAGAGGAATTGACGAAAAAAACGAAGAATGCCAAACGCTAATTTGGCTTCCAAATATTTTTTTCGCCGCCGCAACTAAGTTAAAGCGGTCAGTCCCGGGAAAACAGCACATCGATTTCTTGGCTATTTTGGTCGTGCAGTCACTTTTACAGGACCGATCCCTTCATGGCTGCTTGTAACTATCGGAGCTTTTGTCAATATGAATCCTTACTTCAAATCCGCTGGTCATCCGGCCAATCCAGTCGCCTGCAGCCTCCTCGCCCATTGCGGGAATGAGAGATGCCAGAGACATCAACGTTATGCAAATGGCAGATTTGCGCATGATGCTTTTGTATAACACTATTTGTCTTGATTTGGCTGAATAAATCTCAGCGCATCAACTCTTGGGAGGAAAATTCAACTTATCCAGGACGCACGCTTCAACTGATCGGGGTTAGCTTCGGAAGCATTATCAGTCGGAGGTAACGCATGAATTCAATACCAGAATCCAATAGCTCAGCAAATACCTTTTGCTGACCTCCATCGGAAATATGCAATTCCTCTGTAAGTGCATCGTAACTGCTGCCCTTTCGATGGGCCGCCGACTTTGATCGCAAATCTTGAAGGCCACGAAGAAATTTTATATGCTTATCGTAACCAACTTTACAATATTCGCACAAGAACTTTTCCAATTTAGTAATTCCTTTGTCATTCTCGGTCGCAGTTGATAACCTGCTCTTGATTTCCTTCTCATTAAGAGAATCGATTAGAACCTTTGTAAAAGCGATCAATTGTAAATCAAATTCCGCCTGATTATCTTTTGTAAGGAGCCTAAGCGTCGTCAGAAAATGTTTGTCATGATCGTGAAGTGGAAGAAAAAAATCCCAATTAGCCACTTCTCGAAACTTGCGATTAAAAACGTCATATTCACTCTTAAACACCAAATCTGGCCTTTCGGGATCAGCAAACTCAGCGAGAAATCCCCGTCTAAAAGTTGTTTTACTGATAGTCCGGCCCTCTGGTGCAATATTAAAGCTCAACCAATATGTCCTTTCTGCTTCTAAAAGGTCTCGACCCAGATCACCAAGAAAAACCACCACAAAATCCACATGATCATTGTCCATCTTCAATCCCCACAGACTGCCGCAACGAAGATATCCGTCTTCTACAGAATATTTACTCGGGTCAGCGTAATATTTCGCTAATACGTCTGCTCGGAAAAACACTGGTGTAAGGTAGTGAGGTGCTTGAGGATTCTTACCAAAATAGTTTCCTAATTTCTCCGGATTACTGGTGTGTCGCATCGGATTTCCTGCTTCATCCTTCCCGATAATGAACTCCTGATATGCTTCCTTTTTGCGAGAATCGCCGGATGCCGCTTTCGGCAAAATATACTTCTTTCCAATTATAGTGGCTGCGGTCTCGAATTCGTTGTCAAAAATTTGGTCTCGTTTGATCATCCCAAAATAATATCCGTGACGTTCGCCGTTGTGGTACACTTGCGAACTCTCGACCTTCAAATCTGTCAAAGATCGTTTACTATGACGGGAACTATCCACATACACCGCCAAAGCCACTTTCTTAATGGCGCAGAACTCCATAAGCAAGTCCGTACGAATATCTAAGAAGTTGTCGCCATATCGCGCGGCCACGGATTCATCACCGTTTTCGTCAATGTGAATAAAGTATTGTTTTGTCGGAACGGGATAAAGGTTGTGATATAGTCGAAATTCTTGAGATAGCTCATGAAAGGGGCCTCGGAGCCCATGAAAACTACGATGAATGACAAGCGGTTCAATGCCTTTTTCATTTCCGTTTGCTACATACGACTCGGTTTCCTTGCCGTTTTTGTAACAGCTCCATATTGATGGCCCTCCTTCACCAATCCTCAAGTCCCATTCTCCCGGTTGTTTTAGCAATTTCGGAACGAGTTTAATTGGCACAAGAGCTGAGAACCAAGTAATTTCGGCACCATTACATTTTTCGTGACGGCACGCTGGAAACCACGGCGTTAGTGGCCCATCCTTCGCAAGAAGCTCCCGAATGTCCAAATGCTGCAGCCATTCAAGATGATTTTTGGGTTCAGTTGGCGTCATTATGACTTTTCCGCTATACTCCATAGTAGGTTTCATAAACTCGGGCGGCTTCGCGGCGGGCTTCGGTCCAGTTCCACGGGTTTTCGGTGAAGCGGTCGGGACTGAGGCTTTTAACATAGTCCGACGGCTTCTTGTCAAATATTGATTCGTAAAGGAGTCGCCCAATGCCGGCAGAACCGCTGATGCCGTGGGCGTTGCAGCCTCCGGCCATGATAAAACCAGGAACGCGGCAGCTTTCGCCGATGATGAATCGTCCGTCCGGCGTGAAGGTCGGCCACCCTTTTCCAACGCGCGTTTTTTCAACGCCGTGAGTCAGCGGCAGGAGCCGGGAAAATTGTTCCTCGAAGCTGTTCAGCACGGGCCAATCCGGCTGCACCGCCGGCGGCTGGGCGTTAAGCCCGTATTCGCGGGGATCTGTCTGGAGCGACCGTGTCTCCCAACCGCCAAGCAGAAGTCCGCCTTCGCAAGGGCGGCCATAGAGGGTCATTTCTGGGACGCGAAAGCATGGGAGGTCGGGCACCATTCCTTCAACGGGGATGGAAACGAAATATTCATGACGCACCGGGACGATAGGCAATTCCAAGCCGGCCAATTTGGCGATGTGATAGGCGTTTGCGCCGGCGGCGTTAATGACGTTGCGACACCGGGCAGTTCCGCGATTTGTCTTCACGCCGGTGATGCGACCGTTTTGGATCACAATTTCTTCGACGGTCGTGCTCGTTGCAATGCGAGCGCCGAGTTTGCGGCATTGGTAAGCATAGGAACTGGCGATGGCGTAAGGGCGCATGTAGCCGTCGGAAGGACACCAGAGCACGGCTTTTACTTCGTCGAAGACCATCGCGGGCCAAAGTTTCTTGGCGGCGGCGTTGTCGATCAATTCTGTTTCGAGCCTCGCCTCATCAGCGACTGACTTGAGCTGGCGCAGTTCGTCAACACGTTTTTGCGTCAACGCAATTCGCAGCGAACCGACTTCGTGCCATTCGGGCTGGACTTTGGGGTCGCGTTGAAGTTCGCGAAAAGTCGCGACGGAATGCATCGCGAGGAGCGTGCGTTCGAGCGTGGAGCGAGGTTGGCCGCACAAACCGGCGCCTTGCGAGGTGGTGACTTGCGCGACATCGGCAGCACGCTCGATGAGCAGGATGTCTTTAACGCCGTTGCGCGCGAGGGTGTATGCGACACCGCAGCCGATTGCGCCGCCGCCGATGATGATGAATTCCGCGTCGGAGATGGGAGTCATTTTATCAGGATTCCAACTGCTTAAGATACCAGCGGACGAAGGCATCCACGTTATATTCCTTATATGTCGAATAAGGACCTGGAATGTATGCGGGGGAATTGACGCCGCGCTGCTGGCGTTCGCAAATTTCCCAATCCTGCTCGGAGGTCAATTGCCAGAAAGGCATCAACTTCGACAAATCGTAGTCCCGGGCTTCAACGGCTTTTTCATCGACGAGCCACCAGACGCGGATCGCGGTCAATTGCGGACCGCGCGGAAGGAGGCGTGTGCTCACGGCGTGATCACAGCTCGAGTGGTTCCAGAAATTCGGAAGCGCCCTCATGCGCAGGGTTCCAACGTCGTTATCGGCGTAATCTCCCATGAGCGGGGCGACTTGCGAGCCGTCCATGGATTCGGAGACAAAACCGTCCACGAGCGCGGTGCGGTTCGCAGAGAACCAAATGTTTCGCTCCGCATCGGGAAACGTTGTCATGCCGGTTTGCTTATGACTGACGGCAAGGCCAGCGGCGGCCCATTTGGCTTCGCTGCGATTGACGGCAGAGGAAATTTGTTCGCGAATTCGCGGCGTGGTGTCGTCGGCGTTGTAATGATCGAAGTTCGCCTTGATGTATTGCGGGTGGTTGGCGTTGCAATGGAAACATTCGCGGTTGTTTTCCCAGACAAGTTTCCAATTCGCTTTGACAAGGTAATCAACGGACTTGGCGACTTTGGCTTTTGCCAGGCCTTGAGGTTTGGCGAGCGCAGTGAAAAGTTCAAACGCAGCGTCGAAGTCGGGCGGTTCAGCGGCAAGCGAAATGAAAATCATTCCGGCGGTTTCGCGAATTTGGACTTGTTGCAGGCCGAGCGCGGATTTGTCCAGGTCCTCCTGCATCCCTGGGGCGTGGAGCAATTTGCCGTCAAGATCGTAGGCCCAACGATGGTAAGGGCAAACTAGTTTGTTGATGTGACCGGATGCGTTTTCACAAATGAGGGAACCGCGATGGCGGCAAACGTTGTGAACGGCGTGCGCATTCCCGCGAGCATCGCGGGTGACGACGATGGAATCGCCATCGACTTCGAGCGTGAAGTAATCGCCGGGTTTCGGAATTTCGCAGGAGTGCCCGGCAAACAGCCAACTGGCGCGCCAGACTTTTTGGCAATCAAGGCGGTACACCTCGTCGTCGGAATAAAAGTCGCGCAACATGCAGTGCCCGGCGGGATGGCGGGCGATCAAATCACGGATGTTTTGCGAAGGCATCATGGTGGTCAGGCGGTCCATTATCCGAAATTAATTTCGCGATTGGGGGATGGAAATGCAACGACTAATATCGGACCAATTTCCCAATAAATTTTTGACCGCGCCTCATTATATTGACTAACCTAATCCTGTTAGACGCCGGTCCTAAGCCAAACTATTTTTGGTGAATGGAAACCTGCAGTCTCAATGTCGCATTTTATGCCTTGATCGACGAAAGGATCAAAAGCGAGCATTTTCGTCTTGCTAAAACAGTCTGGAAGAGAATTCGCCAACGAGGAAAGAACCTATCAAGAAAGAGCAGATCAGCGCTCGGGCGCAAGTATCTGAAATAACACGCCAAGTCGCAACACCTCAATACGGGAAGTCTTGCGGATGTGTTATGCTTTTCTTCTGAAATCCTGCACGGCCTGACTTTTCGGTAATGACATACTTGTCGTCAGGGTCGCTGGACGAAAATGGTACGAATACGACCTTGTCGAAGCGCAAATATTCCATGTCCTTATCAGTAAAAACCCCGCGCTGGTGTAATTCAGAGGCCGTCCACGCAGGATAATCACTTTGAGAGTCGTAATACGAGGTCAGGCGTTCGCGCATGTCATTCGCAAATTGCCAAAACTCGATGTTCAAAGTTTGTTCCTTTGCTTGTTTGCGGGCTCGACTTAACGCCCCCAAAGACATTTTCGCCAGGATTGCGATCAGCGCGATCGTGAGTAATAGTTCCACCAAGGTCAAGCCGCGCGCGCGGTTTCTTCTGCGGGTGTTCACGATTTTCAAACTACGGGAATCGCGCGGATTTGTCAAACAGAAATCATGCAATTACAAAGAGAGTTGGCGACTCCTCCCCCCTGCTCTCCTCCATAAGTCTATGGAAGAGGGAGTAAAAACGCTCGCCGAAGGCTGTTCGAGATTTCTCGGCCAGTGCAAATTTCGGCTATGAAGCTGCCTTTGGCGGGACGCGGTTCCACATGGCAGCAAGCATCAATCCAGCTATTGCGAGCGAGATTCCGAGACCCACGAATATTGCGGTCCAGATGTTTTTGCCGAGGATGGATTCGACCCAGCCGGGCAGTAGAACTCCGAGCATTTGACCGACCGAGCCGAGCCCGTTGATAACGCCATTGGCAGTGGACGCACCTTTCTTTGTGCCGAAATCAATTGCCGCCGTGCCGGAGATCAGTGAGTCAGGAATGAAAACGAGAAAGCCCATCGCAAACATTCCAAGGCCCATTCCGAATCGCGAAAGGTTAATGAATGGAAAAACCAGCATGAGCGCCGACAGTAAGAACAGAGCCAACGCCGCGACGGGCATTCGTTTGGAGTTAAAAATTTTGTCCGACGCGATGCCACCTGCCAACGTCCCGATCGGACCCGCCAGGTCAAACATACTGCTGAGCAAGCCGGATTGCAGGGTGTTTGTTCCCATTCGTTCCGCAATAAAAACCGGGGACCAAAAAAGCAGAAGATAGCGTGTTGGTTTGACAAGAAAATAAACCGCGCCGAGGTACCAAACCATTCCATTGCGCATTACTGTCCTTACGACGTGCCAGGTGCCTTCGCGTTCCTCAGCGGGCTTTTCTTTGACGTCGATCACAGCCTCGCGCTCGTCGTGATATTCTTCAATCGACGGAAGGCCGAGGTCTTCGGGGCGGTTCCTCTGAAAGACAAGGAACAAAATCCAAATCACGCCCAGCAGCACAGCCGGGATAAAGAAGGCGTATCGCCAGCCGTATTTTTGCGCCGCAAATCCGGCAATGATTGACGCGACGAAGCCGCCCAACGCGTAGTTTGTGCACCAAAATCCCATGATACTGCCGCGTTCGCGCTGTGAAAAGAATTCGCCCATGTTTTTCCCCAACGGCGCCCAACCGCTCGCCTGCCACAATCCCTGCAACGCGAAGAGTGTTCCCATCCAGAAAGCCACATTAGTGACTCCCATGAGCGCGGCGGTGACTATCGACGCCATCATGCCGAACAGAACGACTTTGCGCGTTCCGTAACGGTCTCCAAGGGTCCCCCAGAAAAATTGGCCGATGGCGTAGGCGGCGGAATACGCTCCGTCCATGTTGGACATTTGCTTTGTTGTCAACCCAAGGACTGTGGGTTTTTTAAGTTCGTTTTTGGCGATGGAAAAAGCTTTTCGAGTCAAATAGAATCCGGCATAGGCGAGCCACGTCACGCCAAAAATGATCCAGCGCCAACGCTCGTATTTCGGATTTTTCTTTGTCGCCATCGTTTGCTCGAACGAACTCAGACTTAGCCGACTGCTCGCCGGTTCGATTAAAGTGATTCGAGCTTAGGGATTATTTATCCGATGGCAAACAGGATTATGTGACAAACTTGTGCCGGACGGATTCGCCCGCGAAAAGTTGACCTTTTCAGGGCTTCAGTCGGAAAAATGCGGCGACACCGGTCATGTTAACGGTGACAACAAAGTGATCGCCGTCCACGACTGAGTTGGTGACAGGCATCCATTCCGCCAGAAGGTCCGTCGTCATTTCGAGGGTCGCATTCGCGGCGTTTGTTGGCCAGGAGAGCACAAAAACGCCGTTTTGAACGGATGTTTGTAACGTAGTTTGCACAGTTTGAATCGTCTGAGGCGCGACGACTACAAGGCCAACTGCGTCGGTTGCGGTGGCGTAGTTCGTCGTGTCGTCAGGCGTGAAGACGACTGAAAGCGTGTTGGTGCCGGCATACAAAGAAGTTCCAAGCGACGGCGCGTAGGTAAAACTGCCAGGCACATTGGCCGTGGCGTTCAAATCACCGGCGGTGAGTGGTGTGCCGGAGAATATCGGAGCGGGATCGTTCCAATTCACAACAGGGATAGCCTGGGTAATTGTCAGTGCGCCATTAACCAAGGAAACTGTGTAGTTAGTCTGACGGTTCGCGGGGTCCACGAGGCTTGGCATGATAGGATATGTTCCGACAGTGCTGGTATTAGTTGTGTTACAGATGTAATCCGCCGTGATGTTGTCGTCATTGGTCAAGCCGGTAATCGCGCCGATAAATTGAGGATTTTCCTGGCCGTAAATGCGGCTCGCGCTGGCTGCTGTGATTGTCAGCGGGGCGGGCGAAACAACCAGATTGACGCTGTTTGTCACGGTCGCATAATCCGCAGTGTCGCTTGGCGTGAAAATAACCGAAAGAGTATTAGTGCCTGAATTGAGGAAAGAGCCATTTGTTGGAGTGTAGAAAAAAGCACCCTCCACGTTCGCCGTGGCGTTTAACTGATTTGAATTCAGAGCCGTGCCGTAAGTGAATGGATCAGGCGTGACCCATGATAAAATTGGAGTCGCTCCGCTAACGACCAAAACTCCATTGGCATAGTTGATACTGTAGTTAGCCAAACCAATTCCCGACGCAGCAGTGGGGATGATTGTATAGGGCGAACCGAGAACAGACGCAGTCGCAACGGAGCCAGGACTTGTCAGCGTAACGCTCGTGATAGAATCGCCATTGACCAATCCTGTTGCCACGAATTCGGTGCCCGCAAAGATAAATGTTTGACCGTATGTCTTGCTCAGGTTTTTGGCAGCGATGTTCAGGACCGCAGGATTGACAGTAAGCGAACCGTTTACGTAAGTGATGTTGTAGTTTTCCAAACCGGAACCCACAGCTCCAGAAAGCGCTATGCCGTAAGGCGAGCCTTCAACTGTCGTGGACGATACTGCCCCAATGGAATTCAGCGTAGCGCTAGTGACCATATCTCCGTTTACTAAACCGGATGTTGTGAACTCGGTTCCCGTAAAAGCCATGCTTTGACCGTAGGTCTTGGCACTCGTATTCGCGGTGATTGTCAGAGGCGCAGGATCGACTTTCATCATTCCATTTACATAGGAAATTGCGTAATTCGTTAAATATGACATGGAAAGAATATCAGGGATAATGGAATACGCTCCAACTCCGCTCGCCTCAGTCGCAGAGCAGTTATAGGTCTCGGTCACAACGTCGTTGTTTGTCACGCCATTCAGAAAGCCTGCGAACACTGGATTTGATTGCCCATAATAACGCTCAATCGTCGGTGCGGTGACTGTGAGCGGCGCGGGGACGACTATCACAGCGACGAAGTCTGTGACGGCGCTGTAATCCACGGGGTCTGCCGGCGCGAAAATAACCGAAAGCGTGTTCGTTCCCGTGTTTAGCACCGTTCCGTTAGAAGGTGAATAGGAATAATTTCCAGGAATGTTGGCTAAGGCATTCAGTTGGGCCGAGGTTAACGGCGCACCGTATATCATTGGCGCCGGATTGGTCCACGTAAATACTTGAGATGGATGGCCGACCACCAAAATGCCATTGACCAAGTTAACAACGTAGTTGGTCAGCCGGTTGTTAGGGTCAATTAGACTTGGCACAATGGGATATGTTCCTACGGTGCTCGCGATTGTTGCCGTTGAACTGTAACTCGCCGAAATATCATCGCCGTTTGTCAATCCAACAATGGAACCGCAGAAAATCGGATTCTCAGTGGCGAATGGGCGGCTGACATTGGACGCTGTTATCGTCAAGGGTGCTGGCAATACTACAACCGGCACGGTAGTGTTCACGTTTTTGTAATCTGTCACGTCAGTCGGCGTAAATACTACAGAGAGCCAGTTGGTACCTGCATCAAGAACGCTTCCAACAGGGGGACTGTAAATGAAAGCCCCTGGCACGCTTGCGGAAGCGTTCAACTGCATGGCGCTTAATGCCGCGCCATATGTTATTGGTGGCGGGTTTGTCCATGTCACCGTTGGCAAGGCGGGCGTTACTGTAAGTGTGCCGTTAATCAGGTTTACAACATAGTTGGTTTGACGATTATTAAGATCCACCAGGCTTGGAACAATATCGTAATTTCCAAATGGAGAATTTGTTGTCGCGGTGGTGGCATAGGAGGCCGTAATAGTATCCCCATTTGTTACGCCCGAAACTATTCCAGTGAATTTCGGATTCGCTTGCCCATATATTCGACTGGCGCTTTGGGCCATGACTTTCAAAGCCGCAGGCAAGACCAGGAGGCTGGATGAGTTGGTGACGCTCGCGTAGTCCGAAGCATCGCTCGGAGTAAAGACGACAGACAAGGCGTTTACGCCCGCACTGAGGACGGTTCCGTTCGTCGGAGTATAAGCAAAGGATCCTGGCACGCTAGCCGAGGCGTTAAGTTGTGTCCCGGACAACGGGGTTCCGTAAACAATGGACGCCGGATTTGGCCAGGTTACGGTCGATGCTGCTGCCCCAACGGTCAAGACGCCATTTGCGTAGGTAAGTGTGTAATTAGCCAAACCCGTCCCCAGGGCGGCGTTTGGCACAATTGGGTAAGGTGAGCCGACAACTGTCGCCGTTGCGGTGGCTCCTGCGCTGGATAAGGTAACGCCGTTGACTGAGTCGCCGTTAAGAAGTCCGGTTGTTGTAAATTCATTGCCCGCGAATGTTACCGATTGACCAAAAGTCTTTGAGCGATTATTTGCGGTTATTGTTATAGCAGCCGGATTGACCGTGAGAGTTCCGTTGGCAAAAGTAATTGTATAGTTATCCAAGCCTGCGCCGACGGGGGAATTTGGCGCCACCGCATAAGGCGATCCAGACACGGTAGCTGTTGCCGCCGCCCCTGCGCTCGACAAGGTCACACTATTCACGGTATCGGAATTAACCAGGCCAGATGTAGTGAACTCGTTCCCGGTAAATGTTACAGTTTTACCGTACGTCTTAGATCGATTTACGGCCGTCACACTCAGCGCCGCCGGAGCTACCTTCAAAGTGCCGCCAGAATAAATTATTGAATAGTTTCCCAATCCAGTCCCAGACGCGGCGGTCGGCACTACGGCGTAAGGTGATCCTGCAACGCTGGCGGTGGAAGTGCCGCCTATACTGGTTAATGTTACACTGGTAGCAGTGTCACCGTTCAGCAATCCACTCGCGGTAAACTCTGTGCCGGTAAATGCCACGGTTTGCCCGTAAGTTTTGGTTCGGTTGTTCGCTGTGATCGTCAATGTCGCCGGGCTAACTGTGAATGCGCCGCTTGTGTACGAAATTGTGTAGTTGGCTAAACCACTTCCAACTGCCCCAGAAGGAATAATGCTGTACGGCAAACCCGTTACATTCGCATTGGCTGCAGCTCCCGCACTGGTTAATGTCACACCGGAGACGGCATCGCCATTGAACAAACCGTTAGCCGTGAATTCGGTCCCTGCAAAAGTCACGGCCTGCCCGTAACTTTTGCTTCGATTGTTCGCTGTGATCATCAGTGTGGTTGGATTGAGGCTCAGCATTCCATTTGCGTAGGCAATTGTGTAGTTTCCCAAACCGGTCCCGATCGCTGCGCTTGAAACGATGCTATAAGGGGAACCAACCACAGTTGCGGACGCTACGGCACCCGAGCTAACCAAGATGACGCTGGACACGGAATCCCCGTTTGCCAATCCAGTTGCAGTGAATTCCGAACCCGCAAATGTTACAGCTTGTCCGTAGGACTTGGTTCGATTGTTTGCCGTAATCGTCAGCGTGGCTGGGGTGACACTCATCGTTCCGTTTGCGTAAGCAATTGTATAATTTCCCAAACCAATCCCGACTGCTGTGCTGAGAAAAATATTGTACGGAGAACCGGCCACGGTTGCAGTCGATGCGGCGCCCGAGCTAATCAGACTCACGCTGGACACAGTGTCACCGTTTACCAAGCCAACGGCTGTGAACTCGGTTCCTGCGAACGACGCGGATTGTCCGTAGGTTTTGGTTCGATTGTTTGCCGTGATCGTCAGGATGGCTGGGGTGACACTAAGCATTCCATTTCCGTAAGCGATTGTGTAATTTCCCAAACCAATCCCGACTGCCGCGCTGGGAATGATATTGTAAGGAGAGCCGGCCACGGCAGTCGTTGCTGCGCCGGTGCTAGCCAGTGTTACACTAGCCACGGTGTCTCCGTTTGCCAATCCACTGGCCGCAAACTCTGTTCCCGCAAAAGTCACGATTCGGCCATATGATTTGGTGCGGTTGTTTGCTGTGATTGTCAGCGGAGCCGGATTCACGGTCAAAGCGCTGTTCACATACGAAATTGAGTAATTTCCAAGGCCCGATCCGACAGCAGCGCTCGGCATGATTGTATATGGCGAACCCGACACCGTCGCCGCAGCGGCGCTGCCTGAACTGGCGAGCGTAACACCGGTCACACTGTCGCCGTTTACCAATCCAGTCGTCGTGAACTCGGAACCTGAAAACGTCACACCTTGTCCGTATGTCTTGCTCCTACCTACGGCAGTTACAGTCAGAGGAGCCGGTGATACAACGATTACCACCTTGTTAGTCACCGTGCTGTAATTGATATTGTCGGTCGGAGTGAAAACTGCGGACAGAGTTTGCGTTCCTACTGTCAAAATAGTTCCAGTTGGCGGCGAGTAAGCAAAGGTTCCCGGCACGCTTGCTGTGGCGTTTAGCTGGCTGTAGGTCAACACAGAGCCATATCCGAAAGCAGCCGGGTTTGACCAAGTCACTGTTGGATTGGCTGGATTGACTGTCAGCGTCGCCGCGGAAGTTGTTGCAACGCCCGTTAGATTCGAGACCAGGCATGAATAAGCGCCGGAGTCCGACATTTGCACGTTCGACAAGGTTAGCGAACTATTTGTAGCGGAGACGAGATTAGTCCCTGCATATTGCCATTGATAGGTCAGAGGATCGTCACCGCCGACTACGCAGTTGAACGCAGCGATCGAACCAACGCAGCAAGTTTGATTTGAAGGCTCGTTTAGAATCGACGGGGGTTCGACCACGGACAGCATTGCCTGAGCAGTAGCCACTGAGATTTGATTGCTAACAACGATGGTATATGGACCCGCAAGGGATGTATCGACGTTGTTAAGAGTCAGGATTGCGTTGGTGGCGCCGGGAATATTTGTCCCGTTGAATTGCCATGCGAAGCTTAACGGTGTCGCGCCCGTTGCGCTGACAGCCAATGTCACGTTGGTCCCAGGACCGGCGCATTGATTGGTGGGCGCGGAATTAATCGCAACAGGTGCGCCCAACTTGATGTTCAAATGCACTGTGCCGCTCGCGCCATTTTCGCCTTCGACGACGATGTAGTTAGTCTGATGGGCGGGAACGTTGGGAATGGTAACGATTGGCTGACCGTCAGCGGCGTAATTGGTTGTGTAACCGCAACCAATATTGGTCAAGGTGCTGAAACTATTTCCAGAACCGACGAAAACTCCGAGGACCGTGTTAAAACTACTGCCTGCCGTGTTGATCACGAGGGAGCCGGACGAAGGTGTTACGTAGGTGTACCAACTTGGGCTGCCTCCATCCTGGTTGCAGACAATTGGCTCACCTGGCTCGTCCGAATTGCCCTTCGTGCTGTAAATCTGGGAAACGCTGTATCCTCGGGTGTCGCCGCCGGCGGCCATTTTTTGTGGCGTACCGGTGGGAGCGTAAACAGAATTGGCCGAGTCCAGAAATTTATTCCACGCGAAAGAATTGGTAACTGTTGTGCCGTCCTGGATCGTATTCACTTGAATACTTGTCGGGCGCGCGTAGGCGATCGAACCGTTTGCTGTCGTAAAACGGGCTGTGTAAGCGCCGACGGTTGAGTCATTAAGATTCGTGATGGTCAGTGAGTTGGTGTTCGATGCCACGACAACATTGCCAAGAAGCCAATCGCAGTTATGTCCCGGCCACGGGCTCGATAGCTGCACCTCATTCGTTGGAGGCGCGGTTGCGGACGCAATTGTCGCGGCAGCCGTCGGCAAGGTGTCGCCAAGGGCCACTCCCCACGTCAAAACCACGTTTCCCTGAGCGCCATAATAACCATCCACGCCGATCACATAAGTCGTCAATGCGGATGCTTTAAAAGTGACCCGGCTGGAAAGGTATCCGCCGCCGTCGTCGTTGTTGATCGCAGTGGGAACCGCTGTCAGGTGACTTGGAGCTGATCCGGTATAAACGCCCATTACCGTGTCAAAGTCACTGCCCTCAGTCGTGAAAGTCGCGACGCCGCTGAGCAGCGGAGTCCAGTAATACCATGCTGTGCTCCCGCCTGGATCGCCGGGCACGATGTCAGGGTCGCCAAGAACGTTGATATCGCCCGTGTTGGCGCTGCGAATCTGCCCGTTTGTAAGACTGAGCAGATTTAACAGCGTGTCTCCGACGAGATTAAGAATGTTGACTGTCAAACCTGCGGTTTCGCTCTCGACGACTCCGACTCCGTCATTGACACGAACTGTGAACGCGCCGCCATCCGTCGCCTGCGCATTGTTGATGGTCAGAGAATTATTTGTCTCGCCCGGAATTCTCACGCCGTTTCGGAACCATTGATACTGCAAATTGGTGGTTACAGCCGACGATGCGCCGACTTGAAACGAGGCGCTACTCCCGAGAAGCAGATTTAAAATCGCCTGCGGCTGAAGCGATATAAGCGGTTGCGCGGAGAGACGTCCGCACAGAACCACCCATAACGCCACCGCGAGTAGAAAACGGTGGAATCTGGTGTTCAAATATTCAGGTACGCGGCGCTATTTGGGTTGTCGGATAAAGGACACCCTCGCACCGCAAAATTGATCATTTCACGAATGTCAAAAAGCAGGACAGGTGCCATCTCAAATATTTGAGGGAATCCCCGATAATGCGCACAGGCTTTGACCTA
Organism: Verrucomicrobiia bacterium; assembly: GCA_036501665.1. Taxonomy (GTDB): domain Bacteria; phylum Verrucomicrobiota; class Verrucomicrobiia; order Limisphaerales; family Palsa-1400; genus DATAUD01. The sequence goes on from DASXZW010000021.1 coordinate 21,103, forward strand.
AATGCTTAAATCGCAATTGTTTCCACAGCTTTTTCGATACCTTGGCAAACAATAGAAGCCACCGGATTGCACCGAATTCTCCAACACGAAAAACCGTGCCAAAATCCGAATTTTTTTGAGATTCGCTTGTGAATTGAAACGCAACCGTCGCGATCTTGATTGTTGCGGGGGATCATGGTTGCATCACGCATGGCCAGCCGTCAGTTAATGCCTCCGGGCGATCCCGATCTGATTTCGATGCGGCATCTTGTCGCCGAAGCGGGGGCGAGTTTTTCCTGGCACAGTCATCCCTTCGACGAATTTACGCTTGTCACTGAATGCGACACGACAATCGGTTGCGCGCAGGGCTTGCGCAAATCGAAGGCAAACACACTGCTTCTTTATCATGCGGGCGAATCTCACGGTTCCTGGAGCGCGCCAAGGCAAAAACCAAATTTTTGGGTAATCCATTTCCGCGCGCCCCGAAATTTGTATGCGACAGCGCAACGGCTGGGAAATCGGAATCCGGCCTCTCGCATTTGGGAACTCGCCCCGGAGCAAGTCGAGATGTTCAAGTGGCTGTTCCTGCAAATCATCAGTGAACAGATGCATCGCCGCGACCATTTCGGTTTGATGGAATCCACCTGGTTGCGACTCCTGCTTTTGTCGGTGGATCGTTGGGCTGCAAAACGAGATTTCCCCGCATTGCCACCGCAAAATGCCGGGTCGGAGTTGTTGAGACTTTGGAATTTTGTCAACGCGCCCGCGGGCGATTCAAAATATTCCGAGCAGCAATTGCGGCGGTTGCCCAACTACGATTCCCTCCGGCACAGGTTCAAGAAAGTCTTCGGCTGCCCGCCGCGCGAAATGCGGCTCAGACTGAGAATCGAACACGCCAAAAATCTCCTTCTCGAAACGCGGCTGAGCATCAAGGAAATCGCGACGCAATCCGGCTACACGCGTCAACACGAATTCACACGAATGTTTCACAAGCAGGTCGGCGTCTCCCCAACTCAATGGCGGCGCGATCCCGTGCGCCAGATTCCGCGTTCCATTTCGGCGAAATGATTTCCAGTGCGGCTAAATACCTTTTGACGCAATGATCTAAACTTGTCTCACTAATTATGCTGAACCGAACAACATTCGCGGCGGCGGCGCTGACGCTTGGAGCGCTTGCGGCACAGGCCGACCCGCATTGGAAACATCTCTCAAGCACGACGGGCGATCTTCCTGTTCCCGGCACTTCTACTCAACAGACAGGGGCGCTCATTGGCGATTTCGACAAGGACGGGACGAACGATTTTGTGCTGAGTTTTCGGCAAGTCGCCCCTGCCCTGGTCTGGTACCGCCGGACCGCAAGTGGCTGGGACCGTTACGTAATTGATCCCAACTTTCTGACGGTGGAAGCAGGCGGCGTCGCTCTCGATATCAACGGCGATGGCAACCCGGACATCGTGTTCGGCGGCGATTGGCAGAGCAGCGAAGTCTGGTGGTGGGAGAATCCTTATCCGAATTTTGATCCCAAAGTCCCATGGAAACGTCACATCATTAAGAAAGGCGGCGCGACCCAGCATCACGACCAGGCGTTTGGCGATTTTCTTGGAAAGGGCAAACAGCAACTGGCGTTTTGGAATCAAGGCGCCAAGAAGCTTTTTCTCGCGGAGATTCCGAATGATCCAGCGAACGCCGAGTCATGGCCGTTGACGGAGATTTTTTCCGGGGAAGCCGGCGAAGGCCATAACACCGCATTTAAATATGCGGAAGGGACGGTCGCAGCGGACATCGACGCCGACGGTGAAATGGATTTGCTCGCGGGAAATCTCTGGTTCAAGCATCGCGGCGGGACAAAATTTGATCCCATTCAAATCGGGTCAATCGGCGGTCGCATTGGCGTTGGCCGGTTCAAGCCGGGCAAATATCCTCAAGTCGTGATCGCTCCCGGCGACGGCAGCGGGCCATTGCGCTGGTATGAATGCGTCGGCAATCCGGAAAAAACCGCGGACTGGGTCGGGCACGATTTGCTGGATCGTGACATGATTCACGGTCACAGCCTGCAAGTCGCAGACATTGACGGTGACGGGAACCTGGACATTTTCGCGGCGGAAATGGCCAAGTGGAGCGAATCCAAGGATGGACCGGACAACCCCAACGCGACCGCATGGATTTTTTACGGCGACGGCAAGGGAAATTTTCGCAAGACAGTTTTTTCCACAGGAATCGGTTTTCACGAAGCGCGCGTCGCCGATTTGAATGGCAACGGCAAGATGGACATACTTGACAAGCCGTATAACTGGGAAGTGCCGCGAGTCGATGTGTGGCTCCAGGTTCCCGCGACTGATCGCGCGTTTAACGGCAACCGGGAATCCATGGAAATCTCCGACCGGCCGCTGGGATTGGAGCTTTACAGTTTCCGTCGCGAAATGGACAAGGACGTTCCGAGGACGCTGGCGCGAGTTCACGATTTTGGATTCCAGGAAGTTGAAGTTCCGGGGTTGTACGGCTTGACGGCAGAGAAGTTTCGGGAGGAATTGGACAAATCCCAATTGAAATGCACCGCGATGGTCGCGCAATGGGATGCTCTCAAGGACAGGCTCGATACGGTCATTCACGAAGCCAAAGCGCTAGGCGCGCAATACGTCATTTGCCCCTGGATTCCGCACGGCGAGAAATTCACCGCCGAAGACGCTCAAGGTGCAGCGGAAAACTTTAATCGCTGGGGAGCGAGTTTGCGCGCTGCGGGTTTGCAGTTTTGCTATCATCCGCATGGCTACGAATTTCAACCGGCGGAAAGCGGAACTTTGTTTGACACGCTCTTGGCCAAGACCGATTCGAAAAACGTGAATTTCGAAATGGACGTTTTCTGGATTGTTCATCCCGGACAAAACCCGGTGACTCTCTTGGAGAAGTACCCAACACGTTTCCCACTGATGCACTTGAAAGATCTGGCGAAGGACGCTCACGGAAATTTGTCCGGCTCTGCACCGGAGGAAGCCAGCGTGGCCCTCGGCGCTGGACAAGTAGATTGGCAGGCAGTGCTCGTTGCAGCGCGGCGCGCAAGTGTCAAACGTTATTACATTGAGGATGAAGCGGCTTCGGCGATGCGCCAGGTCGATGACAGCTTGAATTACCTGCGCGGCTTGAAGTATTGAGTCGTCATGCAATTGATCGACCTATCGCATCCTCTCGCGCATGGACAGGCGTCGTTCCCGAACGACCCGAAAATGGCGATCATTCCGCACGGGACGATTGCAACTCACGACTACAACATCACGCAACTGTTGATGGGAACGCATCAGGGGACGCATCTTGACGCGATGTTTCATTTCTTTGACGATGGACGGACGCTCGATCAAATGCCGCTGGATTGGTTTTATGGACCGGCGACTGTCCTGCACATTCCCAAGAAACCGAACGGGGAAATTTTCGCTGATGACCTCCGTCGGCATGAGAAGCGTTTGACACCCGGTGCGCGAGTCATTGTCAACACTGGATGGCACCGGCACTTCGGCCAACCGGATTACTTTTCCGATTTCCCATCATTCAGCCTTGACGCAGCGCGTTATCTCGCGGCGCGGAAAATCCGATTGCTGGGAATGGACATGCCAACGCCGGGCAAGCAATGGCTGGAACTCCATCACATTCTGCTGGCGCCGGACGTGGAAATTGTCGTGGTCGAAGCGCTTGCGAATTTGGACGCGTTGCCGGACGAATTTGTTTTTTGCGGATTTCCCCTGAATATCAAAGGGCGCGATGGCAGTCCAATCCGGGCCATTGCCATCTGCGAATGAACGACCGGCGCAAAAATGATTGACGCAAAAAAAATCCAGTTCCTCAACGGCAAAGCCCGCCAGATACGCCGCCAGATTCTGACGATGGTGCATCGCGCGAATTCCGGGCACGTTGGCGGCAGCCTCGGCGCGGCGGACATCGTGGTCGCGCTTTATTATGAAGCAATGCGGCACAATCCCAAAAACCCCCGCTGGCCTGAGCGCGATCGTTTCATACTTTCCAAGGGGCATTGCGCGCCGGTTTTGTACGCGACGCTGGCGGACTGCGGCTATTTTGCGGAGGAGGATTTGGAAGGATTTCGACGGCCCGGCTCCCATTTGCAAGGGCATCCGAACCACACAAAAACGCCCGGACTTGACGCTTCCACCGGGACACTCGGCTTGGGGCTTTCGACCGCGGCAGGCATGGCTCTGGGAGCAAAAATGCATGGGCAGTCGCAATATTATTATACGCTTTGCGGCGATGGCGAATTGCAGGAAGGCCAAATCTGGGAGGCGGCGCTTTTCTGCAACAAGTATAAGCTCGATAATCTCATCGGGTTTATTGACCGAAATTACCTTCAGACCGACGGCAATTCCGAGGACGTGATGCCCCTCGATCCGCTTCTTCCGAAATGGCAGGCATTCGGCTGGAACGCGTTTGAAATCGACGGCAATGACATTGCGCAAATACTCGACGCTATTAGTCAAGCAAAGAATACAAGAGGCCGTCCAACAATGATTGTCGCGCGCACGGTCAAAGGCAAAGGCGTGCCGTTCATGGAAAACGTCGCGAGCTGGCACGGGACGCCGCCGAACGACGGCGAATATAATATGGCGATGGAGGCGCTCGCGGATGGAATTTAAACAAACACGGCAAGGCTACGTCGATGCGTTGATCGAACTGGCGTCCGAACTGCCCAATTTGGTTGTGCTTGACAGCGACGTGGCCAAGGCGACCAAGACCTGCGACTTTGAAAAGCTTTTTCCAAAACGGTTTTTTAATTGTGGCACGCAGGAACAGAATTTGATGTCTGTCGCGGCGGGACTGGCGTTGGAAGGTTTTATTCCCTTTCCGACAACGTTCGCGGCGTTTGCCGCAACGCGAGCGAGCGATCAGGTCCGCAATTCCATAGCTTATCCAAAGGCGAATGTGAAAATCGGCGCGACTCACGGGGGAATTACCACCGGCGGCGACGGCGCTTCGCACCAGATTAACGAGGACATCGCGATCATGCGGTCGTTTCCGAACATGACCGTTCTTGTTCCCGGCGATTACGAGGAAGCCCGCTTGGCGACGCGAGCGGCGGCCTATTCAACTGGGCCTGTTTACTTGCGCTTCGGACGTGACACCTACCCTGTCGTGCCGGAGATTCACGGAAAGTTTGAGATCGGGAAAGCTAAATTATTAGTTGACGGAAAAGATGTTACCATCGTCACGACCGGCATCATGGCAAGCGAAGGAATCAAAGCCGCTGCTTACCTCCGCAACGAATCCATTTCGGCGCGAGTCATTCACATGCCGACTGTCAAGCCTCTCGACACAGAGGCGTTGCTCCGCGCGGCAAAGGAAACTCGCGGCATTGTCACAGCCGAGGAACATTCCATTATCGGCGGACTCGGCGAAGCAGTGGCTGGATTTCTTGCGGAGACGGAACATCGCGTGCGTGTGCGCCGCGTCGGCGTGAAAGACGTTTTTGGCGAATCGGGACAAGCCCAGGAACTGTTGGACAAGTATGGATTGCGGGGCACCGACATTGCCCGTGAAGCCCGTCGCATTCTGGCGGGCAATTCCAACGCGCATTAAAATGAAAGCCCTCGTCAAATTCGCAAAAGGCCCGGGCAATGTGGAAATTCGCGACGTTGCCGAGCCTCAACCGGCGGACAACCAGGTCAAAATCGCTGTTTCGTATTGCGGCATTTGTGGAACTGATCTGCATGTTTTCAACGACACGTTTCGCAATTTTCCTCCGGTGATTTTGGGACACGAATTTTGCGGGCGCGTAGTCGAGCGCGGTCGCGGCGCTTCCTCGGTGAATGAAGGCGAACGTTTCACGGTGCTCGGGGCATCCACAGTCACCTGCGGCAAATGCGTTTATTGTCGCCAGGGCGAATTCATGTTCTGCCCGGAGCGGCGTGGCATGGGCCACGGCGTTAACGGGGCTTTTGCGCCTTATGTGGTGGCTCGACCCGACCAGCTTTTCAAATTGCCCGACGAATTGCCGGATGCCGAGGGCGCTCTATGTGAACCGTTCGCAGCGGCTGTCCATGCGGTTTGCGAATTGACTCAATTGCGTCTCGGCGACGTTGCGGTGGTTTCCGGCAGCGGGCCAATCGGACTGCTGTGCCTGAAAATACTCGCCGCGCAAGGCGTCAAGACGATTGTCCTTGGCACATCCCAGGACAAATCGCGCCTCGCCAAGGCAAAAGAATTAGGCGCGGCGCTGGCGGTGGATGTCGAATTGCAGGATCCCATCGAAATTGTGAAGTCCGAAACGGATGGGTTTGGCGCTGATGTCGTTTTTGAATGCGCCGGCGCGGCGGCTTCGGCGCGGACTTGCTTTGAAGTCGTCCGGCCTCTTGGAAGTTATACTCAAGTCGGACACTTCGGTCGAAACGTCGAATTGAACTTCGACAAGGTCGCGTTCAAACAGCTTCGCGTCAATGGCTCCGTCGGTTACACCGCCGCAACCTGGACACGAATGCTCAAAATGCTTTCGGCAGGCGACATTAAACTCGGCGACATGATTTCGCACCAATTGCCGATGTCCGAATGGACACAGGGATTCAAAGCGTGCGAAGATAAGTCGGCATTGAAAGTGTTGCTCGATCCCCGGGGAAATTAGCCGTGAGACTTGCCGGAAAAATCGTTCTTGTCACGGGCGCCAGCAAAGGAATCGGACGGACTCTTGCCGTAGGTTTGGCGCGCGAGGGCGCGGATATCATAGTCAATTATAACACGGACAAGACCGGCGCTCGCGACGTGGCGCGGGAAATTGAACAGTTGGGACAGAAATCCCTTGTCGTGCAGGCGAACATCGAGAAGGTCGCCGCGATCAAAAGGATGTTTGCCATCATCCATAAAACCTTTGGCCGGCTGGATGCACTCATCAACAACGCGGGAATCACCGGCTGGACTTCCCTTTTTGAAATCACACAGGAAAAGTGGGACGAGGTGATCGACACGAATTTGCGCGGGACATTCTTTTGCGCCCTTGAAGCCGCAAAGATGATGCGCGGCCAAAAATCCGGCAGCATCGTCAACATTTCCACCAATTGCGCCCAACTGGGTGTGCGAAACCTCGTCGCATACGCGTCCAGCAAAGGCGGCATTCACGCAATGACCAAACAACTCGCGGTCGAACTGGCGCCGTTCAACATTCGCGTCAATACTTTTGCTCCAGGGCCGATCAAGATCGATCGAAACGTGAAGGACGATCCAAATTTTGAAAAAGCCTGGGGCGCGATGGTTCCGTTGGGCCGCGTTGGCGATCCTGAAGAAATGATTGGTCCCGCTGTGTTTCTCGCGTCGGACGAATCCAGTTATATGACCGGCCAGACATTTTACGTGGACGGCGGCTGGACCATCAGCGGAAAAATCCCGGTGGATAATATGGAAAAGGCGATGGCGCGAAACAAGTGATGTCATGCGTAAAATTCGTTGCGGCATCATCGGCTTTGGTTTCGTCGGTCCGCACCATCTGGACGCGATTCGCAGGCTTGGTTTTGTCGAGGTGACGACCATTTGCACGCAGCACGCCGAGCAGGCCGCCGAAAAAGCTCGTCAACATAATGTTCCGAAATCGTGCGGCGATTACCGCGAACTTCTCGCCGACCCGCACATTGAAGCGGTCGATATTGTCACGCCCACCCACATGCACCATCCCATCGCTGTGGCCGCGCTGGAACATGGAAAGCATGTGACTGTTGACAAACCGATGGCGCTCAACGCGGCGCAAGCAGTCGAAATGTTGCTGACGGCGCGACGGGCAAAAAAGTTGGGAGCGATTACATTTAACATTCGCGGCAATCCCCTCATTCAACAAGCCCGCGCAATGGTCGGCAAAGAAGAATTAGGGCCGATTCACTTGATCCAGGGCCGTTACCTGCAGGAATGGCTGCTGCGCGACACAGATTTTTCCTGGCGTCTCGAAGCGGAGAAATGCGGTCCGTCCGCGATGATCGCGGAAGCGGGTGCGCACTGGTTTGACCTCAGCCAGTTCGTCACCGGTCTAAAAATCGTAAAACTCCGGGCTGACCTTTCGACCACGATGCCCGTCCGAAAAAAGCCGCGCGACCATTCTGCTGACGCCTTTTCCACGAGCAGTGCGGTGGACACGAACGAATACAATGTAATGGTTCCCGATTTGGGATTTGTTGTTGTAGAATATAACAATGGCGCGCGAGGAATTTTCACAAGCTCGGCGATGTGCGCCGGACGCAAGAACGACCTTCGCTTGGAAATCAACGGATCCAAAGCGTCGTTGGAATGGCGTCAGGAAAAGCCCAACGAACTGTGGGTCGGCTATCGCGGAAAACCGAACCAAATCATACTTAAAGACCCGAGTCTTCTCGATGACTCCGTCCGCTCTTACGCCGCGTTGCCAGGCGGTCACAATGAAGGTTGGGCGGATGCGTTCCGAAACCTTATGAGAAATATCTTTACATTCATCGCGGAAGATCGCGATCCGGCATCCGCGGACGGAATCGCATTTCCAACATTCCAAACCGGCTGGCAAATAAATTGCATTACCGACGCGATCCACAAAAGCCATCTCAGTGGCGGCCCGTGGGTGGATGTCAAACAAGACCCGCCTCAATAGTTCGCTCAGCAAAGCAAATAATTTTAAGGCAGTTGGCCGCAAGCCAAAATGGTCTTGTTATCCCTGACCGGAACGGCAAAAGTGTCCGACAATCCCGCACCGGAGCCATTCCGGTCAGGACGTGTGATTTGTAATTCCTTATGCTGGTAGAGTGGCTGCTCGTGATATTATTGCTCATCGGAGCAGGCTCCCTTATTTTCTCAAGAGGCGCGCCGGCCTTTAAATATTTGACCGCGTTCACATCGCTTGCCGTGGCGCTTCTTGGAGTTTGGTTATGGCAAGGACGCCTGGAAGCAAGGATTGCTTCACAAACATCTCTGACCGTTCCTCACATCGGCCGTTCAAAAGACTACGCCGGTTCCGCTTCATGCCGAGCCTGTCATCCAGATCAATATTCTACCTGGCGCCGCTCTTTTCATCGAACAATGACGCAAGTCGCCTCGCCGGAATCGGTCCGCGGAGATTTCAACGGCGTGAACATTCATTTTGACGGAGACGAATACCGGCTCGAACGTCGCGGCGACGAATTCTGGGTGGACATGGTTGATCCCGACTGGAAAATGAAACACCCGTCCATTACAGAAAGTTTTACCGCAACGCGATCATCGGAGCCGCTTGCCGCCGATCTGCCCGGACCGCGAGTGCAACGCCGCATATCGTTGGTGACCGGCTCCCACCAAATGCAGGCTTACTGGATCGACAACGGCCACGGGAATCAACAATTCAGCCTGCCGTTTACATACCTCTTTGAGACACAACGCTGGGTGCCGCGCCGGTGCGTTTTTATGAAGGACCCCAAAGAATTGCCGTGGTCGCAGGTCTGGAATGTTGGTTGCGTGGATTGCCATTCGACCGCCGGGCAACCCTGGGAAAACGCTGACAAAGTTTCCTTCGACACGCGCGTTGCGGAATTCGGCATCGCGTGCGAAGCCTGTCACGGTCCGGCAGGTGAACATGTCCGCGAGAATTCCAATCCTTTCCGCCGCTACGCGCTTCATTTCAAAAAGGAAGGCGATGCCACAATTGTCAATCCGTCCCGGCTGTCGTCGAAGCGTTCTTCACAAGTTTGCGGGCGCTGCCACAGCGTCCACGCGCCGCTCGACTCCGAGGGTTGGTTTCAGCACGGCGAAACTGTCCTTCCTGGCGAGGACCTCGAAGCGAAGATGAACATTGTTCGCCAGCGCTCGTTTGAATTGCGCCCAAAAACCTGCTGGAGCGACGGCATGATTCGCGTTTCCGGACGCGAATATAACGGACTGATCCAATCGCCCTGCTACATCAACGGCGACCTGGCGTGCGCTTCGTGCCACTCGATGCACCAAAGCGCCCCCACCAATCAACTTGCCGCCGAAATGGACAGCAATACCGCTTGTTTGCAGTGCCACAAAACGTTCGCCAAAAGCATCAGCGAACACACACATCACGCGGCGGGTTCCACCGGCAGCCTCTGCTACAACTGCCATATGCCTTATACGACGTACGGACTGCTGAAGGCGCTTCGCAGTCACCAGATCAGCAGCCCGAACGTCAATACTACCCTGCAAACGGGCCGCCCGAACGCGTGTAATCTCTGTCATCTTGACAAGACTCTCGCCTGGACATCGCAGAATCTTTCGGCTTGGTATAAAATGCCCGAAGCGCCTTTGTCAGACGAGAACAGGTCCGTCGCCGCGTCGGTGCTCTGGCTATTGAAGGGAGACGCGGGCCTGCGCGCGCTCATGGCATGGCACATGGGCTGGAAGCCCGCGCGCGAGGCCTCGCATGAATCCTGGTTTCCGCCTTATCTGGCGACCCTGCTCGATGATCCATACCCGGCGGTTCGCTACATCGCCGGACGTTCGCTCAAGCGACTGCCAGGTTTCGAAAATTTCACCTACGATTCATTTAGCACTAAGGTCAAACTGGAGAGCGCGCGGGATCAAGCGATAGATCTTTGGCAGCAAACCGCAAAACCTGAGCCCAATCCCTATTTGCTAATCGAAACCAACGGTGTCCTTCGCCGTGACTTGCTGCACGATCTTCTGCAAGCGCGAAATGACCGGATTGTCGAATTACTTGAATGAAACCCTCCCCAAAACGCGCATCAACCGAGACCTCTGCGTCTGCATCGAATGTAAGTCCGCCGTCCGCCGTCACATCGACTGCTCCCCTGCCCTCGTCCTCGGACGCCCTGATTGCGCGCCACCTTCAATGGGGTTGGTGGTCTCTGTTGGTCTTCTTGACTGCCGGCCTTGTGCTGGAATCGCTGCACGGATTCAAAGTCGGGGCATATCTGAAAGTCTCCAACGAAACCCGCCGTCTCATGTGGACGCTGGCGCACGCCCACGGAACGTTGCTTGGCCTCGTAAATCTCGCGTTCGCCTCAACCTTGCGCGGGGTTCCTTCCTGGGCCGACTCGCGCAAACGATTCGCTTCATCCGCGTTGCTCGGCGCCACCGTTCTGATGCCCGCCGGATTTTTTCTTGGAGGAGTCTTTATTTACGCGGGCGATCCTGGCTTGGGAATTCTGCTGGTTCCGATCGGCGGGATTCTCCTGTTCATCGCAGTTTTCATGACGGGGTTAGAATTGAAACAGTTCAGCGCTGCCAGTTTTAGTCGCGGAGATTCGAGCAAACGCAAATAGACGTTCGCTTGTGCCTTGCGTGGCACTTCAATCCTTGGCAAAACGCAGCTTTTTCGCCCATGAAACGATATCGTCATCAGTGGCGCGGCTTGACTCGATCTTCAGATTCTTTTCCGCATGTTGCATCTGATAACAAGACCGCAGATGGTTCGAAGAAAATCCGGCCGCCGCATTATGCAGCAACACCGGATTCCCGGCAACCAGTCCCAACGCGCCTTCAAATGTGTCAATATTACGAATTCCCGGACAAAACAAATCCGGCGCCATGAGCGCGTGATCGTCGGACGTGTTCACCTGGTTGCAATCAGCGACCACCGCGTTCGCCAGCGGAGCGGCCAGCATCGCAGAAAATCCACATGAACCAAACCCGCAAAGGACAATGTGACATTTGTCATCATAAGTCTTTTTGACAGCAAGGCAGACTGAAGTCAGGTCACGGACCCGTTCCTGCAATCGCGTCCGGTTATACGCAGTGAACAAAACGGATGTCTGATCTGGATCGGCAGCTTTGCTGGAATCGGGACAAACGACAACAGCCATTCCGCTGTCCAGAAAGCGGCGCGCGATACCGGCTGGAGAGCCGTCCCCTCCGACGAGCGCCGATGCCCCATCCGGATGCGACAGAATAACTATTGTTGGCAAGCCCGAAGAGCGGTTTTTGGCGGGTGAAAAACGCGGGGCTTTGAGCGGTTCAGTTTCCCCGGCGCGCGTGATCTCCAGTTGATCAGAAGCAAATCCCGATTGTTGCGCGCCAGAAGTGGCGACAGATCGGTCCTGATCAATCGAGGAATCAAGTTGGATCGTCCGCTCCCAGGCCGGCATCATGGCCGCCACGTATTTCGCATATTTCTGTTTGCCCAAGTCCAACATGGTTTCGAGACGTTGCTTGTGTATCTGTACGATATAATTGACAAGCTGGTCTTCACTGACCGCGTCCGATGGCAATTTCCCATCGGGAAATGCTCTCAGATCAGCATCGATTTCCTTGTGAAACGGCACTTCGGCAACCGGTTGGTCAGGCGCGTTAAGAAGCCATTTGTCAAACCATTGATAGACTGCCTCGCGGCTGGTTTGATTGTAATTATGCTCAAAGTCGAAACGCACGGCGCGCAGCTTTTCCGGCGCGTTGAATAATTTGTAAATCCCTTCGATGGCAGGAGCCTCCATTTCAAGCGTCGTCTTGGTCCAATCTCGCGTGTCGGAGACGAGGATTTGCGGCCGGGGCGCGGCAGCGGCGGCGATTTCCATGTTGGAGAATTTGACGCGCAAACCAGGCATATTTTCGCACAGGCAACCGCCCTGCATCGTATGGCTCACCATGACGACCGGCGCCTGCGCGGCCAGGCGGTCGTCAATCGCCCCAAGGATAAATGTTTGCGTGCCGCCGCCGGAAGCGCCGGTGGCCGCAATGCGGCTCTTGTCAACATCAGGCAGCGATTCCAGGAAATCGAGAGCCCGGACGCTGTCCCAGGTCTGCAAACCCATGAGCGAAATACTCCAGAGAAAGTTCTCAGGATGGTTTGTGCCAAAGGAATGATGCGCAACTGCAACATCCTGGGAGGATTCAGGAAAATGCGTGTCGTTATAACCAATCATATCGTAGTCGAACGCAATCATCCCCTGCTTGGCAAAATTGATGCAGCGACCAGGACCGCTGCAAAGCACCGTGTCCTCAAGACGCCCATGCTCCCAGTGTCCGTGAGCGTTGAGAATCGCGGGGAACGGCCCGTTGCCTCGGCCCAAAGGACGATACAGATTGCCGCCCATGTAAAAGCCGGGGAAGCTCTGGAAATAGACCTTTTCCACGCTGTAACCGTCTCGCTCGATTTTTCCGAAAATCTTTTCGTTCAGCGGCGTCTTCTCCGGCATTGGCCAGAGACCGGCGCTGACCAAAACCTGCTGGCGAATGACCGCGCGCCGGTTTTGCCATTGGGCTTCCGTGTTGATCTGTGGAAAATCACGCGGCGTGTCAAGCGTTTGAACAGCGGCGAACGCCTGAGACGCAGACGCAAAAACGATTACAAGAAATTGAAAAATTCGAGGTGGCACGGGACTGGTTGTAGCAGACCCTGCCATTTTCAGAAAGCCGAAAATGGCGGCGATTCACGAATCTTCAATAACGCAATTACGGCTTTTTGCCAAAGGCCGCGATGAATTCCGGCGTCTGCCTTAATTGCGCGAAGTTTTGATCCTCGAACAAGTGCTGCCGCAAATTGATCATTTTCGGTTCTTTGGCAATTTCAGCGGCATTGATAGTCAAGCATTTTTTTAGCGACTCAATGGCCTCCGCCTTTTTCCCGCGGTGCAACTGGATCGCGGCCAGATTGTAGAGCGGTTCGGAGTTTTCCGGCATCGCCTTCGATAATCTTTCCACAACCTGTTCGCTCTTTGCCATGTCTCCAAGACGGAGATACCCATTCGCCAATCCCATGAGGACATTCGGGTCTTCATTGGTGCTGGCAAGGATGCGGTCCATCAATTGCACGGACTTCGCGCTGCCCAGGCGCATATACATATCAGCCGCGCTGATAATAGTTACCGGGTCCGAGCCGGCATAATTCACGACGGTATCAAGCATTTGCAAAGCCGCATTGGTTTGCCCGCCTTCGATGGCCTTGGCAATTTGTCCGAACGCCGCCTTGATCTGGTCGGATGCGGAATTGGGCCTGGAATGGCTCAATTGGTCGATCCAATCGCTGATCTGGCCATTGTAAGGATCGAGCTTGTGGCAGGTCTGAAGCACCCGAATCGCTTCGTCAATACGGTTTTGTGTCAAAAGCAAATCCATAAAATGGAAGACCGCCTCGGGACTATAGGGACAAAACGCAAAAGCCTGCTTGAAGGCAAATTCCGCCTCCTTGGTCACACGCGCGCGCTCGGCGGGAATGTGCGAGTTTTGCAGGCGCGAACGCCATTGATAAATGCTGGCCGCGATGGAACTGCGCAATTTGGAAAATGCCTTTTGCGCGTCGTCGTCGCGGATGAATTTAGGATCGCCGGTGAAACCAGTGAAATCGTGCCGCAAATAGACCTGATCCGCCCAATCGCAAACCTGTTTGACGCTGGTGTCATACGTGATCCAATTGCCGATCAACCGGCTGGAATATTCGCTCCAAAATGCGTGGTCTTTGTCCACCATCTCCTGCGTCAATTCCGGGACCTGATGCCGATTGATCTTCATGATGACACCGAAGGGAGTCAGATACGGATACATCCAATCCAGCGGAAAACTTTCCTCCTCGTAAAATTCATGGTCTGGATTTTTGTCAAAAATAACCTTTGTCAGCAACCCGTTGATCGCCATGACGGCGACCTGCCCGGAAACCGACACCCGCCCGCCTTCAAAATGAACGTCTTCGTTCGGCTTGAGTTGTTTGGGTTCGTTGGGAAATTCCGTGTCGTGCTGGAGTCGGCGTTGGGCGTCGTAAAGATAGTCGTTGAAACATTGCGCCGAATCATCCGGGCTGGGGGTGATGATTTCCGTGTCGGGATAAACGCCGCCCAAACTCTTTGTGATTTCGCCAGGATAAGCTTCTTCCAACATGCGGCGGTTGAGGCGAATGATATTGTTCGTCAACAAACCAGGACCAGAAGCGGCTTTCTCGATCAAGATCGGTAGCTTCACATCCTGGAACCGGTTCGAGGCGTAAATATTATCGCCGCCGATAATGGTGTTCAGGTCTTGTGAAAGAGACTTGCGCAACGCGTTTTCATCCGAGCCGGAATCAACCAATCGCTGCGTGTCAGGACTGAGTTTCCCGTAAATGTAGGAAGAGAGCGGCGTCTGATGATCGCTCTTGCGCAGGCTTGTGGCGAGAGCTTTGGGATCGGTAATCTGTTCTGGCGTAAACCAGGAGGTGCTGGTGCGGCGCTTTTTTTCCACCCGGGCGCCATTTCCCTCAAAAATGTCGTCAAGAAAAGCAAATATCCGCATCTGCCCGTGAAAAATGCTTGGCAGCGAGCCGGAAAGAAAATTCTGGAAAAACGGCGGATCAATTTGTGTGCTCCGGTCGTATTGGGCGCGTATGTAATCCAGGTACGTGTTATCGGCGAGCGCGTTTTGTGTGATGATATAAACATCGCGCCGGTCGTAATGCTGGTCCTGCTCAGGCTGGCAATCGTGCGGGATAAAACTTTCGCAGAAGATTGTGTAAGTCGGACAGAATCGGCCCGGGTCGGTTCCTCCGAAAAGAACAGCATCCTGCGCCATTTCCGGGTAAACCATTGTTCCCTTCGGCCCTTTGGCGGCGGCATCGCGAAGCTTCGCGTCATAGGTAAGTTTCCCATCCGGCCCGACAAACGGCGGCGTAAACATATCGTGCCCGAACCAATATCCAAACCAGTGATTGTGCTGCTCGCTGGTGAACCAATGGGTCATCACAGAGTAAATCGGCATCGCGCTGAAAAGCCCCAACGCAACCCCAAGCGGCGCGCGTTGCTTGTACACCAGAACCGCAAGGCCAAAGACAATCGTCATCACAACCAGCATCAAAGCCGCAATCACCGGCAAGCCGTATTGATTGGGGGCGAACGCTTGCGCGACCCAATGCGGCAACGACCCCACCGAAACTTCGCCGTCGAGACCAAAATAATGCTCCCCAGTCAGACTCTTGAGAGCGGCCAGCGCCACCACCACCGCAATCCCGGCGCCAAACAATCCCCACACCCGGAATTTCAGGTAATTGGTCGCCATGTAAGCCGCCGTGAGCGCCATTCCATACCCAATTAAAAGGGCAACGATCGCGTGGGAAGCGATGAAAAAGACTTTAACAAGCTCGGTCATCTGGCGGTCCGGCGAAGGATTGAGAAAGATCGCCAGAAGCACGCCAAGGAACGGATAAATCGCGCCAATCGTAACCAACCAGGCCCGTTCGCGCTTTTGCATTTTGAAAATGAACAGGAACGGGAGAATCGCAAAAAACATCGCCACCCAGCTAAAGGCGTGCGCCATGCCCGACACCAACATGCTGAGTTCCTGGAGGAACTGTCGGAAATTGTGGAAGATGTCGGTCGGGTTCAGCTTGTCGTATTGGCCCCGGCTGATCGCGTGCCAGAAACCTTCGACGGTCCGAGGATAACCCCATTCCATCGGCGGATTGGTCATTCCCGAAATCGCTTCATAGAAATAAAAACTCAACCCACCTATACTGGCGCATAAGATAATAAAGGCTGATTTCCATTCGCTCATCAACCCGCTGGTCTTCACCGTGAGGTACGCGCAGGCAATGATTGAACCGAGGCCGATTGCCACAAAAATCGTAAAGACCATTGAATTGGTCGAATCGAAGAAGCCCGCCATGTGACGGCCTTTAGCGATAATTCCGGCAAAGAAGAACAGCGTATTTCCGAAAAACAAATCGCGGCCCAACTTGGCATCGCGGGCGGCAATACCGATTTCAACGCCCAGCGCGGCGAGCGTCAGGGTTTGGTGAATGGTCGCGCATAGACCGAAGAAAAACATTCCGGCATAAAGATAAAATCTCTGTCGCGGCGCATAGTTCCAGCGCATCAGACAAAGCAAGACGATCATGAGCCACGGCACGCCGAACAGCGAAATACGGTTGATGACAACGGACTCCTTCCACATCGAGCTGCCGAACGCCAGCATCAAACCCGCCGTCGCACCGCAAACCATGCAAATGGCGTTCTCCCATTTGCCGCGCATCGACTTCAATTCCTCAATGCTTTCCATCAACATGCTGCTTCCGCGCGAAACCATGAACGCCAGGACCGCGCAACCCATTGCGGCCGTGCTGGCTTCGGCCAGGGCCACCCGCCATGCGATGTTTTTGAAGGGAACCATGACCGTCCAGAACCATGTGTAAATCGTCCAAAACGGATATCCGGGCGGGTGCGGGATGCCCGCGTAATACGAGGCCGTTGTCAATTCCCCAGAGTCTTCGAGCGTCACCTCGGGCGCCAGACACATGAAATAAACCACCCAAACGATGATCCCGGTAATCGCCAAAGTCAGCCAATCGATTCGCCGGAACAGCGGCTGGATCGGGGCAGGAGGCGGCGGAGGAGGCGGAATATTTTTGGCCGCGGAGACGGCAGGTGCCGCTGGCGCGCCTTGGGGCGGTCGAGACTTAGGATTCATTATTTTTGTCGCATTCTTCGGCATCCGAAACCTTTCCACCTGTTCAGACACCGAAACCGGCCAATCTGTATAAAATCCTTCCGCCAAATGGGCAATGACGAAAATCAAATCTCTTTTGCGCAGAAGTGCCAATTAAAGGGCAAAAAAGTGACGCGAACGTGAATATTCTTGGACCCGCCTTCATCCAACTGTGGTGGAGGAATACGGTGTGATGCAGCAACAGAACCTTATAGCGTTTACCGTACATTCCCTGACCCGACTTTAGAGCCGTTTTAATGCAAATTCGTCGAGCCAACGTGAATAAAAAACCCAGTTTCCAACGTCTAATTGTTGTGAGCCTTAAATCAAAAGCATATGCCAGAAGTCTCAGAAAGTTTCTGAGCGCGTTGATTCTTGCTTGCCTCATTCCTTCCGTTGCCTTTGCAACGACAACCGTTGTAAGTGTTCCCCCCGCAGCGGGAGGAGATGGAATCCAAAAGGCCTTGGACAGCCTCAGCAAAGGGGGCGAAGTTGATTTGGGTGAAGGAACTTACGTCGTTCATCAGCCGATCATTTTGCAACGCGACGGCCAGATGTTGCACGGAGCAGGCCAGAAAACAGTTCTTTATTTGGCGGACAAAGCCAATTGCCCGGTCGTGGTTTTGGGTTCCCCAGTCGTCCGCGCCAGCGGGCCTGTAACGGGTTTGGCCGTTTCTGATTTGTTGATCGACGGAAATCGCAAGAATCAGCCTGTAGAAATGTGGCGCGCCTTTCCCGAAGGTTGCCTTTACAACAATGGGATTGATGTTTGGAATGTCGATGGCGCGAATGTCGCTCACGTAGTTTGCTGCCGATGCCGCTCAGGCGGCCTAGTCTCCACAGCGCGAACGAGACGCCTGACTGTCAGCGATTTTACCTCATTCGGAAATCAATTCGACGGCCTGGCCTGCTATTCCACGGAGGACAGTCATTTCAGCAATTTGAATCTGCACGACAACCTTGGCGCGGGCATTTCATTGGACCTTGACTTCAACCACAACATCGTCGATGGCGCAATCCTCAGCGACAATGATTTGGGGGTCTTCATGCGCCAATCGAAAAACAACACCTTCGCCGGGATGAAAATTAACAAGAGCCGGCACCACGGAGTTTTCATGGCGCAAACCGTTGAAGGCAATCACCCAATGCCCGGTTCAGAATGCGTCGGAAATTCATTTGAAAAGCTTCTGGTGACCAATTGCGGTGGCCGGGCATTTCTTGTGAACGATGCAACGTGCGTCAGCAATTCCATCGTGAGCAGCCAGTTCGTCGCAAATGCGCAGGGTGGCTTGAGCGAAGCGTTGAAAAAGCTCGTGGCGGTGCGCGACTTGGAAGAACTTCCTACACTCAATCCTGCCTCGGACCACGAAAACCTTCAATCGGTTCCCGTGATGAAACAAGGCCCCGCCCAGGCAACCCCGGTAAGCTTCAAAAGTTTGTAATTCCCGCTCTTACCGGAATCGAATCAAATTGGCGGTAATAACCGTTTTGCGCAACGGTTCGGACCAAAACACGCCTCCCGTCACAACGGCCACATTTCCGTTGTGGACTGTGGATTCGTTGGAAATCAACGCCGCGTCGGCATGTTGTTCGCGAACAGCCTTGGCGACATTCCCTTCGCTGTCCGTCGTCACCGCGCCGATGATCATGTAAGGCCGCGTCGGATATTGGCCCGGGGCGTAAAGGGAAGCTTTATCGACCATCTTGACGTAGCCGCCAGCGCCCGTCGTCCAATTTTGCTGGTCGCCGACATAAGGCGAAAAAGTGTACCCCGGCCCGCAACCGCACAGGGCAAGAACCGCCAAACCGGGGAGAATCAACTTAAGAGAGCGTATTGTTTTCACAGTGGTAAAGTAGTCAGGAATGCCGGTTTTCGCAAGACATTGAGGTCAACTAATCGAATCATTGCCCAGCATCGTTTGACATATAATTGGTTGCACTTCGCGTTATTCCAAAAGGACACTTAAGCGCCGACCTTATCGAAGAATTTATCGATCCGACGTTCGATTTGACGGCGTTGATTCTCTACTTTATTCAGTTTCTTCAGTCCTGCCGCCTTGCAGGCTTCCTTAAATCTAATCTTAAAAGCGTCGGCTTTTTCCTTGGTTTTGCTATAATTGAGAATGCGAAATCCAGTAGGCAAGCTGGTAAACATCCCAAATTCAGCCAAAAGCGTATCGTCCACTTCCTGAGCTATCGACGGTTCAGATGTTTTCATGCTAGGGCCTGTTAACACTAATGCGCAATGCTTCCACGATCAGGGCGAAAAGCACAAAGGCGGCGAACATCACGTCCAGCTTGTCAAAACGGGAAAAGACGCGGCGGAAGCCTTTCAGACGGCGAAAGAGGCGTTCGACTTC
>DASXZW010000022.1:0-68129 GCA_036501665.1 Verrucomicrobiia bacterium
TAGAGCAATTAAAGAAATTCTGTGGCCGTTTGAAGCGAGGATTTTTGAGTTCTGGCAAGGCTTTGGCGACAGAGCATATCCAAAGTGATCTGCGATGGAGCCGAAACGCCGCCAGAACTCAAAAAGACCGCTCTTTTTCATTAGATTCAAACGGCCACAGAATTTCTTTAATTGCTCTAAACCTGATGTAGATTCTGAAAGCCCTATAAGCCTAAGAATTATCCAAGGCGGCCATATGATGCTTTTGCACAGGAGAAATTCCCATTTCAGGAGATTGCACTGCGAAAGCCCTCATGCGCCGAATTTGTCGAACATGCGGGCGTTGGCTTGCATCAGGCGCATCAGATACTTGGATTCAAAAATGCCTAGCGACCCAATGTTCGCGCCCGTTTCCGTGAAACGATCCAGCTTGTCCCAGCCGCTCAAATCAGAGACGAGCAGCACCGGTTGCGGATGCCATGAATGGCCCTTGACCGGGCACGGCGTGGAGTGATCGCCGGTGATCGCCAGCACGTCCGGCTTCTTCTTCAACAAAATCGGCAGCGCCGCGTCAAAATCCTCGATGGCCTTTTTCTTCGCCTCAAAATTCCCGTCCTCGCCGTACATGTCCGTGTATTTGTAATGGATGAAAAAGTAATTGAAGTTCGCATACTCAGCCGCATAACGCTCGAATTGCTCCGCGATGGTTTGCGGCCCCTCGATTTTCTTCATCCCCACCAATTGCGCCAGCCCCTTATACATCGGGTAAACCGCCAGGCACGCCGCGTGAAGCCCATAACGCTCCTCGATTGTCGGAATGTGCGGCTGATGCGCGATGCCCCGCAGCAGGAAACCATTCGCCGGCTTCTTCGCCGAGAGCAACGGCAGCGCCTTCTTGTAAAATTGCGCGATCAACCCCGCCGCCTTCTTTTGCTTCTCGGATTCTGGATCGGTCGGATGCACCGTCGGAATCGCCAGCCCTTCGCGGTTCGGATCAGCGTCGGTCAGCGGCCCTTCCAAACCTTTCCCGCGAAACACCACCACAAACCGATGCCCCTTGCCCGGCTTGATCAACACCTCGGCGTCCTCAATCTTCTTAATCTTGCTTGACAGCAACGCGCACAATTCCTCCGTAATCTTCGTTTCAATTCTCCCCGCGCGCCGGTCCGTCACGATCCCCTTGGCGTCGAGCGTGCAAAAATTCGCCCGCGCCGCCACGTCCCCCGCCTTCAATTCCAGCCCCAACCCCAGCGTCTCAATCACGCCGCGCCCCACCTGAAATTCCAGCGGATCATACCCAAACAGACCCAAATGCCCCGGCCCGCTCCCCGGCGTAATACCCGGCGCAACAGGGATCATCCGCCCCTGCGCCCCGACCTTCGCCAGCGCGTCGAGGTTTGGCGTCTTCGCAGCTTCCAACGGCGTCAAAAAATTATTTTCGCGGGTGGCGATGTCGCCCAACCCGTCCATGACGACTAGCGCGAGCTTGGCGTCCGTCTTGATAGTCAGTTTAGAGTAAGTTTCGTCGAGGTTCATATACCGGGCCG
This sequence comes from Verrucomicrobiia bacterium, assembly GCA_036501665.1. Classification (GTDB taxonomy): domain Bacteria; phylum Verrucomicrobiota; class Verrucomicrobiia; order Limisphaerales; family Palsa-1400; genus DATAUD01. The sequence continues at coordinate 1,527 of DASXZW010000022.1, forward strand.
ATCCGGCCCGCCAAAATACTGCAAAACTCCAACACCCCCCGTCAAGCCACACCGCATCCCCCGCTCCGCAACGTTGAATCCATTCCGCCGTGTCAACGAATAACCCACCGTAGGAAAATCCTGATATCTTTCCTCCCGCCACATGGATACCGATGGAAGCAAATTTACCTGTGGCAAATTATTTACCTTTAATTTCCCCATATTCGGCCCATGATGGGAGCATGGGTCAGCGTCGCGAAGCTCGAGAGAGGGCCGTGCAGTTTTTATTTCAGCACGACCTGAATCCTCCGGAAAACCTGGAGGAAGCGCTCGCCCATTTCTGGAATTCCCAAAGCGCCGAAGCCATTGCCGGTGAAAAAGGCCCGGCCAACTGGGGTCAGGAGGTTGTGCTGCCTCCGCCCACCACAGAAGAGCTGGCCCTCCGAATTTTTGCGGACAAACTGATTCGCGGCGTGCTGAGTTGCGTCCCCGAGCTGGACGCCAAGATCAACGAATACGCCCAAAACTGGGATCTTCGCAGAATGGCCGCAGTCGATCGTAATATTTTGCGGATGGCGATTTACGAAATGCTCCATCGCGACGACATCCCGCCGGTGGTCAGCATTAATGAAGCCGTCGATATCGCGAAAAAATTTTCCACGCAGGACAGCGGAAAATTCGTCAATGGCATCCTCGACAAAGTCAAAGGAGAATTGAAGCGCTCCGACCGTGTAGGCAAATGAGCGCGCTGCCCGCCACCAACGGAGACGGCGTTGCCGACCTTCATATGCACACGCTTTTTTCCGATGGCACTTTTACGCCGGAGGAATTGGCGGCTCGAGGCGGCCAGGCTGGTTTGCTCGCGATGGCGCTCACGGACCATGACACTGTCGAAGGTTGCGAACCCATGGCCCTTGCCTGCAAGCCGCTCAACATCGAATTTATTTCCGGCACGGAATTGACCGCCGAGCATGAAGGGGGGGAAGTTCATCTCCTTGGATATTTTCTCGATATTCATCATCCTGTGTTGCTCGCGGAAATCAAGAAATTCCAAACCGTCCGCCAGGACCGGGTGCGCGAAATGGCCGCGAGGCTCAACAGGCTGAACATTCCTCTCCGCGCCGAAACCGTTTTTGAACTGGCCAATTGCCGTTCGCCGGGACGACCTCACGTCGCGCGCGCGATGGTGCAGGAGGGGTTTTGCGGCACGCTTGATGAAGCTTTCGAGCGCTTCCTGAAAAAAGGGCGACCCGCTTGGGTTCCGAAATACAAAATTTCTGCCGTGGACGCGATTTCATTGATTCATCAGGCGGGCGGATTCGCAGTGCTGGCTCATCCGGGCTTGAACCATAATGACGAGGTCATCCCGGAATTGGGGCGGCTTGGGTTGAACGGCTTGGAATGCTTTCACACAAGACATACGCCGCGCCAGTCAGAACATTACTTGGCGATGGCTGGACGCCTTAACCTGACGGTCACTGGCGGCTCGGACTGCCACGGTTTCAGCAAAGGAAAGCCGCTGATTGGGACGGTGAAGCTGTCCGCGTATTATTTCGAAAAGCTAAAGGATGCCCACCAAAATCTCACCCGAGTCCCCAAGCCGTAATCATGGAATGAAGCTCGACTTGGAATTTACGACCGAGGCAATGCGATGCAACTCATGCCGTTTATTAGCATCTTCGGCGGCGCAGACAATTCGGAAAGATTTTCTCGCGCAGAGGCGCACAGGGCGCAGAGAAAAAGAGCTTTTCCTTCTCACCTCTGCGCCTCTGTGCGAACTCTTCATTTCCCCACTGTTCAATCGCGTCGATCCAATTTAGAAATTTCAAAATGGGTTTATTTCAAAAGTTCAAAGAGGGCCTCCTCAAGACTCACAACAAGCTGGCCCATGAAATCAAACGCATCGTCACCGCGTCGCCCCGGCTGACCTCCGGCGGCATTGAGGAGCTTGAAGCTGCGTTGATCGCCGCCGATCTGGGAATGTCGATGACGGCGCAAATTGTTGCTTCTGTCAAAAAGGCGTTTGAAACCCAGGGCCGCGCGGGTCTGGACGTTTTTGACATTGCGCGGGCCGAGGTTGAAAAAAGTTTGACATCAACTGCGGGCGGCGAATTAAAAAAACAGCCCGAAGGATTGACGGTCGTCTCACTTATTGGCGTCAACGGCACCGGCAAAACCACGACTGCCGCCAAATTGGCCCACTTGATTCAAGGCAAGCGGCAGACGGCGGTGCTTGCGGCGTGTGATACCTTTCGCGCCGCCGCTGTGGAACAACTTAAACTCTGGGGCCAGCGGCTGAACGTGCAAGTTGTCGCCGGCGCAAGTGGGGCTGATCCTGCATCGGTGGCCCACGATGCGATTGCCGCGGCGCAGGCGCGCAATGCTGATTTTCTTTTTATTGACACTGCCGGGCGGCTTCACACCAAGCATAATCTGATGCAGGAATTGCAAAAGGTTCATCGCGTCATGCAAAAGAAATTGCAGGGCGCGCCCCACGAAACGCTTCTGGTGCTTGACGCCACGACCGGAATGAACGCGCTGAACCAGGCGCGCGAGTTTAACAAGGCTGTGACTCTGACGGGCTTGGTTGTTACGAAGCTCGACGGCACCAGCAAAGGCGGCATGGTGGTTGCGATTCAGCGCGAGCTGGGATTACCTGTCAAATTTATTGGACTTGGCGAAAAGCCCGACGACCTTCAGCCCTTCGACGCCAAGCAATTTGCCAACGCGCTCTTCGCCGCGGAGTAGGAACAAAAATTACTAAGGAGAGCGAATGCGGAAAAAGCGCGATGGGACGCTTTTTTGGATTGGCTGGCTGAAATGCAAAATCCCGTTGGTCAAAGTCACAGACTGGAGCGGCACCCAAACGGTTCCACCCAAATCAGCGCCTGTTTCAACAACAATCGGGATATTCGCCGTGCCAGTCACATCGAACGCCAATTGGTTGTTTGTGGCGCCTAATTGCGCGCTGCTTGGCGAGATCGAAGGATTCCACAACACCGCCTTCAGGCCCCCGAATGGAGAGCCCCATCCGCTTGCGCCCGGCAGATGATAGATTGTCGCGGTATCGGAAAGAAAAACATCGCTGCCGAGCGAGGGAGGATTTCCAGCGAAAAAAATACCAGTCAGGTCAGGGCAGTTGTAGAATGCGAAATCGGCGATGTTCGTCACGGTGGCAGGAATCGTGACGGATGCCAACTTCGCGCAGCCGAAGAAAGAGTAAGGTTCAATATCGGCCACGCTGGCTGGGATCGCGTAACTTCCGCCGACGTCCGGTGGAAATGCCATGAGCGTTTTTCGATTCTTATCAAAAAGAACGCCATTCGCGCTGCTGTAAAACAAATTATTAGATTTGACAAAAATCGAAGCCAGGCTGGCGCAGTTCAAAAAAGTTTCCAGCCCGATATTGGTCACCGTGCCTGGGATCGTAATGCCGGGCAGCGACGCGCAACCGGAAAATGCGCCGATGCCAATGTTTTCAAGACCATTGGTCAATGAAACGTCAATCAAACCGGAACATTGCGCAAATGCGTCCTCATCAATGCTGGCCACACTGGTCGGAATTATGACGTTCGCCAGACTGGAGCAGACCGCGAACGCATTTTCTCCAATTTCAATGACGCTGTTCGGTATCGTAACACTGGTCAAATTGGATTGCCCGTAGAATGCCTGCTGACCGATCATCGTAACAGGAAGTCCATTCACTGTGCCCGGAATTGTCACGGAACCAGCCGTTCCCGTGAAGCCGGTGACCGTGATCGCGCCGTTATTGGTGGCGTAAGTTAATTGCGCTTGAGCCGTCGAAACAGAAACAATCCACAAGTAAAACAGCAGGAATTTCAACCTTGGCGAAGCCCTCTTTTCTTTGCGATTCATAAGGCTCACGGGCAATTTATCATAAAAGTGACACATTCCTATCGTCAATGTTTGCCAATCTTTGCGGCCCCCACGAATACCGCCCCGCTCTCAACGACAAAATTCCCCGCCTGAACATTGCCAAAAAGGCGCGCCGTTGATTTCAGGCGAATCGTCCCTTCGCTCTTGATATCCGCCGCCAATTCCCCTCCGATCTCCGCGCCGCCGATGCTCAACACGTCATGCCAGCGAAAATGGTTTCCGGCAGGCACAATAAGCTGTTCCGCTGTAAATGTCCCAGTGATTCGCGCGGAGGTATGGATTTCGAGTGTACGGCGGGCCACCAATTTTCCAATCAGCTTTCCCTTGATGACACCGTCTCCGATCAAGGCTTCGGTGTTGAGCACGTAACCTTTTTCCTCGATGACGAGGCGGCCATGCGTCCGAAAATTTTTGGAAATCGTCGAGGTAATTTGATAATCTGTCAGATCGACGTGGCTGCTGCACCGTTTGCAAATGGTCGATTCCGCCTTCACCGAGACATCCAATGCCGTGCCGCACTGAAAACAAATGATCCGTTTTGTTTCGAACGAGGGCGTTGCCGGCTTTGCAGCCGGCTTCAAGGTCTCGGCGACGCGGAAATGCGCGCCACACTTTTTGCACATGCCCGAGTAGGCAGTGCGGGGCACCGGCTGCGCGTGACCGCACTTGGGACAGGTCACCGGAACCGAATCCTCTTTGAAAGCCACTGATCAGATTCCGGCTGGCTTCGGAGTGGCAGCCGGTTTTACGGGTTCTCCTGGGCGCGGCGCGGCGGGCGAAACTTTGTTGGGATTGACTTCGGTCTGGCCCACAAACGTCACCCCTTCCTCCATCACGAGGCGGGCGGCGCGGATGTCGCCGAACATTTCGGTCTTCGACTTGATGTCGATCTTTTCCTTCGCCGTGACGTTGCCGTTGACCTTTCCGCGAACGACCACGGAATTGGCGCTGATGTTGCCCTTGATCGCGGCGTTGTCGCCCAAGTGCAGTGTGCCATCGGACTGGATATCGCCTTCCAACTTGCCGTCAAAAGTCAATTCGCCGCCAAACCGAAGTGTGCCTTTAACCTCAACTTCGCTATTGAGGAAGTTTTTGGAATCATTGTTCGTTGTGCTCATTTTGCGTTCTCATTTCTTGATTGGATTCACTGGCTCTGGTGGCTTGGGTGCGGGAGCGCCGCCCGGCAGCGGAGGCGGGGGCGTCGATTGCGCTGGAAAAGTCTTGTTCGGGTTTACGTCGCATTTGCCGACGAAGGTCGCTCCTTCATCAATGATCAGTTTCGCGGCGCGAATGTCCCCGAACACTTCACCAACCGCCTTGATCTCAATTCTTTCCTTGGCGGCAAGGTTGCCGCTGACTTTGCCGCGAACCACAACGGAGTTCACGCTGACATTGCCGCGCACAACTGCCTTGTCTTCAAGCTGAAGCGCGCCTTCGGAGTGGACTTCGCCTTCAAGATGGCCCGCAAAAGTCAGTTCGCCGGCGAACTTCAAATTGCCTTTGATGTCCACGTCGGAGTTGAGGACGTTGCGGGTACCGGAACCGGGATTGGGTATGGGATTCATATGTTAATCGACGTCAAAGCTATGCTCCTTCGGTTGAGACTTTACTGATTGGCCGCAGCTTGAACGACATATTTTCGTTCGTCAAGCCCGGAGTAAAGTTGTGAAAGGCGGCGAAGGAAGTCAGGGCGATCTCAGCAGGAATTCTTCAAAGCAAACCGACTTCGCGTTCAATAATCAGGATTTCAACCTGGTCGAACTCTCGTTTTAGATGCTCCTTGAGTTCACTCAGGTACCTTCGGGCTGCAATGGCATTCTGACTAATGACGCGGTAAATTACAATTTCGTCGCGATAAGTAATATCGCCGAATTTCCAGAATCCGTGATTTGGCTGCGGGAAATAAGTCAGCCCATCAAAGCGCTCGAGAAGGCGACTTTGGAGAACTTGGAATTTCGAAGGCTCGATTGCTTTGCCATTGTTGTAAAAAAGCGGGATGAAAACATCATACTCTTTCACCCGCAACCTCCTCGAGCGATGGGGCCAGAGCTTCCCGGCTCAATTGATTAAAGTGGATGCCAGCGGAGAGGAGTCGCCCGACAACTTCCTCGCCGAGCACGTAAGTCCGCTCTGATAAAACCATTCCGGGAGAGGTTCGCAGCAGAATTGGCAGGGCTTTGGCCTCTTCCTCTTTGGATAATTGAATAATGATTTTCATTCCGCTACGTTGAGTGCGAAGTTATACTTTAAATTGTCCATCCGCAAGTAGCCATTGCCTGTGTCCAGGGCAGACGCACTTAAATTTTAGAACCAATTCCCCAGGAGAAGGGAGTTGTTTTCATGACAACACCTGCCAAAACCGTTGCAACCCGAAAAGCACCTTTATTGATTTCCAAACACTTACAACTATTTAAATGCGTCTGCCCTGGCCTGTGTCCGTCATGAACGAGCGGTCGGCTGTCGTTCAAGTCAGCTCATTTATTTGATAACAAATCGCGGTGCGATTGGTGGTCTCGGTTCCAGCGTTCGAGCGAAGCGTCCGATGTGTCAACAAACAAAGAATTGAGCGTCAGAGCGGCAACATGACCATCGCAAAAGGCCATGTTCGCGTTGCCGGAATGCCTTGCAAATGCGCGCTTCGTGGATTCGTTCACATCAACCAACCCGCCATACATCTGCTCTGTTGGGATCGGCCCGCTTCTCCGATTCAAACCTCCACCGTCGATAATTATTCCGTTTTCAAACGCTCCTTGAAATGCGTCGCCGACAGCCAGCATATCGCTTAGACTTGTAACCGCAGATTCGTTGACGAGCGCCGATTCTTTCCATGCCATTGAAAGTCCCAGCATTTTATCAGGATCACCCAGACCGCGGGCATTGTAGCCGTAAGAATCATAACCATAATCTTTGGGCCAATCCGAAGGGCGGGGCGCTGAAGGACAAAGCCAAACGCCTGAATCCCAAAGATTTGCCGTCAGCGCCTTGTGCGGATCATATGAAGGAACCATCACTTTTTCCAATGCCCCTCTCCGTCTAACGAGTGCTCGGTGCTCCAGTCGCTTTGGCTGCTCCTTATCACGCGAGGGTAAACATGGTAGTCAGCGACGAATTCCTGCAACGCAAGGCCGAGTTGGCCGACATTATGGGCGCAAAGGGCTTGACGTGCTCTGGCCTTGGCGGCTGACAGCGCAGTGAGGATTAACCCGGCCAAAATGCCGATCACACAGATCGCCACCAGAAGTTCAGTAAGCGTAAATGCCCGATTTGTACGCCTTGGTGTCATACTTCGTAGGATCGCGTTCGTTGCTGTGCCTGAACGCTAATTCTTTCTATTAGTGCTGTCAAGTTTGCGCTTGGCAGGGCGTTTTATTCCTTTGACGAACTCTTCCTTGCGAAGTGGATGCTCATCGCCCCGCCAAGCAAATTTCGGGTTTCCACGTCAGAGCAGCGCAGTCCCTTAAGCTTGGCTGCGACGCCGTGTTGCGCTGGGTATGCTGTCAACGATTCCAGAATGTAGGCGTGCGTGTCGGAATCATGGCAAAAGATGCGTCCCAGAACCGGCACAACAATACGCAGGTATCCGAAGAATATCTGTCGCCACGGCCAAAAATCCGGCTTGCCGAAATCGAGAACCAGCAGGCGACCGCCCGGCTTTGTGACGCGATGCATTTCTTCCAATCCGCGCTGCCAATTTGCCAGGTTTCTCAAGCCGTAGCCGACCGTTACGGTGTCAAACATCGCGTCGGCGAACGGAAGATTCATCGCGTCGCCTTGTTGAAGCCGAACCGATGAACCGCCTCCTCGGCTCCGTTCTTCCGCGACGGCCAGCATCTCTGGGCTGAAATCCAAACCATACACTTCCGCGCCAGCCCGTTCCAGCGCGAAGGCGATATCGCCTGTTCCGCAACAAACATCCAGCGCTTTTTCCCCATTCTTCACGCCGGCCATAGTCACCAATAACTTTTTCCAGCGCCGATGCATCCCGAAGCTTTGGAGATCGTTGACCAGATCGTAACGCTTCGCGATCACGCCAAAAAGGTCCGCGACCCGCTCGCCCCGTTGCTCTCCGGTTTGGTAAAATTTGTTGCTCACCCGATCTTTGCGCTTAGCTTGAGGCTATGGGGCCTGCTATTCAAGACGCACCTCGAAGCCAACTCGCCGTCTCGGGAATGAGCTGCGCCAACTGCGCGCGGCACGTGACCGATGCGCTTCTAAACGTCCCTGGCGTGGATCGCGCGGAGGTCGCTTTGGACCAGGGGCGTGCTAACGTCCAGTGGAAATCCGGTGCGACGCCGAACGTGCCTGCGTTATCCGCGGCGATTAGCGCGGCTGGTTACGACGCCAAACCCGCTGATACAGAGAAACCCGCGCCTCAATCGCCTTTGAGCGGGTGGACGCTCAATGTGGTTCTTGGCCTTGCCTGCACGGTTCCGATCATGGCGGGTGAATGGCTTTTCCATTGGGAGATGCAGCGCTGGTTTCAGTGGTTCGCCTTTGCTCTTGCGCTCGTCGTGCAAGTTGTCTGCGGCGCGCGATTTTATCGCGGCGCGTGGCGACAACTTAAATTGGGTGCGTCGAACATGGACACCTTGGTGTCGTTGGGTTCAACCGCCGCTTTTGGTTACAGCGTTTGGGCGCTTTTCAGTGACGCGGGCGTCGAACTTTATTTCATGGAGTCGGCGGCGATCATCACGTTGATCAGTATCGGGCATTGGCTCGAAGGCCGCGCGTCCGCCCTCGCGGAAAAATCAATGCGCGGTTTGTTCGCGCTCGCGCCGCAACAAGCGCGGTGTCGCAGCTCCGATGGAATCGAGTTGGATGTTGCTGTTGCTGAATTGAAACCTGGCGATGTGGTGATCCTGCGACCGGGCAATCGAGTCCCGACCGACGGCTCTGTGATCGAAGGCCAGTCCAGCGTCGATGAAGCGATGCTCACGGGCGAATCTCTCCCCGTAGAGAAGCAAACCGGCAGTCGGCTTTATGCGGGAACGGCAATTGTTGACGGTCAGATCGTGATGACTGTGACCGCTGTTGGCGAAGCGACCGCAATCGCCGGAATCATCGCCGCAGTGCAGCGCGCGCAAAACAGCCGGGCGGACATCCAACGGCTTGCTGATCGCGTCAGCAACGTGTTCGTCCCGATCGTCCTGCTCATCGCCATCGCGACAGGGCTTTGGTGGGGATTGGCGACGAGTCACGCGCACAGCGTCGCGACCTTGCTTGGCCGTTATCTTTGGCAACCGCATATGCCGACGACACCGCTGGCCGCAGGAATTCTCAGCGCGGTGGCGGTGCTGATTGTTGCCTGCCCCTGCGCAATGGGACTGGCTACGCCTGTGGCATTCATGGCGGGAACAAACGCCGCCGCGAAACGTGGAATTTTAATTCGCGACGGCATCGCGCTCGAAAAGGCCGGACGTATCACTGCCCTTCTCGCCGACAAAACCGGCACTTTGACCTCCGGCAAGCCTGCCGTTGTCGCCACTGAGGGAGCTGACTTCGCGTTGGCCGCATCGTTGGCGGCGGGTTCAAATCATCCGCTCAGTCGTGCCGTAGCTAAGTTGACTAACGAACGAGTTTCGGTTGACGGGTGGCGCGAAGTTCGAGGATCGGGCGTCGAAGCTGGCTCAGCGCGGCTGGGTTCGCTTGCGTGGCTTCGGCAATTCGGCGTTGATTTTACGAATCACGCGGCGTTCATCGAAAAATGGAGCGCGTCAGGCGCAACCATTCTTGGTTTGACAGTCGATCAGCGAGCGACGGCGCTAATCGCGTTGCAAGACACAATCAAGCCCGATGCTGGCGAAGCCATTGCGCGGATAAAACGAAGCGGATTGAAGGTTTACCTTGTGACAGGCGACAATCTTCGCATGGCTCACGCCATCGCAGCGCAGGCAGGGATTGCCGTCGAAAATGTTTTCGCCGAAGTTCGACCGGAGCAAAAAGCAGAGCTGATTAAAGACCTCCAACGAAAAGGCGAGCGCGTCGCGTTCGTCGGCGACGGCATCAACGACGCCCCTGCCCTCGAACAGGCTGATTTGGGAATCGCCGTCAGCCAGGCCAGCGATATTGCCGGAGAAGCAGCTGACATCATCCTGCTGAATTCCGGCATCAAAGCCGTTCCCGAAGCGTTGGAATTGGCGCGCAGGACATTGCGGACAATCCGGCAGAATTTGTTTTGGGCATTTTTTTATAACGCCGCGTCGGTTCCGCTTGCCGCGTTTGGTTTTCTGAGTCCGATTCTTTGCGCGGCGGCGATGGGCGTGTCGGACTTGATTGTGATCGGCAACGCGCTTCGATTCGCGCGATCACGATCACGGGATTAATTCGGTCCCGAGGCCTTCCTTCGTGAAAATTTCCAGCAGGATCGAATGCGGCACTCGCCCATCGATGAACGACACTTTGTCCACGCCGGATTGCAACGCCTTCACTGCGCTGTCAGTCTTTGGTATCATTCCTTTGTCAATAATACCGGACTTTTTCAGTGCATCGACTTCCGCCACGCGCAATTGTGAGATGACTGTCGCCGGGTCCTTCGGGTCGCGCATGACGCCGGGGACGTCACTCATAAAAATCAACCGGCAGGCCTTGAGCGCAATCGCCATTTGCGCGGCAGCAACATCTGCGTTGCAATTGTAAATGTGTCCGTCCTCGCCAGTCGCGGTCGGGCTGCAAACGGGAATCCGTCCCGCATCCATATATTCCCATAAATCACACGTGCTCACCGAAACCACTTCACCGAGGAAACCTGCGTCAAAATTTTGTCCATTCGCCTCCAGCCAAAGTTTTCGCGCTTTGAAAATCGAAGTGCCCGCAAATCCTTGCGCCTGTCCGCCGAATCGTCCGATGGTCGCGACAATCTCAGGGTTGATTTCGCGCGACAAAACCTGCTCGACAACATCCGCAGTCGCCTCGTCGGTGACGCGCATTCCCTGGATAAAATTGGCCTTCAACCCGGCTTTTTCCATCGCGCGGGTGATTGCCTTTCCGCCTCCATGAACCACAACAGGCCGAATCCCCGCGGCTGCAAGAAAAACCACATCGCGCGCCACGCCCTCGCGCGTTGCGGCGTCCGGTGAATCCATGAAGCTGCCGCCGTACTTGATGACGAAAGTCTTGCCGCGATATTGCTGCAAATATGGCAGCGCTTCCATCAACACATCCGCTTTGGAAATCAACTCTTGCACCGCTGTGCAAGGAAACTCGGGCATTCGGCGTTGGCAAGAGAAAATGCGCAGCCATACCTGACTCCAACCCTCAAGTTGGCAAAAAATATCCGTTGACAAATTAGATTACAATTGTAGTCTTTGTGGATTGCAAATGTAATCCCTGCGATTAAAGAATGAAAAAAATTCCGCGTATTTCTGAGACCGAGTGGGAGGTAATGAAAGTCTTGTGGGAGCAGTCGCCCTGTTCCGCAAACCAGATCATAGCCGCGCTTAATCGCGTCGGCTCCTGGCATCCCAAAACAGTTAAAGCGTTTCTTACACGGTTGGTCCAAAAGAAAGCCATCGGCTACAAAATCGAGGGCCGCGCCTATCTTTACCATCCACTGGTGCAGCAAAGTGAATGCGCCGATGCTGCGAGCCAGTCGTTTCTTGAGCGGGTGTTTGGAGGTTCCTTTCAGCCGATGCTGGCGCATTTCGTTGCGCGCAAAAAGCTTTCGCGGGAGGAAATCAAGGAGTTGAAAAAGCTGTTGGACAACCATGATTAAGGAGGCAAATGCAAAAATTTCTCGAAGACACGTTCCTGCCGCTCCTCTTTAAGGCTTCGTGGCAGGCTGCGGTCGTCATTCTGGTGGTGCTGGCGGCCCAATGGATCTTTGGCCGTCGCATGAGTCCACGATTGCGATACGGACTTTGGTTGTTGGTGGCGGTTCGGCTGGTTTTGCCTGCAACTTTACCCTCGAACGCCAGCCTGTTTAACCTGTCCAGCTATTTGAATCCGACGAAAGTTGCCACTTTGCAACTTCCTTCGGCGTCTTCACAAGAGGCTGAAATTGGAAAATTCAATCCAAAACAAGAGCTTGCTCAAGGCAACTCAAACTTAAGCGGAACACCGCAAGGCTTCCGCCAAAGGTTTTCGTATCTGGCGTTTGCGTGGGGAGCAGGAGCGCTCGTAATGACCTTATGCTTCGTTGTCACGCATTTTCGCTTTTCGCAACGCGTCGCGTCAAGTCGTTCTTTGATTGACAGCCGCGTTCTTAATCTGCTGGAGGATTGCAGGCAGCAAATGGATGTCTGTGCGCCAGTCGCGCTCGTGGAGACAAATGCTGTGGACGGGCCATGTTTGTTTGGCTTTCTGCGGCCACGACTCTTGTTGCCACCGGGGTTCACGCAGGGTTTTTCCGACGACGAACTTTGCCACGTTTTTCTTCACGAATTGGGCCATGTCAAGCGTCACGATATTTTTGTCGGATGGATGATGGCGGCGTTGCAGGTTTTGCACTGGTTCAATCCGCTGGTCTGGGTTGCCATCGCGCGGATTCGTGTGGATCGGGAGCTGGCGTGTGACGCGCTGGCGCTCTCACGTTCGACGGACTCGGACAATCAGACCTATGGCCGCACCATTCTGAAGCTTTTGGAGAATTTCTGCGATCCCGTCAAAGCGCCGAGCCTGGCGGGGATCGCCGAAGACAAAAAACAAATGAAGGAGAGAATTGTTATGATCGCGAACTTCAAGAAAACCAATCGCGCCTCCGCACTGGCGGCTTTGCTCTTTATTGTCCTTGGATTGGTCACGCTGACCGATGCGCAACAGTCGGAAAAACCATCCGCCGCACCGACTGATCCGCAGGCCCCGCCAGCCATCGTTTCTACTTCGCCAGAAGTTGGAGCGACGGATGTTGACCCATCTTTGACGGAAATTACCGTGACTTTTGACCGGGATATGGGGCGCGGAATGTCGTGGACTGGCGGCGGGCCGGATTTTCCCGGTATTCCGAATAGAAAGGCCAAATGGCGCGACAAACGCACTTGCGTGTTGCCCGTAACGCTTGATGAAGCCCGCTATTATCGCGTGGGAATTAATTCCAAAAGCTTTCAAAATTTTCGGAGCGCCGCCGGCGTGGCAGCGCTGCCTTCAGCCATTTATTTCACGACACACGGAGCGAGCGATGCTTTGAAAGCCAAAGTGCTGACACCTCACGTGGTTCGATTCAGCCCTGAAAACGGACCGGAAAATGTCCCGGTTGGTCTCTCGGAATTGCGCGTGACTTTCGATACACCGATGGCGGGAGGCTTCTCCTGGTGTCAGGCCGGGGACGACGACCATGACTTTCCCAAGATTCCGGATGGACAGCGGCCTCGCTGGACGGAGGACAAGAAGACAGCGATTTTGCCTGTCCAACTTAAACCAGGAATGACGTATCGAGTGATCCTTAACGCGCCGGGTTACAACAATTTTCAAAGCGCGAACGGCGTTCCTCTTGCGCCGGTGACATACACCTTCAAAACGGGGAATCTGTGACGACCCAGTAAAGTTTCCGTTTGGGAACAGGCGATTAGCTTTTAACAAATCGTGCTGGCGGTTATTTGATTTTACTTTCGAATCAATCTTTCCTGTGGATTTTTGCGGCGATGGTCATACTATTTGAATCATGCCAGAGAAGATGCTAACTCAGGTTCCTCGGCCGGTTCGGGAACAGTACGAGAAGGGGAAGTCTGCTTTCGACCGCCAGAATTACGATTACGCCGTGGCCATTTTCACCACGGTCCTGGCGCAGGAACCCGGTTTTTACGAGTGCCGCGAAGCGCTTCGTGTCGCCCAATCCAAGAAGAGCGGCGGCGGCACTGGGTTTTTCAAGAAGATGATCAGCGGCGCGGGTTCATCGCCGTTGCTGGCGAAGGGCCAGATCGAATTGATGAAGAACCCGCTTGATGCGCTCAAGACCGCCGAGCAAATCCTCAACAGCGATTCCGCCAGCACCGCCGGACACAAGCTTCTGGCCGATGCCGCGATGGCGGCCGATCTTCCAAAAACCGCCGCGCTTTCCCTGATGATTGTCGTTAAGAATTCTCCGAAAGATGAAGAGTCGCAGAAAAATCTCGCGCGCGCTTACTCCGCTTCCGGCCAGGGCGAAAAGGCCGAGATGATTTTGTCCGAATTGATGCGCCTGCACCCGGATGACCTGAAGCTCGCCGAGGAACTCAAGGACATTTCCGCCCGCAAAACGCTGAACGAAGGCGGCTACGAGGCGCTTTCTGGCGGAAAGGGGTCGTACCGCGATATTCTGAAGGACAAGGACGAATCCGTCGCCCTGGAGCAGTCCAATCGCCAGGTCAAGAGCGAAGACCTTGCTCTGAAAATGATCAAGCAGTATGAGGCGCAATTGGTGAACGAGCCAAATAATCTCAAGGCGCTTCGTTCCGTCGCAGAACTTTACTCGCAACAAAAAAACTACGATCGCGCCCTCGAAGCCTACAACCGCATCGTTGCCCAGGAAGGTTCCGCAGACCCATCGCTCAGCAAGGCAATTCTTGACACAACGATGAAGAAGTTCGACGCCGCGCTTGCCGACATCGACCCGAACTCACCTGATTGCGCGGAAAAATCGAAGCAAATCACCGCCGAACGCGCCAGCTTTCTCCTTGCGGAAACCAAGCAGCGTGCGGAGCGGTATCCGAATGATTTGGGAATCCGTTTTGAACTTGGCCAGCTTTATTATGAACTGGGCCAAAATAACGAGGCGATGTCTGAGTTTCAGAAAGCGCAAGCGAATCCGAACAAGCGCCTCCAATCCATGCGCTATTTGGGACAAATCCTGACCCGCAAAGGGATGAACGACATGGCGGCGGCGAAGTTGAAGGAAGCGCTTAGGGAAAAACTCGTTTTTGACGAGGAGAAAAAAGACCTGATTTACGCCCTCGGATCAGTCCTCGAAAAAATGGGAAAAACCGAGGAAGCCATCGAGCAATACAAGGAAATCTACCAGATCGACATGGGCTTCAAGGATGTTGCCGCAAAAGTCGATGCTTACTACGCATCCAAATCAGGATAGGCGTATTTTCTTAGTCTTTCCTGATCTTAATCGTAATCTTAATCCCTAGCGGAGGGGGGATTAAGATTAGGATTAAGATTAGGAACGGAAATGCTGGAGTTTGTTCTCCGCCCTCCCTTCGGAAGGACTTTCAACGATTTTTGCGCTGGCCTAAATGCCCCAAGTGCGCTAATAGTAGCTCTTTAGGAGCTAATGCGAAGCCTGAGACACGACTCCGGACGAGGGAGGGGATGTTTGCCGAACTCGAATCGGCAGTGGTCGAGCGCGTTTACTTTGATCGAATTATTGGTGGTAATCGCCATCATCGCGATCCTTGCCTCGCTTCTTTTGCCCAGCCTGGCCAAGGCCAAGGAACAAGGCCGGCAAATCAACTGCCTGAGCAATCAGAAGCAATTGCAGCTTTGCTGGGAGCTGTACACGGACGATAACCACAACATTTTCCCTCCGAACGATGACATTACTTCGTTAGGGATCCAAGGCATCGATCCGAACAATAAAACTTCATGGTGTCAGGGTTGGCCGCTGACCGATACCAACACCGCTGGCATTCAGTCGGGCCTTCTGTTTCCCTACGACACTTCAGTTGGCATTTATCATTGCCCCTCAGACATGTCCCAAGCTCAGGACGCTTCCGGCAATCCTCTCCCCCTGGCCAGGACCCGCAGTTATAATATGAGCCAATCGGTGAATGGATTGGGTTTGTTGCCGAATCCAAATATGGTAGCCGCTGGTTACCCTGGCGGCGCTCCAGTGGATGTATTTCAGCCATGCTTTTCGACCATTGCCTCGATCACGAACCCAGCGCCTGCGAACCTTTTCGTGTTTATCGATGAAAACGAAGGCACCATTTATGATGCCCAGTTTGGATATCCGATGCCTAACAACGGCTACGGCGTTTGGTGGGACATGCCTTCAAATCGACATACCCAGGGCGCAAATCTCTCTTTTGCCGACGGACATGTGGAGCGCTGGAAATGGCAGTTCCCCATGGTTTATTTGTTGTTGCAAGGTGAGATCGGACAGACGGTTCCTCCAGCCCAAATGGCCGATTATACAAGAGTCGGCAACGCAATGAGAATCAAGCTTGTTGATGGGCAACCGGATTAGAACACTCTAAAGTTGCTGTTATACTGGTCGATAACTTTTCACCACCCAATCGCTGAGAATTTTGTCGGGCGTTTCAACAGAGTCCAAGTCAATTGTAAATTGCTTCTGCCCTGTATTCTGCCAGATCAATTTCAGGCCAAATTGATAATCCTTGAAACGCGCCGCGCAGAGGTCGCGCACCGGAACTGATTGCTCCAGCGCCATCGCCACAAGCCGGTCCGCGGCGGAGTCGGTAAAGGCGATTTCCAACTTGTATTGTTCGCGGAACCGAACCGCGTAGTCGTGGACCAATTGGCGGGCCACGCTGCGTTCCTCCTGTTCGTGTTCGGCCATGAGCTTTTTCAATTCGGTCGCGGGATCATCGACCAGTTCACGCGTCACCGCGAACCTCTTCACGCGCGTGGAAGGCAGTTCGTATTTGAAATCCCGAAACACCCGTTCGCAAATCGTCATCAACCCTCGCGCGCCCGTCGATTCCTCGCCCGCCAGCTCGGCGATGCGCCGCAACCCATCGTCGCGAAACAGCACCTCGATCCCGTACGCGCTGAACGTCTGTTCGTATTGGCGGATAATGCTTCCCTCGGACGTTTTGAGAATATTAAACAAATCCTCCACCTCCAACGGACGGCAGACAACGCGGACTGGCAGTCGCCCGATGAATTCAGGCTCGAAACCAAATTCGATGAAGTCCCGCGTTTGCGCCTGGTCCAATGCCGGCGATGAGTTTGCGCTTTTCGCGGCAGGAGTTGCGAAGCCGATGGATGCTTCTCGCAGCCGTTTGTTGACAATTTTTTCCAATCCCTCGAACGCCCCGCTGACAATAAATAAAATGTGCTTTGTGTTGATCGACGCAGCCGCCTTTTTTCCGCGTTGCGTCATGTCCATCATTGCCTGGATTTGGCCGCCGATGTCGTTCTGTGATCGCGCCGGCACTTCGGTTTCTTCCATCAACTTCAACAGGTTGGTCTGCACGCCGCGCCCGCTGACGTCGCGACCAGAGACATTGGAAGCTGCCGCAATCTTGTCGATTTCGTCGATGTAAATGATGCCGTACTGCGCGCGAGAAACGTCTCCATCAGCGCGTCGCACCAATTCGCGCACGAGGTCCTCAACGTCGCCGCCGACGTAGCCGGTTTCCGAAAATTTCGTCGCGTCCGCCTTCACAAATGGCACGCCGATAAGGTCGGCGGCATTGCGAATCAGGTAAGTTTTACCGACGCCAGTCGGGCCGAGCAAAATGACGTTTTGCTTCGCGTATTGTGCCTGGTCCTTGCCTTCAATCGCCAATCGCACGTGGTGATAATGATCGCAAAGGGCGACGCTCAAAACTTTCTTCGCCTCCTCCTGCTTGATTACGAAGCGGTCGAGGTAATCCTTCACGTCGCGAGGTTTTTTATCGAAGGCAAAAAGTCCCTTTTCCGTCGGTTCATCGGGCGCTTCCGGCTCTCCCGCGAGGTCGCTTTTTTGCTGGGGCGTACCAACCATTTGCTGCTTTAGGAATTCTTGAAATTGCCGTTGGAATTCCTCGGGCGAGGGCGGCCCGTTAAAAAATCGCGAGTCCATATTTGATTGAACCTACGGCAGAGCCAAAAAATCGCAATACGAGTTACTTCGCGGGTGGTTCGAGTCGAAACGCCATAACGCTCAACGGTGGCAGAGTAAACACGGCCGAGAACGGTTGCTGGTGCGCCTGGTAATTATCCGCGTGAACGCCGCCGTAATTCCCTTTGTTACTTCCGCCGTAATACGCTGAATCCGAATTGACCGCCTCCTGCCAAATTCCCCCTTGCGGCAACCCGACTCGATAATTCTCCCGCAAGACCGGCGTCAAATTCATAATGACGGCGACGCGCCGGCTTCCGTCCCTGTTTTGGCGGATGAACGACAGGACGCTGTTGTCGGCGTCCTTGCAGTCGAGCCAGAAAAAGCCGGAGACGTCGTAATCCGCATCCCACAGCGCCGGTTCGCCTTGATAGAAACGATTCAAATCGCTCACCAGCCGCTGGACACCGCGATGGTACGGCCCTTGTTCGAGCAACGGCCAATCCACATTCGCGTTCACATTCCACTCGGACGATTGGCCGATTTCACAACCCATCATGATCATTTGCTTGCCCGGAAAAAGCCATTGATACGCCAGCAGCGACCGCAGATTGGCGAAGCACTGCCAGTCGTCCCCAGGCATTTTGCCGATCAAGGACCCTTTCCCATGCACTATTTCGTCGTGCGACAGCGGCAGGATGAAATTCTCGTGGTAATGATAAAGCATCGCGAACGTCAGGTCGTTTTGGTGAAATTTTCTGTGTATCGGTTCGCGGCTGAAATAGCCCAGCGTGTCGTGCATCCAGCCCATGTTCCATTTGAACGTGAAACCAAGGCCGCCGATGTAGGGAGGTCGCGTCACCTGCGGCCAAGCCGTCGATTCCTCAGCGATTGTCACCGCGCCAGCACATTCAGTTTGCACGACGTGATTGAAATGCTTAAGAAAATCGACCGCTTCGAGATTCTCGCGTCCGCCGAATTGATTTGGCAACCACTCTCCCGCTTTGCGTGAATAATCGAGGTAAAGCATCGAAGCCACGGCATCGACCCGCAATCCGTCAATATGAAACAAGCGACACCAAAAAAGAGCGTTTGCGATGAGAAAATTGCGGACTTCGTGGCGGCCATAATTAAAAATGAGCGTCCCCCAATCCTGATGCGCGCCGCGTCGCGGGTCGTCATGCTCGTAAAGGGCAGTGCCGTCGAAACGCGCGAGCGCCCAATCGTCCCTCGGAAAATGCGCCGGGACCCAGTCAAGGAGAACTCCAATGCCGGCCTTGTGGAGTTGGTTGATGAGGTATTGAAAATCGTCCGGCGTCCCGAACCGGCTCGTCGGCGCGTAAAAGCCTGTCACTTGATAGCCCCACGAAGGATAGAACGCATGTTCTGCCACCGGCATGAATTCCACATGCGTAAACCCCATGTTTTGCGCGTAAGCCGCCAGCGGCTCCGCGAGTTCCCGGTAGCTCAGCGATTCAAATTTGTTTTTCTTCATCCACGAGCCGAGATGCACCTCGTAAATGCTCATTGGACTGCGCAACGCATCTCGGCCTGCGCGGCGTTGCATCCAAGTGTCGTCGTGCCACTTGAATTTCGTATTGTCCCACACGATGGAAGCGGTCTTGGGGGCCTTCTCGAAAAAGAAGCCGTATGGGTCGGTCTTCAGTTTCAATTCGCCGCTCGCGGTTTTGACCTCGAACTTGTAATGCGCGCCTTCGCCAACGCCTGGAATGAAAATTTCCCAAACTCCCGACGATCCCAGCGACCGCATCATGTGCCGACGACCGTCCCAGTCGTTGAATTCTCCGACAACGCTGATCCGTTGCGCCGAGGGAGCCCACACCGCAAAACTAGAGCCATGAACGCCGTCGATGGTGCGCAAGTGCGATCCCAGTTTTTCGTAAATGCGGCGTTCATCGCCCTGGCCAAAAAGATAAAGGTCGGTCTCGCCGAGAGTCGGAAGAAAGGAATACGCGTGGCGCTGTTGGACCTTTTTGCCATCGCCGAGGGTGATAATAATGTCGTAGGCGTAAATTTTGTTAGCCTTGGTCGTGCTCCCCTCGAAAAGCCCCGACCGCACCTGCTGAAGTTTGAATCGTGGCTGCTTTTTCTCGTGGACTGGGACGATTTCCACCTCGGTTGCTCCAGGCCAGAACACGCGCGCCACCAAACCCGATCCGTCGCCCAATTCGTGCATCCCCAGCAATTCATGAGGTGAACGGTGGCGCGTCTCGACAATGCTGTCGGCCTCTTGGTCGGTGAGAATCATGCCTCGGCAACGTAACACGAAGAATCCGAAGGGCACACAGAAAAATAAGGGTTGAAAATTCCACCTTGAAATTTCAAATTCGTTTCTTCCGTGATGCGCCGTCTTTTTCTGGTGGCCGTGCTCTTCTGGTTTCTGCCCTTAGCGTGGGCGGCGCCGGTTCTTCGTGTTGCGACTTATAACGTCGAGAATTATCTCGATTCCGCAACTTCCACACGACGCGCCAAGTCCCAGGAATCCGAGGCGAGAGTGCGCGACAGTATTCTCGCGCTTCATCCCGACGTGATCGCTTTGCAGGAAATGGGTTCCAGCAATGCGCTGCTTGAATTAGGAAAAAAACTAAAAGCCAGTGGCCTTGATCTGCCGTATTGGGACCAAGTTTCGGCTTATGACACGAACATTCACCTCAGCCTCCTGAGCCGGTATCCGATTGTTGCGCGCCGGGAGCACACCAACGAAACTTTCGTGCTTGATGGTCGCCGCATCGAAGTCAAACGCGGTTTCGAGGATTTGGATATTCAGGTCAATCCACGATTCGTCCTTACAATCATTGCGGCCCATCTTAAATCGCGCATTCCCACTCCGACCGCTGACGAGGAAGAATGGCGTTATCAGGAAGCACAAATTTTGCGACGCGTGATCGACTCACGATTCGCTGAGGCCCCGGACTGCAACTTAGTCGTCCTTGGCGATTTTAATGATGTTCAGGATTCCAAACCTTTGAAAACGATTATGGGCCACGGCAAAACCCGATTATTCGACACCCGCCCCGCCGAACGAAATGGCGCGGCCCCCGCCGATGCGCGTCAAATTACCTGGACGCACTACTACGCCAAGGAAGACCTTTTCAGTCGCATTGATTACATTCTGACAAGTCACACGATGGAAAGTCGTTGGGTGAAATGGGAGTCCTACATTTTGTCTCGTCCAGATTGGGGCGTTGCATCAGACCACCGCCCGCTGGTGGCGGCATTCACCATTCCCGATCAGTAATTTCATCAGGCGAGATTTGGTTCGTTCGGAAGAACTTGAACTCAGGCCATCGCCAACGGTAAAGTTCGCAAACCCTTACAAAAGCTGAGAGACGCAGTGAACAAATTCAATCCAACATAAAAGGTTTATCGTGCGCAAATGTAACTGCTCCGGCCAGTGCGGCCCGCCTGCTTATTATACGCGGCGGGATTTTCTCGGTCTCATGGGAACGGGAACCGCCGCCGCCTTGCTGGCCGGAACCGAGTGGGCAAAAGCGGAACTGACTCCTGAGGATGTCCAAAAGCTGCGCCGGGATTTGCAGGCCGCCGACAAACCGCGCCGCTACTCTTCTGAGGTTCATACGGATGCCCGGATGCACCTGGGCGGAATTGGCACTGGAAATTTTGAGATCGGTGTGGACGGCCAGTTTACGACTTGGCAACTCTTTAACACGCTTCGGGACGGGAATGTCCCGCTTCATTTTGCGGTGAAAGCCGGGAACGTCGCGAAATTGCTGCAAACGACCGGTGGGCCGGATTGGCCCCGCGTGAAAAAGATCGAAATGACGGGCGAGTATCCCGTGGCAAGACTTGAGTTTTTGGATTCTGAATTGCCCGTTCAGATTGATTTGACTGCGTTTAGTCCGTTTGCGCCGTTGGACGTTCGATTTTCTTCAATGCCAGTGGCCGTATTTACATTTCGCATCAAGAATCCAACAGCACAGGCTCAGAATGTTTCCATCGCAGCGCTGATGCAGAATCCTGTCGGGTACGACGCTGCTGGGGACAATCAAAGCATTGAAAATCCCGCTTTCGGTTTTAACACAAACCACATTCTTCGCGAAAACCAAATCGGCGGCTTATTCATGCAGGCCGAGACTCTCGGCGAATCAAGTTTGGATCGGCCCGTGTTTCTGTACGCTTCTGAAAATCTCAAAGCGTTAAATTCGCCGCCAGCCGATAGGCCCGGCAATCTCAAGATTGAAATGCTCGGCACCAATGCCGTCCTGACGGAGAAAGTTTCCGACCCAACGCACACGATCATTTGGTTTGAGGAACCGAAGGCAGATCTGACCGAGCAAATTCTGACCGCCGCACGCGAAGCTGTCAAAAACGGCGCGACACTGATTTTCTCCGGGAAAACCATGCCACTTTTGGATGCTTACGGCGCATGGACGGGCGGCAAGAAACTGGAAACCAACGGCCAGCGCTCCGATATTGTTTTTGAAGATTTTGAAGGCGGGTACGACAAATGGACGGTGGAGGGGAACGCTTTTGGCAACTCTCCTGCCGAGGGCACGCTGCCTAACCAACAACCGGTTTCGGGGTATGTCGGCAAACGGCTCGTCAACAGTTACCTTCAAGGCGATGACAGCACGGGTCGTCTCATCAGCCAGCCTTTCACAATCGAACGCAAATTCATCCGGTTCAAAGTTGGGGGGGGACACTTCAAAAATACCCAGATCCGCCTTCTGGTGGACGACAAAGTTGTCCACTCAACATCAGGCAAAGATCGAGAACAACTCGAATCCGCATTTTGGGATGTCACCGCTTTCGAAGGGCGTCGGGCGCACATTGAAATTGTCGATCAGGAACGTGGCGGATGGGGACATATCAACGTAGATCAAATTGAGTTTTCTGATTTTTTGGGAAACCCGGCGATTCTCGCGGTGCTGGAAGAATTGCTTCCGGCGCATTTCAGTCGAGTGCTTCCTGCAAGCGGCGCTTCCGGTGGTCGGTTTGAGAATCTTGTATTGACTCCAGAAGCGACCCGGGAGACCAATCCGTTTGCGGGGGAATTGATAGCCCGCGCTCTCGGCAAAGGAAAAGTGATCATCGCCACTAATCCGATTCTGGAGCCAACCAATGCCGGTTTGAGCAATCAACGCCAGCTCGCCTACGCATTCCTTTGCAGACTTGTCGGCGCAAGCTACACCGGCGGCGACGGGCGACACCATTTTCAGGCTGAGGGAAACGGCAGCCTGGCTTTGGCCACGATAGGCTCTTCGACAACCGTCCTGAATTCATTTGAAGATTGGGCCACCGCCTGGAACCAGTTTAGCGCACAAGGAAAATTTACTCCATTGGCAGAAGCCTCCGACAGTCTTCCGACAAAAGTCGGGCGAACGATCAACGGCGCAGTGGCGAATTCAGTCAGCGTTCCTGCGGGTGGAACCGTTGAAGTGCCGTTTATCCTCGCCTGGCATTATCCGAATAAGTATGCCCAGAACCAGAGCCACATCGGTTGTCATTACACGACGGTCTGGACGGATGCCAAAGCCGCGTTGCGCGAAGCCGCCGCCAATTTAGGAACTCTGCGCGAGCGAACCGAAAAATTCCGCGCGAACTTTTACGACAGCACACTTCCCTACTGGCTTTTGGACTGCGTCACGGCAAACGCCGGAATTCTCCGCCATATCGGCGTGGTTTTCAGGATTGCGAATGGCGATGTTTATGGCTGGGAAGGCTCCAACGGCTGTTGCGATCCGACCTGCACCCACGTTTGGGGTTATGAACAGAGTTTGGCGCATCTTTTTCCCGAATTGGAGAAGGACATGCGGCGCATCGACTTCAAACATCAGCAGGGCGACGATGGCGGTGTCAACAATCGCACCGCAGTGCCTTCTCCTCCGCATCCAACGGGCGAGCATCCCTTTTCCGACGGACACGCCAGTTGCATTCTCAAGGCATATCGAGAGGCGCTGAATCATCCGGACGAGTCGTTTTTCAAAGAGTATTGGCCGCATGTGAATCGCGCGGTGGATTATTTGATTGCCCGCGATGCGGCGGCATCCGGCGGTCAAGCCAGCGGGGTTTTGCAGGACGACCAATGGAATACCTACGATGAAGCCTTGCACGGCGTCACCTCTTTTATCAGCGGATATTATCTGGCCGCGCTTCGGGCTGGGGAAGCCTGGGCCCGGCGCGTTGGCGAAACATCCGCCGCGGAACGATTTCATGCCGTGTTTGAGCTGGGTCAGAGCAAGCTAATCAGCCTTTGCTGGAACGGCGAATATTTTCAACAGAATTTGCCAGATTACCTCACTCGGCATGGCGAAGTTGGCCCAGGCTGCATGTCAGATCAATTGATCGGGCAGTGGTGGGCGCATCAGTTGGGTCTCGGCTACATTTTGCCCAAAGACAAAGTCGTTCAAGCGCTTCAATCGGTATTCAAGTATAATTTCAAGGCCGATCTCACCGGTTGGAAACATAGTCCGCGCGCTTTCGCAGGCGACAAAGACAAAGGTTTGATCATTTGCACGTGGCCAAAAGGAGGACGGCCAAATCACGTTATGCTTTACTCCGACGAAGTTTGGACGGGGATCGAATACCAAGTTGCCGCGCACATGATGTTCGAGGGAATGGTGCAGGAAGGACTGCTCATCGCCAAAGGAGCCCGCGACCGGTACGACGGCATTCCGCGCGCGCCAATTCTTCGCAATCCCTGGAATGAAATCGAATGCGGCGGGCATTATGCGCGGGCGATGTCCTCATGGTCGATGCTGCTGGCGCTCTCGGGTTGGGAATACGACGGGCCGGCTGCAAAATTAAAATTCACGCCGTGCCGTCACAACGTTGGACCTTTTAGAAGTCTCTTCACGGGTCCTGAAGGCTGGGGCAGTTTGAGTCAATCGAGTCGCGGCGAAAGTGAGAGCCGCGAAATTCGCGTTGTCGAAGGAAAGTTAAATGTTTCGGAAATAACCCTCAATTGTAGCGGCGTTCCCAAAAAGATTCGGGCCAGGAAGGGCGGTCACACTGCCGATTGCCATTTTACAGCCCGTGACGGAGTCGCTGTTGTCACTTTCGAGAAGCCGATGACTTTGAAAGCCGGAGAAAGCCTAGAGGTTCGGTTGGGTTAGGTGAATTTGCCAGCAAGCCTTTGCGGCGGTTAGTCAATAAATGTTTCTGTTTGAGAATAATGAAGAAATCGCCGAGGCAATTTTGGTTCATTATTCTCTTTGTGCTCGGCATCGGATCAACAATTCTTCGCGGCGAGGACTCAGGAAATTCTCGTCCAATTCAGACGGTTTCTGAAGCTGTCAAATGGCTGGAAGTCACATCGACAAAGATGATCCAAGCAAGCCGACGCGTGATGCCCGGTGGTGTCGCTGCTTTTCCACCACAGGCCGGGGCTGGATACGAGGCGTTCTGGCTGCGCGATTACGCTTACATGCTGGAAGGTTGCCCGGAGGCATTTACAAAGAAGGAGCTTCTTGATTCGTGCCAGCTTTTTATCAATGCCGTTCGCGACGATGGCGCGGGCGTGGATTGCGTCAAATTTAGCGGCGAACCAATTTACAAACCAGGCTACGGCTCGATGGGCGACAACCCCGTCGCGGACGGTTCCCTGTTCACTGTCGATGTCGCGTGGAACACTTACCAACAAACGAAGGACGCGGCATTCCCGGAAAAAATTCTTGACGCCGTCGTCAAGACCCTCCGCGCAGCTCCACGTGATCCGACCAATGGGCTGATTTATATTAAACCGGGCGGATGGGACCGCTGCCCGTATGGCTTTACTGATTCGGTTCACAAACAAGGCGATGAATTGTTTTGTTCGCTTCTCTATGTGCAGTCATGCCGGCAACTTGCCGATTTGTTGGTCGCCGTCGGACGAATCGAAGAATCCACCAAGTGGAGGAATGAAGCGGAGAGTCTTGCACCAGTCATTCGTGCGACATTTTGGGATGACAACGTCGGCCTCTTTCGCGCTGCAACGGTCTCTTGCCGACAGCCTGATATCTGGGGATCGGCGTTTGCAGTCTGGATTGATGTTGCCACGCCGCAACAAGAGAAAATCATCGCCAAGTACTTCAAGGACCATTATTCCGAGATCGTACAGCGCGGCCAAATCCGACATTTGCCGGGGAAGACTTATTGGGATTCGGCTTGCGATAAAGACACCTACCAGAACGGCGGTTACTGGGCCACTGCCACCGGATGGTTTGTTTATGCGCTCGACGAAATTGATCCAGCATTGGCCGACAAGACTATTATTGATCTGGTGAACGATTTTCAGGAACGCGGCGTGACCGAATGGGTGCTTGGCGATCATACGGCGGTTAAAAACTACATCGCCAGCGCGACCATGCCTCTGGCCGGGGCGCGGAAAATGCTGGATCGCCGCAGGAATCCGCGCAATTAACTTCCTCCGCCGATGTCAATAAGAACGCTCCGCACTCGAAGACACTTTCTTGCAACTGCAATGGGTGTTGTTGCCGGTGCCACGCTTGCTCCCGGAATTTCATCCGCCGAAAATGCGGCGAAGAAACTCAACGTTATTGACAGTCACGTCCACTTTTACGATCCGAATCGTCCGCAAGGCGTGCCGTGGCCGTCTCCGAACGACAAGCTGCTCTATTGCACTGTGCTCCCGACGAATTATCGCGCCCAATCTCTTCCTCAACCCGTCGCGGGCGTGGTCGTCGTCGAAGCCAGTCCGTGGCTTGAGGACAACCAATGGGTGCTCGACCTTGCAGTCAATAATCCGTTGATTGTCGGCTTTGTCGGAAACCTGCCGGTCGGAACGAAACAGTTCGCAGGGCATTTGAAGCGCTTTGCGGCGAACAAACTTTTTCGTGGCATCCGCATTCGCGACCGCAAGCTGAACGTAACGTTGGTGGACCGAGCTTTTCTGAGCGATCTGAAACTGCTGGCGCACTACAATCTTTCGCTCGATTTGGTCGGCGGCAGCGAGATTCTTCCATTCGCGAGTCGCCTCGCAAATGAAGTTCCACATCTGCGAATTGTTATCGACCATCTGGCCGGCGTCAAAGTGGACGGCAAAGCTCCCGCGACAGAATGGGAAAATCAAATCCGCGCGCTGATACGGAAGCCGAATATTTTCTTTAAATTATCGGGGTTGGTCGAAGGTACGGGGCGCGGCGACGGTTCGGCTCCGCGCGATGTTGAGTTTTACCGTCCGACGCTGGATGCGATGCTGAGAATGTTTGGCCCCGAACGTTTGATTTACGCCAGCAATTGGCCGGTCAGCGAATTATTTGCGCCGCTCGCGACAGTTCAAGGAATTGTCACAAATTATTTTTCCGATCAAAGTCATGCCGCGCAGGAAGAAGTTTTCTGGCGCAGCGCGAAAGCTGCCTATCGATGGGTTCACAGAACGCGCGGATGATGCGCGTTGGAATTGCGCCATGATTTAACTGTGGAGACTTCAGCAAAAAATTCCGACCGCCTCACGCCGCTCCTTCGCCTTAATTCAATTGCGAAAGCTTTCGGAGCCGTGAACGCACTCAAAGGCGTTTCATTCGATTTGCAACCAGGGGAAGTCCATGCGTTGCTCGGCGAAAACGGCGCGGGTAAATCCACGTTGATCAAAATCATCACCGGCGCGCATCAACCTGATTCAGGCGCAATTGAGATAGCGGGAGAGTCTGTATCGCGCTTGACTCCGGCGATGGCCCGCAAATTGGGCATTGCCTGCATTTATCAGCAACCGGCGTTGTTTCTCGATTTGACGGTTGCAGAGAATATCGCTTTGCGGCTTGGAGCCAAGAACGCGCTCCATCGCGTGCAATGGAAGGAGAACCGCGAGAATGCCGAGAAGTTTTTGCGACGTGTCGGCGCGTCCGTCGCTCCTGATGCGGAAGTGCGCCGCCTTTCGATGCCAGAGCAACAGTTGGTGGAGATCGCCTGCGCCATTGGCGCCGGGGCGCGCATTGTCATCATGGATGAACCGACGGCATCGCTCACGCAGAAGGAGCAGCTTCTACTTTACAAGGTGGTCCGAGATTTGCGCGGGCACGGCGTCGGAGTCATATATATTTCCCATCGGCTTGAGGAAATTTTCGCGCTTGCCGACCGCGTCACGGTGTTGCGCGACGGTGAAAGCGTGGCCACGAACAACGTCGATGATATCGACGAAACAGCCTTGATTAGAATGATGGTCGGACGCGAGATTTCCCAAGTCTATCCGCTGTCGCAGGGCGCGCCTGGAAAAACCGTATTGACATTGCGCGGCATCAACTGCGAGGCGGGCGGCATAAGGGATATTTCATTGGAAGTTTGCGCAGGGGAAATCCTTGGCTTGGCCGGTTTGGTGGGTGCCGGACGAACCGAGTTGGCCCGAGTCATTTTTGGCGTTACGCCAGCCGATGCCGGGGAAATCCTACTTAATGGAACAACCATTTTCATCGACACCCCTGCGGATGCGGTTGCGCATGGAATTGCTTATCTTCCAGAAGATCGCCGTCGGCACGGTGTGATTTTGGAAATGCCAATCGCGGCGAACATGACAATGGCCGTACATCAAAAAATATTCCCTCAATCGTGGCTGCGCTTCGCCGCCGAACGCGAATTGGCTGACGACTACATCCGCGACTTGGGAATTAAGGCGCCCGGTCACGATGCTACTGCCAGTTCGCTCAGCGGGGGCAACCAGCAGAAAGTGGCTCTCGCCCGCTGGCTCGTGGCCAAGCCGAAAGTCTTGATTCTCGATGAGCCAACCCAAGGCGTGGATGTCGGCGCGAAGGTGGAGATTCACAAGCTTATCCGAAGTCTCGCTGCAAAAGGGTTGGCCGTGATTATGATTTCCAGCGATTTGCCTGAAATCATCGGCATGAGCGACAGAATCGCGGTGATGCGCGGCGGAACAATCGTCGCGCAATTGCCGGGCGGAAGCGACGCGCATTCGGTGATGGCTGCCGCTCTCGGTCAGAGAGAAGCCGAGGGAACGCATTCGTGAAGGGCCACCTCCGCGAGCTTTCCCCCGCTTTCGCGCTGGCCGCGCTGCTGCTTTTGCTCGCCGCGTTCGCGCCGGGATTCTACCAGCTTCATCCACTTCTCTCACTATTTACGCGAGAAGCTCCGACGCTCGTCATGGTTTGCGGGATGTCACTTATAATAATTTGCCGCCAGATCGATATTTCCGTTGGATCGCAATTCGCGATTTGCAGCGTCTGCGCCGGACTTTTGGCGGCGATGCATTGGCCGCTTGCGTTGGTGCTGGTGGCGTCCGTGGTTCTTGGCGCTGTGATGGGATCGATCAATGGCCTGCTTGTGGCGGTTCTGCAATTGCCCTGCATCGTCGTCACACTCGCGACGATGGTGACGTGGCGGCAGGGGTTGAATTGGCTGCGTCAAGGTGAATTCGTGAATCTGCCCGACAACGCGCAATGGTTCGGGCTTGGCCAGGTCGCGGGACAATGCGCGTTGATTTCCGCCGCGCTGATCTTGCTCGCGCTGATGGCGTTTGCCGCGAGGCATCTTGCAGCAGGGCGATATATTTACGCGGTCGGCTCAGATGCGGAAGCCGCGCGCCTTGCAGGAATCCGTCCTAAGCGCGTGACGTTTGCCACATTTGCGTTGATGGGCGCATTGACGGGTTTGGCCGCCATGATGAATCTTGTGCAATCCCCGCAAGTCGATCCAAAATCCGGCACCGGTCTGGAATTGAAAGTAATCGCTGCCGTCGTCGTTGGAGGAGTGGCCATCTCCGGCGGGCGCGGCACTCTGTGGGGTCCGTTTCTGGGGTTGTTGTTGCTGGTCGCCATTGGCCCGGCGCTGACACAACTTCACGTTGAAGCCTACTGGGAAAAAGCGTTGCAAGGCGCAATCATCCTGCTCGCGGTTGTCGCTGAAGGATTGAGAAATCGCAAGGAAAAAGTTTATTGACTATGCGCGCAATCCCTAACTTGGCTGCTCGCGTCAAAAGAATCGCCGTCTCCCATGAAACAATCCTGCTGTTCATCGTTATGGCTGAGTGGCTGTATTTTAACTCCGTTGGCCGACACTTTGGTTCACTGGACAATACTTTCGATATCGTGCGACAGACCGTTGAAATCGGCCTGCTCGCGCTCGTGATGACACCGATCATCCTTACCGGCGGAATCGATCTTTCGCTCGGTTCGCTTTTGGGACTGTGCGCGATTGCGTTCGGCAAGCTTTGGCGCGACGCCGGGCTTGGAATTCCATCGGCAATTGCCTGCACTCTTGCAATCGGAGCGCTGGCCGGCGGCTTGAATTCAATGCTCATCACAATGCTGAGATTGCCGCCGTTGATCGTCACACTCGGAACATATTCGCTTTTTCGCGGACTTGCCGAGGCCATCACGCGCGGGACGGATACGTTTACCAATTTTCCAGCGTCATTTCTGTTTCTCGGCCAGGAGCGATGGCACGGAATGCCCGCGCAATTCCCGATATTTTTACTTGTCACAATCGTGGTTTGGCTCCTTGTTCATCGAACAACCTTTGGCCGTTGCTTTCGTGCGATCGGTTTCTCGCCGGAAGGAACGCGCTACGCCGGAATCCCCGTCAATCGCCGCCTCGCGCTTGCTTACGTCATGGCCGGAACCGTGGCCGCTCTGGCCGCGATCACCTACACCGCCCGACTGGGGCAAGCTCGTGCCGACGCGGGAACTGGGTATGAATTATTCGCGATTACGGCAGTTGTGCTGGGCGGGACGAGCATTTTTGGAGGCATCGGTTCAGTTCACGGAACGCTGCTCGGCGTCACGGCAATCGCCGTGTTGAGCAACGGCCTCGTTCATGCGCGACAACCCCGCGAAGCAGCGGGAGTATTGACAGGTTTGCTCCTGATCGCGGCTCTGACGCTGAGCGTTTTGCTGAAAAAAGTTGTCGATATCCGATCTTCGCGCCAAACTGTCGTCGAACACTGAACCGAACAAAGAAATGAACAGGCTTTTCGCGGTCTTACTTCTCGCCGGAATGACCTTTGTCGCAGGATGTGGCAAACCGTCGGACGCCCCGGCCGCTGGCTCCGCTAAAAAATTGACCATCGCACTGATGCCCAAAAGCAAGGGCAACGCTTATTTCATTTCCTGCAAACAAGGCGCCGAAGCCGCCGCAAAGGAACTTGGGGTGGACCTTTTGTTTGACGGCCCTACCGATCCCGATCCTGCGAAACAAAATGAAATCATTGAAAACTGGGTCACGCTGGGCGTCGATGGCATTGCCGCCGCCTGCGAAAACAAGGAAGGCATTTCAACCGCGTTGCGCAAAGCGCGGCAAAAGGGGATCAAGGTCATCACGTACGATTCGGATGCGGACACGGACGCCCGCGAATTCTTCGTCAACCAGGCCACCCCGGAAGGCATCGGCTACGGTTTGATGGACGAAGCGGCGCGGCTCATCGACGAGCAAGGGGAATTTGCCGTCATCACCGCGTCCCTGACCGCCGCGAACATGAATGAATGGCGCAAATATATCGAAGCGCGGCTTGCGGAGAAATATCCGAAAATGAAATTGGTGACAGTGCGTCCCTGCGATGATTTGAAGGACAAAGCACAAAGCGAAACGACCGCCGTCCTCAGCGCCTATCCGAACGTGAAATTGATCATGGCCATTTGCTCGCCGGGAGTGCCGGGCGCAGCGGAAGCCGTGAAGCAGGCCGGCAAAGCGGGAACGGTCAAAGTCATGGGCCTCGGATTGCCCAGCGAAAATCGGCGTTATGTCAAAGACGGCGTGACTCAAAGCGTCATTCTTTGGAAGACGACCGATTTGGGGTATTTGACTGTACAGGCCGCAACCGCACTGGTGAAGGGCGATTTGAAGCCCGGAGCCACTTCGTTTAAAGCCGGTCGTCTTGGCGACTTCGAAGTCAAAGGCGACGTTATTCTGCTTGGCAAACCGTTCATTTTTAACAAAGACAACATCGACCAATTCGATTTCTAAGAGCATTTCGCGACAAAACTGCTGCCGATTTCCCGACACCACCCTTCCTAAATTCTCTCCTACAACCGCCAGCCGACAGAGGTCACCAATCGAGGAGCATCAGTCATTGCCACACTTGACAAGCGCTCGCAAACGTGCCAGCATTGCTTGTTAAATCACCATCGTCGCTACCCGTTTCAATTATGAAAAACTGGAGCATGACAGCCATCGCAGGAAGACCGGGCAAAGGGTACCGGAGGGCTTTCACATTAATCGAATTGCTCGTGGTTATCGCCATCATTGCGATTTTGGCGGCGATGTTGCTGCCCGCACTTGCTGGAGCCAAGGCGCAAGCGCGCGCCATTTATTGCATGAATAATTTGAAACAGATGGGCCTTGCGCTGAATTTATATACGACCGACTACCAAACGAAGTTTCCGTCTTATTGCATTTACAACGTGGAGACCTATGATCCTGCAACCCGCGGTCCGCGTTTGACCATTACATGGCTGGATGAATTGCAACCTTATTATACGCGTCCGTTGACGAATGCCCCCTTTGAATGTCCTGGATATGCGGGCGCTGTGACTGCATCGTCCTGGGGCGCCGGTGGCGAAGGAACCATTTTATTTGGCAGTTATGCTTACAACGCCGGGGGAAGCTGGGGTTTTTTTGTGCCGGAAGCCCTTCCGCCGAACACTATTGGGAGCACTATTGCGAGTTACGTACCACTGGGATTGGGCATGGAAACTTCTGGCGACCCGACACTTCCATTGAAGGTGCGGCCGGTTACGGAACAACAATTGGCGGCGCCAAGTGATATGTTTGCGCTGGAAGAGTCCAAAACCCTCGTGAATGATCCAGGGGGCGGGTATGGCGTGGACAATGGCGGGAAAGGATCGGGTTTATGCTATGAAAACCCAACTCCGCCCGATTACACTTATTTCGCTGGCCTCGGAACCACATGGTCTTTCCCACAGCGGCACGGGAAGAAGTACAACATGATTTATTGCGACGGCCATGCCCAGGCCCAGGCCCCCCAGATTACCTTTGATTTGTCGAAGACTGCCCGCCAGTGGAACAACGATCACGAACTGCACCCTGAAACCTGGCAAGCGGCGCGATAATATTTGCGGTTCATTCTGGAATCAGCGCGGTTCTGTTTCGGCAGGCCGTCGCGGGCGCCTCGGCGAGGCGCCCCCACCTTGAAGTTTAGATGCGTCTGCCTGGGGGCTTGCAATGCCTGACTTGATTTTTCCATCTGCAAGCTGTCCCCTCAATGTGTGCTCAAAACCCTTCGCCGGGCCGAATACGCGGAATTGATCGCCCTGTTTTTTCTGCAAGGCGCCGCCTCAGCAATGTGGCTCGTGCCTTTGAGCGCCCTGCTCGACGCCTACAACCTCCAATCCATCAAAGTCTGGGCTTTCGCCGCGAACGCCCTGGCTGCGTTTATTTCGCCTCTGCTTGTCGGTGGAATGGCTGACCGATCAGGTTCGCCCGTTCCGGTTCTTCGATGGATGTCGGTTGCGACGGCGGTTGCTGCGGCGATAGCCGGCTTCGCGATGAAATCCCACTGGAATCCGGGGCTCGTGCTCGCCTTGATCCAAATCTATGCGCTTTGCGCCGCGCCCGCCTTTAGCTTGATTTCATCAATCGTTCTTTCTCGCGTGGTTTCCGCACAATCAGAATTCGGCCCAGTCCGCGCAATGGGAACGCTGGGATGGATAGCCGGCTGTCTTGTCATCAGCGCATTTCACGCTGACGGTTCCGTGTGGGCGACTTATATCACCGCCATCACTTGTCTCTTGGTGTGTGTTTGCGCGAGTTTCCTGCCGCCGGTGAAAACGCCTGCGTTTGGCAGTGGACATCTTTCGTGGCACGAACGCCTAGGATTGGACGCGCTTACACTTTTGAAAAACCGCGATCACCGGGTGGTTTTTATTATCGTGGCCGCCTTTAACATTCCCATTTCGGGATTCTATCCCTACGGCCCGCCTGCTTTGCGTGATCTTGGATTTACGCATCTAAGCGCCTGGATGAGTTTGGGGCAAACCACCGAAGTCCTCTCAATGTTCGTCCTCGGGGGACTTCTCCTTCGATGGCGATTGAAATGGATTTTTGCCTGCGGCCTCAGTTTTGGCGTCCTGCGTTTTGTCATTTCAGCGCTTCCTTACAAAGCGGCGCTGGTGACCGGAATATCCATGCATGGCGCGTCGTTCGCCTTGGTCTATATCACTGCTCAACTTTATGTGGACCAACGCGTCGAAGTCAGTTGGCGCACCCGCGCGCAGGCATTGCTGAATCTGATGTATAACGGCGTTGGGAATCTTATCGGCTACATCGTGTGCGGCTGGTGGTTTGCCTCCTGCACAATTCCGCTGGGAACGCACTGGCCGGCTTTTTGGCTGGGATTGTCAGGCGGAATGGCGGTTGTCCTGGTTTATTTCCTGACCGCCTATCAAGGACAAAAAGCCCGAAACTAAAATTGCCAATGAAGCTCCAATTGCGCGAATGATTTGCCAACTTTGATTTTGGCCGTATGATTTAGAGCATAATTTTCTCCATTGATTAGCAAACTTGGGGAATTTAGAATTCACACGGATGAAACATCAGCTTGATTTTGAAAAGCCGATTTTGGAGTTGCAACGCAAGCTGGAGGAGTTGAAAAAACACCCGGAGACCCACTCCATGGGCATCAGTTTCGAGGAGGAGGTCGCCCTCATCGAAAAGAAAATCCAGGAAACGAAACGGCAGATTTTCGCGAAATTGAGCGCGTGGGACCGCATCAAAATCGCCCGGCACCCAAAACGGCCTTACACCCTCGATTATTGCGCGTCGGTCTTCACCGACTTCACAGAACTGCACGGCGACCGGCTTTTTGCGGACGATCACGCCGTGGTGGGCGGTTTTGCCAGATTGGGAGATCAAAAGGTTGTAGTCATCGGCACCCAAAAAGGGCGCGACACAAAAGACAATATCAAACGCAATTTCGGCTCAGCCCATCCGGAAGGTTATCGCAAGGCGATGCGATTGATGAAGTTGGCGGACAAATCCGGCTTGCCCATTATTTCATTGATCGACACGGCGGGCGCGTATCCGGGAATCGGCGCCGAGGAACGACACATTGCGGAGGCGATTGGCGTCAATCTGCGCGAAATGATGCTTTTGGAAGTGCCGGTGTTGGCGGCCGTCATTGGAGAAGGCGGTTCTGGAGGTGCCCTGGGAATCGGCGTCGCGGACCGGGTGTTGATTTTGGAAAACGCGTATTATTCCGTGATCAGCCCGGAGGGTTGCGCGGCCATCTTGTGGAAAGACCGCGCCGCCGCATCCAAGGCGGCTGAAGCCTTGCGAATCACCGCAAAAGACTTGCATCAATTGGGTTTGGTCGATGCAATTATTCCCGAACCGCTCGGCGGCGCCCACAGCAATTGGCAGGAAATGTCGCAAATTCTTAAGACGACGCTGGAAAATCATTTGGCGGAGTTAAGGAAAGTCTCTGTCGGCGACCGCTTGAAGGCGCGATATCAAAAATATCGCCTCTACGGGAAGTTCATTGAAAAATTGCCGGCGCAGGCGACGCAAGAACACGCCGAATCAAAATCGAACGGTTCCGGCAAGCCGTCCTCCAATGGCGCGCGAAAAGCCGCCGCCTAAACCGAAAGATTCATTCGATTCCTTCTGGAATGAAGCTCTACCCGTTGACGTTTGATCCCATTCTTAAGGAACGGATATGGGGCGGGCGCAACCTTGAAAGCCTCTACGGCAAACCGTTGCCTCCAAACCGACTCATCGGCGAATCTTGGGAGATCAGTGATCGCCCCGGAGACGAAAGCGTCATCAGCAACGGCTCGTTGCGCGGAAAATCCATTCGCTGGCTCATGGAAAAATATCCGGCGTCATTGCTAGGCCCCAAAAAGCAATTCCCGGAGCGTTTTCCGCTGCTGATAAAGATTCTCGATGCGCGACAAACTTTATCACTGCAGGTTCATCCCCCCGCCAACGTCGCTGATGAACTTGGGGGCGAGCCGAAAACGGAGCTTTGGTATGTCGCACAGGCCGGCGCAGAGGCGGAGTTGTTTGTCGGCTTGAAAAAAGGCGTCACACGAGCCGTGTTTGAGCAAAAATTGGCCGCTCAAACCGTCGCCGAATGCTTTCATCGGATTCAACCGAAAGCTGGCGATGCGATGTTTTTGCCGAGCGGACGAGTGCATGCATTGGGACAGGACCTCGTAATATTTGAAGTGCAACAAAACTCAGACACCACATACCGGGTTTTTGACTGGAATCGCACTGACAGCAGCGGCCAAGCGCGTGAGTTGCATGTGGAGCAATCGCTTGCCAGCATTGACTTCAATGATTTCGAGCCAGACTTGTTGCCGGAAACAGTTGCGGCTTCCGGTCGCGGAACAATTCGCCCGCTGGTGAAGAACGCTTTGTTCGAGGTCGCCGTTCGCGCTTTGCCTGCTGGCGAAGGACTAAATTTGACCGATGGCCAGATGCAGATTATTGGTGTTGTAGAAGGAGTGTTGCGCATAGAATCAGCGGAAGAGTCAGTCTTTTTGCATGCGGGACAGTTTTGTTTGCTTCCTGCGGAATGCGGAAGCGCATCTGTAAAAGCAGAAATCGACGCATCTTTTCTTCAAATTTGCTGAGCTTCGGTCGAGACCCCATTGACGATTCAATTCATCGTTTGACGCGCGAATAAACGGTGCTATGTTCTCTCCACTATGAGCGCGAGAAAAATCGAAACCAGTACCCTTGACTTCAATGCAGTCCAAACGCGATGCCTTAGCCTTTCAGCGGAATCAGTTCGGATCCGCAAAAATGGAATCGAATTCCATAACGAACATCCGCTTGCGCCTTGGACTGAAATGACCGTGACGCTTCAGGGTCCCGGTGATGCGAAGAAAGTGAATTTTACGGGGGTCATCGTTGAGTGTGCTGGCAATCTCAAGGATGGTTACGAGATTTGCATGTTGTTCACGCACCTCTCGCGGGTTTCGCAGGCGCGTTTGCTCAGCTATTCCTGACTGGTCATTTCGGGTTGATCTTGTAGATTCGGGGCGATGGAAATTTTTCGCCGAATTTTGGCCGCCGCAGTAGGAGGAGGAGCTTCCGATGTTCATCTCAAAATCGGGGGCGATATCATTTTTAGAATCAACCGCAAGCTCGTCGTCGTCGATGGTCCAAAGCCGACCGAAGAGTGGATGCAGACGGTCGTGGACAACATTGTTCCGCGGCACATGAAGAAATTCATTGAGACGCGTCAGGAGTGCGATTTCTCATACTTCATGCCCGACGTCGGGCGCTTCCGCACAAATTGTTTTTACCAACGGGGCCAGCCGTGTCTTGCGATGCGGTTTGTCAAGACGCAGGTGCCGAGTTTTGAAGAATTGGGCCTTCTGCCGGTGCTTCGTCAAATCGCTGAGTCGCCGCGAGGCATTGTGCTGCTGGCGGGTTCGACCGGAAGCGGAAAATCGACGACGCTGGCGGCGATGATCGAACACATCAACGCGAACAGCCGCAAGCACGTCATTACGCTCGAAGACCCGATTGAGTTCGTCTTTGAAGACAATCAATCGGTCATTGAGCAGCGCGAAGTCGGCCTGGACACTCAGTCGTTCGCTGACGGCCTGAAGTATGTGCTTCGGCAGGACCCCGATGTCATTATGATCGGCGAAATGCGTGATTCCACGACATTTACCGCGGCTATGAGCGCTGCCGATACCGGGCATCTTGTATTATCCACTCTGCACACGACCAACGCCTCGCAATCCGTCGGGCGCATTTTGGATTTCTTCCGAGCAGAGGAGCGCGATCAAATCCGGCGGCAACTGGCGGCAACGTTTCAGGCCGTCATTTGTCAACGAATGGTTCCGACCATTGCGGGTTCGATGACTCCTGCCCTGGAAATCATGATCAATAGCGGAACGGTCAGGAAAATGATCGAAGAAAATCGTTTGGAAAAACTGCCGGCAGCTATCGAGACCGGCGCCGAAGAAGGCATGATCAGCTTCAATCAATCGCTATTCCAATTGGTCAAGGACGGCAAAGTGTCGCAGAAAGAAGCCCTCATCAAAGCCACCAACCCGCAGGCGCTGGAAATGAATTTCCAGGGAATCTTCCTCACCGAGGGCAAGAGAATTCTCGGGTAGAATCTTTTATTCTATCCCAATCCTGTCTGACTGCCTCGGAGGCTCAATAATAGAACCACGGCTCGCCGCTGGATCGATTGATCATCTGATTAAATGGACGCCATTCCACATGGCCATCGATCATCCCCATGTTTCCTCCGAGGGGAATGGTCCCTCCCTCCAAATGCGCGCTGATATGGCCTTTGAGGACGTTGTTGTACGTGTATCCGCCATCAACGTTATTCCAGTTATACTTGACCATTGTGGATAGGACATCGCTATCGCCTGTCGCGTTAAGGGTGGCACAGGCTGTCAGAACGCGCTTGGAAAGGCTCCCGATGGGCACACCACCGGATTGCCCTGTAAACCCGGGCGTCGAGGTCGCGCTAAGCTTCTGATTGGTGTTCGTCACGTAAGAATTGCCATACGATGCGGTTCCATAAAAAGTCTGCGCGTATCCTACAACTCGTGTTCCGCCCCCGAACTTGGCGGCAGGATCGGGATAAGGAATCTCCCAACACCACAAAGACGGATTGCCGCCAGGCACCTTTCCATACGGCACTGAGCCGAACCAATCAACGGGACCAAACTTCGGCTCCGTTCCAGGGTCGTACCACGTTTGTGGTTTCGTGCCATAGGAAAGCAATACATTTGCGAGATACCCATCCATGTCCCAGGCCCAATATCCGTTTGTGCCGTCGGGAAGGGAATCCCTGGAGTCTCCTGCGTACAACTCCAGGGCGATGATTTGTTGTTTTTCATTATTGAGATCGGTAATCCTGACCGCCTGTACTTTGGCTTTAGCAAGCGAGGGCAGCAAGATCGCCGCAAGAATCGCGATGATGGCAATTACCACGAGTAATTCAATCAGCGTGAACGCCCGCTTTACCGGGTCAACGAGGGGTTTCATGCCGCTATTGTATCTTCAAAACATTTAAAATGCCATCCATTTTTGTGATTCAATTTCCGAATTCTTCTTATTCTTTGATTTGACTGAAGGGGTTGGACCATTTGTTCATCGCTTTTGTATCCTTTAATTTAAATACGCTCGCGACGCCCAGTTTTTCCAATCCTACTGCTAGTCTTAATCAACATTGGTTAAGTAACCATTAGCGGGCGATTGAAAACTTTGCTATTGACTCCCCTAGCACAGCGCGTTACGAATCGTGGCATGACAAACATTAGTGAGTTAACGACACATCAACTACATAAGATCATTGCTATTAAAGAGCAGATAGAGAAATTGCAGGGCGAACTTCAATCTCTAGTGGCCGCCGACGGCGATCATGCTCCAGCGCCAAAAGGAAAGCGAACCATGTCCGCCTCCGCTCGCGCAAAAATCGCAGCAGCAGCTCGGGCCCGCTGGGCCAAGCTCAAAGGAACAGCTCCAGCGACAGGCAAAAGGAAAATGAGCGCTGCCGGGCGCGCAGCCATCAGCGCCGCCGCCAAGGCGCGTTGGGCGAAAGCGAAAGGGACCGCCCCCGCCAAATCCGCTCCCGCGAAGAAAGATCGGCGCATGAGTCCCGCTGTCAAAGCTCGGTTGGCGGAAATTGCCAAGGCTCGATGGGCCAAGGTCAAGGCTGCCGGAAAATCAACTTTGTAATCCCGCCGCTGAATCTGGTTTCAGCGCGACTTTCCTTCGCCGCTGGCGGAGGATTGGAACAAAGACTGCCCTTTGCGCATCAGATTATGTAGTATGAAGTTCTATGCGTAAGGGGTTGTGCTGGATTTTTGGCGTGGCGCTGCTTGGCGTCGTCGCCTTGCAGTTCACCAATCCCCCACATCTTAGTCCGCCGCTGGTTCCAGGCCATGACTTGATGGCCACCAATGCGCCGCCGCGAGAAATCGCCGAGCTCCTGAAAAACTCCTGCTACGACTGCCATTCCTCCGAAACAAAATGGCCGTGGTATAGTTATATCGCTCCGATTTCATGGTCTGTCGTCGGGCACGTCAATGACGCCAGAAGCATGTTGAATTTTTCCGAATGGCCTCATGACGATCCAAAGAAGGCGCGCAAAAAGTGGAGACGAATCGCCGACTCCATCGACGCGAATGAAATGCCGCTGCCGAGCTATGCGCGCGTCCATCGGGAATCCCGCCTAAGCGATGATCAGCGCAAAAAGTTGGTGGATTGGTGCCAGCAGGAAGCTGAATTGCTTGCCGGGCAGTAAATTAGTTGGTTCATTTCAGGGGTGTTCCTAAACAAGCTGTTGTTTATTTCGGCGCTTTTGGCTGTTCACACTGGCTTTGGGCAAAACATCGAAGTGATAGTCAATCATATTGGTTATGAGCAACGAGCGCCCAAACGCGCGGTAATCCTCGGCCACGCCAGCGACGATGTGTCCGGCTTCTCCATTATCGATTCGGCCTCTGGAAAATCTCTTCTCACCGGGACACCCGCAAAAATCGGCCCTATTGATCAGTGGAAGGATTGGTATTTTTGGACGGCGGATTTCAGTTCAATCGACACCTCGGGAACTTATCTGGTCGAATGCTCCACTTCGGGCGGCAAAGTCTCTTCATTTCCTTTTCGCATCCAGCCCGATCTGCTGGAGAGAAACACCTTGTCGAGTGTCATCTATTATTTCAAAGGCCAGCGCTGCACTGGATTGCTTGACAAGGCTGACCACCACGCAAAATTTGACGGCTCACCCGGCGTGGCCGATGTCCACGGCGGCTGGTACGACGCCACCGGCGATTACGGAAAGCATATCGGGGGTCTCGGTTTCTCCACTTATTTCAACATGCAGCCTACTCCCGACGCCGCATGGAGCCTTTTTGCCGCTTACCGAGAACTGAACGAACGCAACAATCCCAGCTTTAAACAGTTCAAGAAACGGCTCCTCGACGAGGCGATGTATGGCGCGGACTTCCTCGTGCGCATGAAAAGTCCTCACGGCTCTTTCTACAGGACAGTTGATGCTCCCGGTCCCGAAAAACGCCCGGAAGATCGTCGCATAGGAAAGGAGAGCGTTGGTTTCGCAATCAAGACTGCGGCGACTAAAAATGATTTTTCCATCGGAAACACCAATAAGATCGCGGGCAGGTTTCCGTACGAAGTCGGCTGGCGATCCGGCGGCGGACTGTCCATTGCGGCTTTGGCTATGGCCAGCACTTTTTCCGTTTGCGGCGATTTTCCCAACGCCGTCTATCTCAAAACAGCCGAGGAAGCCTTTTCGTTCCTGGAGAGCAACAACATGTCATTTAATCCCGACCAGCACGAAAACATTCTTGACGATTATTGCGCACTCCTGGCGGCTGTGGAGCTTTTCAAGGCGAACAAAATTCCAAAATATAAAGCTGCTGCCGACCGCCGGGCTGCCAGCCTGATGGATCGCCTCGTCGCCAGTGGAAAGTACAAAAATTATTGGCGCGCGGATGACGGAGATCGCCCATTCTTCCACGCTGAGAACGCGGGACTTCCTGTGATCGGTTTGCTGGAATATTTGCAAATTGCTGAGCCGGCAATTCGCCCGCAAGTTCTTGATACTGTCAAGAAATCGCTCGAATTTGAAATGGCCGTGACAGCCGAGGTCGCCAATCCTTTCGGTTTAGCGCGACAGCTTGTTCAGACCACGAACGGCGTTCGATCCTCGGCCTTTTTCTATCCGCACGATACCGAAGCGGCCCCGTGGTGGCAGGGTGAAAACGCGCGACTCGGTTCGATGGCTGCCGCCGCTCGCATGGCCGCAAAAAACTTCGAGAACGATCCCGCGTTCCATGCTCGGCTTGAGGGTTACGCATGGAACCAATTGAATTGGATACTCGGACTCAATCCTTATGACTGCTGCATGTTGCATGGTTCAGGCAGAAACAATATCGCCTACATGTTTTTTGAATCCTACGAATACAACAACGCGCTAGGAGGCATTTGCAACGGCATCACCGGCGGTCTCGACAACCCGCACGACATTGCATTCAACCTCGGTTACGCCGCGACCGGCAAAGACGAAGATTGGCGCTGGAGTGAGCAATGGCTCCCTCACGCGGCTTGGTATCTTTACGCCGTCTCACTTCCACACTAACTATGAATTCGACGATCTGCGCAACTTTTCGGCGACTGGCGTTTACGGCGTTATGTTTGACTTTTTTTACGGAACAAACCCGGGGCGCTGATGCGAAATTTAATGTCATTGCCTTCTACACTGGAAGGAGCGATTTGGCGCACATCAGTTTTGTGAAGGAAGCGAACAAATGGTTTCCGCGGCAAGCCGCCGAAAATCATTTTACTTACGAGGCGACGACGAACTGGAACAATCTCAACGCGGATTTTCTATCGCATTATCAGGTCGTGCTTTTCCTGGA
Source organism: Verrucomicrobiia bacterium (assembly GCA_036501665.1). Lineage (GTDB taxonomy): Bacteria > Verrucomicrobiota > Verrucomicrobiia > Limisphaerales > Palsa-1400 > DATAUD01. Next base: position 43,356 of record DASXZW010000022.1, read on the forward strand.
CACCCGACCGGACGTCCCCGCACAGAGAGAGGCGTTCCGACAATACATGGAACACGGCGGGGCGTGGATGGGGTTTCACTTTGCGGGCTTTGCCTTGACGCCCTCGGATTTTCCGGCGAATTGGGACTGGTATCACAACGAATTCCTTGGGGCGGGCCAATATGTCGGCAATACGTGGCGGCCCACGTCCGCCATCCTGCGCGTTGAAGCGCCCGATCATCCGGCGTTGCACGGCCTGCCGGCGACTTTCAAATCGGCTCCCAACGAATGGTATAAATGGCAGAACGATTTGCGGACTAATTCCGATATCACCATTCTGCTGTCGATCGATCCCGCGAGCTTCCCGTTGGGGACGGGGCCGAAGCAATACGAAATCTGGCATGACGGTTATTACCCGGTCGTCTGGACGAACAAGAAGTACAAAATGATCTACATGAACATGGGGCATAACGATATGGACTATGAACATCGCATCGACAAGACCAACAAAACTTTGTCATTCACTTTCGACAACGAGATCCAGAATAAACTAATTATTGACAGCTTGCTTTGGCTGGGCGGCGCCGCAAAGTAACTGAATCCAATCGTGACTTACCCGTTGCGTGACCAGAAATAAACCCCGGCGATCACGGCAATGGAACTGACGCTCATCCACAAGGGATCGGAGATGAGAAAAGAGATTGCTGTCAACCCTATTCCTCCGATCATGGCCGGGAGGGATTGCTGTTTTTTTCCGTAAATCCAGAAGCCGACGCCAATCGTTCCCCACAGCAGCGATGCGAAAAGCGTCCCGGTGCTGAAGTGGAAATTCAAAAATGACTGGTCGCCGGTCGGTTCCATGATGCTATGCGGAGGCGGAGACGTTTTTCAGATCGGCGCGCACTTGTTCATAAGTGGTGTTGAATGCCAACACGTCAGGACTCGCCGCGACGCCGCGATTTTCGCAGGCGGCGCGATAGCAATCGGGCCACCAATTGCGATGTTGCGTCAAGCCTTTGTCGCGCCATTCGCGCCAGCCGACTAGGACCTTGGACCAGCACTTGTCACCGTAGGTAATGCCTTCCGACGCGTGATCGAATTCCTTCAAATACCAATCGCGGCCGATGCGGGCATGGAGGACTTCATCAGCCCAGTCATAATCCTGGAAAACGGCGCAAAGAGGATTATTAGATTTGACAGCGGTTTCCCACTCGTAGCGCTTGCCGTTTTTGGGCATCAATCCCTGCTCAATGAAGTAAAGGACGCCGTGACGTTCCATCGGCGTCAATTGCGTGTTCAGCCCGAGTGACCACGTAAAATTGATCATCACGTTTTTCGGCCAATCGACGCCGACGCTGGCGAAACCGACTTCGCCCATCATCGCATGGCGGGCTTCGTCCCAGAGCTGCCGCGTCATGTCCCGATAGTAACCCCACGGTTTTCGGGGAGTTTCGGCGATGATCGAGGCCATCATTTCGGGGACGTCGATTTCGCGGAGGCGCTTGTAAAACATCATCAGCACCTTCGCGTCCGTGGGCTTTGATTCGTCATAGAGAAACACCTCGGCGTTGACGCCCATGTTGTAGGGATCGGGGAAACGTTCGTCGCGGCGAGGGACGTTGTCGAATTTGTAAGGCGTGAGGGAATATTGACGGGCAACTTTGATTTCTGCGGTTTTTTCAGCGCCGTTCAATCCGCCAGCGGCGGCAAGGCAGTCATCAAGCAATTGAACCCACGACTCCATTTTTCTTTCGGCGCCGGCATCAATCAAAGAATTAACGCACTGCGCGCCGAAGCGAATCATGTCGTCCAATTCCAGCAGCGCAAAGCGGCAAAGGCGCACCGACGGCGCGTCGGCCAAAGGATTCGTGGCGGCGATGTGGTTCTCCAGCGACGTTTTCAAAGCGGGCAGCGCCTTGCTGTAAAGCCCGGTCAACAATTCCTCCGTCGTCGGCGCGGCGAGAATTTCATCGAAGAAAATTTCCAGATTCTTGTCTGGCACAACATCGAGGCCGAGGGGCGGTTCGCGCATTTCGCCGACGCGTTTGCGTAGCGCATCGACGTGCTCGGCGCACAAATGGGCGTGGAGGCTGAATCCCATTTTAAGTTCGTAAATTGGCTCGGCGGTGATGCGGGCGTTGAAAATCTGATGGAGTCGCTTGAACGCGTAGTGATAACGCTTGAGCCGGGCAACGCAGGCTTCAATGGAAAGCCCAGGAGCCATCGCCTGCTCCATAGAGCAGAGGCCGGCCAGCGGCGGGAGGCCGCGGTGGGACTGATAACTTTTCATGCTACTGCGGAGGTTGAGGAATGATGATCTTCTGTCCGACGAGCAGCCGTCCCCAATTGACGGAAGGATTCGCATCCATTGCCTGTTTCAAGGTGATGGTTTTCATCCCCTTGCTTTTGAAATCGGCGTTGTAAGCCTTGACGATCGCGGAAAGGCTGTCGCCTTCCTGAACTTTGTAAACGAAGCCTTTCTCGTTTTCGACCGGTTCAGCAGGCGCGGCGGGGCGGGATGGCGTCACGCGGGCAGGCGGGGCGTTTTCGGCGAGAGCGCGCTTTAGATCATTGATGGATTTGCGGATTTCCTCGGAGATCGCGCCTTTGTCTTCTTCGCGTTTACGGTCCACCTCGACAATTTTCTCGGCAAGGCGTTTAAGGTCGTCAGTGGTTGCGAGGTTGTTGGGAGTTTGGGAAAGCTGGCTGTGGAAGTCCTGCAATTGTTGCATGACCACGTTGAGTTTTTGTTGAAGGGCCTCGTTGGCGGCTTGAAGCGCCTGAATATCGGCAGTCATGCGTTCGTAACGTTCGTCAGCGCTCTGCTTGGCGGCCAGTTCGGCGGCGGGCGATTGCGGAGTGGTGTCCTGGCCGACGGCGGCCAGCGCGAGGAGAAAAATTGTCAAAGGAACGAAGAATCGTTTCATGGTTGGAAGGTAGAACTCGCGCCGGGCAAGTTCAACAGAATAGAGGAGTCAGAACTCAGAAGACGGAATTCTGAATTCCGAAGTTCGAGGAGGCGGACGTGGGCCGATGGAAAGGAGTTTAAAACCGATAGAGCGAAAAAATGACCGGTTTTTAGGACCGGTGATATTTGCGCGCGAACCTTGATTAGCTTTGATTAGGCTTGATTGAGTATTAAAGAAAATTGGCGATATTTTTGCGCAAACTGCTGAATGGCAAGGCGATGAGTGCGTTTTTAGCCGAAATTCGAGACGAGGTCTGTAAAGGTTGGGAAGCTTGATTGGATGATGGCGGGTTTGTCATGAGGGTCCGAGAGCTTGACGGCTATGAATCGGCGCGTGCTCCGCGACAGAATGTCACACATTATGCTGAATCCGCAAGGGTTAGAGCGGTTTAACTTAAGCTCCGCCTGGTTAGGACGGTCTGTGGGGGAGCGCGGTCGTCTCGACCGCCGCGTCTGGCGTCTCGCCAGACACTCTTGTCGAATATTTTACACGCTGCCATAGTGTTGGATTGTTCCGCGGCGAGACGCCGACGGATGCGACCGAGACGGTCGCGCTCCCCTGCCGCACCAAAATTTGTGGCTACAGTTGTACTTAAAATGCTATAGAATTGGGTCGAGACTGATTGCTGGATTGCCAATTTCAGCCGTCCCTTTCGGGACTAAGCGAGGCTGGTTTCGGTTCACATCACTGAAGGTGCCGGGCTATTGTCGATGCATCCCTATCGGGACTCTTATTTTGGGATGGCGGAGTAGAAGCGGGCGGGGAATTGCAGGGCGTTGGTGTCTTCGAAGAGGACTATGCCGTTGGTGTCGGCGGTGATGGGGCCGAGGTCTTGCCAGTTTTGGAGGTTGGTGCTGGCCTGGATGTCGAAGGTTTCGCCGGAGGAACCGTAGGTGCGGAGGGTGATGTTGCCGTTGGACTGGCTTTCGAGTGTGACGGGGGAATATTTGATCAGGATCATGGAGGTGAAGCCGTTGGCTTCGGTTTCATAGCCCGCGACATAGACGTTGCCGGAATTGTCCACGGTGATGGCGTTGCCTGCGTCGTTTCCGTGACCCGGCCCGTTATACCGCTGCAACCAAACTTGGTTTCCTTTGCTGTCATACTTTATTGTGACAATATCGCTGTCGCCATTCGTTCCGAGCGATGGAGAATAGCCGCTAACATATATGCTACCGACTTGATCGAGGGCGGTCGAGGTTGCTTGGCTATTCCCAGTTACAACATTCGGATAAAGATTCGTCGATATGTATTGTCCGTTTGTATTGAGTTTATATGTCCCATAACAAAAGTTCGGATAATAGTAAGCATTTCCTCCCGTCAAAATAATGTTGCCTAAATTATCCAAGTTTAAACTACGTGCAAGGCTGGCTGCGTCAGTCGTCGGATTGTAAGCAAACGCCCCTCCCATTCCGTTCACGTCATACTTTAGCGTGAGATAACAACTTCCGGTGCTGAACCCTGGAAAAAAATTCGCCTCAAGGAAAACATTCTCAGCTTTATCAATCGAAAGTCCCACTACCTGCACGCCGTTGTCAGGTCCTATTGAATAATTTGTCTCCCAAAGCTGATGCCCATTTTGATTGTATTTGACAGTGCCAATGTCTGCCACATAGTAATGTAATGGGTTTTGAGCTTGTTCTTGTCCTGCAACGTAAATATTTGTGAACGAATCAATCGCAATAACTTGGGAGACGTTTGCCAGACCCTGATAAGTCCAAGTTCCATTCCAGACATTACTGCCCGTGGAAGTCAACTTGACCGTTGTAAAAGTGTTTGAAACACCCGTAATGTACGGGTTGCCGCTCGGATCAATTACAATTGCCTGGCCATTGTATGGGACCGCCCATAGTTGATCGCCATCCGCAGCAAATTTCACGGTCATTGCACTTCCTGTGACCACGGTGTTGTTACTGTTATCTAACGCAAATCCAGTTGGAGTCGCCGTCGGAAAGTTGGTCGAGTCGTATCGCGCGACCCACATCTGGTTTCCGTTCGGCGCGTACTTGAGCACAACATAACCCGTATTTGTATTGGCGTTTGCTGAAACACCCAGCACGTAGATGTTTCCAGTGGAGTCCAGCGTTATCTTTAATGCTTGGTGGTTTCCGTTGGTGATGCCGTTGTTGTATTTGGCGACCCAAGCTTGTTGGATTTGCGCCTGGACTGATATCACCCAACTTGGAAACAGCATGATTACCCATAAAAGGCGAAACGTTCGCAACGAAGCCATGTTCGAAAGAAAATAAGCATTAACCACGGATTGCACGGATGACATGGATGGCCAAACAGAAGCGCGGCGATTCCACCCGTGCGATTCGTGATGAAGCTGCTTTATTAGAACGGATGAAGCCGGTTTCATGGAGTTTTTCAATTCGGATACGGGGTTTGAGGAATTTTGAATGGAGGGGCGGTTCCTGCGTCGCCATTGGTTGTTTCGGACATGGGGCTGAATTTAGCAGCATTGCGCGCGGTGTCAAGAATCGTGGAGGAGCGATTAGAGCAGACGCGCTGAAGTTTGAGGTAGGGACACCTCGCCGAGGTGTCCGCAGACGGTTCGGAGGTAGAAGAGGTGAGTTACACTCCCGCTCGTGCGGACGCCTCGGCGAGGCGTCCCTACCAAAAGCGTGATTGAGGATTGGAAATTGTTGTTAATCGCGGGAGGCGCTGTGGACGGGTTGTTGGGTGGTGGCGTCTTTGAGGAAGGTCTCGAAGTCGGATTTGAATTTTTCGCGGGAGGGGTTGTGGATGTAGAGCATGTGGCCGGATTCGTAGTAGGTGAACCGGAGGTTGGCGCGGATGCTCGGCTCAAGATTCATCGAGGCGATCACGTTTTCCGCGCCGAAGAAGGGCGTCGCGAGGTCGTAGTAGCTGCATGTGACCCATACCTTGAGATAGGGATTGCGGGTCATCGCTTTGCGAAGGTCTTCGGCGGTGTTGGGGAAGCCGTTTCCGGCGTCGCCGAAATTCCATGGGCCGACGTCGGTGGAAAGCTCGTAAGGGATGTCGCTGTCAAATTGGAGTTCGCGGCGGATGTAGTCGTTGAACGCGGCTCCGAGCGGGCCGGTGACGGCTTCGTCGCTTGGGTCGTATTCCTGATCGCCACCGGTGCCGGGTTCGTAGCGGAATCCGCTGAAACGGGCGTCGTAACGGCCGGTCACTTTGTTTTCGGCGCGAAGGAGTTGGTTGAAAAACTGGCCGTCTTTGACGCGGAGTTTCCACTGGAGAATGTCCTTGGCGGGAAGGCTGGTGTAACGGCTGAGTTCATCGGCGAGGTGCGTTTTTTCGTCGGCAGTGAGCTGATCGCCTTTGCCGAGAGCGACGGTGTATTCGCCTCCAGCAAAAGTCCGGGCGGCGGCGGCGACTTCGGCGACGGTTTTTGATTGGAGGTCGGGCGGAAGTTTTTTGTGGTACCAGGCGCTTGTGGCGAAGCTGGGAAGGAATTGGATATAGGGTTCGTTATTTTGCGGGCTGAATTCGATTGCGCCAAAATTGAGCACGGAGGAGACAAGAATAATTCCGTTGAAATAGAGGCCGTAGCGTTCCTGGAGGTAATCGGAAAGGCCGGCGGCGCGGGTCGTGCCGTAGCTTTCGCCAAGGATAAACTTGGGTGAGAGCCAGCGGGTATTGCGCGAGGTGTAAAGACGAATAAAATCGCCGACGCTGGCGATGTCTTCCTTGAGGCCGTGGTATTGGCCGGCGTCTTCATGCCCAACGGGGCGGCTGTAGCCAGTCGAAACCGGGTCGATGAAAACGAGGTCCGTAAGATCGAGCCAGGTGGATTGGTTGTCGGTCAAACGATAGGGAGGAGGCGGGGCTTCGCCTTCGTCGGTGAGGTTCGCGCGACGGGGCGCGATGGAAGCCATGTGCAGCCAGACTGAGGAGGAGCCGGGGCCGCCGTTAAAAGCGAACGTCACCGGGCGAGTGGCGGGATCACCGACTTCATCGAGAGTGTAGGCGACGAAGAAAACTTTGGCTTTGGGCTTGAGGCCGTCCTTGGTTTTGCCGGGTTCGGATTCCTTGGAGTCGGGCTTTGAATCGGGCGAAGGTTTTGCAGCGCCGTCTTTGACGAGAGGTTTGCCTTCTTCTTCCTTCAAGACGATGTAGCCCGCGGTGGCGTGGTATTTGAGGGTTTTGCCGTTGATGGTGATCGAGTGGGCAGTGACGGAAGGCGCGGGTTCTTCGAATATTTTCTCGTCGGATTTGGAGTCGTTCTTGGGTTCGGCGCTGGCTTCAGGCTTCGCGGCAGACTTGTCGGGGTCTGAATCGGCGGCGAGACGGAAGGTTTGGGTTAGGAGCAGCAAGGCGAGGAGCGATCGCTTAATCATGGCGTGGAGAGTGTTTCATGGAGTTGGGGAAGTTGCAATCTGCGAGTCAAGTAATTACACGCGCATCTTACTTTTTGCCTTGCCCCAACGGGGCGAATCAAATTCAGCCCAGGGCAAAGCGAGTCGGCGAGCGACGCCCTGGGCACACATGGCAACCAGTCAAGCCCTGTATGGGCGAGTTAAATATTGCCGGGGAACCACAGAATGTTTTTGAAGCGCCCATACAGGGCTTTGGAGTGATACGTTCGGTCATCCAGGGGCGACGCTTCGCTCTGCCCCTGGCTGTAATGAGATGGCCTTTCAGGCCGTTGAAAGGAAGCTGCCAAAAAATGAGAGGTGCATGTAATTACACGCTGAACTTGATATTGCGGGAATTGAAATGACCCGCGACGAGACGAGGTGTTACCAATCCTTCAAACCAGGCCGAAGCGGCGGTGGCGGCGGGTGTATTCTTCCAATGCCTCGAAGAACTGCGGTTTGCGGAAGTCCGGCCAGAGTGTCTGAGTGACGACGAGTTCGGCGTAGGAAATCTGCCACAAAAGAAAATTGCTGATGCGCATTTCGCCGCTGGTGCGAATAAGCAAGTCAGGATCGGGATACGACGCGGTGTAAAGATGTTGCGAAACCAGTTGTTCGTTGATTTCAGCGGCTTCGAGTTCGCCGTCCCGGACTTTTTGCGCGATGGCGCGAGCGGCTTCAACAATCTCGGTGCGTCCGCCGTAACTCAGTGAAAGAATCAACGTCAGACCGCTGTTTCGGGCGAGAGCGGCCTTGGTCTTCTGCAATTGTTCCTGAACAAATTCGGGCAGGCGATAAATCTGGCCGATGGCGTCAAGGCGGACGTTGTTGCGGTTGAGTTCGCCGATTTCCGCTTTCAAGAACCTTGCCAGGTAACGCATCAGGGTATCGACTTCTTCCTTGGGGCGGTTCCAGTTTTCGACGGAGAATGCGTAGAGGGTCAAATACTTGACTCCTGCTTCGCCCGCCGCGCGCACGATGGCGCGGACAGATTCAACGCCATTGCGATGGCCTTCGACTCGCGGGAGATGGCGTTGTTTGGCCCAGCGTCCGTTGCCGTCCATGATGACGGCGACATGCCGGGGGACAGTGGACTGCGCCTGGGGGCTTAATGTGGCGCCCGGTTTCAAGGCTCTTTTTCGCCGCCGCGCCGCAAGCCAACGGATTGGGCGATGTCGTCAAACTCGTCGCCGCTAACTTCGTGGAGTTGTTTTCCGCGAGCGGCGAGCTTCTCGTTGATCTTGAGGGCTTTTTCCGTCATTGCCTCGTGGGTTTCAGAAGTGCCGCCGACGAGGGCGAAATTCGGGCCTGTGGTCACGCGCTTATGGCCGTCGGAATCCAGGCCAACGCCGAGAATGATCGCTGCTTTTTTCTTTTTTGGCTTGTCCGCCATACACTCAACCTACGCCGACTCCATTTTGGGTCAAAGCGAAAAATGGGTTGGAAACCCCATTAGTTTTTCGGGAACCAATTTCATTTGGATTCATCTCAAGTTGGAAAGGGACACTTATGAAATATATGAGCACACTTGTGATTTCTTCTCGAAAATATCTGCAATTCATTGAGCGAAGGACTCTTCGGCAAATCGCGGCCGCGATGAGTCTTATTATTGCTTCTGTTTTCTTTACAACGGATGCGCGCGGTCAAAATGAGTTTTACCAAACCAACCTTGTTTCGGATTTAGTTGGAATGGCGGAGAACCTGGACACGAACTTGGTAAATCCGTGGGGCATCGCAACGAGTTCGAGCAGCCCGTTTTGGATCAGTGACAACGGCACCGGTTTATCGACAGTGTATAACACTGCGGGCAAATTGGCTTTGACGGTAGCAATTCCGCCGCCTGCAGGGTCATCCAACACCGCAGCGCCGAGCGGACAAGTCTTCAACACCACGACTAATTTTTGGGCGGGCACGAATGCGTCTAAATTTATATTTGATACCGAGGATGGAACCATTTCCGCGTGGGCAAGCGGGGCGGCAGCCATCTTGCAAGTTGATAATTCCGCGTCCAATTCGGTTTACAAAGACCTCGCCCTGGCTTCCTTTTCCGGCAGCCCATATTTATACGCCGCGGATTTTCATAATGGCGTCATTGATGTCTTTGATAGCAATTGGCAACAACAGTCATGGCAGGGGGCTTTTGTTGACACGAACCTTCCCGCAGGTTTTGCGCCTTTCAGCATAAAACTCATTGAGGGAAATTTGTACGTGGCGTATGCGTTGCAAGACGACGAAGGGCATGACGATGTTGCCGGGCCGGGGAACGGTTACGTCGATGTTTTTGATACTGGCGGGAATCTTCTTCAACGTTTGATTTCCAAAGGAACCTTGAATTCGCCATGGGCCATTATCAAGGCGCCATTGAGCTTTGGACCGTTTGGCGGCGATTTGCTGGTGGGCAATTTTGGCGATGGAAAGATCAACGTCTTTAACCCGGTCACCGGCGATTGGATTGATGCACTGAACGACACGAACGGAGCGCCGATTGCCATCGCAGGTTTGTGGGGGTTGATTTATGGGAATGGCGGAAGCGGCGGGACAGCAGGCACTTTGTACTTTACGGCAGGGATTCCGGGCCCGGGAAATGTCGAAGACCACGGTTTGTTCGGAAGTTTCACGCCGGTATTTCCGACGTCAGTCAATGGACTTGTCTATCGCCAAACGAATCTGGTGTCCGATCTTGTCGGCGTGGCGGCGAACCTGGACACGAACCTTGTCAATCCGTGGGGCATTGCGATCAGTTCCAGCAGCCCTTTCTGGATTAGTGATAATGGAACCGGACTTTCGACCGTGTACAAAAGCACTGGCGCGCTGGCGCTGACGGTGACGATTCCGCCGCCGGCGGGGACATCCAACACCGCAGCGCCGACCGGGCAGGTCTTCAACAACACGTCAAATTTTTTAGTGGCGACCAACGTTTCAAAGTTTATTTTTGACACCGAAGATGGAACCATTTCAGCGTGGGCGAGCGGAGCGGCGGCGATTCTCGAAGTGGACAATTCAGCTTCAAATTCAGTTTACAAAGCTCTGGCGCTCGCTTCAAACGCCGGCAGCCCTTACCTTTATGCCGCCGATTTTCACAATAACCATGTTGATGTATTTGACGGCAACTGGCAGCAACAGAATTGGAGCGGGGCATTCGTGGACACCAATCTGCCGGCGGGATTTGCGCCGTTCAGCATCAAGTACATTCAAGGCAATTTATTCATCGCCTACGCTTTGCAGGATGACGAGGCGCACGACGATGTTGCCGGGCCTGGCAATGGTTATGTGGACGTGTTTGATACCGCGGGAAATTTCATCAAGCGGCTTATTTCCAAAGGGGCATTGAATTCGCCGTGGGCAATGGTTTGGGCACCGGCGGGCTTTGGTGGATTCGGAGGCGATTTGCTTGTGGGCAATTTCGGCGATGGGTTGATCAATGCGTATAATCCCGCGGACGGAACGTGGCTGGGCACGATCTACACGACGGCGTCCACTCCGTTTCAGGAGCCGGGATTGTGGGACATGGTTTTTGGAAATGGCACGGCGGGAGGCAATGCGTTGACATTATATTTTACAGCCGGAATAGCCGGGCCGGGCAACGTGGAGGACCATGGTTTGTTTGGCGCTTTGTCGCCAATTAACCCGTCGATTGTGTCGGTCGTCTCCGCGCCGCCGGAGATCACATTTACCTGGTCCGGGGACGCGGGTCCTTTTGAGGTGCAAATGGCGACTGACCTCGTAAATCCACAATGGACCACGGTGACGACGACAACGAACTTGTCGGCGACAGTGACGAATTCTGGCGGGAACGCCTTCTTCCGATTGGTCAACGATGGGAATTGACCTCGAATTATTGCGGGGTGGGGTTCGATATGGCTGGCGCGGCGCTCGCGCCAGCCACGTCGGAACTCAAGTGATGCGAAATTGTGCGATCAAGATAAGAGGCGAGCGAATTGATTTGCTCGATGCTTAACGGGCCGCCTTCCGCCGCGCCGAATCCGGGCATCATGGTGTGTGGTTTGCCCAGCGTGATAATGACCTTCCAGTAGCCAAGGTCGGTCGGTTGCTTGAGCGCATGCAAATCGGGAACAACGCTGGCCCGATGCGGCGACTCGTGACAAATCCCGCAATCCGCCGCGTATAAATCTTCGCCAAAAGCTTCCTGGCCTTTATCGACATGGCACTTTGCGCAATCGCCTTGAAAAATCGCGCGTGAATCCGCGGTGGCCTTGAGCATCGCCGCCTTGCGGTCCGCGGCGGACAAGTTTCCGCTCAGCGCGGGCGCCATGGGTATATTGACTTTCAAATTGACAACACGCATTCCGATTGATGTGTAAAATGTCAGCGTTTTTGCGATCAACCCCATCTTGCCCACGAGATTAATTTGCGCGTGAACATCGCCGCCACCGCCGGGCGGGACATGCCACGGAATCGTCGGCATGCTGGCGGTCGTGCAACCGCAGGAAGCTTTCACCTGGTCGATGACAATTTCGTTCGTGCCGGCGTTTTTCAACTTGAACACGAACGGCGCAACCAATTCTCCGGGCGCGGCGTTGTACTGTTTTGTTTCCGAATCGAAAACCAACTCAGGGCCGGCGGGGCTTTCTGAAATATCGATCGGCGCAGGCGCAGCAGGTTGTCCCGCTAGGGAACCGCCTTTCAGGCACGAGAGAATCAAGCTTGTGCAAACAATTGTACGCTTCAACGCGAGCATCGTCGTTCAAGATTACTTCAATTTTATCTCGTTTAAAGTTCGATTTGGGGAATTTTCTGTATTGCGCTTTGCCTTGTTGCGTGGCTTGTTAGCGCGTAATTTTGCGCCTGACCGACGGGCGCTCACAGAATATGAGCAAAACTGCGTTAACGCCTGAAGAACTGACCAAGATCATCGCCGACCTCAACCGCCTCGCCCGCAACATTTGGTGGACATGGAACCAGGGCGCGCAGGAAATTTTCCAGGAACTGTCGCCCCGCTGCTGGCAGAATCTTTATCACAACGCCGCCGCCGTTCTGCGCGAAGTTTCTGATTATGAATTGCGCGTTCGTCTGCGCGACCCTGATTTCGCCGGGCGCGTTGAGCAGGTGCTGCATGACTTCGACGCCTACATGAACGACCAGGAAACCTGGGGACGCCAGAACGCGCCTGAGCTGACCCACAATCCTGTCGCCTATTTTTCCGCTGAGTTCGGCTTTCATGAAACCTTACCAATTGCCGCGGGCGGCCTGGGAATTCTGGCAGGCGACCATAGCAAGTCCGCGAGCGATCTGGGCATCGGCTTCGTCGGTATTAGTCTGTTTTATCGCGAAGGTTATTTCGGTCAGCAAATCAACCAGGACAATTGGCAGACGGAATATTACACGCTTCTCAATCCGGCCAATCTGCCGATGGAACCGGTGCTCGACGCGAAAGGCCAGCCGGTCGTTTGCGTTGTGGAAATCGAGCTGAGCGATGTTTATTTTCAGGCATGGCGAGTCAACGTCGGGCGCAATCCTGTTTATTTGTTGGACGCAAATCGCCCTGAAAATGCCCAGCACCACCGCGATTTGACGCGGCGCGTTTATGGCGGCGATAACACCATGCGCATCATGCAGGAAATACTGCTGGGCGTTGGCGGTGTCCGATTGCTTCGCGCTTTGGGTGTCCAACCCTCCGTTTTTCACATGAACGAAGGGCACGCGGCCTTCTTGACGCTGGAATTGATTCGGGAAAAACTGGCGGCAGGACAAACATTTGCCAACGCCCTGGACAAGACTCGTGAGCAGTGCATTTTTACCACGCACACGCCCGTCGAGGCAGGCCACGACCGGTTCAATCGCGATCTTGTCAGTTTCGCCCAGCGGAAAATGATGGGACAACTGAAGATTTCTCTTGATACTTTGATGGGGCTGGGCCGTGTCAATCCAAAAGACGAAACCGAGCCATTCTGCATGACGGTCCTTGCGCTCAAAGCCTCCCGCGCGGCCAACGGCGTAAGTGAACTTCACGGCCAGGTTAGCCGGCAAATGTGGCACTCGTTGTGGCCCGACAAGCCGGTGGACCAGGTTCCCATTGGTTACATTACCAACGGCATTCATCTGACTGGCTGGATGAAAGGCCCGGTGAGGCGCTTTTGGCAACGAAAGTTGCCTGCTTCTGCTGCGACGCCTGAAACAACATCCGGGGACACAACGGCATTTTGGAAACGGGGGGGCAACGCCAGCCTGGAGAAGGAACTCAACTCGACGGAGTTCTGGAAAAAGATGGCCGACCCGGAATTCATTTCGGACGAGGAGCTTTGGGCGTTGCGATATAAATTGCGCCGGGAACTTTTGGAATTTGCCCGACGGCGGCTCGGACACAATTTTTCGCAATCGGACTTTATCGCGTTCGATCAGTTGCTGAATGCGGACGCGCTGACCATCGGATTTGCGCGACGCTTTGCCACTTACAAACGCGCCCCGCTTATTTTTGATCGTTTCGATGACGTGGTGAAATTGATCAATGACCGGCGTCATCCGATTCAATTTATTTTTGCGGGCAAGGCGCATCCGCGTGATGACGATGGCAAGCGTTACATTCAGCGCATTATTCACCTGAGCAAGTTCAGTGAATTGAAGGGCCGGTTGGTTTTCCTCGAAAACTATGATGTCCACGTCGCGCGGCAAATGGTTTCCGGCTGCGATGTCTGGCTCAACAATCCGCGACGCCCGCTCGAGGCGTCCGGCACCAGCGGCCAGAAGGCGGGATGCCACGGCTGCCTGAATATGAGCATCATGGACGGCTGGTGGCGCGAAGGCTATGACGGCACGAACGGTTTCGCCATCGGACCGGACAGCCATCCGGCTTCGGTGGAGGAACAGGATCGTGTTGACAGCGCCAACCTTTATAAGGTCCTGACGGAAGAGGTCATCCCAACCTTCTATAACCGGGACGACCGGGGGATACCGCGTCAGTGGTTGCAAATCATACGCCGAGCGATGGTGACACTGGTGCCGAAATACAACACCTGGCGCATGGTGCAGGAGTATACACAAAAATATTATCTGCCAACGGCGGCAGCGGGGAAAAAATAAAAGGTTTAGTCGGGTGCGCTGAATAGAGCCATGGGTTGAGTTCTTGAACGATAGCCCGATGCCCCATATGATAATGCATACTCACATGGGGCATTTTATTTCCATTTATGGCGCGCTCCTTTCTTAAAGTTAGTCTCGCCATTTATTTGATCGTTTGTTTGACGTTGGCTTGGTCGAGCTGCTTGTTACCTACGCAAGCTCATGCTGAGGCTGCCTTACCGCCGGACGTCAAAGCTGTTTGGGATTTGTCGAAGGAATATCGCGAAACGACGCCGACTCGCGAGCGGCAGTGCGTCAACGGGTTTTGGCGTTGGCAACCTGCTGCGGACAACGCAGTGGCTCCGCCCACCACTGGCTGGGGTTATTACAAAGTGCCCGCCTGCTGGCCGGGCGCGCAGGATTACATGCAGAGCGACTATCAGACGCTTTATCCCGATGCGAGTTGGAAGGACATTAAGCTTAGGGACGTTCAGAGCGCGTGGTACGAACGCTCCATTACGATTCCAGAAAACTGGGCCGGCAGGCGAATTGCGCTGGATGTGGAATATTTGAACTCTTACGCGAAAGTATTTATTGACGGCAAGAGCGTCGGAGAAATCCGTTTTCCGGCTGGCGAGGTCGATCTTTCTTCGTTTGTTCATCCGGGCGCGACGCATGTCTTAAGTCTTCTGGTGATCGCAATGCCACTTCACGCTGTCATGGAGTCTTACAATGACACGAATGCTGCCAGGAAGAAGAAGGGGAGCGTCCAACGCAGCGGATTGTGCGGCGATGTTTGGTTAGTCAGTGAACCGGCAAAAGCGCGACTGGGCGATGTTCGGATCGACACTTCGTTCCGCAAAGGCGAAATAACTTTCAATGCCGCGCTGAAGGGGTTGCTAGCGGGCGAGAAATATAAACTGAGGGGGCGCATTACAGATCACGGAAGTCCTGTGGCTGAATTTGCCGGACCTGCATTTTCGGCGAGCGATGTGAAGGAGCACCGCGCGAGTTTCACGGTTTTGTGGAAGCCAACGAAATTATGGGACATTACGACGCCGGAAAATCAATTTGACGCGGAAGTGACGCTTCTGGATGCGGACGGGGTTGTGATGGATGTTGCATCGCCAGTGCGGTTCGGTTTTCGGGAGCTTTGGATCGAGGGCCGCGATTTTTATTTGAATGGGACTCGGTTGTATTTGTCGTTGGTGCCGTTGGATAATGCGGAGGTCGGAGCGGCTTTAGCGACTTACGACGCAGCGCGGGAGAGTTTTCTGCGACTTAAGAGTTTTGGGATCAATTTCGTTTATACGCATAATTATGGCTGTGAGCCGGGATCGCATCTGAGTTTCGACGAAATCCTGCGCGCGGCGGACGATACCGGAATGCTCGTCGCGCTCTCGCAGCCGCATTTTAGTCAATACGAATGGCAAACGCCGGATGCCGATCAAACAAACGGTTACGCGGGCC
Source organism: Verrucomicrobiia bacterium (assembly GCA_036501665.1). Taxonomy (GTDB): domain Bacteria; phylum Verrucomicrobiota; class Verrucomicrobiia; order Limisphaerales; family Palsa-1400; genus DATAUD01. The sequence goes on from DASXZW010000022.1 coordinate 59,137, forward strand.
ATGCGGCGTTTTACGTTCATGTCGCGGCCAGCCATCCGTCGGTGGTTTGTTATTCGATGAGCCACAATGCCACCGGTTATAACGAGGCGGAAAATCCCGCGATGATCGACGGTTTGAGCAATCCACGCGATCAATGGTCGGAGCGCAATGTCAAGCGCGCGTTGCGCTGCGAGGCGATTGTCAATCATTTGGATCCGTCCCGAATCGTTTATCACCATGAATCGGGAAACCTGAGCGCGATGTACACGCTAAACTTTTATCTGAATTTCGTTCCGAGCCAGGAGTTGGACGACTGGTTCGAGCATTGGTCAACGGCAGGAGTGAAGCCACTGGTGCTCGTTGAATATGGCGTGCCGTTTGGGTGGGACTGGACGATGTATCGCGGCTGGTACAACGGACAGCGAGAATTCGGCGGGGCGGCTGTGCCGTGGGAATATTGTCTCGCGGAGTGGAATGCGCAATTTATTGGCGACGCAGCCTATAAAATCAGCGACCGCGAGAAAACCAACCTGCGGTGGGAAGCGGAGCAGTTTCGCAAAGGGCGGCTGTGGAATCATTGGGAATATCCATATCCTGTAGGCGACTCGCGACTCGATGAAATGCAGCCCGTTCAAGCCGCCTACACGACTGATAATTGGCGGGCGTTCCGAACCTGGGGCCTTTCCGCGAATTCGCCGTGGGAGCATGATCGCTTTTGGAAATTGCGCGACGGGTTTCAACATCAGCGCCAGAATTTGCATGTTGACTGGGACAATCTTCAACGGCCCGGGTTCAGCCCCGATTTTATTGACAAAACATTCGAGCGTTTTGATCTCGCTTACGAGCGGTCGGATTGGGTTGCGACGCCGACGGCGCAATCGCTGATGCGCAACAATATGCCGTTGCTGGGCTGGATCGGCGGCAAACCGGAACATTTCACGACGAAAGATCATACCTTCAAATCCGGCGAAAAATTTCAGAAACAATTGATAGTAATCAACAACTCGCGCGAGACAGTGACTTGCGATGCTTCGTGGTCATGCGATTTGGGGTCAACGGCAAGCAGAAGCCAGCAATTTGTCATAAGAACGGGGGACCAGGTTCGTTCGTCGATGCAGATCGAAGTGCCTGCGAATGTTGCGCCAGGAGATTATCATGTTAACGCTAAATTCATGTTCAGCACTGGCGAAATGCAGACGGACTCATTCACGTTTCAGGTTCTGCCGAGTGTTTCGCCACAGCCGCTGACATCAAAAATCGCGCTGTTTGATCCGCCCGGCCAAACGGCGAAGTTATTGACAGAACTCGGTGTGCCGAGCCAAGCGGTTGATTCGACGGCGGACCTTTCAAAATTCGATATTTTGCTCATTGGCAAGGGCGCTTTGACAGTGGACGGCGCTGCGCCTGATCTCAGGCGCGTGCGAGACGGATTGAAGGTTGTTGTTTTCGAGCAAACTGGCGACGTCCTCGAAAAACGACTTGGATTCCGGGTTGAGGAATACGGAATGCGCCAAGTTTGGCCGCGAGCGCCCGACAGCCCGCTGTTGACTGGATTGACGAGCGAAAATCTGCGCGATTGGCGAGGTTCCTCGACCATTCTGCCACCGACTTTGTCCTACAAGTTGAGCCAGCGCTATAACGGCGTTCCATCAGTGATTTGGTGCGGATTGGAAATGCCGCGTTTATGGCGATGCGGGAACTGGGGAAATGTCGCGTCGGTGATGATCGAGAAACCGTCGCGAGGGGATTTTCTGCCAATTGTTGACTGTGGCTACGCGCTGCAGTACAGCCCGCTTTTGGAATACCATGAGGGGCGCGGGATGGTTCTCTTTTGTCAGATGGACGTTACGGGAAGGACTGAAGACGAACCGGCTGCCAAAACGCTGGCGCGCAATATTCTTCGCTACGTCGATGCGTGGAAGCCGTCACCGCGCCGGAACGCAGTTTACGCGGGGGACGCAGACGGGCGGAAATGGTTGGCGGCTTGCGGCATTGATGCCAAGCCGCTCAAAGACCTTCAGCCAGCAAAGGATCAAGTGCTCGTGATTGGATCTGGCGCAAGCCGGGAGATTGTCGAGCAATCCCAAACTGTACGCGAATGGGCAAAAGCAGGAGGCCGGGTTTTGGCGCTGGGTTTGGATCAAGCGGAGGCTGATGCTATTTTGCCGAACAAAGTGACGATGGAATCGGTTGAGCACATTGCCGCATTCTTCCCTCCGTTTCACGCGGATTCGCTTTTGGCCGGGGTTTCGCCCGCGGACATCCACAACCGCGATCCACGCAAAATGCCGTTAGTAGCAGGAGGCGCTAGTATTTACGGCGATGGAGTTCTTGCGACCGAGGGCAACGTCGTGTTTTGCCAGCTTCCACCATATGAAGTGAGCAAGACATTCGGAGCATTGAGGCAGGAAGGCGCTGCTCACCGACCCGAGATGTTCAACCAGCGCCGCACGTTTGAGCGTTCTTCCTTCGCGGTCAGCCGCATTTTAGGGAACCTCGGTGTATCCGGTTCCACTCCGCTCCTGGAACGAGTTAGCAATCCCGTCAAGCCGGCCCAGGGCGTGACCGGCGGGCGATGGCTCGACGGCTTTTACCTGACCCAGCCGACTGAGTGGGACGATCCGTATCGCTTCTTCGGTTGGTAAGGGGCGCGCGCCTCGTCGCCATCGCGGCGAATTGGAACTTGCTGTGAATAGTCAATATGAGTATTTTGGGGCCGTGTCCCCGTCGCCGCGCCGAGTTCATCCGTGGGTTTTCATGGTTTTGATACTTCCATACGGAACCATCGGCGGATACGCGCTAGTGACGCTGCCCTATCAATTGAAAATGGCGGGGGTCTCGGTCGCGCAAATAACGGCGCTTTCGGCTTTGGTGATCCTGCCGCAGACCTGGAAATTTTTTTGGGCGCCAGTGGTGGATGTCACCCTTGATCAAAGGAAGTGGTATGTGATCTCCGGCGTTTTTACGGCGATGGGAATCGCGGCGATTGGTTTTTTTCCTCCCACCAGGGCCAGCTTGACGGCGTTGTCAATTATTGTGTTTACAGCCAGCGCGGCGGCATCCTTTTTGGGAATGGCCTGCGAAAGTTTGATTGCCCACGCGACGCCGGATGAGCTGCGAGGGCAGGTCGCCGGGTGGTATCAGGCCGGAAATCTTGGAGGAGTAGGAATTGGCGGCGGACTGGGTCTGGAATTGGCGCAACATTTGCCCGCGCCGTGGATGGCAAGCACCATGGTCGCGGCGCTTTGTTTGCTCTGTTGCGCTGCATTACTTTGGGCGCCGGAGGCGGAGCCGGCCTTTGAACGCGGTAATCTTTTCCAAAAATTAACGGAAACAACCGGGGAACTTTGGCAAGTAGTGCGGCAAAGGAGCGGTGTTCTCGCTCTGATCCTCTGTTTCCTGCCGATCGCGACGGGCGCCGCGCCCTTCGCCGCCATGGCGACTGAGTGGCGCGCTTCCGACCATACGGTGGCGCTTATATCGGGTGTCCTCGGCGGAGTCATTTCCGCCTTAGGATGCCTTGTCGGCGGATGGGTGTGCGATCGGATGGACCGCAAGGACGCCTACGTGTGGTTTGGCATTTTTCAGGCAGCATCCGGGATTGCTATGGCGCTGCTGGCGAGGACCGAAACAATGTATGTGGTATTGACGTCGATTTACGCGTTCGGATCGGGTCTGGCATTTGCCGCATTTTCGGCATTTGTGCTGGAAGCCATTGGCAAAGGCGCCGCCGCCACGAAATACAATGCGCTGGCATCCCTCTCCAACATTCCAATTTACTACATGACGAATATTGATGGATAGCAATGTGCCAGCGCCCGCAGCTCCTTTTTATCCTGGACGCTCATGTTAATTGCTAAAAAATCCTTCTTCCGTGAGTGACGCTCCGCTTGATTGTTCTGTGTTTTGGTCTTCATGCCGCGTACTCCCTCACAGAACTGGACTGGACCGGGCAGGACTGGCGAGTCTTTTTAATTTCCTCCCAAACCCGATCTAAACACCGCACTAAGAGGTCACTCGTATTTACGCAGGAAGCCGACTGAGACGGCTTTGAGATAACCTGCCTGCATCATCGCAAAGCCTTTTATGGCGAGCACATTGGAGGGAACGTCGATTGCCCACTTGACAGTTTCGATCAATTGACGATTCTTAACCCTGAAATCGACGACTTTGCCGAGAAGACAATCAATGGAAGTGTAGTTGTGACTGTCAACAAACGGGGCGTTTTTCTGGAAAGCGATCAAACTTCCAGCCGGAGGCCATGACGACTTCCCGGTAGCAATCCACGGTTTCATCCGACGCGACGATTTGGACCAGGCCAGCGGCGGCGTCAATAACTCTGATTTGCGGATGGAAATCCCTGCGGATGGCTTCCATCCGAAGGGGTTGCATTGACCGTGAAGTTTGCATGGCGATTGGACTATTTTCTATTTTTTACGAGGCGTTTAAATGCGCCGAATTTTAACAGTAAGTCCCGTACAGCCACGCTGACATCCACAGGGAGTAGCTTCGAGGCAGCGTCGCGAGGCGTAACAATGTGATTATTTTTCAGTTTGCTTTTCATAAGAGTATTTTCGCTGACAGGTGGCACTTCTATTCGCCACGCGGTTTATTGGGCGGCGGGTTTGACGGGGGGAACCCATCCGGCTGGCGCGTGTTCGGCGGGGCCGTCGATAAAGCGGAAATGACGACTCAGCGCCCGCCATTGTTTGATGCTGATCTTGACAATCTGGCCTTGTTCGACGCGCACAGCATCGAGGACGCAGCCGTGTGTGTCAGTCACTTCGACGGTGATGACTTTTTCGGCTTCGGTCGTGAGCGCGACTTCCTCTGGCATGAAAGCGTTTGTGTGCTGCCTGACAACTTTTGGATCGTGGTGGATGATTTTGGTAGGAGGACAGGTTTGATTCATGGGGTTTTAGGGTTTGCGGTTTCCGTTTCAGTCATGGGAAACTTGCTTACGATTCGACTTCCAGCGTGATGTTGAGCTTTTTCGCGTGATGCTGGATATGGCGGATGGCGCGAGCGGCTTCCTCGATGACTTTTTCCGGGTCTTTTGGAAACGGGCTGGTTAATTGGACAAGGGCTGCGCGAGAAATATCATAACGCGCGGGGCATTCAAAATCGCTAAACAGCCTATGGCACATTTTCTCCTCGGCGGGGTAGAATGGGAGCATGGCTTCGACGATGCGTTTTTGAAGGGCTTCTTGGAGAGGGCGAATTTCAGCGGACCAGAGGCGGTCCGCCTGGCGAATCAGATCGGTGAGTTCGGCGACAGTGTTGCGGATTCCACGTTCAACGGCCCCGCGCCGCGCCGCGCAAATATTAAGGTTGGATTGCGCACGAGCGATTTTCCGCCGAACGTTCTCGTCGGTTAGGCTTCCCTCCTCGGCGGCAGTGGCGAGATCGGCATCGGCGCGTTTTTCCATCGCGTCCATTTGATTTTGCTCTTCGGTGAAATTGCGCAGGCTGCGGATGGCTTTTTGAATGCGAGGGAGTTGGGGAAATTTCATGCGTGTGTGGGTTTGGAGGTTTTCGGGTTCAAACGGCGGCTGCGAGAGGGTTGGGTGAAAATTTGTTCTTTGAAAGAGGTATTGACGGCGCAACGAAGAGGCCACGATTTATTATTTCCGGTAAGGAGATTTGAAATAACGCGTCTGCTCCGTTGGAGCATCGCCGCTACATCACGCGGGCGCAGCCCTCGTTGTGACATCCTCGTTTTTAGAATCCTTATCGAGGTTTCTTGATCGCGGACTTCAGTGGCGTTTTTCAAGTTCACTTCACACATACTGCATTATCGCAGTGATAATGCAACAGAAAAGTTTTGACTTTTTAAAGCAATGCCTGCATAAGTGATCCGATGGACAACGAAGACCTTATTTGGCACAAGGATTTAGTTGGAGGCTGGATAAGGTTTATCCGTATGGATAGGGGTTACTCCCAAGGTCAACTGTCCGCTTTATGTGGAGTTTTGCCTTCTGAAATCCACCGCGTAGAAGTTGGCCAGCAAGAGTGCCGGACCGAAACTTTGGTGAAATTATGCGGTCCTTTGGGGGTTACTCCGGGGTGGATTCTGGATCGCGTTCTTTGCGTCAATGGGGAGGTATTTAAAAGGAAGTTGGAGTCCGAGAACTTGACGGGTGAAATTTTGCGGCGTTTAGGTGCGGCAGACGCCGCAGTTTCTGATCATCTTTTAACAACCTTGTCAAAAGCGTGTTCGCTCGCCGCGATTTTACTCAGATGTTCTAATCCGGTGTCCCGCGCTTCCGCTCAAGAATATCCGCACGAAGAGTGGCGTCAACGATTCACGGCCTTTGCTTTACGGTTACACGAACTTGGCGGAGACAATTCGGACTGCGCGGCTGCCTTACACAACCTTTTCAAGAATCCAATTACCGAACTTTCAAATCAGAATCTTTTGCCCGAAAGCGCTCTGTTGGCACATGCTCAAAACGCAGCTTCGCCCAAAAATAAGCAGCAAGATTTTGGATGGCGGATCGACCTCGCGTTTCCGAGGGGAATTGCGGTTTGGCTAGTGCCGGGAGCGCCTTCTCTTTTTGGTGAACCGAAAATAAACCGGCGAAAAAAGGCATCTGCGAAATCCCAGCAGCGCTAGTCGCTTCGCTTATGAGTCGGTTTCAAAAATAGCCGTTGACAATGTTCCCGTTTTGAATAACCTTCGCGCGTGACCATTAGAGCAGGCGATAATCTGAAAGCCCTTCTTGTCCGCGTCAATCGAGCCGCATCCATTCGAGGTAAAAAGACCGATTTGGCAAATTATCTCGGCGTCCCTCTGGCTCGTGTAAGCGGATGGCTTTCGTTAAGTCGCGCTCCAAATGGCGAAGTCACTCTTCTGATGCAAAAATGGGTCAATGCGCAGGAGAAAAACAAGAGCGCCCCTGGCCGTGCTACAAACACGTCCAGGAGCAAGACCCGTTTAAGGAGACATGTTAATGAACACACAGAAACGAGTCCGCCGCCATCGTAGCGCGGGGACAGTCAATAATCAAACGCAAAAACCCGGCGAAGCAGCGGAGAAAGAGTTGTCTCCATCCGCCTCTTCGGAAAATCAACCCTCAAATCCGCTGCCGCCTCCGTCAGCGGCCAGAATGTTTGAGCTTCATGCAAAAGCGATCCATTCGTTTTTTGGGATGATATTGGAAAAGCGGTGCGGAGCGAGGTTCGGCGGGAGATTGGAATGCTCAAGACGCACGTCGATGCGTTGATTGAAGAGGGCCGCGAAATGGCAAAGCCCGCGCCGGTGGCAACGAATCAGAAAGTAGAACCGGCAAGCGCGGCAACGGCTGCGGCGCCGGTACCGACGCGCGAATATCTCGAACAAGAGGTGAGCATTAAGTTGGAGAGCGCCGTTCAGAATGCGATAGGGCTTCTCTTTCTGATCGGCAGGGAACTGGCGGAAGAAGTAGAGTCTTCCGGCCTCAATGGAGCGGGCGACATCGCGTGTGGAATTCAAGGTCAATACCTTGAGGCGGGTTGGGAATTACGGCGATGTTTTGACAACTATATCAAGCAAACCTCGCAAGTCGGGAAAGGAGGTTCGCGATGAAATCGGCTAAAAAACGCGCGTCCCTCAAGAGCGGCGGAGGGGTAGTCAAGAATCAAACGCAAAAACCCGCTTCGACACAGGAGAAGTATCGGCGCTTGGTCATCTTGCGGGTATTGAATTCAAACCGCACCCAGTTCAGCATTGTGATCAGGACAATTAAGGTTTATTTGGAGCCGTTTGCCATCAAGCCGAATGATCGAGAGATTGAGGCGGCGCTCAGTCATTTGACCGGCGAAGGTCTGGCGGAAAAATCCATTCTCAAGGGCGAAATTCCGACCTGGAAAATCACGCCCAAGGGATGCCAGTTTCTTGACAAATTGGAGACGGATTTGCGCGGCACCACAATCGCAACCGAGAGTAAGGAACCATCGGCGTTTCACGCCTTCCAGGCAAAATCCCTCTCCGTTGTGCAGAGGATTGAATGGGCGAAGCATCTGGCGAAAAGTAAAAAACAGCGGGCGTTCCTCGCTTCGTTGGAAATGGATGTCGCCGATCTGGTTTTGAAGGCGATGAAAGCCACGGAGACGCCGACGTGGCGGGTCAATCCCTACGATTTGCACCCGTCGTCAATGGACAAGTTCCTATTTGACGGTATCGCCGGGAATGGTGAGGGCGAGTGTGAAACATTGTTGGAGATTTGCGAGCGTTGGGAATGGGAGTTGCGCAGTGAGCCGCCTGTTAAGGACGGAATATTCGCGGTTCTGGTCTTGCCGTTCCTTGGTGAGTTGAGCGATCAAGAGAAGGATGCCTTGGGCGCGATTTACGGACGTTGGACAGATTTGTTGAGGGATGAAAGGCGGAGGCGGTTAAATCGGCAGAAAACCGCATGACGCGCGGCTTAGACACATTGCAGCCCGTGGTCGCAATGGCCACGGGTTTTTAATTTTACGTTCCAGCGGCGGGACTTGAACCCGCATCCTCGGCCTTCGTTGGCCGCGCTCTATCCATTTGAGCTACGCCGGACACGTTGCGGATGGAATTACAGCAAAGAGGGCCGGGGTTGTCTCTGTTCGGTCGTTGAACGTTGTTACCAGGATATCCGCAGACCGTTCACAATCGTTGATACGCGGTTGCAATGGTGTTTCAATGGCCGGGAAACGAAACGGGCCTCGGATCGGACGATTTGAAGTCGCCGCACTCCTGTCAAACTATTTCACTCTTGTGATTTTGCGAAAAACCGCCACTAGCAGCCTGTCGGACTTAGAAGAGCAGTTTTAGATTGGGACTAATGGCATGCGGAATAGAGGTTGATGAAACAAGTTGGCCAAACTGAATAAATGGCGGGATGGGGGTGGACAGCGGCCGTATAGGTCGTCAATCCAATACGATTGCTCTTTGGCCGCTTTTTCAGGCTTGGGCAGCCAGTTTTAAGCCCGCTGCCATCCGATGCAACCGTTTGAGATTGTAAGCCACGCAGACCCATTGCCATTCCAGCGCGACTTTCTCC
>DASXZW010000023.1:0-209423 GCA_036501665.1 Verrucomicrobiia bacterium
CCGGGGCGATGCGGCCAGCGCTGATTTTAGCAGGTCGCAAATTTTTTGTCGCGGCACAGTTATTCACCGTCGACTGCGGGGAGCTCTTCCTTCGGGCTCTCCTTGCCACCGGATGAATAACTGTGGAAACCGTATCAGGACGCAGAGGAAGGCAATTGAAAATCCGTGATATGGTTCACTCAGATTTTAAGATTTTAAAATTAATTTGCCAATTCTCCGGCTTCTTCCATCCGTTTGATTTCGGCAGTGTAGCCCTGTCGAAACGTAGGATACCGCAAAGAGCAGCCCAGTTCCATGCGCAATCGCCGATTGCTCACTTTTTTGTGGGTCGAGGCACGCTTGCGGGCTGCGCCGATTTCTTCGTCCACAAACGGCGGCATGTTTTTGCCCAATGTTTCGGAGAGCCACCTGAAAAAATGAATTTGCGGCACTGGCTCGTCATCGACAACGTTGTAAATTTCCCCAGACCTGCCGCTCTTGAGCGCAGAAATGATCGCGGCAACGGCGTCATCCCGATGAATCATGTTCAGAAGGCGCAAGCCCGCCCCGCTGATGCGCGCTTCGTCTTTCAAATATTGCAGGAATAAATGTCCCCGGCCGGGGCCGTAAATTCCGGCAAGCCGCAGCAGGATGGCGGGAAATTTTTTGTCCTTGAAGGCTCTAAGAAGAGTTTGCTCAGTTTCCGCGAGCACGAGGCCTGTTTCAGTGGTCGGTTGGGCTGGGCTGCTTTCTTTAACGAGCGAACCGTCCGTTTGGGAATAAACGCTGGTGCTGCCGACGTGGATATATTTTTGCGGCGGCGATCCGGCCAGCCAATCAAGCAGGTTGTGCGTTCCATCCAAATAACTTTTCTGATACTCGTCAAGTCCCCCCTTGTTGGACGAAACTGCATTCACAACCCAATCGAACGGTTTCGGCAATGCGTCAAGGTCGGCTCTCCGAGAAACATCCGCCGCCAACGGTTGAATCCCAAGTTCCTGCAACGCCGTTGACCTCTCCAAAGTTCGGTTGACCCCGAAAACGTCGTGTCCCGCCCGGGCCAATTCGCCCGCAAGCGGAAGTCCGACGTAGCCGCAGCCAACTATGAGAACTCGCATATGCGGATTAAATCATCCAGTTCGCTTGATACCAAGTTTGAAAATCTTTGCTTGGATGATTTCACAAAACGACGATCATCTCGCGGGTGGCAACAGAGTTTTCTTTCAAGTTCCCTCTGCCAGCCGGTCTTCACGCGCGACCGGCAAGCGCATTCGCCCGCGCCGCGAAGCCGTTCGTTAGCGAGATCACCTTCATCAACGACCGGACTGGAATGTGCGCCGACGCCAAAAGCGTTCTCGCCATGATCGGCATCAGCGCGTTGTCCGGCGATCCTTGCCGCCTCGTGATCGAAGGGACGGATGAACCGCGGGCGCGCGATGCCCTTTCCCGCTTTGTCGCCGAAATTCTTCCGCATGCTGATGATCCGCCGGCAAGTTCAACCAGCCCAATCAATGAAACAGGGCTTCCCCGTTGTTTGCATGATTCAGGCGCTGTCCTGTTTACAGCGAAATCGGCGGTTCCTGGAATTGGCGTTGGACGCATTGTGCGGATTGTTGACGACTCGGCCGTTGACGAACGAAGCCCAGCGGCGACGCTCGATCCAACCCAGGAACGCGAGCGTCTTCTCAACGCGATGCAAGCGCTCGACGCCGCGTATGTTGCGCGAATAAAAAACGCCGCTGAAAAACTCGCGGTAAATCTGTTGCAGGCGCACCAGACCATGTCCAGCGATCCTGCCTTGAAAGACTGGATGCTGAAAGTCGTGAGCGACGGCAGCCACAGTGCCATTCAAGCAGTCGCTGCCGCGAGCGACCATTTTGCGGGCGTTTTCCTCGGTTCTGGAAGCGTGCTGTTGCGCGAGCGCGCGTTGGATGTGCGCGATGTCTGCCGCCAACTGATTCGGCAACTTCGCGGCGCAACCTCCGCGCCCGTCGCGGAATTGGCGCAGGATTCGGTTCTCATTGCCGAAGGGCTGACGCCATCAGACCTGCTTGGGCTTGATCGCAAATTTCTGAAAGGACTCGCATTGTCAGGAGTCGGGGCTACGTCCCACACGGTGATCCTGGCTCAATCCTTTGGAATTCCATGCGTCATTGACGTCGCGAATTTTTCCGCCGCCAACTGGGAAGGAAAAGAAGCCACCGTTGATGGAGAACTTGGCATCGTGGCAGTCGATCTGACGCCAACCGCCCGAAGGTATTATGAAATGGAGCAATGGCGATTGGCGGCTCGAAAAGCCCGCGCGCAACAGCGGGCCGCGCTTCCCGGCCAGACAGCCGATGGCGCGCGACTGGAAATCGCCGCAAATATTTCAAGCCCGGACGAGGTCGCGTCAGCCATCGCGGCGGGCGCGGAGAGCGTCGGACTCTTTCGCACGGAAATGCTTTTCATGGATCGCAGTGAAGCGCCTCGAGAAGAGGAGCAAGTCGAGGCTTATTCCCGCGCCCTCCGCGCGGCGCAGGGACGTATGGTGATTATTCGGACCCTGGACATCGGCGGCGATAAACCTGTGGCGTGGCTGGAGTTGCCTTCGGAACAGAACCCAATGCTCGGGATCCGTGGCACAAGGCTTTATCCGCAAATCGAGTCGTGCTTCCGAACGCAACTTCGCGCTCTGCTCCGCGCCTCCGTTCACGGCCAATTGCGCGTGATGATTCCCATGATCGCTCAACTCAGCGAAGCGCGCTGGGTCAGACGGATATTCAATGAGGAACGGACGAAGCTTGTTGAACAAGGAACTGTAGTGGCAGAGGTGCCCCTCGGTGCGATGATCGAAATCCCGTCCGCCGCATTTGAAATCGGCGCTTTGTGCCGCGAAATGGATTTTTTCAGCATCGGCTCCAACGACCTGATTCATTACTTCACAGCCACCGATCGTGGCGCATATACCTCGCTCGATAATCCGCTTGCTCCGGGATTTCTGCAATTGTTGACGAAAATCGTCGATCAAGCGCATGCCGCAAAACGCTGGGTCGGCCTCTGCGGCGACATCGGTGGCGATCCGCAATGCCTGCCTTTCTTCGTCGGGCTTGGCCTGGACGAGATCAGCGTTGCGATTCCAAAAATCGGAACCATCAAAAACCGTCTCGCGCCGCTGGTGAAGTCCCGCTGCGCGCAATTATTGAAGGAATCAGTAGACTGCCTTGATGCCGAGGAAGTCCGCGCATTGGTTAGTCAACGCGGCGTCGATCAACCGTCTCCGCTGCTTGTCGAAGAACTTGTGGTCTTTGATTCGCCTGCCTCAACAAAAGCAGAAGCGATCAAGGCGCTTTGCGACAGGATTTTCGTCATCGGGCGGACCGAGAGACCGGGTCAAATCGAAAATGACACCTGGCTTCGGGAAGCGAACTATACACCGGAAGCTGCGCACGGCGTTGCAATTCCCCACTGCAAAACCCGCGATGTTGCCGCAAATTCTCTCTGTGTGCTCAAAGCGCAACAACCAATCCCATGGGGAAAAGAAGGCGCGATGGCGAATTTTGTCTTTCTGCTGGTCATCCGCGAATGCGTCGAAGCCGAAGAGCACCTAAGAATTATCTCCCATCTCGCGCGATTGGTTCTGAACAAATCGTTCCGGGAGAAACTTGCCGCCGTTCCGACCCCCGCCGCCCTGACAGAATTTCTCAACGAAAAAATCAAGTCGTCTGTTCCGCCAAATTGACGAACACCCTGGCAGGCAGGGCAGACGCATCTAAACTTCGAGGTAGGGACGCCTCGCCGAGGCGTCCGCGGACGGTCCGGAGGCAGAACAGAGTAGGATGCACCGCTCGCGGATGCTGGGCCCTGCCCCAATGAATTTGCTTCCGCCGGCTACCACAGTTCCGGGTGTGGCTGATGATCATTGTTCCAATAAATAGCGGTGTTGGTCGGATTGAACAAATCGCTGATCCTGATGGCCTTCACATGCCCGTCGCAGAAGAGCACGTTGAAATTCTGCCCGTGTTGTGGGGGAACTTGCTCCACGTCGGTAGTCAATGTTCCCGCACTCACCGTTCCCAATCCGGTATTCATATAATCCTCGCCCTCGTTGATGGAATGGACACCGCCCGTGGTTCGGATCCTGGCGTCGCTTATGGCAAACATTTCGCTCGGCACTTTGACTGCGGATTCGGAAATGGGTTTATATTCACGAACGCCGTTAATGGTATCATAATTCACCCAACCCAAACCGAGGACAAGGTCAGGATCGTCAACAGTACCCGCACCATCGTAATTATAGGCGTAACTACCGTCATATCCGCCAGACGTTGTTAAGGTGGTCGCAAGCACTCCCAGGTACGCTGGGCACTGACAATTGCGATTGGTCCAACTGTGGGGATTGTAGGCGGGGTCATAAATGTGCAGAGCGTCCTCCCAATGGAAAAATTTGTCCGATCCCTCGCCTCCAATAGTAGCAACCCAAAACGGGTATGCATGATTGTCGCCCACATACATATTCAAGGCGATTCCCATTTGCCGCTCGTTATTCATGCAGGCAACCGCAAGCGCACGCGCCTTGGCGCCGTTCAAAGCCGGAAGCAGCATACCTGCCAAAATGGCGATGACCGCGATAACGACCAAAAGTTCGACCAATGTAAAGGCGAGAAACCTGAAGCCCAAGTTGAGCAAGGAGGTTTTCACATAAATCTTAAGGTTCCCGTGCTCGCCCAAACTGTGCAGAAACAGGCCTGCTGCGTCAAGAAAATCCAACAGGCAAAACAGGGCGGACGAATCTTGCGAGTCCGAGTATGATGTGGAAAATTGCCAAGGTCTGATGGGGCGTTCTTTGAAAGACCGGCAACAATTGCCGTCCTCCAATTGGGATACGAGCTGAATCACCCAATCAAGGTTGACTCCACTTGGTCATCTTATCCGATAGAATGAAAAATATGTTGTAACTAATTATAATGAAAAAGCTTACACATTTTCTTTACCAGCTTGGCGGCTGTGTTCAATCAAGCCTAATCAAAGCTAATCAAAGTAAAATCATGGGCCTTCCCCGATTTGATGGACAGTGCGATAAGGCCAGGAATTTTCATCTATCGGAATTTCTCGCAATAGGCAGCGGAAGTGAAGATCCGTGGGACGATTCACTCTGACCGAACGTCATTGAATATCGTTGGGGCCCGGACTAACATGCGACCGTGCAAAATGTCGCCGCAATCAAATCGCCGGCCTGTTTCCTTGAAAGAACTGGGGCTGCTTCTGAATAATTCATAGCCCCTGAAAATTTCGTATGTCCCCAACTCAAGATATTCACGTCAAACAAATTGTCCGGCTTTCGTCCCCCCGGGCGATCAAGGCTGATCTCCCGGCAACGGAGACTTCCAATGCCACAGTCGTCGCCGGGCGCGAGACCATTCAACGAATTCTCGGACAGGAAGACCCGCGCCTGCTGGTGGTCATCGGGCCATGCTCGATTCATGACACGAAGGGCGCACTGGACTATGCGACGCGTCTGGCCAAATTGCGCCAGGAATACCGCGACACGATGGAAATCGTCATGCGCGTTTATTTTGAGAAACCGCGCACGACCATCGGCTGGAAAGGGTTGATCAACGATCCGCATCTCAACAATACGCACGACATCGAGACCGGTCTCAGGATTGCCCGCAAACTTTTGCTGGAAATCACCGAAATGGGTTTGCCGACAGCGACCGAATTCCTTGACCCAATTATTCCGCAATACATCGCTGATCTTGTCAGTTGGGCGGCCATCGGCGCGCGAACAACGGAATCCCAGACGCATCGCGAAATGGCCAGCGGCCTTTCCATGCCGGTGGGATTCAAGAACGCGACAGACGGCAGTTTTCAAATCGCCATCGACGCGATGGGCGCGGCGCGAAATCCGCATAGTTTCATCGGCATCGACCAGGACGGGGCAACGAGCATCGTGCGAACGACCGGCGGCGCGGTGGGCCACGTCGTCTTGCGCGGCGGACGTCTTCGCGCCAATTACGACGCCGCCAGCATTGGCGAAGCGGAGGCGGCACTGGCCAAACACGGCTTGCCGCGCGTCCTCATGGTCGATTGCAGCCACGCCAATTCTGGCAAGCTGCCTGCGCGACAGGAGGAAGTATGGCGCAGCGTTATCGAGCAACGAATTGCCGGCACGCGGTCATTGATTGGCCTGATGGTGGAGAGTTTCATCGAGGACGGTTCTCAGCCGTTTCCGAAAAACCCCGCTGAACTTCGCTACGGACTTTCCATCACTGACGGTTGCATCGGCTGGGACACCACGGCGCGAATGTTGGAGTGGGCGAACCGAACATTGTCAGTGGCCAAATCCTAACCGTTCGACATCAGTCGGCTTGATTTCACCCGCAACCTTGATATTTTTGTAAATAGATGATCGCTGATATTCGTCATCATTTGCAGAGTGGCCCGTTTGAGCCTTTCTCAATTGTTACCAGCAGCGGCGATCGTTATCGCATTGCGAGCCCCGATCACGCTGGTATCCATCCGCGCGGCAGCCGCGTTGTCGTTTGGTTCGATGACGATAGCAGCGTCACCGTTTCCGGTTTGCACATCGTCGCGATTGAAAAAGAGACCGCAAAAAAGAAAAAAGCGGCCTGACGCGGCGAAGTTGCCCCACATCTCTCTCACTCCGGTGGCGCAGCCATGTCAAACTATCTTGCATTGTAGCTACAATCGGGCTACATTTGATCCCATGAACAAGACGGCAACCATTCGCGCGCGGATCGAGCCGCGTTTGAAGAATGAAGTTGAGGAAATTCTCGCGGATCTCGGTTTGACGGCATCCGAGACGGTGCATTTGCTTTACCGGCAGATTAAGTTGCGACGCGGCCTGCCGTTTGATGTGCGAATTCCCAACGAACTCACTGTGCGAACGCTCAACGCGAGCAAGGCTGGCCGGGGTGTGAAGCATTTTAAATCGAAACAGGAACTTCATGCCGACCTCGGATTGTGAGGACATTCAGCCGCACAACGCAGTTCAAAAAAGACGTCAAGCTCGCAGGTAAACGAGGCAAAGATTTGGAAAAGCTTAAGGTCGTGCTCGATTTGTTAATCAATGGCGGTGAACTGCCGGCACGATACAGAGATCATCCGTTGCGCGGAAACTTTGTCGGCAGTCGGGATTGCCACATTGAACCTGACTGGCTGCTGATTGATACACTGGCAGAAAAAGGCAACCACGTTCGATTTGAGCGCACTGGCAGCCACAGCGACCTGTTTAGTTAGCAACCTGAATATCGAAGGCGGCCTGTCAGTTTTCTTTGCAACCGAAACGATGGAAATGAGGAAGTCGCGTTATCGCTTAAGCATTGCGCAGGAAGCGCGTTCAATGACGAGCCGGAAAGCGGGGGATTGCCAAAACTCATAAAAATGTTAGGTTGGTTGCAACCCGGACGATAAGTTGGTGTTAATCCTAAAAATGACTATGAAAAAACTATTGGTAGCGCTTGTCGCGACGGCATTTGTCGCATTTGTATCCACCACGGTCCGCGCGGCGGAGGAAGTTGTCCTCAAAGGCAAGGCCCTTTGCGCAAAGTGCGAATTGCATGAATCGCCCAAGTGCCAGACCGTAATCAAGACTGAAGACGGCACGCTCTATTACACGAAGGAAAACGACGTCGCCAAGGAATTCCACAAGAACATCTGCCAGGCGCCCGCGAAAGTCGTCGCCAAAGGCACTGTCAAGGAGAAGGATGGAAAGAAATACATCACCTTGACGAAGATCGACGTGGAATAACTTATTCTTGACATCCCTCTCGTGACTTTTCGCGCGCTTATTGCAATGGCGAAGGCCGAGGGGGCCAGTGATCTGCATCTTGAGCCGGGATTGCCGCCGACGTTGCGCGTCCGCGGCAATCTCCGCCCAGCCGGCGAACCGGTCGCCGGCGCGATGACCCAGGAATGGGCGCGCGAAATTATTGCCTCCGAAGAGTGGCCGCAATTTGAACTGCGCCGCTCTGTGGATTTCTCACGGAAAATGGAAGGCGCGCGCTGTCGCTTTAACGTTTTTTACACTTCGCGCGGAGTAGGTTTCGCAGTCCGCCTTTTGCCCGCTTCATCGCCGACCATCGAGGCGTTGAACCTTCTCCCGGACCTGAAAAATCTTGTCAAACATTCCACCGGTTTGGTTCTTATCAGCGGGCCGACCGGTTGCGGAAAATCGACGACACTGGCTTCCCTGATTCAAACGATCAATTTAGCCGAAGCCCGGCACATCGTCACGATTGAGAATCCCATCGAGTTCACGTTTCGGCCCCAGCGTTCGTTCATACGCCAGCGCGAAGTCGGGCGTGACACTCCTAGTTTCGAGCAGGCCCTTTTGGACAGCCTCCGCGAAGACCCGGATGTTCTGATGGTCGGCGAAATGCGCGATCCTGAGACGATGCGGCTCACGCTCACCGCCGCGGAAACCGGTCATCTCGTTTTGGCGACGGTCCATTCCTCGAATTGCGCCGAGGCGTTGCAACGCGTCGTCGGGGCTTTTCCCGCTGAAATTCAAAACAACGTCGCTGCGCAATTGGCAGATTGTCTCATTGGGGTGGTGTCGCAACGGCTCCAGTTTCGACCGACCTTGAACATTTGCATCCCCGAATGCGAAATCCTGATGGCGACGCTGCCGATCAGGAATTTCATCCGCACCCGTGAGTTTTTCAAAATCATGACGTCGCTCGAAACCGGCGCTGAGTTCGGGATGTGGACTTTTCAAAGGTACCGATCCTGGATCGATAAACGCGCCAATTTCAATTACGCCGCGCGCGACGTGGAAGTTGAAGAAGACGAGGCAGTGGCAACAAAAACCCCCGTGTCCGTCCCCACGCCGAATTCCCCAGTTGCAGCCTCTCCAGTGCAACGACCAGCCTCAACCGGTTCAAGCCGCATCGAAATCGAGCCCACAGAAATATTCGAACGAATCCTGAAACGTCCTTCCTAATCACGCTCATCCGTCTAATGTCAGGGTGAGGAATAACTATGAAAACCCGCGTTGGTTCCAAGGCGTTCTGGATCGCCGCAGCGCTTTTTGCGGTGTTTGCAGCTTTTTGGGGGTCAATGGAACTGATTGGTTTTAAGCAGCGCAGGGATAAGGCTGCGGTTCGCGCTTATATTGACAGAGTTCAGCCCTTGTTGCTTGCGGACACTCGTTTTAAATATGTGCGGTTGTTGGGCTATAGTTGTGATAGTGTGTGGTCGCCGTACATGCCCATTTCCGGGACCGTGCCATCACAGGCCGATTGGGATGCTCTCCAATATCTTATCCAAACCTCACGACCCCCGGTGTTCGCGAGCGTGGCGGTAGTTGTAGTTGACTCAAATAACAAAGGACCAAAAACCCCGTAGGTTGACGGATTTTGTCTATGCGTTCGCAATCGCGCGTTCGAGGATCGCGAGGGCCTGGTCCATTTCGGCTTGGGTCAATGTCAGCGCGGGAGTAAGGGTCAAAATATTTCCCTGGGTGATTTTAAAATTCAAGCCTCCGCTCAGGGAGTTATACATGACGCGTTCCGCTTCGTCCCTGGCCGGAATCAATTTGGCCTTATCTTTCAGCAGTTCGACGCCGAGGATCAAACCAAGGCCGCGCACGTCGCCGATCAGAGGTTGACGTTTCGCCATTTCCCGAAGGCGTTCGAGGGCGTATTGGCCAAGCTTTCTTGCATTGTCAACAAGATGTTCTTCCTCGATCACCTGAAGCGTGGCAAGAGCGGCGGCGCAGGCGACCGGATTTTTTTCGTGCGTGTAATGGCCCAACGCGGTGTGCTGCGCGACGTTCAGCGCTTCGCGGCACAACATCGCGGCAATCGGCATAATGCCGCCGCCCAGACCTTTGCCGACGACCAGAATATCCGGGACGACATCATAATGCTCGCACGCGAACATTTTTCCTGTGCGTCCGAGGCCCATTGGAATTTCGTCAAGAATCAGAAGCGCGCCGTGTTTGTCGCAACTGGCGCGGATGCGTTTCCAGTAATCGGGCGGAGGAATGAATGGGATCGAGCGAATTGTCTCGCCGATGACCGCTGCGACGTCGCCTTCTTTTTCCAGCACGTAATCAATGTAGTCGGCGCATGCGAGCGAACACGATGCTCCGCATTTGAACGGGCAATGGCGATTGTCCGCAGGCGGAACGTGTTCGCAGCCGGGCAGAAGGGGACCGATGTCCTTGCGAAACACGGCTTCGCCTCCGACGGAAATGGCATCGAGCGACGCGCCGTGAAATGAATCCCACATCGAAACAAATTTAAAACGCCCCGTGGCGACCCGCGCCAGCTTGAGCGCCATTCCGATTGCGGTGGTTCCGCCCGGCGCGAGCAAAACACGGTCGAGGCCGTTCGGCGCGATCTGGACAAGTTTTTCGGCGAGGGCGATTGCTGGTTCGCAGGTGTAGCGTCGGGTGCAAAATGATAGTTTATCCAACTGGGCTTTGATCGCTGCAACGACTCGCGGGTGAGCGAAACCAACATTGTGGACATTATTGCCGTGAAAATCCAAATAGCGGCGTCCTTCAGTGTCTTCAAAAGACGCGCCGGAAGCGGATTTGATCACGTTCAGGCACGGCGTGGAAAGCGATTGGTGAAGAAATACTTCGCTGTCGCTCTCCAACGTTTGCCGCGTCTTCGCGTGGATGTTATCTGCGGACCATTTGTTGCGGTGCGGGGAAAGGTTGATGTCTCCCTCGGTCTTCAGCCCTTCGAGCGATTTATTTGTGTCTGACATTAAATCACCAGGGGAGGCTGAAGGTTTTGACGAAGCTGAACCCTTTCATGGATTCGATAACGCCTTCCTTTAAGCCCAACCCACTGTCTTTGATGCCCCCGAACGGACTGCTCTCAATTCGGAAACCAGGAACTTCGTTAATATTGACTGTCCCGCAGCGCAACGCTTTGATCGCTGTGAGCGCGCTTTGCAAATTCGTTGTCACGACGCCGGAGCTAAGGCCGAAGGCGGTTGAATTGGCGAGTTCAAGAGCATCTGCGAGATCACGCACTTTCAAAATCGGCGCGAGCGGGCCGAAACTTTCGCAGACAATCATCCGGCAATCGCGCGGAACATCGGCGATGACGGTTGGTTCCAGAAACGCGCCGCGTCGGTTTCCGCCGATGAGCACTTTGGCCCCGGCGGCGACGGCTTCTTTGACGACGTTTTCCAAGTTTGTGGCAGAGGCTTCGTCGATTACGGTTCCGACGAATGTTTTTTCATCAGTTGGATCGCCGCACTTGTATTCCTTTGTTTTTTCGACGAGACGTTTTGTGAATTCATCCGCGATGCCTTCCTGGACGAGAATCCTCTTTACAGCGGTGCAACGCTGGCCGGAATTTCGGTAACTCCCTTCCGCGGCGAGGGTGATCGCGAGGTTCATGTCGGCGTCATTAAGAATAATCAACGGATCATTGCCGCCGAGTTCGAGGACGAGTTTCTTGTAGCCTGCGGTGGCGGCGATTTTCTTGCCGATGGCAATGCTCCCTGTAAATGCGACAACTTCCACGTCGGGATGGGAAACCAACGGTTCTGCGACTTCGTTTGTCGCGCCAACGAGAACGCTCAGCATGGGACCCGGGAGTCCGGCGGCGAAAAGGAGTTCGGCAAACTTGAAGGCGGTCATCGGCGTTTTTTCGGACGGCTTGAGAATCAACGGTGTGCCGGCGGCAATGGCGGGCGCGACTTTGTGCGCGACCTGGTTCAGCGGATGATTGAAAGGCGTAATCGCAACGGCGCAGTGGAGAGGCTCGCGGGTTGTGAAGATGCGTCTGTTCTTGCCTTGAGGCGATACGTCGGCGGAAAAAATCTGGCCGTCGTCGCGGAGAGCTTCCATTGCGGCCCAACGAAGTACTTCGATGGTCCGGCCAACTTCATATCGAGTTTCGCGCATGGCGAGGCCGCTTTCGCTCGTGATGAGACGGGCGATTTCTTCGCGTTGCGCATCAAGGGCAGCGCGGACGGTGTTCAGGATTTCGGAACGCTGGAAGCGACTTGGTGTGTCGCGAAAAGTTTTGGCGGCGGTCACGGCGGCTTCGACATCGGCGCGGGTTGCCGTCGCGACGCGGCCGGCTTCAGCGCCGGTGTGTGGGCTACGGACGATCAGTGCGTTGCCGCCGCCGCTCACCGGTTTGCCGGCGACTAGACTGGAGTAATTGTTCCGTTGCATGTGTAATCGAAAATGTCAAAGTTTCGGACGTCGGCTTTTGCCCGCATAAAATAATCGGGCTTCAGCGGCGCGCTTAAAATAAATGGAACCATTTCTTCGTATCGCCCGCCATGTGACCGCAAGGCGCCTTTCAAGGCGGACAAGTCGTGCCATTTCGGCGTGCGGCCCAAGGTTACATCACGTTTGGCGCAAACCACAAGATCACCCATGCGATCTTCGGGAAGTTCCATCCACCTCGCGGCTGTCGCGCGTTCGAGGACTTCTGTCACGCCTGGTAATTCCTGGATGAAGGCAATGGCTTCGTTGATGGCGACTCTGTATGCCGACGGCAGCAGAATCTTAACTTTATTTCCCTCTTGCGGCGCCGATTTGACGAGGACGCTGGCATCGATCCCTGGCGGCAGATGCACCTGTGCGAACGATCCAAGGGCACCGTGATGGGCGACATAGGGATCAGTAATGGGCAAAATGACGCGGAAGCCGGGGCCGAAACGCTGTTCCAATGCGGATTCGAGGTAGGTGACGTTCGGCGAGCCGTCGGGCTTTTGTTTGGCGTTCATGCCGTGATCCGCGGTGATGCCGATAACCGCGCCGAGCGCCAGCAATTTCCCGACTTGTTCGTCGATTCCAGCGTAAAATTCAAGTGCCTCCGGGGCGTCGGGCGCGTAGGCGTGCTGGATGAAATCGGTTGTTGTCAAATAAAGGAAATCGGCAAGACCGCGCTCGATCAGTTTGACGCCGGTTTTCAGAACATAAAGCGAGGCGTCGCCGCTGTAAATGGCCGGTGTCGGTCCGACGAGTGATTCGACGGCGTCGATCCCGTGCGTGGCGCGCACGGCTTCAGCGGCTTTTTCGGACGAGAGGGCAATTCCGCCCAGAGGAATCAGGCCGCTTGCGAAATAATCACGAAGTTTTTCCTTTGCGGTGACGACGGCGACACGGCGTCCGGCGCGTTGGGCGGCGGGAAAAATCGTTTCGGCGCGAAGGAATGACGCGGAATTCATCATCACTTCCTTGCCGCTTTTGGTGTCGTAAAAATAGTTGCCGACAATGCCGTGGACGCATGGCGGAACGCCAGTCGTGATGGAAGCATTGTTGACGTTGGTCAAGCTCGGCATCGCTCCGCGCGCAAGGCCACGATGCCCTTCGACGCTGAGACGTAGGAGGTTGGGCATTCGCCCGCGCACCATGGCGGTGTCGAGGTATTCATCAGCGGAACCGTCGAGGCAGATTACGACGACGGGCTTCGCGGGCGGCCTGTATTCGCGGCCATTAACAGTGAAATTGCTCATTTAAATTTGGTTCTTTCTTACTCACCGCTGTCTTCATCGCGCGGCTCTATTTTGGCTACCACTGCTGATCTGTTGACCAGCGACCACAGGTCGTCAAATAAGAAATAATCAAATGTCCGAATATGATCTTTTAGAATCTTCTCCGTCAGCATATTGGGACGAATATCAAAATAGTAAACCCCGTCCAGCGGGTTCAACTTAACGGTATATCCTTTGAAATGTCCCGGCAAGAATGTCGCGTTTACGCCATATTCCTTTGGACTCTTGCCCTTTCGCTGGACGTCGTTAAGAAATATTGCGACATGGGGGACATCCTTGCCCGTCAATCTCGCCAGAAGAAATTTGTCGATGAATATTTTATCAAGCCGGTCCTTGCTGCTTGTCTTAACGGAGCCAATAATTTTCACGAAATTCCCGGATTTGATGACGAGATCGTGCTGGTAGCACATCAAGAACTCTTCCTGGCCATCAATTTCGACAGGAACATTGACTATACCAGCCGTGCAATCCACACCGACGCGAACAAGAATCAGGCGAATGAGCCTCTCAAACAAATCTCCATTAATTTTCCGCGCGGTGTTTGACTTTCCCACAGGCAAAGCATCCAGTGAAGCGCCGATGGCTTGCTGAATTGTGTAGATGCCCCTATTTACCAGTTCCCGATTGGCTGGTGTATCTACGTTGACGCGTGACGATTTGACTGTGTTGAGAATTGTGAGGAATTTTTTGGTCGCTGCCCTCGCTGATTTTCCAGAATAGAGCAAATTAAAATTTAACGGACGTGTGACGTTAAACGATCCATTTTCCTTATACTGAAGAAATCGATAATGCGTTTCATTTCTCGAAACAATTTCAGCTTGAATTGATCCGGGTTGGCTGACGAAGTCCCAAAACGAGTTGCAAAAATCAATGTAATCCGACAGTTCCGCAAAATTCGTTTTGTTGGATGCTCGGCTGACGAGTTCGGTCAACGTCATCGTATGCTCTCCCTGCGCTGGGCCGTTTCGGCGTCAAATTGTATCCAATACGCAACGGACCGGCCTCCGACGTTTTCAAGCCGCTTTACCGCCCACGAATTGTATTCCGCATTTGTGTCGCAGCCCAACCATCGCCGGCCCAACTGTTCAGCTACGACCAAGGTTGTTCCTGAACCGGAAAAGGGATCCAACACGGTGTCGCCAGGATTCGATGAAGCGAGCAACAGTTTGCGAAGCAATTCCTCGGGTTTTTGTGTCGGGTGGGGTGTCTTTTCTCCCATGCCATTTGAAGTCGTCGGAATGTCCATTACATCCTTGGGTTTTGCCCCTTTTGGATTTGGAACCCAGTGATCCCGGTTCTTGCCATTGCTGTTTCCCCCGTACTGACTTGTTTCAGCCTGGGGATGGACGGGATATTTCAATGTGTGTGCTCCGTAGGGAATCCGCACATCGTCGATGTTGAAAGTAAAATCCTTGCTTTTGCGGAAGTGAACGATGCTCTCATGCGACCTTCCCCAGTCACCGCCAAGATTGGCCTTATTCTTGTAGTGCCACACAATCCAACGGCACCCCTTAAAAAAAGGCATCGCGGCCACTTTAACATCTGCCAAAATTTCTGAA
This sequence comes from Verrucomicrobiia bacterium, assembly GCA_036501665.1. Taxonomy (GTDB): domain Bacteria; phylum Verrucomicrobiota; class Verrucomicrobiia; order Limisphaerales; family Palsa-1400; genus DATAUD01. Next base: position 15,024 of record DASXZW010000023.1, read on the forward strand.
AAACCACACACGTAAAGTGTACCTGTTTTCCTCAAAACCCTGGATGCTTCCTTGAGCCATTCGCGCGACCATGCGACATAATGCCCGTGGCTCTCAAAATCGTCCCAATCCGCTTTTTTAATGTTGTAGGGCGGATCGGCAAAAACGAGGTCAACGGATTCTGCGGACATTCCTTTAAGCCAGTCGATCGAATCTCCGAAATACAAACGACCATGATTATGTTCGTATTGTAATTGAATTCCGTCAGCGAGACCCACAGGATTTATGGTCCCATTTTGGTGTTTCACTTCCAACTCCATCTGAGAAGTCGATTCCTTGACCTTCACCGGCATAACTTATTCAAAACGGAAAACCATTTGGACTCAAGCACATGCTGATTCAAGGTTCGACGCGCTTTAGGATTTGAACGCCTATTTGTTGGAAACGGCGACGCCGATGGCGAGGACGAGTTGGTCCATGTCCGCGGGGAAGAGGCGGCCGATGTTGGCGATGCGGAAGGTGTCCACTTTAGTCAGTTTGCCGGGATAGATGAGGTAGCCCTGGCGGCTGAGTTCGTTGTAAAGTTGATCAAAACTGAACCGGCCTGACGTCGGAAATAAAAACGACGTGATGATCGGGGCTTGGACTTCGGGCTTTAAATAGCTTTGAAATCCGAGCCGCTTCATGCCGGCCAAAAGTGTTTCGTGATTTCGTCGGTAGCGCTGGTTTCGTCCGGGCACTCCGCCTTCAAGGTCCAATTCGTCGAGGGCTTGCTTGAAGCCGAGGATGCTGTGCGTCGGCGGCGTGTAACGGAATTTGCCGTCTTTTTCAAAGCCCTTGAGCTGTGCCAGCAAATCGAGGCTCAGGCTGCGCGCCCATCCTTCGCTTGCAAGAAGAAGAGCGCGGCGACCAAGGACCAACGAGAAACCGGGAACGCCCTCGATGCATTTGTTTGCCGATGAAATGAGGAAGTCGATTCCGCAAGTTTCAACGTCGATGGGGATTCCCGCGAAACTGCTCATGGCATCGACGACGTAAATTTTGCCGAATCGCTTTGCGATGCGGCCGATTTCCTCAATTGGATTGAGCAGGCCGGTTGTGGTCTCGCAATGAACCACGGCGACATGCGTCACGGAGGGATTCTCGTCAAGGCACGTTTCGAGTGCGGCGGGGTCCGCCGTAACGTCCTCGCCAGTTCGCAAAACACGGTGATTGATCCGGGCATGTTTCAGCATTTGCGCCATGCGCTCGCCGTATGCGCCGTTCGCAAGGACAACGACTTCGCCGTTTGGTGGCACGCATGTTTGAAAAACGGCTTCGACTCCAAAGGTGCCGGAGCCTTGCATGAGAATGGCTTCCCAACCGGCTTCGCGCGAAACGCCCGCCAAAGCAAGCAGACGAGAGCGGATGCTGGCGACGAGGGCATTGAAATCGGTATGCCATGAACCGGCGTCACGGAGCATCGCGTGTTTGACGCTAAGGCTGGTGGTCAGCGGGCCGGGAGTAAAGAGCAGTTTGTCCCGAGCCGCGGGAATTTCAGGAGTGAGGTGCATGGAATTAAGTGGAAAAAGTGTGAGTTACAAAAGCAAATGAAGGTAACGAAGAGTTCGGTGTGCGTTCGTTGCATCAGTCATGGCGAATCAAGCGATAAATCCAGTTTGTTCCTGAGGTTTTATTTTCCCGGTTTCCAGAACTGTGGCAAGAGGTTTTGTTCGCGCGCCTTGTAAATTTTGAATGGCGATTCAGGTCATGCTCCGCATCGCTGTGACTTCCGAGGCGAAGGGTGTTTGGTGCAAAACGCGCTTACGGGGCAGGGGCATCCCGAAATGGGCGAGTGCAAATCAAACAAGTGGCAATTACTCCCGCCGCCTCAAGCAGGGCAATTGATGGTTGTTGAGTGTGGACGGCCCTACGGATGCCGTTTACCTGCTGAAAGAGGCAATAGCCTGTTTGGCTTTTTCATCACCGTTGTCAGCGGCGTCGTGCAGTTTTTGGGATGTTGTCCTCAACGATCGAGCGACTACGACTCTCTGTTCTTCCGTAAGGCTCGGAGTATGGAGGAGTTGCTGAATGTCGTCGAAAGCGGCGGGCAGGTCGTGGTTTTTTACATCGGTGACGTAGCGATTTGCGGCATCCTGTGTTTCTTTGTCTGAGTTTTTGAATTCCGTGGAAAAGGCTGCGGGAATTTCTTCTTCAGACAATGGTGGCGGAGCGCTGGAAGAATTCCGTCCGCAATTGCAGAACAAAAGCCCTGCCAATGATGCAACGAATGTAAACTTCAGGATTTCCAATTTCATATCATCAGGGCGAAACTTACAATCTAGAATGTCGGGGGAATGCGGTCTGGCGTTTCCCCTGTATAACAGCGGTAATCAATTCCCACATTTAGTGGCATTCTCTTAATTCGGCTGACATTTCCGGGAACCCATACCGTTACAGAAGCATTATCGTGACGAAACCAGCCCTTCGTTAAATCGGTTCCCGGATAAAGGGGTTGATACGAGCTATGCGAGTCCCATTCTTGAAGAATCGACGGACTGCCCGGGAACAGGCCAAGCGTATCGTCTGAACCTTCACACATTTGTTCGGTTGCATCCTGACAAAAAATCGTCGTCGCGGGACTTGAGTATGAAGCCCGTTTTAGAGCGCTGCTTGTCCCTTTATATGTTGAACCAGACCCGTGGTAAGGAACGACAAGATACTGACAAATGCCATAACAGGAATTGAGCCAAAAGTCGATTGGGTAAAAGTCTCCCGCATCGCGCCATTGATCGAGCACGGTGTTCGGACCTTCCGGATCAGCAAACAACTTTTTTTGGTTGCCAAAATATCCGCTGTAGCCCAAAGCCCAGTACGCGTAATTCAGGTCCTTGATAGTTTCCGGTATCTGAGAGGTTGGCGTCGTGAACCATTGACCTCCGTTGGGAACCACCACTTGACCGTCCGAATACTCACAAAAGTAGGTGTCCTTGTTATCATCCGCGTAAAGTGTGCTCATAATGCCAATTTGCCTTAGGTTGTTCATGCATTGGGCCGTTTTGGCGTTTTCTTTCGCGCTGGCCAGTGCTGGCAAGAGCATGGCAGCCAGAATGGCGATAATCGCGATAACAACGAGAAGTTCGATGAGCGTGAAGCCTTTGCGCGTCGCGCGGCATTGGGAATTTCTAAACCCTGTCAATGTGCCTGTGAATAACATAGTTTGGGCTAATTGGATTTTGGCCGTTTAATGGATCAGAAATGGATTTTCTGATTTTGACCGGTTACAGACCCTCTTCAAAACAACGAGATACTAAGACCCCGTTTTGCGTCCACTCAAGCAACCAATTGTTAAATATTGGCGGCTAGAGCGTTACGAAATTGAAAACCGTTGTCAACCCGATTTGTTGAATAGTTACACTTTTGCACTTTTGCAACCGATTCTTACCGTCTGGAAATGTTAGAATCTGAACGCGTCTATTTGCATGTTTCAAGAAGTTCGGCCAACTTCAATTATGAAAGACCTGACCGATCCTCGATGGATAAAAATCAAGGGTATTCTGTTCTTGTTCGTTGGATTGATTGCCGCCGTGCTGCTCTATTTGGAACAACCGGATTTGAAAGTTGCGGTGCTTTTGGCAATAGCGATTTGGTGCTTCTGCCGGTTTTATTATTTCGCGTTTTACGTCATCGAACATTATGTCGATCCATCCTACCGGTTTTCGGGACTTTGGTCTTTTGCTCATTACTTATTGAACCGACGAAGAGAGCGTTGAGGAAAAGCATTTATCCCGGAGACGCCATCGCCACAAAAAATTAACTTGAGTGAGATTTTCTAGTTTCGACTGCCGGATTCCGTTCCTGGAATTCTAGGTTCTGGAGTTGCCGGCGTGTGCAGCAGTGGGGCGTATTCAGGGTAAAGGCGGTCCATGCATTCCGGGCAGATCGAATGAGAGAATTCCGCGCTGGAATGTTCTTTCACGAACGTCTCGACTTTTTTCCAGTAGCCCTTGTCGTCGCGGATATTTTTGCAGGAGGCGCAAATGGGCAGCAGGCCGCTCAACGTCTTTACCTTCGACAGCATTTCATTGAGGTGCGCGATGAGGTGAGTCCGTTCCGCCTCCATCCGCTTGCGCTCAGTGATGTCGTACGCAATCGTGGAAATTCCGATGATCTTGCCAGAAGTGTCGCGAATGGCTGACATAGTCAAACACACATCCACGATCGTGCCGTCCTTGCGGCTGCGCGAGGTGTCCACCTGGTCCACTGGTTTGCCTTCCAGCAGTTTTGTGAGAAGGTCCGCGGACTCCTGGCGGCCAAATTCCGGGATGACGATCGAGGTTGGTTGTCCAATAGCCTCAGCAGCCGTGTAACCGTAAAGGCGCTCGGCGCCCGCGTTCCACGTCGTGATGACTTCGTCCAGCGTCTTGCCGATGATCGCGTCGTCAGCGGAATCGACGATTGCGGCGAGGTAGGCGAGCTTCTGACGCGCCAACGCTGTTTCCCGCCGCGATTCGGCATCGCGCAGTTCGCGTTGAATCGCCGGAATCAGGCGGCTCAGCTTGCCCTTGTTGATAAAATCATGCGCTCCGGCTTTCATCAGTTCGACCGCCAATTCCTCGCCGACGATGCCTGAGACGACGATGAACGGGAGATCGAACCCGTGCCGCCGCATCAGTTCCAAAGCCGGCAGCACGCCGAATTCGGGCATTTGGTAATCGCAAAGAATCAAGTCCCACGGCTCCCGAACAAGCGCCTCGGCCATCGTCGCCTGATTCCAAACCCGCAAATGGCTCGCAGGGCAGCCGTGGCTTTGCAAATATCGGATCAGGAAAATCGCGTCGAAGTCTGAATCCTCCACGATAAGAACACGAAGGACGCGTTCTGGATTCTGATTGACAGTTGCAGACTGAGTTGAATCGCAGTTCATACTTTTTGCCCAACTTAAAATTGCAGCATCGCGTATGCCACGGGTTGACAAGGCGTCTCCAAGGGTTGACCCTGCATCCGTTAGGTGACATTCGCGCACAAGTTGTAAAATTGCAACCGTTTGAATCAATTCAGTGCCCATTTTGTGGGCAGGCTTTCGATGTCGCCTTTGAGTCACAGGAAGGCACTCAAAGGCTTGTCATTGATTGCGAGATTTGTTGCAGACCGCTGGATGTCACGGTTGAATGCGAAGGCGGCGAAGTTCTTAACGTGGATGTCCGCGCGAATTGATGAAAAGAGAATAAGATGAGCTCAAATATATCTGTATTGGTTTTGTGGATTTACATTGTGCTGCTGCTGGCCGGCGGACTGATGGGACTGATCAAAGCTGGAAGCAAAATCTCGCTTGTCACGTCGGCAACTTTTGCTTTGCTGCTGGCGCTTTGCGCGCTGGGGATCATCCGGCCTTTTTACGTGGCAGACATTATTCTCGGCGCGCTGGTGCTGGTCTTTGGGATTAGGTTTGCAAAAGGCAAGAAGTTCATGCCGTCCGGAATGATGCTCGGGCTTTCGGTCGTAGTTTTGGCGGTGTTATTGTTGGTGAAGTAAAGTAAGTGCAATTCTCTCTTCCGATCTGGGAAATTCACGACTCCATCGTGAATACCCTGCGGACCGGGAACCGTCTGGTCCTGGTCGCGCCAACTGGTTCCGGCAAAACGACGCAGGTGCCGCAGATGCTTCTCGACTCTGGTCTTGGCAATGGGCGAATCGTGGTGTTGCAACCGCGCCGTGTTGCCGCCCGGACTGTTGCCGCGCGGGTCGCTTGGGAACGGCAGGGCAAACTCGGCGCGGAAGTCGGTTATCAAATTCGCTTCGAGGACCGCACGAGTCTCGGCACGCGCATTTGTTTTATCACAGAAGGAATTCTCCTGCGCTGGCTTCAGGATAATTGCGATCTGAGCGGGATTGACGCGGTGCTGTTCGATGAATTTCACGAGCGAAATTTGTTGAGCGACGTTGCGTTGGCGCTCGCGAAAAGATTGCAGGAAACGCGACGCCCCGATCTTCGCCTTGTCGTCATGTCCGCGACGCTTGAAGCCGAGCCGGTCGCGAAATATTTGGGCGATTGCCCGATTGTGGTTTCCGAAGGGAAGGCATTTCCCGTGGAAATCCGCCACATCGCGACGAACGACGAACGTCCGCTTACCGAGCAAGCCGCCGATATCGTCGGGTACATCGCCGCTTCCGGTGATCCAGGCGATATTCTTGTTTTCATGCCTGGAATGGGGGAGATCAATGCCACCATCGCCGCTTGCCGGGCCACTGTCGGGACGGAAAAGCTTGCGCTGATTCCGCTTCACGGAGAATTGCCGCCGGAGGAACAGGACGTGGCGTTTTCGCCGAATCGATTGCGGAAAGTTGTCGTCGCGACAAACGTTGCTGAAACGTCCGTGACCATCGATGGCATCATTCACGTCGTCGATAGCGGCGTGGCGCGAGTGGCGCGTTACGACCCGGAGCGCGGCATCGGCACGTTGTTCATCGAGCCGATCAGCCGAGCTTCAGCCGAGCAGCGCGCGGGCAGGGCGGGTCGCACAGCGCCGGGCGTCTGTCATCGGCTCTGGACCGAAAGCGGGCACTTGAACCGCCCGGCGAAGAATACGCCGGAAATTCAACGGACCGATCTTGCGGAAGTCGTCCTGCTGCTTCACTCGCTTGGTGTGAGGGATGCGGCGCATTTTGATTGGCTGGATCGCCCTGATCCGCAAGCGGTCGAGCGGGCAGAGAAATTGCTCAGGACGCTCGGCGCCCTGACTCCGGCTGGAGGCGACGGTGAACATTCGGACATGACGCCGATCGGCTGGGAGATGTTGAGGCTTCCGATGCACCCGCGTTATTCGCGAATGCTTGTCGAGGCCGCGCGGCGCAACTGCTCTTCTGCGGCGGCGTTGTGCGCGGCGCTCGTCAGCGGACGCGATTTGCTGGTTCGCCTGAGCCGAGACGACAAACATATCGCGGAGGCACGGGAGTTATTCGAGGCAAGCGCGGAGTCCGATTTCTACACGTTAATGCGGGCACATCAATTTGCCCGGAACAATAATTTCAATCCCGACCGATGCCGCCGTTACGGCGTTCACGCGCAAGTCGCCACCCAGGTGCAACAGACTTTCGAGCAAATCGCGCAAATCGCCCGCGCGGATAAAAACGCCGCGCCGCCGACAGACGATGCGCTCGCGCGCTGCATCACAGCGGGCTTCATCGACCAGCTTTGCCGCCGTCGCGATCAAGGGACGCTGGACTGTGACGTGGCGGATGGCCGGACGGGAACGCTGGCGCGCGAAAGTGTCGTGCAGAACTCGCCGCTGTTTGTTGCCGCGAGCATTCGCGAAATTACTGGGCGAACCGGCAATCTCACGCTGCTTGGGTTGGCGACCGCGGTAAAGCGGGAATGGATTCAGGAGATGTTTCCCACCCAGGTTTCCGTGCGCGTTGAACACCTTTATGATCGAACCCACAAAAGGGTCAGCGCCGTCAAGTTGGAGCGGTTCCACGATTTGCTGATTCATCACGAACATCAGCGCGAATTGGATCCAGCGGCATCGGGGCGGTGTCTCGCGGAAGCTTATGCTGCGCAATATTTCGAATTGCCGCTCTTCAACCATCAACTCAAGCAGACGATTGCGCGGATCAATCTTGTTTGCGCGGTGATGCCGGAATTGGAATTACCTGCGGCCGACAAAACGTTCATCACGAGCTTTCTCTCGCGCGCATTTGCCGGGTTGAGTCTTGCGAAAGAGGCGCAAGCGACGCCGTTGGTCGATTCATTTTCCGAATTCTACGGCAAGGAGCGAATCGAATGGCTTGATGAATTGGCGCCCTTAAATGTCACGTGGCCGGATGGAAAAAAACTCAAGTTGCTCTATTCTGAGGAAACTCTTGATGACGACAGCCATCCGAATCCGCCGGAGTTCCAAGCGAAGTTGCACGAGTGTTTCGTCTTAAAGGAGCACCCCACAATTTGCGACGGAAAGTTGCCAGTCAAACTCTGGCTCGCGTCGCCGGACGGAAAGCGGATTGAGTCAACGTTGAACTGGCCGGGCTATCGGACGACCGGTTATCCAAGAATTAAAGCCAAAATGCAGAAAGCATTTCCGTCCTTCACATGGCTGTGAGAGTTGCGAAAGATTTGTCAACAAGCGGAAGCGATTTCTGACTTCACCATTTTGAATTCTGGATTCCGAGTCTTGAATTCCGTCCTTATTTAATCTTTGGCACTGTGACCCAGCGGCGTGTGACGCTGGATTCAGCAACCGCTTCCATCACGGCCATGCAGCGGACGCCGTCCAAAAAGTCCGGGTGGATCGGCTTATTCGCGACGACTGCGTTGACGTAATCCGCAAAAGTATTCACGAAAGTGTGCTCGTAGCCGACGATGTGCCCCGGCGGCCACCAATTCTTCCCGTAAGGATGCACCTCGCGGTCGGTCACGATGATGTCGGTGAATCCGCGTCGAAGTTGGGCGTCCTTCGCGCTGTAAAATTTCAACCGGTTCATATCTTCAAAATCGAAGTAAAGGCTTCCCTTGTCTCCGTTGATCTCGAACACGATGTTGTTCTTGCGCCCCGTTGCAAAACGTGTCGCCTCGAGATTCGCCATCGCTCCATTTTCAAAGCGACCGATCCAACTCACCGCGTCATCCACTGTGACTTTGCCTTTTTTGCCACTCTTTGCTGCTCGCGGCGGAACGCTGCCGGGTTCCATCAGCGGACGCTCTTTGACAAACGTTTCCATCATCCCGCAGACCTCTTTAATTTCGCCAAGCAGGTAACGTCCCAGGTCGATGATGTGCGCGTCGATATCGCCATGTGCGCCGGAACCGGCCAGTTCTTTCTGCATCCGCCACGTCAATGGAAATTCCGTATTGACAAGCCAGTCCTGAGCGTAACGCGCGTGAAAATGCCGGATGTTTTCGCCCAACTCGCCACTTCCAACAATTTGTTTCGCCAGTGCGACTGCGGGGATTCTCCGGTAATTATGGCAAATGAGATTCACTGTTTTTGCCTTGCGCGACGCCGCGAGCATCTTCTGCGCCTCGGCAAGATCGCGCGCCAGTGGTTTTTCGCACAAGACCGCTTTTCCCGCGCTCAACGCTGCCAGCGCAATTTCGCAATGCGTATCGTTCCCAGTCGAAATATCAATAATGTCAATGTCCGGCGCTGAGACAATCTTCCGCCAATCCGTTTCCGCGCGTTCCCATCCGAAAATATTTCGCGCGTGTTCAACGGCGTCAGGATCGCGCCCGCAAATCGCCGCCAGCTCAACCCGTGCGGGAAGTTCCGGAAAGAAATGATTGACCTGCCGCCAGGCGTTCGAGTGCGCCTTGCCCATGAACTTGTAACCGATCAGCCCGACTCGCAGTGTTTTCTTCATTGTCTAAGTATCCAGCGAAGTCCACTTCGCGTTTTTCGATGACGACTTCAGCACGGCGTCGATAAAAGCCATTCCGCGCACTCCGGCGTCGATCTTCGCGTAATCCAGCGCCGGATCGTCAGCGGCCAGTTTGCGGCCTTCCTGATATGCGCGAATGTGATTGGCGAAATTCCGATAAATATTTGCGAACGCCTCCAGGTATCCTTCCGGATGCGCGGCCGGAGTACGTGTCGCCGATTTTGCGGCAGTGCCGAGATATGGATTTGCCGTGCGATAAATTTCCGTCGGGCGATCCCGCCATTTGACCAGCATTGTGTTCGGTTCTTTCTGGTGCCATTCGAGACCGCCGATTTCGCCCCAGACGCGGATGTTCAAATTGTTTTCCTCTCCAACGCAAATTTGGGACGCATGCAGGACGCCTTTTGCGCCATCGTCCAGTCGCAGGAGGACATTGATGTCGTCGTCGAGCCGTCTGCCTTTGACAAAAATCGTCGCGTCCGCCGCCAATTCCTTGATCTCCAAGCCGGTGATGTATTCCACGAGATTCTCAGCGTGAGTGCCGATGTCGCCCACGCATCCGCCCGCGCCGCATTGCGAAGGGTCGGTTCGCCAGACGGCTTGTTTCTGACCGGTGGCTTCGAGCAATGTGGCGAACCAGCCTTGCGGATATTCCACAACGACTTTTCGGACCTTGCCGATTTTCCCTGCACGAACGAGTGCGCGAGCTTCTTTGACAATTGGGTAGCCGGTATAAGTATAAGTCAGTCCGTAGAGCAACTTGGTCTTGGCGATCAAGTCGCGGAGCTTCTTTGCTTCGGCAAGATTCAACGTCGCCGGTTTGTCGCTCAAAACGTGAAAGCCGTGCTGCATCGCCAATTTCGCCGCAGGCCAATGCACATGATTCGGCGTCACAATCGAAACAAAATCCATCCGTTGATCGGCCGGCAAAGCGGCCTCCGCGCGAATCATCTCCTCGTAAGAACCGTAACAACGGTCCGGCGGCAAAAAGAGGTCCGCGCCGCTGGCCTTGCTGCGTTGGGGGTCGCCGCTGAACGCGCCGCAAACCAGTTCGATTTCCTGATCCAGCGCCGCCGCGATCCGATGCACGCCTCCAATAAACGCGCCTCTCCCGCCGCCAATCATGCCATACCGGATTTTTCGCCTCATAAAAGGATTAAAGTTGGGATTGAATTGTTAATTTCCGCGCCTTTATAGTGACACCTGAATTTCAAGTCAATCGGCGACTTTGAAGCCCGAACCCAAATAATACATGTTGACAGCCGCAGAAATCGCCAAACAACTGGATGGCCAGGTTGTCGGAAACCCCGACACGCAACTCACCGGTTTTGCTCCCGCCGCCGCCGCCCGCGAAGGCGACCTCACGTTCGCCGAAAACGAACCGTTCTTCCGCAAGGCTGAGCAAAGCGCCGCTTCGGCCATTCTCAGCGATGGCCCGTACGAGTCCGCGATAAAGACGGTGATCCGCGTGTCCAATGCGCGGGTCGGCTTCGCGCGAGTGCTGCCATTGTTCTTCCCGGAACCGACGTTTGTGCCGGGGATTCACGCGACTTCGGTCTGTGCAGCCTCGGCCAAAATTGATCCTTCCGCCCATGTTGGCCCGTTCTGTGTCGTCGGCGAGAAAGTCTTCATTGGCCCCAACGCGGTGCTGCGCGGAGGAAATCACGTTGGCGATAACAGCGCCATCGGAGAGCGTTCCGAACTTTTTCCAAACGTTGTTCTTTACAGTCAGACGCAAGTGGGCAGCCGCGTCCGCATCCACGCCGGCGCGGTGATTGGCGCGGACGGATTCGGTTACGTCCCGGACAGCGGCATTCACAGGAAAATTCCGCAAGTCGGCCAGGTCGTCATTCAAGATGATGTTGAAATCGGCGCCAACGTGACGATTGACCGCGGCGCGCTTGGCCCGACTGTCATTGGCAAAGGCACCAAAATCGACAATCTTGTGCAAATCGCCCACAACGTTTCGCTCGGAGAAAATTGCCTGGTCGTCGCACAGGTTGGAATTGCCGGCAGCACAAAGATTGGCAGCGAGACAACTCTTGCCGGGCAAGTCGGCATCGCGGGCCATTTGAAAATTGGGAACAAAGTGATCGTAGCCGCTCAATCCGGAGTCATGCACGACATTCCTGACGGCGGCAAATGGCTTGGAGCGCCTGCGCAGCCTGATCGTCAAGCAAAACGACAAATGATCGCCATCCAACATCTTCCAGACCTCATTCGTCGCGTGAGTGAACTGGAACGCCGTCTCGCAGCCGCATCTGGTGACTCTGCAAATCCGAAACCCGGCCAATTGTAAAACAATCAAACTTGCAAACAGCGAGTAGCGCGATACGATGACCGGGCCAAAAGCGGGTGTGGTTCAATGGTAGAATGTGGGCTTCCCAAGCCTGAGACGAGGGTTCGATTCCCTTCACCCGCTCCAATTGACAGGTTGCGACACCTTCCGCCAAATAACGACTATCGCCTTTGTTTACAGGGGTTTCGTGAGCCTTTGACCCTCCATTCACCGCGTCAGGATGCGACCCGTTTTGACCTTCCACGCCTAAATTCTGTGCGCGTATTTGTGTATAGCTTGGCACGGCATCCAACCGCGGCAGATTCTTGATCGCATCGTAAATCGGCAATTGCATTTCATCGGTGTAAACCTTGGAAGTCAACTTGATGTCGCTGTGGCGCATCAATTTCATGGCGAACCGTTGCGCCACTCCGTTGCGTTGCAGGAACGTCGCCCAGGTGTAGCGCAACGCGTGGAAATCACCGTAACGGCCCAATTCATCCCGATAGGAAACGCCATTGGCTTCCGCGTCCTTTTGCAATCGTCGCGCCCTCGGAATGCCGTTCGGGAAGACCAAATCCGTCCCCTTGCATCCCGTTGGCCGATGAGCCTTCAATGCCTCGACGATCTCCGGCACCAGTTGCACTGATTCCTCTTTCTTGTTCTTGGCAACGCAGTCCCGCACAACCACAAACGGCACTTCCGGATCCAAGTGAAGATCACCCCAAGTCAATTGCTTTAGCTCCTCTTGACGCAAACCCGTCCGCGCCGCCGCAAAATAAATGATGCCCCGATCTTCCGACCCAGCCACCAGCTTGCGCAATTCCTCATCCGTGAATGCGCGGCGAACCCGCTTCGGCTTGCCCCGTTCATCCGCCCTGCCGACGTTCTTAAGCGGGTTGGTCTTAATCCTGTTTCCCTTTTCCATCCAGTTTAAAAAAGAAATCATTCCTTGCAGGTAATGGTTCAGCGTTCGTGGCGAGCAGATTTGACGGTTGCGCCACACGAGGAAGGAATCGACTGTGATATTGCACGGCACCTGCCAATCACATTCTTTCAGTAAAACCCGGATGCGGGATGCAACCAACCGGGCACCGCGACCGCCGCGACCATTGCGCCCGCGTGTCGCTAAGTCGGCCACGTAATCGTCAAGGTGAGCCGTCAGAGCCTTCCGTGCGGACTCACGGATGGCCTTTGGTTCAAGAATGCCCGCAGCCTCGCGTTCCCGCTCTTGGACGAAGTCATGCGCCCTTTTGTCCGCAACCTGTTTGTCTGTTGCGCCAAGCGATTTCCACTTGTCCACCGGCATTTCGCCAATCCGATACCGCAAATAATAAGAGCGCGTCTCACGAAGCTTTCCGCCTCGACGAAACCGCCGTTTTTCAACGCTGAAAATCATACTGCTCCTTTCACAATAATTTGCTCAATGTCTCCCAACCGAAAACGCACCGCACCCCGGATTTTAACCGTCGGCAGCTTCCCTGACGCCACCAGTCTTTCCACCATCCGAACCGAGCAGGCCAGCAAACGCGCGACCTCTTTCTTGGTCAGCAATTGCAGCCCCGCTGGTTTCACCGCCTCGCTTTCTCCTCCATTTGGCATTTTTAATCCTCCCCCGAATCTGTCCACTTGCCCCGCTTGGTTTTGTTTTCTTTGGCTTTTTTGATCGAACGCTCGGAGATCATTACGATGTAGTGCCCGTCCCGGTCATAGACGCTCTTTTCCAGAATCCCACGCTCGGCAAGTTTGTCGATCATGCTGCGGTCACAATGCAACTCCGCCACCGCACCACCGGGAGACGGCCCCCACTTGCCCTCTTTATGGACATCGTCCATCCAATCCTGAAACGCCAAAAGGCTCCTCTCTGTCTTGCCCAGATTCCGCAATGGCTTCATTTCGCCACCGCACAGCGGGCACCACGGACTATCCGGGGGACTGTCCTCGTGGGGAAAATTCGCCTGCCCGCACTCGTTGCACCAGAATCGCTCGCGCTCGTTTTCGTCCATATTCAAAGACTTCGACTATTCACAACAATAGAATATTCAAACGTTGTGAATTGTCAATCGCGATTCTCGACTTTCCTCAATCGCCTTTACAAAGCTCTTGACATTTGCGTTTTTATAGTCGAATATTTGTGCATATGAAAATTATTAAACTTCCGTTGTCGGATTCCGCGTATCAGAAAGCCTTAGACTTGGCCGCCGCTACCGCCATCCCGGTTGAGGCGTATCTCTTGACGGAGATTCAGGATATGCTCGACAAAAGAACCTATACTCCAACAACTTCCAAACATTCTGCCGAGAACTCGCCCTCACTCCTTCCACCCGGCCCAAATTTTCGCGCCACCATGCCAGACACGCTTGAACAAGTACTTGCGGTATCTGAGTACGTGTACAAAGACAAAGTTGTACCTGTAAGTGAGATGTACGCAGGCAACTTGTTTAGGCAAGCAGTACTAGTTGTATCCGAAAAGCGGGGAATTAACGCGACCACAGTACGGGACAAGTTTAACGAAAGAAGGCTCGGATTACCGGACGTGAACTTGAATTTGGATGTGATCATTTCATGGTTCTGCAAGCCGGAGATGCTCCGCGATCACTTGTGTCGGAAATTTCCAAACTGTGTATCGACTATCCAAGAACGCTTTGCCAAGTTTCTCCCGGGCCGGTTCGACGACGCAAATGATCTGAATTAACCACAGGAAGAATATGAGCATTGATAAAGATGATATGGAGCAAGCGCACTTCATTAAGGAACTTATTGCTGGAAATCATCTCGAAGGCAAAGCACTCGAAATCGCGCAACAGGCTATAAACAAGGGGCCTGACAGTCTGAGTGCTGCACAGGAATCTGTCCTGAGACGGGCGATGAGCGACTTCTCACCAGAAGAATGCGGTTCATGTGGAAATTCAATCCCTTGGACAGAACGGTATCAGGCGGCCACGACGGGCCGGTGCCTGGGCTGCATTGTCAGTTGAACGCCTCAACGAATAATACACGAAGTGATGATGATGAAAATTGCATGGTTAAGTTTTATTGCAGGCGTCGTTTTGGGTGTTGCCTCCGCTCTATCGTTCAAATGGTTTGATCGGCCAGCAATTCAGCGGCCTCCCACAGAATTGGAAGGTAATTTCGAGATACACAGCCTTCCAAGCGATGCGCCATATTGGGCTATAAAAATAGATCGGAAGACGGGCAAAACGTGGGGCATGTCTCAAGAGGGAGCATGGCTTAACTTGCGTGACGTAAACATTGAGTCTGCAGGGGACTGGCTCAAGAAACACGGCACGGAAACGAACAAAATGATTTCAAATTAGCACACCATCAATTTGTGAACGCGCTAAAAGCTAAGGTAAGATGGAAAATCAGACACTGACATTCCACACCCTCTTTCCCAAGCGAACACCGTCCAACAGAGACGACCGCGCAAACTGGCGCGCCGAATCTTCAACGGCCAAAGCCAACGACGGGTAAACCGTGCCCGGTGGCAACGCCGTATGAAGGATCGCGTCCTGAAAAATGTAACACCACCGAGGCCCGCACCTCTTCTTGAAATCCTCCATGTCAGTAATCCCGTAGTAACTGGCAAATGCGTTGACCTTCTGCCGCCAGAGCCAAGCGTGTTCGGAATTGAACATCATGTGAGGATGAAACGACCGCTCACCTCTTCGGTAACCCAGGTAGCGAACCAGCCTTGCCCCCTTATCCGCCTCGATCCTCGCGTCAATGTGCTTGGCGATGTATTTGCCAACGTATTTCGAGATGCCTTCCGCAGTCGATTTAATGGGCAGCAATTCCGTCCGACCGAAACCGTAACGCGGTGCAGTCTCAAGCCAGAATGACCACTCGGACTTAAGTGCCGCCGAAGCTGTATGATAGTCCCGCCTTGCGACCGCCTCAAAGTCCAACCCCGTCCGAATATCAGCGTCCAGCACCACGAGGCAATGAAAATGCAGCCTGCCGCTTTTCTGACGCTCTGGCACGGCCACTATGCGCTTGTAACGGCCTTTCAATACGCGCCGGTTGAGATTGTTGAACCGACGCGACGCTTCCTTAATCGCGGTGACGTGGTCAGAAAAAGTCAGCGTCAGGAAGCCGAGCCGTTCGATTCCGAATTGCTCGACAAGTGCCATGATTTCGCCTTTCAAACAGAACGCGACTTTTCGATGCGCTCCGGTGAGCAGATTCCACGGACTCGCTGACGCGTTGTCTGAATTGTTACTATTTAGACAAGGAAGGCCGGAGGCGGGCGGCGCTTCGCGCCGCACCGCCCCCGGCCCTCCAACGTCGCCGGCTGACAAATCATTCGACCGCAGAACCGACGAGCTGTTGGCTCGCAGCATCGGTTCTGCTAGCTTTAACTTGCCACCCTCGGTCTCTTCTTGCACTGGCCCCTCCTCATTCAACCGCCGAGTTGACAATCGCGAGGATTGCAGCTTTCAGCGGTGGAGGAAGGTCAGGCCATGCTTTGACTACTTGCGACAGGCCGCGCCCATCACTGCCCTGAATCTGTGCGCCTATTTGTGTATAGCCCCTGTCGCCTTCTGAGGGAGTTTGTTCTGATTCAGCAACTTGCGGATTGGACGGGGAAGGTTCGATTCCCTTCACCCGCTCCATTGATAATCAATGGCTTACGAACAGTGTTGCCAGTGGGTGGTTAAACTGGATTGAGCGTCTGTGGGCTGAATTTCCTGCATCCCATGGATCCTTGTCGAAGAGTTTTCCATTTACTAATTTCGCCAACCGGGAAAATATTTTATTGGCGATTGCCCTGATTAGCCTAGATCGATGATTTCAAAATTGCCACGCTGGGTTTGGTTGTGCGGCTGGATTCTGGCTTTTATCGCCGGCATAATAAATGCCGTAGGCTTCATTGGCATTCAGCATCAGTCCATCACACATTTGACGGGTAATACGACTATGTTCGCGGTTGCCGTGGCGAATTTGGATAGGGCGTCTGCATTCCGATATTGCGCCGTGCTGGGCTCATTTGTGGGCGGGGCCAGCGTGAGCGGTTTTATTATCCAGGACAACGCATTGCAGTTAGGCAGACGTTATGGCGTCGTTTTGTTTCTTGAGGCCACGTTTCTTGCTATTGCCGCCTTATTACTGAACCGAAACAATGTTTGCGGACTCTATTCCGCTGTTTTTGCTTGTGGCCTTCAGAACGCAATGGCGACGACTTACAGCGGCACGGTGATTCGCACCACGCATGTTTCCGGAATGTGGACCGATCTTGGCATTTTTCTTGGGCATGTCTTACGCGGCTTGCCAGTGGATGGTAAGCGCGGAAGAATGTGTTTTCTGATCATTTCGGGGTTTATTTGTGGCGGCGTCACTGGAGTCTTTACTTTTCGCGTGATGGGATTCTCAACCCTTTTCATCCCGGCATCAATCACTGCCGCAGCTTCCCTCGGCTACGCCATTTATCAAATGCGCAAAATCGACAAGCGAAATTGCCGCAGCCACGAAGGATCGTTACGGGGATGAATTCGAGATGGACGCCAACAACGGTTTTGTCAATTCTTACAACATTTCGATGCAAGAAACGTCGTCTTTATGAATGCCAAGAACGCTTTGGAACAAAACAGGGTTGAAGTTGAAGGCCTGACTAGCATTTCGAGCGACTTCGGGCCGGACGAAACGATGGCTCGCCTGGAGAAGGCTCTCATCGCTCATGGCATGAAGGTCTTTTGCCGAATCAACCATGCCGAGTTGGCGTCCGAGGCAGGTATGAAATTGCGTCCAACGGAAGTCATACTTTTTGGCAATCCGCGCGGCGGAACATCTTTGATGCAGGCCAGCCAGACACTGGGAATTGATCTACCGCTCAAAGCGCTCGTCTGGCAGGACGCTTTGGGCAAAACATGGCTTTCCTATAATGAACCGTCTTGGCTGGCAAAGCGGCATAACGCCGGCGGTTTAGAAGAGAAAGTGTCAGCGATGCGCGCAGATCTCAGCGCAACGGCTGCGCAGGCGACTAAGCAGTAATAAATTACGCCTAACGGCCTGATGGGAATAATGAGAAGGGTTCGGTTCCTTCCACCTGCTTCACTCTAATCTATCGCGCTTAATCTCTCGAAATGGGGATAGGAACAAGACTCGGCACAGCATAACTTATAGCTTTTCTTTGCGGCGGTATAGCTTGTAATCCACAACCTCACAATATGCAGATTTGTGTACGGCATGGCCTATAGTCCATTACCTTACAAATATGTAACTTGTGGTGTTTTACATTACAACGGGTCGATATTAACTCGTTGTAGCGCATATATTTAGTCCTAATTAGTCCTTGCGTTTTCATTTCTAGCTTCTGTAGGGTTGCCTCGTGATCCCAAGACTGCTTCAGGCAGCGTCAGTCATAACTATTTTCTTGTTTTACGTGACGTTTTCATGGTCGGTTCGGGCTGACCAAATTCCCAGTCAGGAGTGGCATCAGGAAGGGGCTTGCAAGTGGGTGCAATTATCCATAGAGCCTTCAGTGAAAACAGGATTCGTCCGGCTTCCATCGGCGGAAACCGGCATTCTCTTCACTAACTCTGTGGATGAAATGAGTTCGGCGGCCAATCGCGTTTTGGACATCGGTTCCGGGGTCGCCGCCGGAGATTTCGATGGGGACGGTCTCACGGATCTCTTTTTTTGCAGCTTGAGCGGAGAGTGCAAACTTTATCGGAACCTGGGCGGCTTCCGTTTCAAGGACGTGACCGTCGAGTCTGGGATCGCGTGCCCGAATCGAATCTGCATGGGCGCGGTGTTTGCCGACATTGATGGAGACGGCAAACTGGACCTGCTTATCTCCACCTGCGGCCATGGCGTTCTTTGCTTCAAGAACGACGGGAAGGGACACTTCACCGACGTGACACGCTCGGCCAACACGGCAAGTCCGTTCGGAGCCACCACGCTGGCGCTGGCGGACATCGACGGCAACGGGACGCTGGATTTATATGTGACCAATTATCGCAGCAACGATTTTCGGGACGCGGGACAAGTCTCCTTGCAATCGGTTAATGGCCAACTGGTAGTTCCGCCCTCGTTGCGGCGCCGGGTGTTGCTCGTTGATGGCAAGGTCCAGGAATATGGGGAACCGGATCTTCTATACCTCAACGATGGCTCGGGACATTTCACCCCTTCATCCTGGGTGGAAGGAAGGTTTCTCGACGAGCAAGGCGCTCCGCTGAAACATGCCCCCGCAGATTGGGGTTTAACGGCGGCTTTCCGTGACCTTAATGGCGATGGTTCTCCAGACCTCTATGTCTGCAACGATTATTGGACCCCGGATCGCATCTGGACAAACGACGGCGCCGGCCATTTTCGGGCTATGTCCCGGGCCGCAATTCGGCACACCAGCGCCAGTTCCATGGGGGTGGATTTCGCTGATATCGACCAGGACGGTCATCTCGACATTTTTGTTGTCGATATGCGTAGTCGCCAGTCTCGGAAGCAACTGACTCAGGTTCCGTCCTATACTCCACCATCGTTCCGTGTGGGAGACATATTCGATCGTCCGCAGATCAATCGCAACACGCTGTTTCACAATCGCGGCGACAACACTTACGAGGAGATTGCTGAATTCAGCGGGCTGACTGCTTCCGGTTGGTCCTGGCAACCGTACTTCCTTGATGTTGACCTGGATGGCTTTCCTGATTTGTTAATCATGACCGGCCATAGAAAGGACGTCCAGGACTTGGATTCAACCGAAAATGCCGAGTCGCGGCACCCGCATTGGGTCACGACCAACAACATGGTTGTCATTGACGGCAAACTGATTCCGTTTCAAGAGGCCTTCACGGCCGAACGCGCCGCAGAACTGCGCAATTACCCCAGTTTGGAAAGCCCCATCGTGGCCTTCCGAAATTTGGGCAATCTGAAGTTCGAGGAACAGACGGAGAATTGGGGCCTCAATCAACCGGCCATTCGTCACGGCGCAGCCCTGGTGGACCTGGACAATGACGGCGATCTGGACCTGGTGGTGAATGTGCTCAACGGCCCGGCCGAGATCTGGAAGAACGTCGGCGCTGCCCCCCGCGTGGCAGTCGATTTAGTGGGTTTGGCCCCAAATACAGCCGGAATCGGCGCAAAAATCACTTTGCGCGGAGGCGCAGTGCCCAGCCAGAGCCAAGAAGTCGTATGCGGCGGTCGGTATCTTTCCGGCTCACAAACGCGAGTGGCTTTTGCGACTGGCGCAACTCAAACCGGAATGGAACTCGATGTCAGATGGCGCAACGGTGCGCGGTCACAGATTGCCGGAGTTGCCGCCAATCGATTGTATCGCATCACCGAACCCGCCGCGAAATAACAACCATGAATCCGGTCAAGCTTTCCCGGCAATTGCGGCGCAGGATTCCGCCAGTGATGAGCCTGCGCGCAGCCGCGTTGCTCGCGCTTGGCGTAGTTGCAAACGAGCGTCCCTGTGTGTGCCAGCAAAGTCCAATATTTGCGGGAGTCAATCCGCCGTTGGCGCACAAACATCACGAAGAGTTGTTTGATGACTATCAACGCCAGTCGTTGCTTTACCATCGACTCAGCCAGCTTGGCCCTGGTGTCAGTTGGCTCGGCTTGGAGGTCGGCTCGCCCGATGTCCTCGCAATTGCTTCAGGAAAGGGTGGCTCGCTTGCGGTTTTCGATTTTCTTGGAGCGAGTGGCTTCCAAGTTCGGACTCTGCCGCCTTTTACGCAACCCGTTGAAAGCGATCAAACCACCGTCCTTGCCTTTACTGACGCCGACGGCAGCCCCGCATTGCTTGTGGGATTTGCCAATTATGAAGATCCCAGCATCCGCGATGCCTGTGTGCGAGAGTACCATCTTAAGCAAGGTACGGTTAAGGACGTGGTTCCCGCACAATCGTTCAGTGTCGGCCCGCTGGCTTTGGGAGATTTGTACGGCGATGGCAACTTGGACCTCTTCGTTGGGGGGCGTGTCGTGCCGGGGCGTTATCCGGAGCCCGCGTCTTCCCTGATCTACCGTAACCGTGGTGGTAAATTAATTCTTGACGAAGCAAATACTGCCGCGCTCAAAGACGTGGGGCTGGTCAGCGGCGCAGTGTGGAGCGATTTGAACGGAGACGGTTATCCCGAGCTGGTGCTGGCTTGCGAATGGGGACCGGTGAAGATTTTTCATAATGACAAGGGGCGCTTGCATGAGGTTACGCAGAATTGGGGATTGGATAAAAAGATCGGCTGGTGGAATGGCGTCACGGCGGGAGATTTCGATGGTGATGGGCGGATGGATCTGGCCGTTTCAAATTGGGGCCTTAACAGTCCGTATCAAGTTCGCAATGGACACGGCCCACGGATTTATTATGCGACGTGGGGCGTTGACGACGAGATCGAGCCTGTCGAAGCCGAATTCGATGACGAACTGAAAAAGTGGTTGCCGCGCCGCGATTTCAAAACGGTTCGCAAAGCCCTGCCGTGGATCAGGGAGAAAATTGCCACTCACCGCGCCTATGCTGAGGCTGGCGTTGAGGCCATTCTCGGGGGGCGCCTTAAGGACGCCAAGATGCTTGAGGCCAATTGCCTGGAGACCACGGTCTTTCTAAATCGCGGCGACCATTTTGAAACGGCGTCGCTTCCCGCAAGCGCGCAATTTAGTCCCTCTTTCGGCGTCAACGTTGCTGATTTTGACGGTGACGGCAACGAGGACCTCTTCTTGAGTCAAAATTTTTTTGATGTTCTGCCGGAAATGGCGCGAAACGACGCCGGCCGCGGCTTGTTGCTCAAAGGAGACGGCAAGGGGAATTTTCGGGCGTTGGAGGCCAGCGCCAGCGGGATTCGCGTGTATGGAGAACAGCGCGGCAGCGCGGTTGGAGATTTTGACGGAGATGGCCGCCCGGACCTGATTGTCACCCAGAATGGAGCGGAGACGAAGCTCTTCCGCAACATCGGCGCTCGACCGGGCTTGCGTGTACGGCTGAAGGGGGCTCCGGGCAATCCGAATGGAATCGGCGCCATCATCCGCGTCAGTTTTGCGGGACGCCTAGGACCCGCCCGGGAAATCCATGCCGGATCGGGCTACTGGTCGGAGGATTCCACCGTTCAAGTCATGGCCACCCCGGAGCCGCCGACTGAAGTTCAGGTCCTGTGGCCCGGCGGCAAGAAAACCGTAACCCAAGTCCCCCAAAAAGCGCGGGAGTTGGAAATCTCGCAGCCATGACCCATTGATAATTAACGCTCAAATTTTACTGTTGACTGGTAGGGACGGCTCAGCATCCGCGAGCGGTGCATTCCACTCTGTTCTGACTCCGAGGCGTCCGCGGACGGCTCGGCGAGCCGTCCCTACCTCGAAGTTAACGTGCTGTTGTCTTGTTGCGATTCGCCAATGTTTTGCATTTATTGGGCTATTAGTTTTCTTATCAATTCCTGTCCGGGCGGCGGATTGGGAAACCAATGGCGCGTCCCGCGGCATCGCGCTGACTCTGGGATCCGATCATCCGGCTGGTTTTACTCGCCTTGAATCGAGCCAGACTGGGATCGCCTTTACGAACTCGCTAAGTCCTTCGCGAGGCGTCACCAACCAGATTTATTTCAACGGCTCGGGTGTTGCAGCAGGCGACATTGACGGCGATGGTTGGTGCGATCTCTTCTTCTGCAGCCTGGATGGTACGTGCGCGCTTTACCGCAATCTCGGCCACTGGCGATTCGAAGATATCACTCAGAAAGCGGGTGTGTCATGCACAGGACTCGCCTGCACCGGTGCTGCCTTCGCAGATTTGGAGGGGCAGGGGAATCTGGATTTAATCGTCAATACTATTGGAGGCGGCACGCATATCTTTCTTAATGACGGCCACGGGCACTTCTCCAAAGGGCCGGTGCTCAATGAATCTCGCGGCGGGATGTCAATGGCCCTGGCCGATATCGACGGCGACGGCCTGCTCGACATTTATATTGCCAATTATCGTACCGAGACCTTGCGCGATCAGCCTCGGACCAACTTCCGGGTTGATTACGTCAATGGCAAACAGGTCATCGGCGCTGTCAACGGCAAGCCGACTTCAGCCCCGGAATTGCAAGGGCGATTCACATTAGGCGCTTCGGGTCAAGTACATGAACATGGAGAGCCGGATGCTCTGTATCACAACGACGGGCACGGAAAATTCTCACTCATTCCTTTTACCAACGGCGCGTTTCTGGATGAGGCCGGCAAACCGCTTAACAGCCCGCCTTACGACTGGGGCCTTTCGGTGATGATGAGGGATTTGAATGGTGACGGCGCGCCTGACATTTACGTCTGCAACGATTTCCAGTCTCCTGACCGCATCTGGCTGAACGACAGACACGGCCATTTTCGCGCCATGCCTGCGCTCGCCATGCGCAACACCAGCAAGTTCTCCATGGGCGTGGACGTTGCAGATATTAACCGCGACGGCTATGACGATATTCTGGTGCTTGACATGCTCAGCCGCAATCACACCACCATGCTGACCCGCGCGGATAAATTCATGGAAGCCACGCCTCCGGGAGTCATTGACAACCGTCCTCAGTTGACGCGTAATACACTGCAACTTAACTGCGGTGACGGGACTTACGCGGAGGTCGCGTATTACGCCGGACTCGCCGCGACGGAATGGGCCTGGACGGCGATTTTCCTGGATGTCGATTTGGATGGTTACGAAGACTTGCTCGTCAGCACCGGCCATCCTCGCGATGATAATGACATCGACAACGGACTTCGCATTGAACGCACACGCCGTTCCCACAAAATGTCCATAGCGGACGAACTTGCTCTTCGATTAAACACTCCCAGCCTTCCTTCGCCGACACTGGCTTTTCGCAACCAAGGCAATCTGAAATTTGAGGAAGTGGGCGCGAAATGGGGCTTTGACCAGGTCGGCATTGCTCGCGGGATGTGCCTGGCAGATTTGGATAACGACGGGGACCTTGATGTTGTCGTGAATAATCTTAACTCGCCTGCCGCTGTATATCGCAATGAGACCAGCGCTCCGCGAGTTGCCGTTCGCTTGCGCGGCACTGGCGCGAACACTCGCGGCATCGGCGCAAAAATCAAACTCTTCGGCGGCGCGGTCCCCATGCAAAGCCAGGAAATGATTTGCGGGGGAAGGTACCTGTCAAGTGATGATGCAATGCGTATCTTCGCCGCCGGAGGGTTGACCAACGACATGCGGATCGAGGTGACTTGGCGGAGTGGCAAGCGGAGCACGGTGGAAGGTGTTCGAGCGAATCGCCTTTACGAAATAAGCGAATCCGGCGCGACTGAACCGCCCCAGCCTAAAGCAAAGGACATCGCTCCCTTGTTTGAGGATGCCAGCCACTTGCTTGGCCACACACATCACCAGCAACCGTTCGATGACTTCGAACGCCAGCCTCTCCTTCCAAACCGCCTCAGTCAGTTTGGCCCAGGAATCGCCTGGGCCGATTTCGAGGGAAGTGGCCACGAAGACCTGGCAATCGCTGCCGGTCGCGGCTTTCCCATGGCCGTTTTCCAAAATGGCGGGGCGAGCGGCTTCAAACCGCTGACGTCGCCGTCATTTGCACAAGCTGCAGCCTCCGATCAAACCGCGATCATTGGCGTTCCTCAAACAGACGGGCGCAACCTTTTGCTTGCTGGAGTTTCGTCTTACCCGATGTCGGCGGAAACAGACGCTGCTGTTGATGAGTTTGATATTCACGCTGGAACGGTGCAAGATGGCGTTGCGCACCAAAACTCCAGCACAGGGCCTCTCGCTCTGGCAGACTTGGACGGCGCGGGTCACTTGGAGTTGTTTGTCGGTGGGCGGATGATTCCAGGCCGATATCCTGAACCAGCGTCGTCGGAACTTTTTAATTATCGACAAGGCAAGTGGGTGCGGGATGAAACGAATTCTGCTGTCCTTGAAGGAGTGGGGTTGGTGAGTGGCGCGGTGTGGACCGATCTTGATGGCGATGGTTTTCCCGAATTGGTGCTGGCCTGCGAATGGCAACCGCTACGCATTTTTCACAACGATCATGGTCGCCTCATTCCTTGGGACCCACCCGTTACTCTGTCGTCTGGCGTCGATTCCGGCTCCTTGCCCGGCTCCCGGCTCAGCGACTTGAAAGGATGGTGGAACGGGATAACTGCCGGGGACTTTGACGGGGATGGTCGGATGGATCTGGTGGCCGCGAATTGGGGATTGAATACGAAATACCAGACTTCTCCCGGTCACGGGCGGCGTCTTTATTACGGCCCTTGGGGAAATGGCGGCGAGATCGAGCAACTTGAGGCGTACTTTGATCCGGAAATGAACAAATGGGTGCCGGAGCGAGACCTCAATTCCACGGGCAAGGGCATCCCATGGCTCCGTGAAAAATTTGCGCTGCACCGGCAGTACGCAGAGGCTGGAATCGAGGACATTCTCGGAGAACATCTCAAGGAAGCGCATGTGCTGGAAGTCAATTGGCTTTCCACTACAGTGTTCCTCAATCGCGGCGACCACTTCGAGTTGCGCACTCTTCCCGTGGAGGCGCAATTCAGCCCCGCCTTTGGCGTAAACGTCGCTGATTTCGATGGCGACGGAATCGAAGATATTTTTTTGAGCCAGAATTTCTTTGCAGTCCAGTCTCAGACTTCGCGAAATGACGCCGGGCGCGGCCTGTTGTTGAAAGGGGATGGGCACGGCGATTTTGCCGCTGTGCCCGGCTCTCTGTGCGGTATTAAAGTTTATGGCGAGCAGCGGGGAAGCGCAGTCGCCGATTACGACGGCGATGGACGAGTTGATTTGGCGGTCACTCAAAATGGAGCCGAGACCAAGCTCTTTCATAATCTCACCGCGAAACGCGGTTTGCGCGTCAGGTGCAATGCAGGACCGGCCAACCCGCAGGGCATTGGCGCCGTCCTTCGCTTGAGCTTCGGCGAGAAGTGGGGACCTGCGCGCGAAATTCATGCTGGAAGCGGTTATTGGTCGCAGGATTCTCCGGTTCAAGTGATGGCCCTGCCGCAACCTGCTTCCCGGGTTCAAGTGCAATGGCCGGGAGGAAAGATATCCACTTTTTTTTCGATTCCCACCAACGCGCTGGAAATCAGCGTTGACATCTCGGGAACAGTCCAGATCATCCGCTGAGAAAATTCGTTCTTGAGAATGCCTTCCATACGGCGGATATCTCCTGCCCGGAGAAAACCCCCATCCGGTTTTCGGATGTTCGTTGCCGGCCCAAGAACCTACACGAAATCTCTCGTCTTGGTTTTAGTCTTGGGACTGAGGTTCGCTCTTTACGCTCAGGAAAAAAATCCCACGTCCTCCGACGCTCCCGATGGCCATGCTACTGACACGTTCGCCGAGGTGAAACAAGGCGAGAAATTTGCGCATTCCGTTTGCGCGGCTTGCCATATGTTTCCTGAACCGGAAATGCTTGACAAGAAAACCTGGGAACACGGCGCTTTTATGAGAATGGCGCCACTTCTTGGCGTGGGACGTCTCAATCTCGACAAACGACCCGACGGCGCGATCTTGAAGGCATCCGGGATCTTTCCGAAAGAGCCTATGATTACGGAAACGATGTGGCGCGACATCTGCCTGTACTATTTGGAAACCGCGCCTGTCAAAACGCCACCCCAAGGCCCACGCTCCAAAATCCAGAATGGCCTGCCACATTTCAAAGCCCATCCTTTGCGATACCCGGGAGCGACTCCGCAGACGAGCATGGTTCAGATCGACCCAGTCGCCAAACGCATCTACGTCGGCAACGCAGGCGCGCGCACCCTCGACATATTAAACGCCGCAGGAGAATTAATTTCGCGCGTGCCTGTGGAGAGTCCACCCGTGAGCATCACTGTTCGACCTGATGGATTGTATGTGACGCTGATCGGCAACCTTTTGCCTTCGGACGAGAAAAATGGCCAGGTGGTGCTTCTGAAAAAGGACGGACAAGGCTACAAATCCAAGGTGCTCCTGCAACATCTCCAACGCCCCGCCAGCGCGCTTTTTGCCGATCTCAACGGCGACGGACGCGAGGACATCGCCGTTTGCGAGTTTGGCAATTATCTTGGAAGGTTTTCCTGGTTCGAGAATCGCGGCGGCTCGGAATATACCGAGCATCCGCTCATCGAGTTGCCGGGCGCATTGAATTCTTGCGTCTGTGGCGCTGGCGCAGGTGGGTTGCCTAACCTTGTTGTGCTTATGGCCCAGGGGCGGGAGGGAATCCACTTTTTTCAAAACCTGGGCGCGGGCGATTTCCAGGATGAAGTCGTTACGAACTTTCCTCCGGTTTACGGCTCTTCGCATATAGAAGTGGCCGATATTAATGGCGATGGCTTTCCTGACTTGCTAGTGACGTGCGGCGACAATGGCGAATACCCGTCTCCCTTCAAGAATTATCATGGCATCCGTATTTTCCTCAATGACGGGCACAACCGCTTCTCGCTCGCCTGGTTCTTTCCGATGAACGGGGCTTACAAAGCCCTCGCCCGCGATTTTAACCGCAACGGCCATTTGGACATCGCAGCCATCTCTTACTTTCCCGATTACAACAAGTCACCAGATGAGAGCTTTGTCTATCTGCGAAATAAAGGCGGCTTCTCCTATGAGGCGTTCTCTCTCCCTGAATGCACTTCTGGCCGGTGGATCGCAATGGATGCGGGAGACCTTAAAGGCGATGGCTGTCAAGACATCGTTCTTGGGTCCCTTCCAGCAGGGCCGAAGTCGATTCCCATCCCCGATGCGTTGCAAATGGCCTGGCACACAAACGGATTCTCAGTGCTGTTGCTGGAAAACCAGCGCAACTAAACCGGCTATATCTATGATATGCCGCGACGATGACTTGATACTTTAGATTGTGTAGGGGCTAATACTACATTTTGTATATTTGTAAGGTTATAGACTATATAACGTGTTATAGGTCCTTGTTATAAAAATAGAAGGGGGTCGGTAACTTCCGTTGTGTTACTTCGGCAATGACTGACAGTAAGGGGAAAATGTTCAAATTATTTTCTGTCAAACAGTCAATCACCCAATCAAAACTGGTTTTTTAACGACTTATTTGATAAATTGGCTTTGGCTGATTTTGCGGGAGATCAGTTATCATCGGCAACGCCAAGTGGTTATGCAAGTCATACATAATCAAAAGTTTACATCTGATGATGTTTGCTCGCTGTTAAAGCGATGCTGAGGTGAAATGCCGGGATAAATCGCTTTCAACAATAAGAAGCATAAAA
The DNA here is from genome assembly GCA_036501665.1 of Verrucomicrobiia bacterium. Taxonomy (GTDB): domain Bacteria; phylum Verrucomicrobiota; class Verrucomicrobiia; order Limisphaerales; family Palsa-1400; genus DATAUD01. The sequence goes on from DASXZW010000023.1 coordinate 42,760, forward strand.
GTCACAGAAATGTTTAAAATTCTCTTGACGATCCCCTGAGCGGCTGTCTAGAGTGGGCTTTAATGAGCCTCGTTATCTCGCCGCGCAATCGCTGCACACCTTGCGCAGTTAGTGCGCACAGCGCAATTGGGTTTCCCGGTAACATCTCGTCCATGAACCAAAGCAAGAAATAAGAGTCCCTACCAGTATGAAAAAAACACCTCACTTCAGTGGTCTACAGTCAACTAACCCCGATAGGGGAAGGTCAAAATCTAACTCTCTGCTGCGTAAGTTTTTCCGTGCTGGAGTTGCGTCTTTGATCGCTGTCGGTTTCGCAGCCGTTACAGCGAAAGCAGCGCCGCCGGCCACCCCGCAAGGGATGATCACCGCGAAGGTGTACATGGGAGATGGGACAGGCAATACTTCAGTTGCCACGCTCACCAACTATATCAATACTCCGAACAGTCCCATCCTTACTTATCACCCATCGTACTTTGAGAGTTGGGCCACGGGAGACATTACGACGCCTCCGATGACTGAGGCGGGTGACGGTTACGGAGACGATCTCATGGGGTACTTCTATGCACCCACCAACGGCAATTATACCTTTTGGATCGCTTCGCAAGACAACTCGGCGTTATACTTGAGCCCTGATTCCACTGCGGCGAACAAAGTTCTCATCGCGCAAGTCAGCAGTTCAACTGGCGTTCGTGGTTATACAAGCGAAACTGGAAATACTGCCAACACTCCCGAGATGGATTCAGCGACCTTTACCGGCACTCAATGGGCAACCAAGGACACCAACGTTGGCGGTGCCGTAATCACATTGACAGCGGGCAAGGCCTACTATATCGAAGCGCTGCACCAGGCGGCTGCCGGAGGTGATCACTGTTCAGTGTCGATCGACGGCGTGGCTCCGATCCCGGGCAGCATGTTGTCCTCTGTCGATGTTGCCGGCGGTGCGCCAACTGTAGTCTCGGTCACTGGTTCGGCCCTTTTCAAATCGGTTACGGTTGTTTTCTCGGAACCTCTGGATCCTGTGAGCGCAACCACCGCTGCCAACTACAGCCTTAACAACGGAGTAACGATTTCGTCTGCGACACTTCACTCCACTTCGGGTGAAGGTGACTCCAATACGGTAGTGCTGGTGACCAGCTTGCAGCCAACCAATACCGCGTTTACTTTGACAATCAATAATGTCAAAGACGTGTCTAGCAATACTATTGCTGCAGCCACAAAAGCCAACTTCCAAAGCTACGTGTGGGTTCCAGGTTGGATGACCTACGAGCAGTGGACAGCAGATACAATGGCGCAAGATGTCGCGACTTTTGAGACAGACATTTCAAATAATGTTGAGAATTTGTCCACCTTCACCGTGGCTGAGCCTAAATTTGACGGCCCTTGGCTCGCAAATGAACCCGGAATTCAGTGGAACACTCTTAATTCCATCAGTTACGCATGGTTTACTGCTCCAACCAACGATGATTACGTGTTTTTCCTGGCCAGCGACGATGCCAGCGATTTGTTCCTGAGCACGGATAGCACTCCTGAAAACAAGAGGTTGATCGCCCAGGAAGCTGGCTGGAGCAACGAATATAATTGGGAGACCATAGGCGGCGGCAGCGTGGCTTCCGACAAGAGGTCAGATACGTTCGCTGTAAGCGCATGGCCCAATCCAAATGTCATCACGCTCACGAACGGCCAGGTTTACTATATTGAAATTGACCATCATCAAGGCGGTGGTGGAGCAGGGGCTGGCGCTACTTACATGCTGGCGGATGATCCCAACATTACTGCCGGACCGGCGCAAAGCGCTTCTGGTGAGACCTTGACAGGCAACGTTATCGGCACTTATGTGGATATCGCCGGCGCGTCAGTGGCCATCAGTAAGCAGCCATCTTCTGTGAGTGTGGTTCAAGGTTTCTTCGCGAGTTTCCAAGTCGTTGGCACTGGAGTTAGCCCCTACTCCAGCACGCTACTGTATCAGTGGCAAAAGGCCGCTCCGGGTAGCGGCACGTTTGCAGATCTTCCAGGCGCCAACGGAACCACCTTAACCACTGGCGTCCTAGGGCTGGCCGATACCGGCACACAATTCCGAGTGATCGTCTCGGTGCCAGGCGCGAGCCAAACCAGTTCCGCTGCAACTGTAACTGTAACGGCAGACACGACACCGCCTACACTCGTCAGCGCCGGTGCCATATCGAACGCATTGGCTGGCACGGAAATCGGGGTCGTATTTAACAAACCAATGGGTGCTGGCATTACTACCTTGGCCAACTATTCTGTGGATAATGGTGCCACCATTACGGCAGCCAATTATTGGTCAAAGGCCGCCGGAACTCTCGCTGTTGACGCAAATGGCAACCGTGAGCCCGATTATGATTCAGGCATAGTGCTGAGCGTCAGCACTCTGGATCCTTCCAAGTCCTATCACGTCACGGTGTCGAATGTTAAGGATGCATTCGGCAATCTTATCGCCGCCAATTCGTCCATTCCTGTTTCAATCAGTCCGTTTACTTGGGAATCTATGGGTGAAACCGTCACGAACAGCGCCAATCCGACGGGTGCTACAAACGCAGCCTTCGCGACTGGCACCAACAGCTTCAACCTCATCAATGGCGGCAATGCCTTCTGGGCCACTGAAGACGATATCACGATGGTTTACGAAACGGTCAAAGGTGACTTTGATCGCACGGTGCAGGTTGAATGGAACGAACCATCCAGCCATTGGGCTCGCGCCGGCCTCAGTGCCCGTGCCAGTGTGGCTATCGCTGATGACTTTGGTCCCACTGTGCCGCAGTACCAGACCGTCCTCTCCGATCCGGAGACGAATGTCGTCTATGGCAGCGTGGACGATAGTCCTGCTAACGACCAATATGAAACCAACCGGCGCTTGGCTACAGGTGATCAAACCGATGGCAATAACTCCGAAGGCAATCCGCATTATCCCGGCTCGTGGGTCCGACTCAAGCGTGTTGGTCAGACGATCAGCATGTTCTACAGCAGCAGCACCAACGATGTGAAGTGGTGGTATCCGATCGGCACAACCGACTTCGACGGAGCAACGAATATTGTCGCCGATGTTGCGGATCCTTTGCCGGAGACGCTCTTCGTCGGTCCCACGTATGGTTGTGAAAACGGCAATATTGCTGGTCAGGGTGGAACCGATGCTCAGACGGGTTACTTTGTAGCTCGTTTTAAGAACTACCTGCCCTTCCCGCAAAAGCCTCGTGGCACGGCGACCGCCGCAATCGGGTTCCACTTCGGCGAAAGTTCTCCGTCAGGAACGGGGGCTGGAAACGTCGCGGCCGAATCTCCGGGTGCGTACCTCTCTACCAACGATGTCGCTGGTGTCAACGCCGTGGCCCAGGATAATTGGAATAACCTGTTTGACATCACAGCTACCAACCATGTCGGCTATGTTGTTGAGGAAAACGAAACTACCGGTGGCACGACAATTCTCACGAACGTGTTTGTGGGAGCTTCCGGTTCCGGTAACCTGTGGCAGTCACAAGGGCCGGGCAGTGATAATACTACTCCCGCTGGAAATGGCGCATCGATGACTGGCGAAGACGCTATTCTGATGACCAGTTACCTGGATTCTGGCAACGCGTCAGCCACTGATGTCGGAATCACGAACATCCCGGCGAACATGGTCGCTGAGGGATACGACGTCATAGTTTACACCTTGGGCGGCGTCGCCGGTCGCGGCGGTGCATTTGCCGTCCTCGATACGAGCACCAACGTTCTTGAGGGTTACTATGCGGTGCAATCCCCAGCCACTCCAACGGGCTTCGTTCAAGCCATCCCAGATGCGTCTTATGCGGCCAGTGCGACTCCAACAAGCTGGGCGACTGGCAACTTCGTGGTATTCACCAACCTAAAGGCTTCCGCAATTATAGTGGAAGGCAGCACACTGGGCACGTTAGGATTCAGCGGCACGCCGCGCGCGCCTATCAACGCAATCCAGTTGGTCAGTCCATCTGGCATAATTGGCGGTTCGCCAATCATCATTAACCATCCGACCATCGCAGTTACGTCGGCAGGTGTCATTACCTACAACGGAGTGCTCCGATCATCATCTAGTGTTCAAGGGCCGTTCACGATCGTAAGCGGTGCGACCAGCCCGTACACGATTCCGTCGGCCGGAGGCACCCGGTTCTTCGTAGCCACGCAAAATTAAAGTGCGCTAACGGTTGGTATTGCAAGGGGCCGGAGATTGTTCTCCGGCCCCTTTTTTGTTTTCCACGAACCTCTTGTCTTCGCTTTGTGCTCATGCCATTCATGTTCAGATGCCCGGTTCTGTAGCTAACGCTCGCCATATCCAGTTTTCGCTACCGGTGAGGATGATAGGCTGCAAAAGGTGGGCAACTGTATTGCCGCGTCTTCTCGGCTTGGTTTGGCTTGTTTTGATTGCCTGCGCAGCCCAAGGCGCTGAAGGTTACCATTGCTTTCCTCTTCAGGTTCCAAAGGACGGCGCAGCGGGTTTTACGCTCTTGGACCCAGCGCAAACCGGCATTTACTTCACCAATCAACTCAGTGATGAACACGCCTCCCAAAATCAAATCCGGCTCAATGGATCTGGCGTAGCTTTGGGAGATGTTGATGGCGACGGTCGGTGCGATATCTTCGTCTGCTCCCTCGAAGGCCATGTGGCGTTGTTTCGGAACCTCGGCGGATGGCATTTCACGAATGTAACGGCCGAGGCGGGCTTGGATTTTCCGGGCAATTACTCCACGGGCGCGACCTTCGCGGACGTCGATGGCAACGGGACCCTCGACCTTCTGATCAACGGCATTGGCACCGGCACGCGGCTTTTCTTGAATGACGGTCGCGGGCATTTCACTGAGTCTGTTAATTCAGGACTGCTGCACGAATATGGGGCTATGACGTGTGCGCTTGCGGACGTGGATGGCAACGGCGCACTCGATCTTTATGTAGCCAATTATCGCACAACCACCGTGCGCACCAGCGGATTTCCCTTGATGATCGTGGGTGGCAAGCGCGTCATTCGCCCGCAAGACCGCGGTCACCTGGAAATGACACCGCAAGGAAAGGTGTTGGAAAATGGCGAGCCGGACGTGCTCTATCGAAACGACGGGCATGGACATTTTACGGCGGTCTCGTGGACGAACGGAACTTTTTTGGATGAAGCCGGCAAGCCTCTGGTGGAAGCACCGCTGGATTGGGGGCTGACTGCCGCCTTTCATGACTTGAATGGCGACCATGTTCCCGATCTTTACGTTTGCAACGATTTCCAATCCCCTGACCGCATTTGGTTGAACGACGGGCATGGGCATTTTCGCGCCCTCGCAAGCACGGCGATGCGCCACACCGCGACGTTCTCGATGTCAGTAGATTTTGCCGATATTGACCGCGATGGCCACGACGAAATCCTGGCGTCCGACATGACCAGCCGCCGGCATGGACGGCGCATGATGCAACTCGCCGGAATGGATCCTTATGAGAACGAGATTGGCAAGTTTGAGGAGCGCGAGCAAGTGGAGCAAACGACTTTGCAATGGAACCGGGGGGATGGCACTTACGCTGAAATCGCCCATTTCGCCGGGCTGGAGAATTCGGAGTGGAACTGGTCCGTTGTTTTCTTGGATGTGGATCTGGACGGCTACGAAGATGTGCTGGCCACGACGGGCAATCTTTTTGATCCGCAGGACGAAGATGCGCAAGAACGCATCCGGACGCACGGTCCATTTCCGCAGAGCTTGATCCCTACAAAGCTGCTGATGCTTCCTCGTTTGCCCGATGCCAAACTTGCCTTCCGCAATCGAGGGAACCTGACATTTGAAGAATGCGGCGCTGCCTGGGGTTTCAACCAATCTGGCGTTTCGCACGGCATGGCCCTCGCAGATCTTGATAATGACGGCGATCTTGATGTTGTCGTCAATAATATGAACGGAGCCCTTGGGATTTATCGAAATAACACTTCGGCCCCGCGAATTGCGGTGCGCCTGCGCGGACAAGCTCCCAACACTCACGGCATCGGCGCGCGCATCAAGGTGACGGGCGGACCTGTCCCGCAAAGCCAGGAAATGATGTGCGGCGGGCGTTATTTATCTTGCGATGACACGATGCGAGTCTTCGCAGCGGGGAATGTTACCAACCGTTTGCGCATTGAAGTCACTTGGCGCAGCGGCAAGCGCAGTGTGGTGGAAGGAGCACAGCCCAATTGCCTCTATGAAATCGACGAGTCGGGAGCTGCGGACAACTCAATTTCCCCGCCGATTCACATTGCGCCGATCTTTGAAGACGCAAGCCAGCAACTGGCCCACGTCCATCAAGACGACCTTTTTGATGACTTCCAACATCAGCCGCTCTTGCCCAAAAAGCTCAGCCAGTTGGGTCCTGGCGTTTGCTGGTGGGACGTCAATGGAGACGGCTGGGAAGACTTGATCATTGGCAGCGGCAAAGGCGGGAAATTGGCCTGCTATCAAAACAACGGCAAAGGCAGTTTTGAAATCGCGACACAATCTCCGCAGACGGGAATTGTGGAGCGCGACCAGACTGCCATCGTCGGTTGGACGGGCGGCGCTGTGCTTGTCGGGAGCGCCAATTATGAGGATGGCCAGCCGAATGGCGCTTCAGTTTCGCGCTGGGTTGCGACATCGAACCAGCTGTCTGGCGAAGTTCCCGGATGGGATTCCAGCGTGGGCCCTCTCGCGGTGGCGGATTATGATGGCGACGGCGAACTTGATTTGTTCGTCGGCGGGCGGGTCAAACCCGGAAGATACCCGGAGCCGGCGACCTCCCGTCTCTATCACCGCCGTGCCGGCAAGCTGGTTCTGGACGAAGCCAACAGTCAACAGTTGCGTGACGTTGGAATGGTGAGCGGGGCGGTGTGGAGCGATCTGGATGGAGACGGTTGGCCGGAGTTGATTCTCGCGTGCGAATGGGGGCCGATTCGTATTTTTCGTAATGACCATGGGCGGCTTTCGCCTTGGGACCCGCAAGTTTCGGTGCCATTTTCCAAAGGCGGCGGCGCGTCCACTCTTCCGCTCCACGCCTTGACCGGTTGGTGGAATGGCGTGACCACAGGCGACATCGACGGGGACGGTCGGCTGGACATCATCGTCAGCAACTGGGGGCGGAACTCCAAGTATCGCGCCAGCCAGGAGGCTCCGCGCCGGATTTACTTTGGCGATTTCAATCAACGCAACGAACCGGCCTTGATCGAAACTTGCCGCGACGATGTTTCCGGCAAAGAAGTTCCCGACCGAGACTTCGACGCTGTCGCCGGGTCGCTCGGTTTTCTCAGGGGACGCTTTCCTTCCTATGCTTCCTATGGCGAGGCTACGATTTCGGAAGTTCTTGGGGACGCTTTAAAGACCGCCGGGAAAGTGGAAGCCACTGTGTTGGATTCGATGGTCTTTTTCAATCGCACGAACGGTTTTGTAGCGGCGCCACTTCCGCGCGAGGCTCAATTTGCCCCCGCTTTTGCCGCTTGTGTCGGCGATTATGACGGTGACGGGTTCGAGGATGTTTTTCTGAGCCAGAATTTTTTTGACATGGAACCCAAAACTCCGCGATGCGATGCAGGACGCGGCTTGTGGCTGCGCGGCGATGGCCGAGGCGGTTTGCAGCCGGTGCCCGGGCAGATCAGCGGCGTTACGGTGTATGGCGAGCAACGCGGCGCTGCGCTCTGCGATTACGATCATGACGGGCGGGTCGATCTGGTGGTGACGCAGAACGGAAATCAAACGCGGCTCTTTCATAACGTGGGTGCGAAGCCTGGGTTGCGAGTGCGCTTACACGGGCCATCTGGGAACCCGGAGGGGATTGGCGCTGTCATGCGGCTCGATTTTGGCGACCACCTCGGGCCGGCGCGTGAAGTCCATGGTGGATCGGGTTACTGGTCTCAGGATAGCCCTGTGCAAGTGATGGGATTTGCCGAGCCGCCTACTGGTGTTCAGGTGCTATGGCCGGGGGGGAAAGTTACTTCAACAAAAGTGGAAAATGGGAGTAAAGATATCAGGATTGAGTTTCCGACACAGTAAAATATACTTGACAATATTATTGAGTTTCGAGGGTTTAAAATATAATTGACGTTATGCGCGGCGAGTAAGCGGTTTTGAGGTTGATGTTTGAGGTTATGCTTGGCGAATGAACGGGTTTGATTTTTGATGAAAGTGCGGCTGAAGAATTTGATATCCGGGGCAGGGCGGCTCTTTGTGGTTGCGTTATGCGGGCGCGGCACGGCAGCGCCTTCGCAGGGGGCTGTGACTTTTGACAAGGATATTGCGCCGATTGTTTACCGGAATTGCTGCACTTGCCATCGGAGTGGGGAATCGACGCCGTTTAACCTCCTCACTTACAACGATGTAGCGAAGCGGGCGAAGCAAATTGCCGAGGTTACACGGCTCCGTTACATGCCGCCGTGGCCGCCTGATGTTGGCGGCGGTTATCCACGGTTGATTGGCGAGCGGCGGTTGAGCGATGGCGATCTGGAGCTGATCCAGAGATGGGCTTCGGGCGGTGCGATTGAGGGCGATCCGACGGATTTGCCGCCTGCGCCGGAGGCATCCAGCGAATGGCAGTTGGGGCCGCCTGATTTGGTTGTGGAAATGGACAAGAGCTACAATTTGCCCGCCCAGGGGAAGGATGTTTACCGCAACTTCGCCATATCGGTGCCAGGGACGGTGCGGCGCTATGTGCGGGCTATTGAGTTTCGTCCGCAAAGCAGCGCTGTGCATCATGTGTTTATCGAGACCGACAGGTCCCGCCAATCCCGCTTGCAGGCGACTTCCGGGGCGGAACCGGGGTTTCCGGGGTTGGCCGTCCCGGGCGCATCGAAGCCGCCCGGACAATTCCTGACTTGGCAGCCGGGCAAGAGAGCCTCGATTTCTCCGCCGGGGATGCCTTGGACGCTTGAACCTGGGACTGATTTGGTGATCGAAGCTCACTTGCGCCCGACGGGAAAAATTGAGCCGATCCGCTTTAAAGTCGGACTTTACTTCACCAATCAACCTCCCGAACGGACCGCGTTGAACGTGCTCCTGACGTCCCTTATGATCGACATTCCGACTGGCGCGACGAACTTTCCGGTTGAATCATCTTTTACTTTGCCTGTGGATTGCGAAGCGCTGGGGGTGCTGGCGCATTGCCATTTTCTGGGTCGCGAAGTTGAGGGGCACGCGGATTTGCCGGGCGGTTCCAGGATTCCGTTGCTGCTGATCACGAATTGGGACTTCAATTGGCAGGGGGACTATCGCTATCAGACTCCGGTGGAGATTCCGAGGGGGGCGATTTTGAGAATGCGGTTCACCTACGACAATTCCACCAACAACCCGCGCAATCCGAACAATCCTCCCAAACGCGTCCGATACGGCCCGCAAGCCACGGACGAAATGGCGGAACTTTCCTTTCTCATGCTGCCAAAGCGCGTCGAGGACGAAAAAGTTTTGAAGGACGCATTTGCTGGTCTTGTGGAGGAAAGGATGGAGGAATACGACCTGGCTCAAGTGCGCGAAAATCCGGAGGATGCGCAGGCGCGGTTGAACCTGGGGAACGTCTGGTTCGCGCAGCGGAGGTTTACCGACGCCAAAAAGCAAATAGAGCGCGCCATCGAACTTGACCCCAATTTAGCCGAGGCCCATTATTATGCGGGGTTGATCGCCCGCATGGAGAATCGGTTGCCTGACGCGGAGCGCGAATTCCAAAGTGCGACGCGATTGGACCCGACCAGCGGAAAAACCTGGGGAAATCTTGGTTTGGTCCAAATTGGACGCAATAATTTGAAGGGCGCGCGCGAAAGCATGCAACACGCTTTGGAAATTGATCCGACTGATGGCATCGCCCGCTCGATGCTGGACAAACTGCCCAAATAAAATTGGCGAAACAGATACATCTTTAACAGGAGCAAACAGAGGGAAGAGAGGAATAAAAAGATAGTGCAAGAATTGAGACGGGAAAATTTGGGAATTTAACCACGGATTTCACGGAGGACACAGCGCGGCATAGCAGCAACCCAAATCTTGAACAGAAGGAAACAAAGGAAACGAAGAGGATAAAATTTTGCCAAAAATGCGCAATTTCTGGCGATAGCACTGCGGATGGAGAGGAACAAGAATGGTAAAAGAAATTAGCGGAAACAGTTCAACCCCGAATCAACGAAAAGGCATAGCACCGAATAGCCGCGACTAACGAAGAAGTTTAACAGGAGCGAGCAGAGGCAGCAGAGAAGAGAGGAATAGAAAGATAGTGCAAGAATTGAGGCGGGAGAATTTGGGAATTTAACCACGGATTTCACGGATTTCACGGATGGAGAGGAACAAGATGATTCGGCTCTTGTTCCGCTTCCTCCAACAGGTCATCCGGGAAAGGACGGAGGTTTGAATTTGCATCCGCGTTGCCAAAAGTTGAAGGCCAAGGCGGATGCAACGCGCGAACACTCCGCCTCGACAAAATGTCAAGTCGTGGCGTCATTGCCGTCAGGATTGCGCCCCCAACTCCCCGCCGCAACACCGGTACCGACGTCGCCACCACCAGTTTTTATTCGACGGGGATCTGTTAGTGTAAGCCGGAACCGCGATCCGGTGATCCTGATTGGAAAAATAAGTGAAGTAACGCATTATTGCTGACGCCCATTCGTAACGGGACATTGGTTGAATAAACCAATTCCCGCTGATTAGTAACGACTAAATACGTACGATCGCAAAGTGACGCGTCTTCAATGGTGAGCCCCATCATTTGCTTGGTTGGACCAAAGATTCCCACTTTGGCGGCGGTGTAATCCCCTTTGCTCCAGCTAACGTAATACAGAGGAAGGGTTGTTAAATTGCTCCCTTGCTCGCCAAAACGCGCGGGAGGGTCCCGCCAAAAAGACGGCTGGCCAACGGTCGCTTTGTACTTGGCGTTTAACGCAGCAACATCGACATACACCCGAGACAACCACTGCGTTGCCAGCTGGTAAGCTTCATTTGAGTTAATGAGCGAAGGAGTTCCTGCCCACTCGTGATAGCGCTCCACCTCCTCAATGTTAGTTTTTGAGTTCATCACCAAATACAGCTTCCCACTTCGGAAGATGAACATAAAGTTGCTGGTTTGGAGGTTTACTGTAGGCATGACCGGCGTATCAAACTGGCCGGGAGGAGCAACGAGGCATCCCGTGATGTCTTTCTGCTCGACTGGTTGCGTTGACAGGTTCAACCGCACAGCAATATAATTCGCCGCCGCTACCGCCATTCCAGCCACCACCAACTTGTATGCGACTGAGGTTTTGAGGTGACTCAGAATGTCATCCATGTCAATAATTTCCTATAAATCTCTTTGAGGCTAAATCTCCTTCAGCTTTTTGAATGGGAGTAAGCGGCATGGATCAAAGAAAGCACGTTATGGCCACGAGCGGGGGATGGCGGAAAGAGAGAGATGTCTGTGTTGGCGCTCATCTGACTATTACCGTGTGTCGTTTGTCGGAGACGGCGTGTGTGGAACGATCTGATTCAACAGGTCACCATTCTTCTCGATCAGCCTCAACGGGAAATTAGTCATTCTCAGAAGTTCCAGCTTATTAGTTACGCATATATAAGTATGGTCAGTCAGCGTGGGATCCTCAATTGTCAGGCCCGTGAACTGCTTGGTCGGGCCGAAAATTCCAACTTTAGCAGCCTGGTAGTCTCCTTTATCCCAAGTCACATAGTAAAGCGGCAGGGTGGTCAAATTGCTCCCTTGCTCACCCCATACGGCGGGTGGTGTGGCCCAAAACTGTGGCTGTCCGACATGCATCTTATACTTCCTATTGAGCGCGTTTACATCCACGAAGACATGGGAGAGCCAATTGGTCGCAAGATGGTACGCGTCATTCGAGTTGATAAGCGAGGGAATATGCGCCCATTCGCGATGATGCTCCACAGATTCAATGTTTGTTTGTGTATTCACCACGCCATGCAGCTTTCCGTCCCGGAAAATAAACGTGAATTGTGTCGTTTCAAAGTTTACCACGGAAGGGCAACCTGGAACGCTATCCAAACGCGGAGACGAGATATATGTGCCAATAATATCTTTTGGTTCGATGCCTTTTGGGCAAACTCCAGGCCACTCAACAATGTGGTTCATCGCCGAAAGCACCAATCCTGTCACCGCCATCTTGTAAGCGATGGTAGTCTTGAGTGTTGCAAACGAATTTGTCATATCTCATGAGTTGGAGATAAACATGTTCGTCGCTCCATTGATGAACGCGCTCGAGTCCATCGGATAATTGGGGTCGTGTTGAGCGTTCGTCACGCAGTAGTTGATCGACCGCTGGCCAAACCAATTGTTATAGAAATTCAACAACATGCTGGCGCGAAGCGCCCATTGATCCGGACTAAAACTTATTTCCTTTTTGTAACCCACGCACGCCCGAGCCCTGATACCGGCGAGAGCGAAGAAATTCGTGTCACGCTGGCCAGACGGAATTCCGAATGCTTCGCAGAGCGGCCCTCCTCCCGTCATACAGCCATCGAGAAATGCAACGCTACGCAAAATTTAAACTTTTGAAGGAACTGATTGATTATTCAACCGACTTCTTGAAAAAAGCAAGTCGTATCTGTAAAAGCTCTTAGGATGTCAAATTCAGAAGAAGCAATGATATCGCCCCAGGTAATAGCGCCCTTCTGCCCAAGCAAAATTGGACCTCGGTCCCTGGAAAAAGGCGTGAAACGTGGCTTTTGTAGCTGAATTTCGGCCATTTAACTTTTGAGCGGCCCACGTACGACTCGGAGTCAGAATAGAGTGGGATGCTGTGATCGCGGACGCCTCGGCGAGGCGTCCCTACCAAAATGTGGGGATTGATTTCAAGTGAGGGGCAAATGTGCCATTTGTACCTGAATTTTGACCGATTACCCCTTTTTAGGTGCATTCGTTCGGGAAGTCTGTATGGTCGGTGACGAAATGACTAACTCATGCTGCGTTTACTTCTTCGTTTCTGGCTAGTGAGGCTTTTTGCTGGCTGCCTTTCACGGAGAGGCGTTGGTTTTCTGGCAGGGCCCATGTTGGCGGCGATGGTTCACGCCGCCAACGTGGGGGCCAGCGAGGTTTCGTCCACTACCAATCTGCCGACCGCGCGCGCAAATCCTCTGCCTCCGGGCACGGTTCGGATGATTGACAGGCTTCAGAAAATCCGCAGTTCAATCGACCCCAGTGCGAGCCGGTTTATGAATTTCGAAATGGTGAAAATTCTTCAGACACGTTTCGCTCAGACCGTCAATGTGCAACAGAAGGCGACCGTCGGATTTCAACTCGCGGAACAACAATTAATCATCGGGCAATCGGATGCCTGCCTGAAACAAATATCGGATTGTGAATTTCTCCTCACAAACAATAACTTCCGCCTCAACGGCCAGTCGGCATCCAAGGTGCGAATGATGATGGCAACGGCGATGCTTCGCATTGGTGAACAGGAAAACTGCCTGAACATGCACAATGCCGAGTCGTGTATTTTTCCGCTTTCGGCAGCCGCGGTTCACAAACTTCCACGCGGTTCGCAAGGCGCGATTGGTCTGCTCGACCAACAACTTCAGCAATATCCAAATGACCTTTCGGCGCGCTGGCTTCTTAATGTGGCTTATATGACGCTCGGCGAATATCCCGAGAAGGTCCCTGCGCCGTTGCTGATTCCGCCAAAGACTTTTCAATCGGATTATGACTTGCCGCGCTTCACGGATATTGCCGGCCCGCTCGGAATCAATGTGAACGGCCTTGCGGGAGGTTGCATTTTGGATGACTTCGACAACGATGGTTTTATTGACATCGTGACTTCGTCCTGGGGGTTTGATGGCACCTTGCATTATTTTCATAATGTCGGCGACGGCCATTTCTCGGATCGCACGGATGCGGCTGGTCTTGGGCAGTTGATGGGCGGGCTTAACATTTTGCAGACGGATTACAACAACGACGGCCTCCTCGATATTCTGGTACTTCGCGGCGCATGGAATGGCAAAGCGGGGCGGGTCCCCCCGTCTTTGCTGCGGAACAATGGCGACGGGACTTTTACGGATGTGACCGAGGAGGCGGGGCTTTTGAGCGCGCACCCGGGCCAGACGGCGGTGTGGTTTGATTACGATGGCGATGGCTGGCTTGACTTGTTCCTCGGACATGAAAGCTCAGATGCCAAAGATCCGGATTTGTCGGAGCTTTATCATAATAATCATGACGGGACTTTCACGGAGGTTTCCGCGGCTTGTGGTTTGAATATCAATCGCTTCGTCAAAGGGGCGACCACCCTGGATTACGACAATGATGGCAGGCCCGATCTTTACGTCTCGTGTCGCGGCGGCGTGAATCTGCTTTTACACAACGATGGGCCGGATGCTTCAGGCCAGTGGAAGTTCTCCGATGCCACCAAAAAAGCCGGAGTGGCTGCCGCCCTGACCTTTCCCTGCTGGTCGTTCGATTATGACAACGACGGATGGGAAGACATTTTCGTATCAGGTTATTCGGTGACGGGCGTCGGCGATGTCGCGGCGGATTATCTCGGCTTACCGAATTCGGGGGTGCCGCCCAAGCTCTACCATAATAATCACGATGGCACGTTCACCGATGTGACTGAGCAGATGGGGCTCAATCACGTCTTCCTCACGATGGGATGCAATTTCGGCGATCTCGACAACGACGGGTGGCTGGACTTTTATCTGGGAACGGGAAATCCTGATTTGACGATGCTCGTCCCCAATCGGATGTTTCGCAATGACGAGGGGAAAAAATTCCAGGATGTGACGACTGCGGGGGGCTTTGGCCATTTGCAAAAGGGGCATGGCGTTGGGTTCGCGGATTTTGAGAATAACGGGAACCAGGATGTCTATGAAGTCATGGGCGGCGCGTTTGTCAGCGACACTTCCTTCAACGTGCTTTACCACAATCCGGGCAGCACCAATCGCTGGCTCAAGTTGAAACTGGAAGGGATCAAATCCAACCGGGCCGCCATCGGGGCGCGCATCAATGTCACGGTTCAGACGCCGAATGGGCCGCGGCATATTTACAGGACTGTCACGAGCGGCAGCAGTTTTGGCAACAACCCGCTTCGCCAGGAAATCGGCCTGGGGAATGCGACGAAAATTGAAAGCGTTGAAGTCAAATGGCCGGCCTCGGGAATTCAGCAGGACCTGACGGGATTGGAACTCGACCATTTTTATCACGTTCGCGAAGGCGACGCCAAAGCAACGCTCGTTGAACTCAAGCGGATGCACTACGATCTGACTGCCGCGCCAAAGGTGGCGCCGATGAAGATGGCGATGCCGGGGATGCAGTGACATTCTTGATAGCAAGCTGCGGTGCAATGCTGGGTGTAGTTGCCTAAAGGGACGCTCAGCGCGCTGGCGGAAAAAGCGAGCGTCTGGTGAAACTGTTGCATTGAGCAAACCAAATGCATCGAGTATTCGGAAGATTAGTGAATACGCAGACAAAACCCCGTCATCATGCGCCATACGCAGTCTGGCTGGCGCTGGCTGTGTTGGCTGGCACTGTAACATTCATTTTGGCCTTCCAGACGTCGCATCCCAGACTGCCAGTTTACCAGGGCAGGAATCTTTACGAATGGATCGCGCTTCTTGACAAGGCCGCCGATCTTCATCCCGCTGACTTTGAGGCAGCGGCGGCGGCCCAATCCGCCATTCGAGCCATCGGAACGAACGCGATTCCGTTTGCAATGGCGAATCTTGATACGCGCGTCACGGGTATTGATCTGCTGCTCGGCTGGTTGGCCAAACATGCGCGGTTCGTCAACGTCCAACGTAGAGATGTGAGTGAACGATGGAAGCTTGGCGCTCAGATCCTCGACATTCTTGGTCCCATTAACGAGCCATATCTGCCGCAGTTGATCGCGAGAGCGACCAATAATCCCGGCTATTCCGAAGAAGCCATGCTTGCCGTAGGTGAAGCGGCTTTACCGGCATTCACTAATCTCGTCCGTAAGACGCAGTTTCCGGAAACGGGCATTTTGATCAGAACTTTTACGCGAACCTATTTTTTCTCCGGGCTAAAGCCTGGCTCGGCGGCTGTAGTTTTGCCGTGTCTAACGGACATGGCGCAATCCAAAGATCCAGACGCGGCCAGAGCTGCCTCTGAGGCCATAAATGCCTTTCGGCATTAGTTTAGAGCATTTTAAGTGCAACTGTAGCCACAAATTTTGGTGCGGCAGGGGAGCGCGACCGTCTCGGTCGCATCCGTCGGCGTCTCGCCGACGGAACAATCCAGCACTGCTGCGGCGTGTAAAATATTCGACAAGAGCGTCTGGCGAGACGCCAGACGCGGCGGTCGAGACGACCGCGCTCCCCCACAGGCCGTCCGAACCGGGCTGCTACAGCTTAAGTTAAACTGCTCTAGACACAGGGTTTCTCGCGTCTTCGCTTGCCACCGCAATTGAACTTCTTGAATCGCCGCGGCGTGAAAATAATAGCTGCAATCCACCTTCAGATTGGGCGAAGTCGAGGCACGTGGCATTCCTTATTCTCAATACTTACAGAAATGATGGATTCGGGCTTTTCGTTGACTGCATGCACAAGTATGATCGCGACTAGCGAAGCCAAACTGCGATGAACATTTGGGAACTTGCGCCTCAAAATCCTGACCTAGCCTTCGCGAAAGGCTGGTCAAGGCTTTGAAGTCTCACTAATCTCGCGGGATGCTGCTGACGTTGACGACAACGCATCAACCTGCGACCGATTTGGGTTATTTGCTGCGCAAAAATCCAGCGCGCCCGCAGTCGTTTGAGCTTTCGTTTGGCAGAGCGCACGTTTTTTACCCCGAAGCAAGCAACGAACGGTGCGCTGTTGCTTTGCTCGTTGAAGTTGATCCCGTTGGATTGGTGCGGAACCGTCGCGGGCCCTCTGGCGAAGGCGGCGCTTTGGAGCAATACGTCAATGATCGACCCTACGCGGCTTCATCGTTTTTGAGTGTGGCGATTGCCGATGTATTTGGCACTGCGTTGGCCGGCAACAGCAAGGAACGGCCGGACTTGGTGGACGCGCCAATACCACTGCATGTTGCGTTTTCCGCGCTGCCTTGCCGTGGAGGCGAGCAGTTTTTAAGAAAGCTGTTTGAGCCGCTTGGCTACAACGTCACTGCAACGCGTTTGCCGTTGGATGACCGATTTCCTGATTGGGGTGAAAGCGCCTATTTTCGGGTTGAATTGGCTGCGACTTTGCCGCTTAAACAACTTCTCAGTCACCTTTACGTCCTTGTGCCGGTGCTGGACAACGACAAGCATTATTGGGTTGGCGATGATGAAGTGACGAAGCTGATGCGCCACGGTGAAGACTGGCTGGGCGCGCATCCCGAACGCGAGGCCGTTGCGCGCCGCTATCTTAAACATCAACGCAGTCTTGTGGATGACGCCCTTACTCAACTGGGTGATGAAAGCGAGCCGGACCCGGATTTTGTTGCTGAGTCTCATGCGCAAGAAGAAGAGGCCATAGAAAAGAACATCAGCCTGAACGAACAGCGGCTTGGTTCTGTAATCGCAGCGCTCAAAGGCAGTAATGCGGCGCGAGTTTTGGACCTGGGCTGCGGTGAAGGCCGGCTCTTGCAATTGTTGCTGAAGGAAAAGCAATTTGCCGAAATCATCGGCATGGATGTTTCTCATCGCGCGCTGGAAATCGCCAAGGACCGTTTGCATTACGACCGTATGCCTCCCCTGCAAAAGGAACGCCTGCGCTTGATGCACGGTTCATTAATTTACCGGGACCAGCAACTGGCGGGTTTTGATGCCGCCGCAGTGGTGGAGGTTATTGAGCATCTTGACCCGCCTCGGTTGGCTGCTTTTGAGCGAGTGTTATTTGAATGCGCGGGGCCTGCGACCATCGTGGTTACGACGCCCAATCGTGAATACAACGTGAAATGGGAAACGCTGCCTGCGGGCAAATTCCGTCATCGCGACCATCGGTTCGAGTGGACGCGAGCGGAGTTTCAGGAGTGGGCGAACCGCGTGGCTGCTAATTCAGGCTACAAAGCTCGATTCCTCCCAGTTGGCCCGGAAGATTCGACCGTTGGTTCACCGACGCAAATGGCGATTTTCACCCGGTTCGTGCAATGAAACGGTTATCAAAACAAACCTGGGATTTGATTCACAAATTGCATGACGATCGAGGTTTTCTGGGTAAGTTGATCGGACGGCAAGAAGCACCGTTATCTGTATTCGATGAAATTGCGTCATCAAATGAGTCTCTTGCCATTCCATATCTCACTTCATTTTTGTTAAATAAACAAAACGATGTTCGCAACGCGGCGGCTAGAACGATAGGCCATTTAATTGACAACCTGAAACTGAGTGACTTTGCGCAATTAGATGAGGCTTCCAGAAAATACTGGCCGTGCGAATCGTCTGAACCGTCCCAATGGCGTCACATAAAACCACATGAGGTAAAACAATTGTGGCGCCTTCCGAATCCAACATCCGTAATTGGCATAACGAGCTTTCATGGTAGCGGATACATTCGTGAGGCAGCAGTTAAAGAGTTGGCAAATAATTTCGATGGTTCAGAAATGCCTTTTTTGCTCATTCGTTTGAATGATTGGGTGAGTGAAGTTCGTGAAATGGCGGAAACTGCAATTTTGCAACGCATTCGGTCAGAGTATGCGAGGCACTTCCTGAGAAATTTGCATCTCGTTTTTCGACTGCGTTCATGTGGGCGCAGCCACGATGCTAAAATTGTTTCTGGCGTCATTGCCTTGCTTCAAGAACCCGGACTCGCACCAATACTTCGCGAAGGCACTCTGTCAACCGACGGTTGGCTTCGCCGTGAATCTTTTAAAATAGCGCTCGCGGTAAAATCAGAGCACCGCATAGCTCTTCTCAAAGAGGTGCTTTCGGATGCAGACCCAACAATGCGGCTTTGGGCTGCGCGCCACGTCCTGCCGCAATTAAATGATGTTGACTTGTTGCCGGTTGTGACTGGCCTAACTCAAGACCGTTCCATGCCTATCCGTTGCGAGGCATTGAGCGTTTTTGTGCAACGTTTTCCGAGTGAAAGTCCAGGGAAGCTAAACATCGCCTTGTTGGATGCTTCCTCGTCGGTCCGTGCTACCGCGCGCTTTTGGATCAAAACACAAAATCCACAATTTAACTTTGCCGAGGTATATAGGAAGTCACTGACCGACTGCACCTCAAAACAGGTGCGCGCCGCGATTCTCGGTCTCGGAGAAACGGGAACTGTTACTGATGCAGAAGCCGTATTGCCATTTATTGAGGGCCCCGCAGTGGGCATTCAAAAAGCTGCGATTCATGCGCTTGCGGCTCTCGACGGAGATCGCAATGTGCCCCACTTTCTCACTGCATTAACGAATGAACATCCCGGAATTTCCAATGAGGCTTCGCGTGCGCTTGACAAAAGAACCTTTTCAATTTTGGATCAACTTTACTCGATTTTTAGGAGTCAAAAAACGCTGCACGTCAGAACAAATGTTTTTAAGCTGATGATGAATCTCAACTTTTGGGAGCGAGGTGTTTTTCTGTTTGAGGCGCTTCGAGATCGGGATGAAAAAATTATCGAGCTTGGGAGTCGTGCATTACGACTTTGGCTCCTCAAATCACGAAATATTGCGACGCCTCCCAGTAAAAGCGTTCTTAAGCACCTTAACAACGCGCTGAAAGCATCGGCAGGAATGCTCGAATCCCCTGACGTTCGAGAATTTGAATTTTTACTGCGCAGTTTCAAATGAAAATTACCGTTCCCGAGCTTTCCTTCGTTGTGTTGATCGGGGTGTCCGGTTCGGGCAAAAGCACGTTTGCTCGGAAACATTTCAAAACCACGGAAATTCTTTCTTCGGATTATTGTCGGGGCCTGGTGTCGGATGATGAAAATTCGCAGGCGGCGACACGCGACGCATTTGAAGTTTTGCATTTTATCGCCCGCAAACGGTTGGCGGCCGGGAAACTTACCGTGGTTGATGCGACGAATGTGCAACCTGAATCGCGCAAATCACTTGTTCAAATTGCGCGTGAGTTTCATTGCTTGCCAGTGGCCATTGTCCTTGACGTGCCAGAGAGGGTGGCGCACGACCGGAACAAGACTCGTCCTGACCGCAATTTTGGCCCGCACGTCATTCGGCAGCAAGCGCAGCAGTTGCATCGTTCCATGCGCGGGCTTGAGCGCGAAGGGTTTCGCCATGTCTTCGTTCTCAGATCATTGGAAGAAGTCGAGGCCGTGGTCATTGAGCGACAGCCGTTGTGGAACAACTTGAAGAACGAGCATGGGCCGTTCGATATCATAGGCGATGTGCATGGGTGTTTCGATGAACTTTTCGAATTGCTTGCCCTGTTGGGTTACGCGGAGCAACCGGGGGGAGGCTGGAACCATCCTGACGGACGCAAGCTCGTGTTCGTCGGTGATTTGGTTGATCGAGGCCCCAAGATTCCCCAAGTCCTAAAATTGGCGATGAGCGCTGTTGCAAGCGGAGGGGCTTTTTGTGTTCCCGGCAATCACGACGTAAAGCTGATGCGGAAGTTGCGCGGGAAAGATGTTCAAATCACGCATGGGCTTGGCGAATCTCTGGCACAACTTGCCGCCGAGTCTGATGAATTTCGCAAACAGGTTGGCGATTTCATTGACGACCTGGTCAGTCATTATGTTTTCGACGACGGCAAGCTCGTAGTCGCGCACGCAGGCATGAAGGAATCCATGCAGGGGAGAGGCTCCGGCGCTGTGCGGGAATTCGCGCTCTTCGGTGAAACTACCGGCGAGACCGATGAGTTTGGATTGCCGGTGCGTTATAATTGGGCCGCCGAATATCGAGGGGCAGCGATGGTGGTTTATGGACATACGCCGGTCCCGGAACCTGCGTGGCTCAACCGGACAATCAACATTGATACGGGTTGTGTTTTTGGGGGAAAGCTGACGGCTTTGCGGTATCCCGAAAAGGAACTGGTTTCAGTTCCTGCAAAAAATACTTACGCGGAATCGCGCAAGCCATTTTTGCCTGCCGAAACACAGGCGCCGGTTTTATCCGCGCAACAGCAGCAGGACGATTTGCTTGACCTTGCCGATGTGACGGGCAAACGGATCGTCGGGACGCGTTTGCATGGCAATGTAACCATTCGCGAGGAGAACGCCACTGCGGCTCTGGAAGTGATGAGCCGGTTCGCCGCGAATCCAAAGTGGCTGATTTATCTGCCGCCCACGATGTCGCCGAGCGAAACAAGCAGTGCGCCGGGTCTTTTGGAGCATCCTGCCGAAGCGTTTGCTTATTTTCGCCATGCCGGTGTGCCGCGAGTTGTCTGCGAGGAAAAACATATGGGGTCGCGGGCGGTGGTTATCGTCTGTCGTGATGAGGAGGCTGTGCGGAAAAGTTTTGGGGTGACGGGCGAAGGCATTGGCATCTGTTATACGCGCACGGGCCGGCGTTTTTTTGACGACGCAAACCTGGAGCGGGAATTTCTCACCCACGTTCAAACTGCCGCCACCTCAGCCGGATTTTGGGATGAATTCAAAACCGGATGGCTTTGTCTCGATTGCGAACTCATGCCCTGGTCTGTAAAAGCGCAGGAATTGTTGAAACAACAATACGCCTCGGTTGGCGCATCGGGGCGCGCTTCGCTAACGGAAGAAGTTTCCACCCTTGAACGAGCCGCATCATCCGGCCTGGACGTGAGTGAGTTGCTTGCCCGCACGATTTCTCGCCGACAAATGATGGGCGATTACATTGAAGCCTATCGTCGATATTGCTGGCCGGTAAAATCGGTGAACGATCTCAAACTCGCGCCGTTTCATTTGCTGGCAACCGAAGGCTCAGTTCATGCGGACAAACCGCACACCTGGCACATGGAAATGCTCGCGCGGCTGGCTGGAGGCATCATCGTTGCCACACCGTTTCATGTCATTGATTTGACTGATTCCAAGAGCGAAGCGGAAGGCGTTCATTGGTGGGAACAACTCACCGGGCGCGGCGGCGAAGGGATGGTCGTCAAGCCGCTTGATTTCATTGTCAAGGGACGGCGCGGTCTTGTCCAACCCGCTGTGAAGTGTCGTGGCCGCGAATATCTCCGTATTATTTATGGCCCGGAATACACGGCGGAGGAGAATTTGGAACGGCTCCGTTCCCGGGGACTTTCGACAAAGCGGTCGCTGGCTTTGCGGGAATTCGCGCTCGGCATCGAGTCGCTTGAACGCTTTGTCCGAAAGGAACCGTTGCGACGTGTTCACGAGGCCGTGTTCGGCGTGCTTGCTTTGGAAAGCGAACCGGTTGACCCGCGATTGTAGATTCTTTCATGTTCATCACCCATGGGAATCCTTCGTTTATATCTGGCTCTTTGCGTGGTCGCTGAACATGGAAACGGGCAGATACTTCCCTGGACGATGTTGCAGGGTGAACAGGCGGTGCAAATCTTTTATGTCATCTCCGGGTTCTATATGGCGTTGGTGTTATCGACTCGTTATTCCAAGGCGCGCGATTTTTATGTCAGCCGATTTTTGCGAATTTTCCCAACTTATTGGGTTATCCTTCTCGGCACTGTCGTTGTGAGTTTGGCGGGTGGGTTGCTTTTCAACCGTTGGCTGATGTTGAGCCGTTATGTTAGTCATCCTTTGGCTCACAACGGGTTATCAGGCGTGTCGCTGGCTGCCTTGTTTAACCTTACCATAATTGGCCAGGACTGGATCATGTTTTTCAAACAGGATCCCGGGCAATCGCTTCAAGTTACATTAAAATTTTGGACCTTTCCCAACCCGCTTTATTGGTATCTATTGTTGCCGCAGGCGTGGACTCTGGCGGTGGAACTGACGTTTTATGCCATCGCTCCGTATCTGAATCGGCTGAGGAGTTCCTGGCTGATTGGCTTGACGATTGGCGCATTGGTTCTGCGATTCATTTGCTATCAATACCTGGGGACGGCCACTGTTCCCTGGACTTACCGGTTTTTCCCGCTTCAAATCGGGTTTTTCCTTTGCGGCATGTTGGCGTATCGGCTCTATGTCAGAATGAGTCCTCATCCGTCGTTACAACGCTGGCGAAGCACATCTTGGCGGTCCTATATCGTCGGCTGCGCGATCCTTTTGGCGTTTCTGTATTTGCACGCCCGAGCTTTTGAGTTCCTTAAAAGCGTCGCCAGCGAGCACGTTGCGGGCTTGGTTACGTCCCCGGTCTTTATTTTGGCGATTCCGATTCTGTTTCTGGCGTTTGAGAAACACAAATTTGACCGTCTGACTGGCGAAATGTCCTATCCTGTTTATCTGGTCCATTTTCTTGTTTTGGTGGTTATTGGCAGTGCGCTGGGCATCCAGCCCGGGGTTGCTCTGGCTCGAGCGGCCGCGCTGGCCTCAATTATTTTAGCAGCGATCCTTTACGCCGTGTTCATTGTTCGTATTGACATAAGGCGGCACCGGCTAAGGACGAAAAACAGCCCAATTGACGGCGACGAAAAGCAGTCGGGGCCGGACTTTCAAAAAGTATCGTCGCCATAATAAATTCGCCGGCGAAGAGGCTAACAGCGGGCCGTATTCTCATTTCTCCCCGGGTCTGGCTTAAAACCATCGCCAAAAATGTTGTTTGAAGCTTGACATAAAGATCGAAAATGTTAGCGTCGAATTCGCGTTTGTCTCTCCCCCACGAGACGAAAGTTGAGTTTAAAATGAAGAAAAACCACCGAGCGCGGAACACTCCGCGAGTCTTCAATTTATTGAATTGCCGCGCCCGGCTTGGAAGATTTTTTTCGACCTTCATCCTTTACGTGACATTGGTGACGGTTGTCGGCGCTGGTGCGGCTGAGATTCCCCAGTTTTTTCATGAGGCGCTGGTTGCGGTGGGCGGCACGCCTGCACAAAGTGAAACGGATGATCTGAAAAGTGCGCTCACTGCTTTTTCCGCTTCCAAGTCAAGTGGGCAGCCGGATTGGAGCACACTTTCCAGCTTTCTCGCGAGCCATCCGCAATCGCCTTGGAACGCCTCGTTGCTTCTGAACCTTGGCGAGGAATATTATCAGAATGGATACTTTTCCCGCGCGATGGACGCGTGGCAACAGTCCTGGAATTCGTCAAAATCGGCCCCCGACCCCATAGGACAGGCTGTTGCGAATCGCGCGGTGGCGCAGCTTTTGAGAATGCAGTGCCGCATCGGTCTTTTGCAGGATGTGAAGTCATTGCTGGGGCAAGTCGGAGATCGGAACTTTCGCGGATCCACGGCGGAAATGATCGAAACTTCGCGGCAAAGCCTTTGGATGATGGAGAACCATCCGGAGGTGACCTATCGTTGCGGTCCTCACGCGCTTGAACGAATTTTGCTTTATTCCAAACCGCAGGATGCCGCGCCGTTGGAGTTGGTGAAATCGGTTTCCGGCACGAACGGCATTCCTCTTTGTGACGTTGCTGTTTTGTCCAAGAAAGTCGGACTTAATTACCAAATGGCGAAACGAACCGGCAACGCCGCCATTCCCGTACCGTCGGTCGCGCATTGGAAACTCAACCATTACGGGGCTGTGCTTAAGCATGAAGGCGGGCGTTATCTGCTGGATGACCCGACCTTTGGCAATGGCTTGCTCTGGATAACGCAGGATGCGCTGGATTCTGAGAGCGACGGCTATTTTCTCATTCCAAACGGAGAATTGCCACGAGGCTGGAACGCGGTGGATGCGACTGAAGGCGGGCAAGTTTGGGGGCGCGGATATCCGCCGGACGATGATCCGGGTTCGGATGGCCCCCCAGACACCAGCATCCCCGTTAAGCCCAAAAAAAATCCTCCGCCCGGAACCCCGAATGATCCCTGCAAAAAGGGCATGGCGCAGTGGAACATTTTCCTGATGATGGCGGATCTGGCCATGTCCGATTCGCCTGTTGGCTATAATCCGCCTGTCGGTCCGCCTATTTATTTTAATGTGCAGTATAGCCAGCAGGCATCCGATCAACCCGCCGTCTTTACTTACGGGAATCTTGGACCGCTTTGGAATTGCGATTGGATCAGTTCGCTCACTTTTGACACGGCCAATGCCTATTACCATCGCGGACAGGGCGGCGTGGAACAGTTTCCTGGTTACAATCCCGCAACGCAGACTTATCAACAAAGCCTCGAAGAGGCGGATAGCCTGGTTCAAATCAACGCGACGAACTACCAGATATTGCGCCCTGATGGCGGCAAACTCATTTTTTCGTTGCCGGACAATCCCGGCGCGCCTTCGCGGATTTTCATGACGGCGGTGGTGGACCCTCAAGGAAATGCCGCGACGTTGGCCTATGACATGTATTTCCGCCTGACGGGAATTACTGATGCCATCGGCCAGACCACCACGATTTCCTACGGCAGCGGCACCAATTCCTATCTTGTTCAGAAAGTCACTGACCCGTTCGGGCGTTTCGCCACGTTCTCATACAACTCCGCCGGCGAATTGACGAACATCACCGACGTGCTTGGCATGAGTTCGGCCTTTACGTATGGAACCAGCGATGCGCTTCAAACATTAACCACGGGCTACGGCATGACAACCTTCGCCGTGGGAACGACCAATAATAATCGCTTCGTTGAAATCACTGAACCCGACGGCGAACAGGAACGGGCGGAGCAGGGGAATGGCGCGACACCGGGAGTCTCATATACGGACCCATTGAACACAGTCCCTGCGGGGATTTTGGCGTTTAACCAATATCTCGATGGCCGCGACACCTATTTCTGGGACCGCGCGGCGATGGCTCAGGCTCACGGAATTTATTCCGACGCGAAAATTTATCATTTCATGCATCAGGATTTGAATACCCGTTCGCCTCTTCTTGAAAGCCTCAAGATGCCCTCGCAAAACCGCATCTGGTACAATTATCAGGGGCAAAACAGCAGCGCGTTCTACAACTACGGAATGTTCGGCGGCGCGCCGTCGAAAATCGGCGTTGTGTTGGACGACGGGCAGACGCAATTGACGCAGACCAGTTTTAACTCGCTGGGCGCGGTCACTCAGGAAGTTGATCCTGTTGGCCGCACTCAAAACTACATCTACGCGTCAAATAACATCGACCTGGTGCAAGTCCAGCGGTTGACCGGCCCAAGTCAGCTTGAACCAGTGGCGAGCTTTACGTGGAACAGTTCGCATCTGCCGTTGACAATAACCGACGCCTCCGGCCAGACGACGACTTACACCTATAACTCTCAAGGTCAGCCGTTGACAGCCAGCAATGCCAAAGGTCAAACCACGACTTTTGGCTACAATTCGAGCAACTATCTTGTTTCGATCCAGGGGCCGCTTGGCGCTACGGACATCGTGAATCTCACTTATGACGCATTTGGAAGGGTTCATACGATCACGGATGTCGGAGGGTATATTTTGACCTACGGTTACGACGCCCTCGATCGACTTACCAACGTAAGCTATCCTGATGGAACTTTTGTTGCGCGGACCTACAATCTGCTTGATCCAGCTACCTACAAGGATCGGCGCGGTCGATTGACCTCCTATGCCTACGATTCGCTTCGGCAACTGGTGTCACTTAGTGATCCTTTGGGGCGCGTCACTCATTATCAATGGTGCGGTTGCGGTTCGTTAAGCTCCGTCATTGATCCGTTGGGCCGTATAACACAATGGACGCATGATCCGTTTGGTCGGTTGACAGCCAAGATTTATCCTGATGGAAACGCCGAAACTTATAACTACGATTCAGCCGGGCTGTTGAAGTCCATAACAGATCCGAACGGCTCAACCAAATTGATTGCTCACGGCCTGGATAATTTAGTGACTTCAATTTCTTACGTAAACTCGGGGGTTCCGACGCCCACCGTTGAGTATGTCTATGATCCCTGGTTTCCTCGCGTGTCAGAGCGCATTGATGGCGCTGGGATAACATTGTATAACTACAACCCGATCACTGGCTCGACTTCCCTTGGCGCAGGCCAGTTGCAATCCATCGACGGCCCGCTCCCAAACGACACCATTACTTACAACTACGATGAATTGGGCCGCACAACGACCCGGACAATCGGCGGTGTCGCTGAGAATGTGGTTTACGATGCCTTGGGCCGCATCGCATCTGATAATAATGCCCTTGGCATGTTCACTTATGCTTATGTTGGGGCAACACCCCAATTAGCATCTATTTCCTCTCCCAACGGGCAAAGCACGCAGTTCAGCTATTTTCCAAATATCGCGGATCGCCGTCTTAAAGAATTGTGGAATCAGGGGCCAGCCGGCGTGACCTTGTCGAAGTTTGACTATGTATACGACTCGGATGGCTTTGTGACTACATGGACACAACAGAATGGCTCTGGAATCCCGACGCAGGCCACCCCCTCCTATGATCTTGCGGATCGGTTGACGGGCGTAACGACCGGCAGCGCGACTTACAGCTACACCTACGACAACGCTGATAATCGCCTGACTGACACCACTAACGGAATGGAAACCACATGCTCCTACAACTCCTTGAACCAGCTCATTAGCCTGTCAACAAATATTGAGACTGGCCGCGTCTATCAATGGGACGCAGAAGGCCGCCTCACCTCGATCGATTACCCACCCACAGGGAAGAGCACCGAATTCACCTACGATGGTCTGAGTCATTGCGTGCGCGTGGTCGAAGAATCTGATGGAAACATCACCAGCGACAAGCATTTCATCTGGTGCAACGAACGCATTTGTGAAGTCTGCGACGCGACCGGCGCTGCGACGAATCTTTACTTTGCTCAAGGCGCTCAAATTGTTTCCGGCCCGAACGCCGGCAAATATTATTATGCACTGGATCGCCTGGGTAGCATCACTGAATTGACCGACTCTTCCGCCAACGTGCGGGCTGATTATCAATATGATCCGTGGGGACAGCGAATAAAGCTTAGCGGCAATCTGGATGCCGATTTTGGATTTACAGGCTACTATTTTCACGCGCCTAGTGCGATGAACTTTGCGCCATTGCGCGTTTATGATCCCGCGTTGGGGAGATGGCTTAGCCGTGATCCGGTGCTCAGAATGGGAGGAGGCGCGAACACCTATGCCTATGCCGATAACAATCCCATTAACAAGTTAGATCCTTTAGGCGCGGACACTGTTTATGTAGGAGTTTATAATACGACAATCGGCGGCGTCCCAATCCCGGAAGGCCACGCCTCGATCGATACCGGAGATGGATACACAGGATTTTATCCTGACCCGAATGTGGGCGCGTTTAATGCAAATGGCGCCCCAACTTCCACCGGGTTGGTCCGGGATCCCAATAGCGGCGAGAATCAATCGCCGCAGTTTGTCATCCCTATTTACAACGTGACGCCCGACCAAATCCAGAAAATGAACGATTACATAAAGCAGGTGCAGAGTGACCCCTGCTTGAGGCAATACAATCTGCTGAACAATAACTGCGCGGGCTTTGTTCGCGCCGTCCTTGGCGCGGGCGGGATCAACATCGGCGGGTCGCAAAGTCCGCTGGGTGTTTTGATTGGCGGCAGCATCCAAAGCGGTCTTTCATCATTGGGACCCTAAAGCGCGTGAAGATTTATAATTTACATCGCCGCATTTGCCTGGGGATTCTGCTTTTGGCTGCGTCCACGCTGTTGCTGCGTGCGGCCCCGGTCCAGATCACCTACGATGCCGACGGAAACATTCAGCAGGTAGGCTCATCTTTAAGCCCTGCGCCGGCCATAGTTGGGGAACCTCATTTCGCCATGGGCCAAATCGGTGGGCAAGCGTCGTTTTCTGTTGTTGCAACCAGTGCAAGGCCGCTCTCGTTCCAGTGGTTCTTTAACGGATCGTTTCTCAGTGGGGCCACCGCCAATACCTTGTATCTTCCAAGCCTGACTTCAAACAGTTTCGGAACTTACACGGTCGTTGTCTCAAATGTCCTTGGCAGTGTTACGAGCGCTCCGCCTGCCACACTCTATTTGGATAGCAATAACAACGGCATTCCCGACGAATGGGAACTGGCCTACTTTGGCTCGCTAAACGTGCCTGCTTACGCCGATAGCGATTCCGATGGCATCCCCAATATCGACGAATTCCTGGACGGCACCGATCCGACCAACAGCGCTTCGTCTTATTTTAAGTTGACAGTTAATAATGGCGTCCAAGTTGAGCCAATTATTGATCTCTATCCGGCTGGCACCTCCGTCACGCTGACAGCGCCGGCTTTCGATGGTCTGGCATTCAATGAATGGAGCGGCGGACTGGGCGGCGCACACAACCCCACCACGCTGGTGATTACTTCCAATACCACAGTGACTGCTCTGCGCGGAGATCCCGGACTTGATCCCAATTGGACCCCGGTGTTCAACGCCGACGACGGAGGCGTCTATTGCATGGCGACTCAACCGGATCACAAAGTGCTCGTAGGCGGGCGCTTTTCAGAATTTGACGGGCGACCTGCTCAAAATCTGGTGCGGCTGAATCAAGACGGCACACTAGACACGAATTTCCTTTCCGCGATCGAGCTTGGCACAACCGACAACAGCTCCGTGTCCGCTATGGCAGTGCAGCCGGACGGAAAAATCGTTCTCGTCGGCAACTTTTATACGGTCGATTATTTCGGTCGCAATAACGTGGCTCGTTTGAATCCCGACGGTTCCGTTGATCAGACTTTCAATCCCGGGCAAGGGCCGAACAGCACAGTTTTTGGCGTCGGGCTTTTAAGCGATGGCCGCATCGCCATTGCCGGTAATTTTTCACAAGTTGATGGCATCAACCGCGGCGGCGTGGCTGTTTTGGATACGAATGGCGCGCTTGACCAGACATTCGTTCCGACGAACGCATTCAACAGCTCTATATATAATCTGGCTGTTCAGACCGGCGACCGCATCATTGTCAGCGGAGCATTCACGCAATACGGAAGCCAGCCGGCCCAGTACGTTGCGCGATTGTCAACAAACGCTGTGCTGGATTCCACGTTTAACCCCGGCGGTTCCGGGCCGAATGGTTATGTTCAAAACACTCAGGTTCTTTCGGATGGAGATTTGTTCTGCATGGGCGGATTTAATAAATACAACTCAACCCCCGGTTGCGCCGTGCTTCTGGACCCCAATGGAAATCCGCAGCCGAACTTTACGAACACGGCGCAGCTCAATGGGCGCGCGCTTTGCTTTCTGCAAGACCAATCAGGCGGAATCATCCTGGGCGGCAGCTTTTATTACTACGGTCCAACGCCCGCGCAATATCTGGCCCGCTTCAACAGCGACGGCTCTCTGGACCCTACTTTCAACACAACGAACGCGGCCAACCGACAGATTTATTCTTTGGCAACGCTGACCAACGGCGCGGTTCTCGCGGGCGGGGAATTCTCAACATGGAGCAACGCTTTTCAAAATCGTATTGTAGCCCTCAATCCTGCCACCGCCGCGCCACTGTCAACGCCAAGCCTCAACGCAGCATTTCGCGCTGAGATCACACAAACGCTTCTGCAATCGAACGGCCTGATGATGGTCGCGGGAACATTCGCGTCTGTAAACGGCCATCCTGCTCAACGTCTGGCGCGGTTGACGTCGAGCGGCTCCCTTGACCCGAATTTTGGTTTGACAAACCCTCCCAACTCAACTGTCGATGCGATCACCCTTCAACCCGATGGAAACTATTTGATTGGGGGCAGCTTCAACTATTGCGGCGCGCAGTACACCCCCGGCCTTGCCCGGTTTTTGCCGAACGGCTCTCTTGATCCGAACTTCAATATCGGCAATGGTTTCGACGGCGGTGTTTATGTCACTGCGGTTCAGCCCGGCAAAGGAATTGTTGTGGGGGGCGCTTTCACGGATTGCCAGGGGCAGCTTCGTCCGGGTTTGGCGCGCCTGCTAAACAACGGCGCGGTGGACAATTCGTTTGTCGGCGCGATTGGGGGTGTCAATCAGCAAAGCGGTCTTGATGGGACGGTTTACTGCATCACGCTTCAGCCGGATGGAAAAATCCTGATCGCGGGAGATTTTGCAACTGTATTGGGCGCTCCACGCCTTCGCGTCGCCCGTCTTATGGCCGATGGCCAGTTGGACACCACATTTAATCCTGGCAGCGGAATGGATGGGACTGTAAGCGCCATGGCGCTTCAGCCGGATGGCGAGATCCTGCTCGGAGGAAACTTTAATTATGCGGATGGCGCGTATCGTCCTCACCTTGCCCGGTTGCTAAGCAACGGCGCTGTTGATTTGAGCTATCCAAACAATAATTCCGGCTTCAACGCGCCGGTTTTTCAAGTTGCTTTGCAGCCGGACGGATCGACTTATGTTGTGGGTGACTTCAACCAGGTCAACGGCCAATACCAAAACCGATGCGCCCATCTCTTCGCCGACGGCAGCGTCGATTTTTCGTTTAATCCCGGCACCGATCTAAACGATAATGTTTACACGTTGGCGACCGGCACGGACGGTTCTGTTTATCTTGGCGGCTGGGTGCGTCAATTATACAGCCAGCCTCGTTCCGGCATGTTGCGATTGGTGACGGCGCCAAAGCTGCAAGTGCAATTCGTTGGAACGCAGCCTGGCAGCCTTACACCCGGGCAAGCTGTCCAATTGCTCGCCACGGCGACTTCACCAAATGGCGTTACAGGGGTGCGCTTCGAGATTTCCGCGGACGGTTCGGACTTCACTCCGTTGGACAATGGTTATCTTAACCAGAATTCGGAGTGGACCGGCGCATGGACGCCGGGGACGGGAACTTATTATCTGCGAGCAGTGGCGACCGACAGCGAGGCTCAACAGCAGGCGTCGCTTCCTTATGGGCCATTGTCGTCCGGAAGTACGCAGACTTTGCCGGGATACACGGCTTGGGTCGCGGCAAATTTCTCAACTGCCGACCAAGCCAACTCTGCCGTCTCTGGTGAATTCGCCGATCCTAACAACGACGGCGTTCCAAATTGGTTAAAGTTTGCGACCGGCACACCGCCGAATTCCTTGCCGACAGTTGCTGGAGGCATCTGGCCGATTCCCGGCTCGCCTCAATACCCGACACTCAGTTATCGCGCGAACCTCGCTGACACAACCACCCAATTTACCGTTCAGGTTTCCACAAATCTTCTTACTTGGTCCGACGGCGCAGCGTTTACAACGCTGGTGGATATTACGCCCAA
The DNA here is from genome assembly GCA_036501665.1 of Verrucomicrobiia bacterium. Taxonomy (GTDB): domain Bacteria; phylum Verrucomicrobiota; class Verrucomicrobiia; order Limisphaerales; family Palsa-1400; genus DATAUD01. The sequence goes on from DASXZW010000023.1 coordinate 74,658, forward strand.
TGGCGACGGAACCGAAACCATCCGCATCCGCTCCAACACGCCCGTCGGTTCGGGAACCGCGCAGTTCCTCCGCCTGGTCGCAACCCCACCCTGATTTCAGAAGCGAAGTTGCAGTTTTTTAACGAGTTCCCTTTGGAACAAAACCCGGCTCGAAGCGTCCAACCCTTTACAACGCTGTTGACGGGGCCGCAACTGGTCATATTATGTCGGTGGTTCCAAACGGCATCCGTTGTCATAAAATCTGCAATATATGAACAGACTTAAATCCATTCTCCTCGTTGCCGCCCTGGCCATTACGGCGTTGCCCATGATGGCCCAGGAAAAGCGCGTCAGCCCCCATGAAACCGTCAGCGGGGTCATTGACGGAAATCGTGTTACCGTTATTTACGGTCGCCCTTACACAAAAAGTCACAAGACCGGCGAAATGCGCAAAATCTGGGGCGGCCTCGTTCCGTACGGGAAAATCTGGCGCACAGGGGCCGATGAAGCTTCGATGCTGATCACCCAAAAAACAATTGTTCTCGGCGGCGCAACGATTCCAGCGGGGGCCTACACTTTGTGGACTTTGCCGCAGGAAGATGGAACGGCGAAACTCATTGTCAATAAACAGATCGGGCAATGGGGCGAAGGTGACGACACATGTGTAGAGCAACAGGACCAGGCGCGGGTGGACTTGAAAAAGGACGCTGTGGATGCGCCAGTCGATCAATTCACGATTGCCGTTGAAAAAAATCCCTCTGGCGGCGGCCTGTTGAAATTGTCGTGGGAAAACACGCAATTCTCGGTGCCATTTAGTGTTCAGAAATGAGCGATGTAAATGCGAATGCGCTTCTGCGCATGTGACCTGTTGACGCTGTCCTAAAACGTAATAACCTGAAGTTGGTTCCAAAACGAAACTCGTAGTCATAAAAAAAGATTTTGAATGTTATGAACAAATTAAAATCCATTCTCCTTGTGGCCGCACTTGCCATCACCGCGTTGCCATTGGCCGCTCGCGTCAGCCCGCACGAAACCGTCAGCGGAGTCATCGACGGAAATCGCGTCACGGTCGTTTACGGTCGGCCTTATACAAAAGATCCCAAGACCGGTGCGCCTCGCAAAATCTGGGGAACCCTTGTTCCTTATGGCAAGATCTGGCGTACCGGCGCCGACGAAGCGACGCTGTTGATCACTCAAAAGCCTATCGTTTTCGGCGATACGACAATCCCGGCTGGCGCTTACACCCTTTGGACTTTGCCCGCCGAGGATGGCTCCGCAAAACTTGTCATCAATAAGCAAATCGGCCAATGGGGCGCTGGCGCAAACATCTACGACGAAAAGAACGACCTCGCCCGTGTTGATATGAAAAAGGACGCCATTGATACTCCCGTCGATCAATTCACGATGGCCGTCGAAAAGAATCCATCCGGCGGCGGCGTGATTAAATTGACCTGGGAAAGCACGCAGTACTCAGCGGCATTCACTGTTCAAAAGTAGTCTGGCATTTGCCAGCCGATCCGTATGAACTTGAGAAGGTCCGGGTTCTTCTCCGCGTTAGCCTGCGGAGTGTTGATCCCTTGCGCGCTGCTCGCCCAGGAACCCACATCGTCGCAGGCGATTCTCCATGACTTGAACAGTTTTCGCCAGATGGGCAGCGTCCTCTACGTCGCGGCCCATCCCGACGACGAAAATAACGAACTCATTGCCTACCTCGCGCGCGGGCGGGATTATCGCACCGCCTACCTCTCGCTGACTCGCGGCGATGGCGGCCAGAACGTCCTCGGCCCGGACTTCGCTGAAAAACTCGGTGTCGCGCGCACCCAGGAATTGCTCGCTGCCCGTCGAGTTGATGGCGGACGCCAGTATTTTTCGCGGGCGGTCGATTTCGGTTTTTCCAAAGATTACCGCGAAACCCTGAACATCTGGGACAAACAAGGCGTTCTCTCCGACATCGTGCGCGTCATCCGTGAATTTCGTCCCGATGTCATGCTTACTCGCTTTTCCACGACGCCCGGCGGAACGCACGGACATCATACCTCCTCCGCGATTCTCGCTCTGGAAGCGTTTAAACTCGCGGGCGATCCAAAAGCTTTTCCCGAACAGCTTGGCGACCTCAAGACATGGCAACCGAGTCGCATTCTCTGGAATGGTTCAAGTTTTGAGCGTGGAAAATCCGGCGGGACAAAAGAAATCACCATTGAAGCCGGCGGCAAAGACCCCGTCACGGGAGAATCATTTTCGGAAATCGCAGCTCGCAGCCGCTCGATGCACAAGACGCAGGGTCTCGGCGGTTTTCGAAGACGAAATGGTGACACTGCAAGGACCGAGCGATTCCAACTTCTGGCGGGTTCACCCGTCACCAATGATATTCTTGACGGAATCGACACTACGTGGAATCGCGTTCCAGGCGGCGCGCCCATTGGCGCCGCGGCGGACCAAATCATCGCGCAGTTCAATCCGCAGCTTCCATCCGACAGCGTTCCGGCGTTGTTGGAGTTGCGATCCAAGTTGATGGCGCTGGCGGTGGACGATCCTCTCCTGACGGAAAAGCGCGCGCTGCTCGATCATATTTTGCAGGCGTGTCTCGGACTGAAATTTAAGACGACAGTTTCATCGCCCGAAGTTGTGCCCGGTGAGCAATTCAAGCTTCACCATATGGCGACCCTTCATTCTGACATTCCCGTAAAATGGATCGCGGTGAGCTATCCCGGAATCAAACGCGAAGTCAACAAGAGCGTCGATCTTCGCCAGAACCAGCCGATTTCCACCGATTCTATTCAAACTCTGGCAGCGAATACCCCTTTGACCGAGCCGTATTGGCTGCGCGAAGAAGGGACGCCCGGAATGTCCCGCGTCGATGACCCTTCGCTCATTGGCCGTCCGGAAAATCCACCCGTATTTCCCGTCGAACAAGTATTTGAAGTCGGCGGCCAAACGCTGACGGTTCCCGACGACTCGATGCACATCGACGTGATTCCGCCGGTATGGCTCCACATTGTTTCGGACATTGCGTTGCTCGCGCCGGGAGCGTCTTATTCAGTCGCGGTGGAAATTACGGCCTCGCGCGAAAATGCAAAAGGCACTTTGCAATTGGACGTGCCCGGCGATTGGAAAGTTTCCCCTGCCAATCAACCTTTCGACCTGTCGGAAGTTGGCGAGCGAAAACAATTCGAGTTCACCATTACCGCGCCATCTCAAGCTGCCACCGCAAAAATCGTCGCCAGTGCGGAAATCAACGGTCACCAATACCGCAACCAGCGCCAGATCATTTCCTATCCGCACATCCCCCGGCAATCGCTCCAACCTCTTGCGAGTATGAAGGCGATCAGCCTTGATTTCGCGATTCATGGCCACAACGTCGGATACTTGCCGGGCGCAGGCGACAGTCTCGCGGAAAATCTCAAACAAATGGGATGTGCCGTTACCATGCTGGACGACAGGAATTTGACTCCTGAATCATTGAAAGGATTGGATGCGGTTGTCATCGGGGTTCGCGCGTTTAACGTTCGCACAAACATCGCGTCAGAAATGCCCGCGCTTTTTTCCTACGTCGAAAATGGCGGCACGGTCATCGCGCAATACAATCGCCCCAACGGCTTGGTGACGACTAAAATCGCTCCGTATGACTTAAAACTTTCCGGAGATCGCGTCACAGACGAAACCGCGAAAGTCACATTTCTTGCCCCCGATAATCCGGTCCTCAACACGCCGAACAAAATCTCTGACTCCGATTTTGACGGATGGATACAAGAGCGGGGAATTTATTTTCCGAGTGAATGGGACAGTCATTTCACCCCAATTCTGGCGTGTCATGATCCCGGTGAATCGCCGCTCAATGGCAGCCTTCTCGTCGCCCAATACGGTAAAGGCTATTTTGTTTACACGGGTTTGGTTTTTTTTCGGGAACTTCCTGCGGGGGTGCCGGGCGCCTATCGACTTTTCGCCAACATGCTTTCGCTCGGCAAATGAAAGAACCCTCCGCTACGGATCATTCCGCGCGCGAAAGTGACGAAACCGGCCTCCCCTGGCCGAAAACGTGGGGAAGCGTTTATCTCTTTGTCGTCGGCAGCTTTGTTGTTTGGGTCGCGTTGCTCATCGCGTTGACAAATTTCGCTTCATGAGCCTGTTGGATTTTGTCGTCCTCATCGCGTCGATGCTCGGTATCGCCGCCTACGGAATCTGGCGCACGCGCGGCCGCCGCAATTTGAACACCTATTTGAAAGGTGACGGCAGCACCGCGTGGTTCGCGATCGGTCTTTCGGTTATGGCCACTCAAGCCAGCGCGATCACTTTCCTTTCCACACCGGGGCAGGGGTATCTCGGCGGGCTCGGCTTTTTGCAAATTTATTTTGGTGTGCCACTGGCGTTGATCATCATCGCCTCAGTGTTTCTGCCGATCTTCCGCCACCTCAACGTTTATACCGCCTATGAATTTCTCGGCAAACGATTCGACTCAAAAACCCGGTTGCTCGGCGCGGCGCTGTTTCTCCTTCAACGCGGCCTGGGAGCGGGCCTGACCATTTACGCGCCTGCCATCGTTCTGACCACCGTCTTTGGCTGGCCGTTGAACCTGACGATCATTTGCAGCGGGTTACTCGTTATTATTTACACGGTGCTGGGCGGAAGCGACGCCGTGACTGTCACGCAAAAATATCAACTCGCCATCATCTTCGCCGGAATGATCACCGCTTTTTGCCTTCTGGTGATGAAGCTGCCCGCCGGAATCACTTTGAACGACACCATTGCTCTTGCCGGCGGATTTCAAAAGCTCAAAGCAGTCAATTTTTCAACGGACATTCACGAGCGGTACACGTTTTGGTCGGGTCTGTTGGGCGGAACTTTTCTGATGCTTTCCTATTTCGGCACCGATCAATCGCAGGTGCAACGCTACATCGGAGGCGCGTCGTTGCGCGAGGGCCGCCTCGGCCTGATGTTCAATGCCGTTTGTAAAATCCCGATGCAGTTCTGCATTCTGTTTCTCGGCGTGCTGCTCTTTGTTTTTTATCAATTTGAACCGCCGCCGCTTTTTTTCGATCCGGCCTCAAAGCAATACGCTGCGGACCAAAAACTTCACGACTACGAAACAGAATTCAACGCCGCCCATTTGCAAACCAGTCAAAAACTCGAAGCATGGCTGAAGGCCCGCCACAATCAGGACGCCTCCGCCGCTACGGTCGCCTTCACCGCCGCTTCAACCGCTCATCAACATGGCGAACAAATTCGCAAGGATGCCGCGCAGGAAATGAAAACCGCCCATTCCGGCGCGACTGCGAACGACGCCGATTACGTTTTCATCACTTTCATCCTTCATCACTTGCCGCATGGTGTGATCGGCCTTCTTGTGGCGGCTTTTTTTGCCGCAGCGCTGTCCTCGAAGGCCGCCGAGTTGAACGCGCTCAGTTCGACGACGACCATTGATTTCTACCGGCACCTTAAAAAAAGCGGAACCACCGATGCCGCCTGCCTGACCGCTTCAAAATGGTTCACCGCGATGTGGGGTTTTATCGCGATTGCCTTTGCGCTCTACGCGCATCTCGTGGAAAATTTGATTCAGGCAGTGAACATTCTTGGCTCCATTTTTTACGGCGTCATGCTCGGGCTTTTTGTGGTTGCATTTTTTGTAAAATGGGTCGGCGGCGAAGCGGTGTTCTGGGCGGCGCTCACGGCGCAGGCGCTTATCTGCGTTCTCTATTTCAAGCTAAGCATTTCCTATCTTTGGTATCCGCTCATTGGCTGCGCCGCGTGCGTATTGTTCAGCATTGCTCTCCAGGCGATGATTGGCGGCGGCAAAAAAGTGGAACCACTGCCTGCCGCATGAACTCCCCAATAATATGTTTCGGCCAGCAGCCTTGCGGGTTTTTTCCGAAACGCTTTTTGTTTGCAAAAATCCAGACTGCCCGGCGGCTCCAAAGCGAAATCGGCGGTGAAATCGTTTTCTTCTTCCACGACAGCGACCATGATCCGCGCGAAACTAAAACCACACTGCGCCATCGCAAAACAAACGAGCCGGCTCATTTAAACTTCGCCTTTGAAAATAAAGTCCAGCGAAAGTTTTCGCCGCTTAATCTCAAAAAAATTCCCGTTGGCTGGCAGGAGAAAACCGCGTTGCAATTGCCCAATTACATAGACCATCCGCTGATCGAGATTTTTCAAAAAATCAACGAAACCAACATCGCCGATTTTTGCATCGAGATGTACCGCAGGCTGGGTTTGCTCAATGGCGTTCGGGTCGTGCGATCAAGCGATCCCGCTGTTCGCCGCGTCGCCTGTGACATCGCGGATTTTTTTGCGGATGTTCCGTACGCGGGAGAAATTGTTCGCGCGCGTTATAGCGGCGAATCGTTGAAATTGCACGAGGGCGGCGATCAGTTTATAACGTTGCCATTGACGCAGTTTTCCAGGGAGCAAATCAGCCCGACTCGCGACACGCGCCTGCGCTGGATGCAGTCGGTTTTGCATTGCACTCATTACATTGCCGGGGCCGGCGAGCAGGCCTATCTTCGCAAGGAGGATGCCCCGGAAATAAATTTTCTCGTGCGCGACGCCATTGACCGATCCGATGAAGCCTATGTCGAACTCCCCTAAACTGACGCCGTTGCTGGCTTTCGGCGCGCATCCTGACGACATCGAATTCGGCTCTGGCGGGGTCATCGCTGCCGAAACGCGCGCTGGGCGCAAAACGCATTTCGTCGTTTGTTCCAGTGGTGAATCTGGAACGCGCGGAACTCCCAAACTACGAAGGGCTGAGGCAAAAAAATCCGCCGCAATCCTCGGCGCGACCATCGAGTTCATCGAATTGGACGGGGACGCTCATTTGGAAATCCGGGTCGCTCATGCAATCAAGCTGGCGCAAATTATGCGTCGAATTCGTCCGGGCACAGTTCTCGCGCCGAGCCTGGCCGAGAATCAGCATCCAGATCATTGGCGTCTCGGCAGCCTCGTCCGGGACGCCGCACGACTGGCCCGCTACGGCGGCGTCAAGGAGTTGCGCCGGGATCGCCCCCACGCCGTCGCGCAATTATTTTTTTACGCGGTAACGACTGAGGCCGAGCCTCGCGACACCACGCCTGTTCTCATTGACATTTCGTCTCCCGAAATATTGGGCGCGTGGACTGCCTCGATGGAAGCGCACGCAAGCCAGACAACCGCGATGAATTACATTGAATTGCAGTTGACTCGCGCCCGGTTGTTCGGCGCGCACGCCGGAGTGTCACACGCCACCGCGCTTTTTCCCAACGAACCGCTGTTGCTGGATTCACTGTCAAACGCCGGTCGCGGCGCGCGTCAGTTCTAATATGGGCGCTGACCGTCCCTTAAAGATCGGCATTACTTGTTATCCTTCAGTGGGCGGCAGCGGCATTCTCGCATCGACTCTTGGCGAAGCCCTGGCGCAACGCGGCCACGAGATTCATTTCATCAGCTACGAGCGCCCCTTTCGGATGCCGGCCAATTCGCCGCGCCTTTTTTTTCATTCGGTTGTCATCAACGACTATGGGCTTTTCAAATATCCCGATTACACACTGCCGCTTTCCGTGAAAATGGCGGAGGTTAGCCGCGACCACCACCTGGACATTCTCCATGTGCATTACGCCGTGCCCCATGCCACCGCTGCGATTCTGGCGCGCTCCATGTTGCCGCCGCAGCAACAACCCCGCGTCGTCACAACGCTTCACGGCACGGACACAACATTGCTCGGGAGCGATCCCGGTTACGGCCCGGCCATCCATCACGCGTTAATTCATTCTGACGCCGTGACGGCAGTATCGTCTTATCTGAAATCTGAAACGGAACGTGTTCTTAACTTCCACCGCCCGATCGAAGTCATTCATAATTTCTTCCAACCGCGCGCGGCAGCTCGTTCGCGCGATGAAGTCCGCCGAGAACTTGGCTTGCGCGACGAAGTAATGGTTCTTCATTCCTCAAATCTTCGCCCGGTGAAGCGAATTGACTTGCTCCTTGAAACGGTCGCGCTGATTCGACCGCACGAATCGTTTAAGCTTATCATCCTGGCCGGTGGAAATTTCGCACCTTTTACAAGCGAAGTGCGTCGCCTCGGTCTCGAAGGATGCATCATCTTGCGCGAAAATATCCTGGCGATTGAAGATTACCTCCAAGCCGCCGACTTGGCGCTGTTCACGTCCGAGAACGAGAGCTTTTGCTTGAGCATTCTCGAAGCGATGTGTTTCGCTTGCCCCAGCGTTGCGACGCAGGTTGGCGGCATCCCGGAAGTCGTCGAGGACAACGTGACCGGAATTCTTGCGCCATTCGGCGATTCCAAGCTTCTCGCGCGATCCGTTGAACGCCTGATCCAAGACCCTTCCCTACGATCTGCTCTCGGCGTCGCCGCCCAAACCCGCGCCCGCGAAAAGTTTTCCGCCGATGTCATCGTGCCCCAGTACGAATCCCTCTACCGCCGGGTTATTGAATCCGATAAAAATTCAGTATGACGTTCGTTGTGAACGCATCGCTGAAATTATCTGGAGCGGTTTAAGTGCAACTGTAGCCACAAATTTTGGCGCCGCAGGGAGCGCGACCGTCTCGGTCGCATCCGTAGGCGTCTCGCCGACGGAACAATCCAGCACTACGGCGCGTATAAAATGTTGACGAGAGCGTCTGGCGAGACGCCAGACGCGGCGGTCGAGACGACCGCGCTCCCCACAGACCGTGCGAACCTGGTGGCTACAGCTTAAGTTAAAACGCACTAACGTTCAGCGCGCGGGCTTTTGCCTGTGGAAGGCAGGCGGCCAATCCACACATCTCCGGCGGCGTGTTTCCATTCCAAAACGGTCAGAGGCGGTTCGTAAGGCATATCGATTTCCAGACGATCTTGGGGACGCATCTTTTTGATCCAAGGTTCGTAGGAGTCGAGATTGCCCGGGGCGCTTTGAATTTTCCGATAAACTGCCAGGTCCTCCTGCGGCATCAAGGCAGGTTCAAAGCCGGCGATGTAGCGCCAGTCGCCTTTCGGATTTTTGAAAAATGTGTTGTAAAAAAACTTCATGGTCGCCGAATAAAAAATCCCGCCGTGGCCCGGCATCCAGCCTTCCAGTTTTGGATCGTTCGCATCGACAAAAACGTCGTTGAGGGAGTTTGTATAGCGACGCGAATAGTCGTTGGTCGCGTCAAGATAAAGTGGCAGCGCGATCATTCCGCACAGAACAAGGCGTTTGAGCGGGACGCCTCCCCAGAGCGCGGGCAATTCCTGGTCGAATTGCATCGCCATCCAGACGACCGCCGCGGCGAGGCCCCAATCCGCCCAGAAACGATCCGCGCTCAGAGAGAGAACCCAATTCATTGCGATCATCCAGACCACCGGGTCTGTGGTCAGCGGCGGTGCGGCATTGTTTCCGCGACGTCGCCACAAATAAATAATTGCCAGCAGCGCGAGCGACGCGAATTCTCCCATGCTCGGCTGGAATTCTCCCACGAGCATCCATTTCGGGACATGCTCGGATTGGACGCACTTGGCCATGAAGATTGCGCCGTTGAGAAACGCAAGCGGTTTGCCCGTCAACAATGCGCCGACAATTACTCCGACCGCCCAACAGCCGGCCAGCCAAAAGGCTACGCGCCACCGTTTTGCGAGAAAAAAGGCCGCGAACAACAAGACCCACAAATACCATGCGCCATGAATCCAAACCGAAAGGCAGAATCCGACGCATGTCAAAGCGATTTTCCACAATGGCGGACGCGCGCCGTCTTCCTTGTGCCATGAGAAGAGCAGGGCCATCAAAACGCCCTCTGTCAATAAATAAGGCCGCGCTTGCGTCCAGCGGGTCATCAATTCGGGAAGTGCGATCAATTCGGCGAGGACCGCCGCAAGCCACGCTTCCGGATGTCGAACCCAGATTAGTGGAAAACCAACCACGCATAACAGCATTGCGCCGATCGAAAAGCTCATCAGCGCGTCCTCATTCCAATCAAACGCCTTGTGCAGGACGCCGAGCAAGCCTTCCCAACCAGGGCTGTGATCGACGACGTATTCGGGGCGCATCACGACGATTTCCGAGTAGGGCTTGCCCGCAAACGGCTTGGCAACGTGGCGTCGAGCGTCGCCGCCAGGAAGGTAACCGGTTGCGATGATTTTAAAACAAATGAATAGAACGGTCAGCACCGACGCGATCCAGCAGAGCAGGGGAGTGTATCGCTCGAGTGCGGATTCGCTATTCATTCAACGGCGGCAATCACGCCCGAAGGAGCGGCGTCTGGCAAGTTATTTCTCGGGCGCAAAATCCAGTCAGTAGAAACTGGTGTCACCGTCGTTTCCACGCACCAAACCGATTGACGTGCTGGAGACGTTGAGTTGTTGCAGATCGAATTGATGAACGCTTTTCCATTCGACACGCCCGTCTCCGTATAGTTGATTCACCCCTGCAAAACCCGGCGGATTTCGGGTGTCCAAATTGATCCCCGGAAAGCTACCGTGACTGTAACTCCAGCCGAGGTTGGCGTGCCATTGGGAAAGCAAATCGCTCATTAACAGACGGTGTGGGTCGAGTTGCTTGGCAGTGAGGTCGTCGGGTTGGCTTGCTTCATCGGGCCACAAGTCCACGCGTCCGAAGTAGGAGTAAGCGGCGTTAAAATAATTCCAGCCCTCGATCACCTCAGTCTCTCCAACGGGGTCAGGAGGCGGAGCGCTGGGACACCACCAGATGCCTCCGATTGCCGGAATCTGCGCATACACGTCCGCGCCGGGGATATATTTTCCGAGCGATTCAACGGAAAAATAATAGTCAGGCGGGAGGTTGTGCAACGCCACTACGTTTGGATAACGTCCGGGAGGACCGCCGCTGTAAGTTTCCAATGTGACTTGATTGTTGTCGTCCGAATAAACCGTCAGGGCGATGCCGAATTGGCGCAGGTTGGATTTGCATTTGGTGCGCCTGCCTTGCTCTTTTGCAGATGACAGAGCAGGCAACAGCAGGGATGCGAGAATGGCGATGACCGCGATGACCACCAGCAGCTCGATGAGAGTAAACGCCGCCTGCGACTGGTCATACGTTTTGAATCGCTTGCCTCGCATTGGCGTAATGATGTTCATTCAATCTAATCATATTATGGAAAGGTTGTCGAGCGCTGACAACAGCAGCGTTCTTGCCAGGCATTTTGAACTTTAAATCTCCCCACCGACTCCGCACACTCGCACTTCCGTGAGGTTTCTATCGCCAGGCGCGTTTTGGTTCGCCGCCACTTTGCCGGTCGTGGTGGTGTTTTACCTCCTAAAACGGCGGCGGGTCGTCAAGCTGGTTTCGAGCACGGTTCTCTGGCAGAAATTTCTCGCGGACACGCAGGCCAATGCGCCGTTTCAAAAACTGCGGCACAACTGGCTCCTTATTCTTCAGTTGTTGCTTCTTCTGCTGGCGATTCTGGCGCTAAGCCGTCCCTACTTTTCGGGCCACGCCAAAACGAGCGGATTGCGCGTCATCATTCTTGACGCTTCGGCCTCGATGCAGAGCACGGACGAATCGCCTTCGCGCTTTGAGAAGGCCCGCGCTGAGGCTCTTCATATGGTGGACAGTCTAAAGGACCAGGAACAGATGCTGATCCTGCTCGCAGCCGGCAACACTGTTGTCAAACAATCAGCCACGTCGGATAAGGCTATCCTGCGCCGCGCAATTCAAGATTGCCAGGTCACCGATTCGACGACCCGCCTCACGGAAGCGCTCAAGCTGGCCGGCACACTCGTGCGCGATAAACATGCCCCGGAAATTCATCTTTTCAGCGATGGCGCGGCTGGCGATTTGAGCGAATTTGAAAATAAGGGGCTCGACGTCACCTATCACCGCGAGGGAACACGCGGCGACAACCTCGGAATCACAACGCTCGACATTCGCGACAACCCGGAAAACCACAAGGAACGCGCGATTTACACGAGCATTGTCAACTATTCGAGCAATTCACAGCAAACTGTGCTCAATTTGATTTTCGACCAGCAAATCGTCGATACGCGCCCCTTGACCCTAGCTGCCGGTGAAACTTCTCCGCAGGTTTTTTCAGCGACACAGGAACGCGACGGCATTTTCACCGTCCGCATCGACGCCAAAGACGATCTTGCGGCGGACAACCAGGCCTCGATTGTCAGCGTGTTGCCGCAGCCGGTCCGGGTTCTTCTTGTCACGCACGGAAATCGGTTCATGGAAAAGGCCCTGCGCGCCGCCCCAAATGTCGATTTGACAGTCGCCACGGATACGCTTGACGGGGCGCCCGATTCTGACGTCGTTGTGCTTGACGATATCACGCCGACGGCCTGGCCGAAAAACAGCGTGCTCGCGTTTCATGTCACTACCACAAATTTGTTTGAGGACGGCTGGACCAATATCGAATCGCCCGCCATCGTCGATTGGAAAAACACGCATCCGCTCCTGCGCTATATTAATCTGGACAACATTCAAATCAGCGACGCCATCGGTGTGCGGACCCCGGCGTGGGGCGTGCCGCTGGTCGAAACGCGCCAGACGCCGCTCCTGCTTGCGGGGGAGTTGTCGCGCCAAAAAATAATCTGGGTCGGCTTCGACACTTTGCAAAGCACATGGCCGCTGCGCGTCTCGTTCCCGATGTTCATGGCCAACGCTGTTGAATGGTTGAATCCCTCCTCGAGCAAATCGCGCGAATTCCTGCTTCACGCCGGCGAACCGTTCCATTACGCGCCTGCTCAGGTGGTGGAATCGGTGGAAGTCACACTTCCAGATGGCGCGAAGAAAACCCTTGCCGCCGTGGGAAATCACGAATTCGTTTTTGGCGATACCGCGCGGCAGGGCGTTTACCGGTTGCGCGCAGGCACGAACGAAGTGGCGTTCTGCGTCAATGTTCTCGATGCCACTGAGAGCAACACAAAGCCGCGCGACGAATTGCAATTGGGCAAATTCAACACCGTTGGCGCGACCGAGGTTAAGCAAGCGAGCGTCGAGATGTGGCGCTGGATCGCCATCGCAGCCGTGGCCGTCCTGATGTTTGAGTGGTGGTATTACCATCGGAGGACGGTTTGAATTGGCCGCTGGTCTTTAACAGCATCGCGGTGAGCGTCGCGACGACCGTTTTGGCGCTCGTGGGCGGCGTGTTGGCGGCTCTGTGGTTTGCGGGTTGTGGTCGCTTTGGGCGCAAACTGTTTCCCGCAGCGGCAGTGGCGGCGATGGCTCTGCCGCCGTTTCTTGTTGTCAACTGCTGGATTGAATTGCTCGGCGAAAACGGCAAATGGCGGCACTGGCTGCCTGTCAATGTTTATTCCCCCGGCGCGGCGATCTGGGTGTTGGCGCTGCTGAACTGGCCGATCACGTTTCTCTTCGTGACAGCGGCCTGGCGACGCGTTCAAGCCACTCAATTGGAAGCTGACCCGCTTTTTGAAGGAAGTTTCCTTCTCCGCTGGCTGCTGCTTCCCGTCGCGCGGATGGAAATTCTCGGCGCGGCCATTCTCACGCTGGTCATGGCGCTGAACAATTTTGCCGTCCCGGCAATTTTGCAGGTTAAAGTTTTCCCCGCCGAAGTGTGGGTTCGCTTTAACACAACTTTCGACTATGCCTCCGCGCTGGAACTGAGCTGGCCGCTGGTGCTCGCGCCGTTGATCCTGATGTTCTGCCTTCGGCGCAATGACACCACATGGACATGGCGCTCCGACCCTGCAACAGCACGAGCGTTTCGCCGCCAACTCGGTGCGCGGTGGCGATGGATGGGCGGCATTGCGGCAATCGCATTGGTCGGATTTTCACTCGGAGTGCCTACGTACCAACTCGCTTCCAATCCGAAAACATGGCGCGAGTTTGTTCCGGCTTTCGAGGCGGGGCATTCCGCAATTTTTCACTCTCTGCTGTTCAGCGTTGTCTCCGCGACGATTGTGATCGCCATCGCATTATTGACATGGCGAATGCGTCTTGACTGGGCGCTTTGGCTGCCGTTTTTCACGCCGGGGGTGCTGTTGGGCATCGGGCTGATTTGGATTTTCAATCGGCGCGGCTTGAGCGCTATTTACCAAAGCGCCGCGATTGTTTTTCTTTCGTACTCGATTCGCTATGCCGGCCTGGGTTGGAACGCCGTCGCCCGCGCGATTCGTTCCGGCGATCCAAGCCTCTCGGCGATGGCGCGATTGGAAGGAGCGACCGCGTGGCAAACCATTCGCCATGTTTACTGGCCGCAAGCCTCGGCCCAAATCTCCGCCGCGTGGTATGTGACTTACCTGCTTTGTCTGTGGGACGTGGAAACGCTGGTCCTCATCGTGCCGCCGGGCGGTGAAACTCTTTCACTTCGCATTTTTAACCTTCTCCATTATGGCCACAATTCGCAGGTCAACGCACTTTGTCTGTTGCTGCTGGTGCTTGCGATGTTGCCGTTGCTCGTTGCGCCGATTTTTCAATTGCTGCGGAAAATCCCTCTCGGCTGTTTCGTTGCGCTGGCATTCGTTCTTATTGTGGGATGTTCTGCTGATGAACAAAAGAGCGCCCCGGTGCAAAGCCGCTTTTTCAGCCGCGTGGAAGTCGTCGGCACGCGCGGCGCGGGAATCGGCGAATTCAACAAACCGCGCTCCGTGGGCGTTGACGCGCAGGACAATCTTTACGTCATCGACATGACCGGGCGGGTGCAAAAGTTTTCGCCCGACGGTAAGTTTCTGCTCGATTGGCAGATGCCCGAAATCACGAAGGGTCGGCCAAAGGGAATGTGCCGCGACCGCGAAGGCAATATCGTTCTTGTCGAACCGCATTACTCCCGCGTCAATTATTTTTCAACAAACGGAACACTGGTCGCGCAATGGGGCGTCAAGGGAACCAATGCCGGCCAATTTGGAATGCCCCGCGCCGCGGTCGTCAATTCGCGCGATGAAATTTACGTGTGCGAATACACCGATTCGGAGCGGGTCCAGCATTTCACCGCGCGCGGCGCGAAATTTCTTGGCGGTTGGGGGAAGCTTGGCAGCGGTGATGGCGAATTCAGCCGCGCGGAAGGTTTGGGGATCGATTCCGCTGGCCGGATTTATGTGGCGGATTCGTGTAATCACAGAATACAGGTTTTCTCCGCCGAGGGGAAATTCATACGGGCATATGGGAAGGCAGGTTCGGGACAAGGGGAATTCAGTTATCCTTACGATATACAGATAGATTCGACGGGCTTGCAGTTTGTTTGCGAATTTGGAAACAGCCGCATTCAAATACTTGACGCACAGGATCACACAGTCGAGATTCTCGGCGGACCCGGTGGAGCGCCCGGGCAATTCAGCAATCCTTGGGGGATTGCGTTCGATTCCAAGGGGAATCTTTACGTGGCGGACGCGCTGAATAACCGCGTCCAGAAGTTCATCCGCAAATGAGCTTTCAATTCTCCAATCCGATCTGGTTGCTGACGCTGATTCCGGCGGTGCCGTGGGTCGTTTGGCTTTCGTGGAAATCTGATGTGCGAATTCAGGCGTGGCGGCATTGGACGGCGCTCATTTTGCGGCTGTTGATAGTCCTGGCGCTGTGCTTTGGAATGGCGGGATTGCAGCAGAAAAAACCGCTGGAAGGAATCAACGTTTTCTTCATGCTTGACAGATCGCAAAGCATCCCTTCGCCGCAACAGGAAACCGCCCGCGCGTACGTCAATCAAGCTTCCAGGGAGAAAAAACCGAACGACCTCGCCGGGGTCCTGGTGTTCGGCGCGGACGCTTCGATTGAATCGCGGCCGAATGCGCTCGTGGACTTGCGCCAAATTCAAGCCGTCGTTGGCGCGGAACGCACTGACATTGCCAGCGCGATCCGCCTTGGCGCGGCGGCGTTTCCTGAGACCGGCCAAAAGCGATTGGTTCTTTTGTCCGATGGCAACGAAAATATTGGCGACGCCGTTTCCGCGCTGGCGGCGGCCCGTCCGTTGGGTGTCAGTCTGGACGTTCTGCCTTTGGGCGCAACTCGCGGCAACGATGTTTCCATCCAAAAATTGACCGTGCCGACCGCCGTTAAAAAGGGCCAGACGTTCGACGTGAAAATTTTCGCGCAGGCCGACAAGGCTCAGAGCGCGACAATCCGCCTCTACCTCAACGAAGCGCAGATGGGCGAACAGCGCATCGAATTGAACGCGGGAAAAAATTTATTGACGTTCCCGCAAACCCTCGACAGCACGGGCTTTTACAAATACGACGTCCAGCTCGACGCCCCCGGCGACACGGTTCCGCAAAACAATCGCGGCATCGCCTTCGCCACCGTGCGTGGCAATCCCCGCGTCCTGATTGTTTCCAGCGATCCCAAAAAGGATCAGCCCCTGGTCGATGCGCTTCAGAGCGGCAAACTCGAAGTGAAGGTCGTGGAAAAATGTCCCGACACACTGGCCGAATTGCAAAGTTACGACACGATTTTTCTAAGCAACCTCTCCGCCGGCGATGTTGGTATTGACTCCATGCGGTTACTGGAAAGCGTCGTGCGCGATTTCGGCGTCGGACTGGTTTGCGTCGGCGGCGAGGAAACTTTTGCGGCCGGCGGGTATCGCGGAACGCCGTTGGAAACCATGCTCCCGGTCGATATGGAATTGAGCAGCAAAAAAGTCCTGCCCAACGGCGCGCTGGCCATCGTTTGCCATGCGACTGAATTTCCCGGCGGGAACGGTTGGGCGCGCGACATCGCCTACGCGGCGCTCGATGCCCTTGGGCCGCAGGACGAAATGGGCATCGTGCTCTGGGACGGCAACGATCACTGGCTTTTTCCGGTGTCAAAAGTCGGCGACAAAAGGGAAATGGGCCACGCAATTTCAGGCATGAACCCCGGCGACATGCCCGGCTTCGAGCAGCCGATGCAATCCGCCTACGAGGCGTTGATCAAATCGACCGCGAACCTCAAACATCTGATTGTTTTCAGCGATGGCGATCCGACTGCGCCGAGCAAAACGCTCCTCCAGGACATTGTCAGTCATAAAATCACCATCAGCACCGTCATGATCGGCGGCCACGTTGCGCCGGACACGATGTCTTACATGGCGGCGGAAGGGCACGGGCGATTTTGGGCGGTTGATTCGGCGTCGGACCTTCCGCAGATTTTCATCAAGGAAGCTTCGGTCATTTTGAAGTCCGCCATTTTTGAAGAGCCGTTCAAACCGCAAACGCGTTCGTTGAGTGAAATCACCAAGGGCATCGGCGCGGACGAATATCCGCAACTCCGCGGCTATGTTTGCACGACGGCCAAAGGCCGCGCGGAAATTCCTCTTGTCACGCAAAAGGGCGATCCGCTGCTGGCGCATTGGCAATACGGCTTGGGGCGAACCGTCGCGTTCACCTCCGATGCGCGCGCGAAGTGGGCCGCGGATTGGATGAGTTGGGACAAGTATCGGCAGTTTTGGCTGCAAGCCGCCCAGTGGAGTTTGCGCCGGCTCGACGCCGCGGATTTCAACACCGAAGTCGCCGTGCAAAAGGGTGAAGGGCACGTCAGCGTCGAAGCGGTCGATTCCGAAGGGCACTACCGAAATTTTCTGAATCTCCAATTGCTCGTCGTCGGGCCGAAAGGGGACAAGCAAGTTCTCCAACTCGAGCAAACCGGCGCGGGGCGTTACGACGCCACTTTTCCGACCAAGGAAGTCGGCGCTTATTTGATGAACCTGACCGACCGCGCCAATGGACAATCCCAGGCGCTCGGCCTGAGCGTCAACTATTCGCCGGAGTTTGATGACTCCGGCCCGAACTTGAATCTGTTGCGCCGCCTGGCCGAATTGGGCGGGGGAAAAGTGCTCGACCCGAATATCGACAACCCTTTCACGCACGATCGCGTGAAGACGTTTCAACCGCTGGACTTGCGCGATTGGCTGCTGAAGTTCGCAATTCTGCTATTCCCGCTGGATGTGGCGGTGCGAAGAATTCAACTTGACAAAGCTGAATTGCTTCGGGCGACGGACAGATTGCGCCGCTGGATATTTTTCTGGAAAGGAAAACCGCGCGCGAAGGAAGCCGACGAATCGCTGTCCGCATTGTTGACTCGACGCGGCCAGGTGCGTTCCGAACGAACCGCGCCCGCGCCCAACCCCTCGCTTTTCGAGCCTGAGAAGCCCGCGCAAATCGAGACCCCGTTGCGCCCGGGCCCTGATTCTCCGTCGTCGCCCGCCGCATCACCTTCACCCGCCGTAAAACCGCCCGATGAAGGCCAAACCTCCACCAGCCGACTCCTTGACGCCAAGCGCCGCGCAAAAAAGAAGACGGATAGGGAGTAGCTATGTGATTAGACTCGAAGAGCAATGGTTTGGGACTATTGCGGCTCTTCGAGAATATGGTTCGTCCAATCTATTTGGCACCCTGGAGTGGAGTCGCAACTGCCTACACCTGCGTTATAAGAATTGTCCCATGAAGCGCTTGTGTCGAGAGGACAATGCGGCAGGTTCCCGTTTAGAAAATATTTTTGTATATCGACACCAACAAGAGTGTCCGACCTCGCCTGGCCATTCGTCATCGGGTCGTCTCGCAACCAGAGCGCTTTGGCGAAACGAATCTGCCTCAAGTTGTTAATGCAAATCTCGTTGGCTGGCTGATACTGCGAAGCGCGCAAAAACTTTCCCGCCACTATACTGCTCACACTAAATAACGAAGAGCCATTCGTATTAAAGACAACGCTCGTCAATTTGGGGTTGTCGAAATCGATCCCGGGATCATTGGAATAAATATGCCTCGGAAAAGTGTAATCGTTCGTCCAATTCACTAAATCAACGGAAGACTCAATGCGATAATAGCGCCCAACTTCGCCGGTCAACCCAAAGCCAAATTGTCCAGTTTCACCGGGCATCGCGGTCAAGATTGGCGACACGTTCGATGAACTGACGAACAGCATCGCCGGTGCGCTCGTAACAGCCCCGCCGATGTTGGTAACTACAACCGTATAACTTCCCGCCTGGCTACCATCGATATTTGTCAGAGCGAGCATTGCGACGGTTTGGCCCGGCAAATTTGTGCCGGCGAATTGCCATTGATAACTCAACGGCCTGTATCCCTCCGCCACAACGGTAAACAAAGTGCTTCCGTTGGAGGAGACGGTCAGGTTTCGCGGCGCTTGAAGAATCAAGGGGGCGTCGGACGCTGTAAGTTGGAACTGATATGCTGTTGGAGTATTCCCCAACATTTGGAATTGATAACTGGTTCCTTCGGTTGCAGAAAATGTTACAGCGTCGCAGAGAAACGAGAGGTCCAGGAAGAACTCTGCCATCGGGGTCGATTTAATGTTAAGATTCGTCGTATTGTATATAAACATTCCGTCGGAAGGATTGAAGCCGCCGCTGTCCTGAGAAGCCCCAGTCATTTCAATAGTTACCAACGATGTTTTCGTGGCTGTCCAGGTCCACCAAACCGATCGAGGTTCAGTGAAGAAGTCTGAAAAGAATCCACCCGCAGCCTCGTTAGGTTCCGTCGTGGCGCCTGCCAATGTTCCGGAAAACGCAACGGAATTTCCTGTGAGCACAGTGCGATTGGCGAAATTATCGTTGGAAGGCAGGGTCTGGCCAAAGGATGGCAATGCCAGCGCTACGCAAGCGACGCCGAGCAGTAGAAGATGTTTCATCAATTCCCTGCATCGGCGGGTTTTCGTAACTCCTTAAGTCAAATAAAAACCTTTTAATCAATTGGGACGCGAGCAAGTCGCTTAACGTGCTGATGGATAAAATCTTAGCCAGTTGGAAAGTTGCATGCTGTTCATCAAATTTTTTTGGACTTGCCGGTTCTCTGTAAATTGAAATAAGGTGTCGGTTACTTGGAAGGTCCTTTGGGAAAAACAACACGCATCTGGCGGGCTTATCCGAGATCACAAGAACAGTGGAAAACCTTTCTTTTATATGACTGCAACTTTTCGAGGTTTGTTTTGCCTGGCAATTTCGTTAATCAGCTTCAATTCCGCCTTCGCACAACACATTATTCTCGAGGGAAACTCGCTCTCGAACCGCTTCTTTAACACCGACGAAGCTCAGGGCGATACAATATTCGCGACGGATTTCACGGTAACAAACGCCGGGACGCTCCAGGACATCGTGACTTGGGGACAAAATTCCGGCAACGCAGGACCGGTAGCAGGCGCTACGTTCAACGCGTATGTTCTCCGGCCTGTGGGCAGCAATTTTCAGGTGATGGCCGATTCGGGCACGCTGACTGTTGCAGATGTCGGCACGAACTTTTTCGCTGTGCCGCCATTCAATCTTGAAGTGGGAGATGTGATCGCCCATTACGGCCGCGGGATTCCTTTGACGACCGATACTGGCGGACCTTCCACCGCTTATTATAGTGGGGGCGTTCTCGCAATGCCCATTGTCGGAGATGTCCTTCAATTGCCAAGTTCGTCCTATCCACTTTATAACGATGGCGGGCGGAATTACGCGATTGCGGTGAATATTGGCGATCGCGTTATTGGTGAAAACAGCGGAGGACTTCAAGCTCTAAACATCGCACTTACCAACGGAAGCGTCGTCGTATCGTGGCATCCAACCTCCACAAACGCGTTGTTGCAGACAACTGATTTGGCAACCGGTGTTTGGACCCCAAACAACAACTTCATTTATAGCAACGGCACGAGTGTTCTTACGATTCCGTCGCCGGTAGGAAATATATTCTTTCGCCTACAGAGTAATTGAAAGATAAAATCTCATATCCATTTGTTCCAAAGTCAAGCAAACGATTGACCCCGGGAGACTTTTGGTCGATTCCGTTAAGCAATGGCAGATTTGCCTGCGGGCGTGTCGTTGAGCTTCTGCCGGAAGGCATGCCAGGCAGCCGAGTCGCATTTCTGGGCGGGTTGCTCGACTGGCATGGGCCAAGCAAACCGACAAATGAATCGATCTCCGGAAGTGCATTTATCGAACAGGGGATTATGCACATTCGCGCGATCACAAACTCTGGAGGCAGCATTTTAGGTTACAGGGACTTTTCTCTGGACTCTCTCGGTCCATGGACATTCATTTACGGCAATAAGATTCAGTGCGGTTTTCGTTTCATACGCCCGTGGCAGATTACTGACAATAAGCGTTTTACGTCGTTGTCGTGGTGTGGTTATGAGGTTATTCAAACGATGGCCAATCAGTACTTTGTTGACCACTTAACGAAAGGTGGCGATCCGCCTTCGTGGCTTAGCCGGCATTGAGGACTTCCCACGAACAATAAACTGTTTTATAGTATAAGGTGTGAACTCTGAAATTCACCTGCACGATTCCGTTGCCCTCCTGGAAGATATTCGCACGGGGCACTTCCTGACGGGCGATCCCTTGCTCCTCCGTCGCGGCCAGGTCGGCACCGTTGTTATGGCTTATGACGGAAGCGCGTTTGAGGTTGAGTTTTCCGGTCGTGACGGTCGCGCTTACGCCGTATTGCCGGTGACCGCTGACAAGCTCATTGCCCTCCGCGAAAGCCCCGAAAACGCGGCTGCGTAGCCGGGTTCATTTTTTTATTATGCTCAAAACAGCCCCCAAGGCCGACGCGATGCACGACAAGCAGAGCGAACGCGACTATCGCAAGTTGCGGATCGACAAAGTTGGCGTGCGCGGTTTGCGTTTTCCGATCCAAATTCGCGACAAGGCCCGGAGTTTGCAGAACACCATCGCCACAATCGGAATGTTCGTCGATCTGCCGCACGAATTCAAAGGGACGCACATGAGCCGGTTCATTGAAGTCCTCAATTCGCATGGCCACATCGTGCATGTCGAGAACATCGAAGACATCCTTCGCGAAATGCAGACGAAGCTGAAGGCCTCCGTGGCGCATCTGGAAATGGAATTTCCGTTTTTTCTCTCCAAAAAGGCGCCGGTGTCCGAGATGGAAAGCGTCATGGACTACGTCGCCCGCTTTGACGCCACTGCCAACGGAAAAGAAATCGACTTCATGCTGACTGTGAAAGTTGGCGTCACGACATTGTGCCCTTGCTCCAAGGCAATTTCACGCCATGGCGCGCATAACCAGCGGGGATTGGTGACCGCGCAAGTGCGGTCGCGCAAGGCAATCTGGATTGAAGATTTGATCGCGCTGGTGGAAGGCTGCGCCAGTTCGGAACTTTACTCCCTTTTAAAACGCCAGGACGAAAAAGCCGTTACTGAGCGGGCTTACGAAAATCCGGTGTTCGTTGAAGACCTCGTCCGCAACGTGGCGTTAAAGCTCAACGCGCACCCCGACGTGGCATGGTATAAGGTTGATGCCGAGAATTACGAAAGCATCCACAACCACAACGCCTTTGCATCCATCGAGCGCGGATAATTTGCGAATCGCGCCAAGGAGACGTTTGCGCTTGCCTTTTTTTGGGTTAGAGAGACAATTTCCCCCCTTTTGAAGTATGGAAGCTGAAACAACGCAACCGAATTCGGTTGAAACCTATTATAGGATCATTGCCTGGGTCCATGCGCGCCGCAAACCGCTGCTCATCGGCGTCGGCGTGGTGGCCGCCGTGGGCTTGGGCATCGGCCTCATGTCCTGGAACAAAGCCCAAAACGCCGAAAATGCCGACGCGAAGCTTTTTGAGCTTCCCGTTGGGTCGGGCCAAAGCGCTGCTGTGCTTGCGCCGCCGCCGAGCGCCTACCTCGATATCGCGAAGCAATATCCGAATACGAGCGCCGGAGAATATTCGTCATTGCTGGGGGCGGGACGATTGTTCACTGATGGAAATTACACTGAATCAGAACGCGCCTTCTCGCAGTTTATCACAGATTATCCAGACAGCCTGCTGATTGCGCAGGCGAAGATGGGAGTGGCGGCCAGCCTCGAAGCGCAGGGAAAAAATTCTGAAGCGCTTCAAAAGTATCAAGCGGTTGTCTCGGCCTACGCAACAGAATTGAACGTGGCTGAGCCGGCCAAATTAACGATGGCCCGCCTTTACGAGCAGGAAAATCGACCTGATCAAGCGCTGACTTTTTATAGCGAACTGGCCCGGTCCCAAAACCCTTACGATCCTTGGGCTGCCGAGGCACGCGAGCGCGGCGAACTGTTGCTCGCGAAACATCCCGAATTGCGTCAAAGTCAGGCGCCTCCTCCGGGAACGGCTCCAGCGCCCTCGTCCGCAAAAACTGCCGCTCCGGCTCCTGCTCCTGCAACCACGCCCGCTGCGAAACCGCAGGGCCAAGGTTTGAATTTGTTGAACTTCCCCGCGAATTCCAGCGCCGCTCCGACCAAAAAGCCGTAATCCACTCATGAATCTCAGCGTCATTGGCACAGGTTACGTTGGATTAGTCACTGGCACTTGCTTCGCCGAGGCGGGACATAATGTCATTTGCGTCGATCGGGACGCAAAAAAAGTCGAATTGCTCAAGAACGGCGGAATGCCCATCTACGAACCGGGCCTTGAGGAACTTGTGCGCAAAAACATCGCCGCTGGACGCATCCGCTTTACTGCCAGCACCAATGAAGGGGTCGAGAATTCCGATGTCATTTTCATCGCCGTCCCGACGCCGCCGCAGCCGGACGGATCGGTTGACCTGAGTTTCATCGAGGGTGTGTCGCGGGAAATTGCCGCGGCGATGAGCGCTTATAAAATAATAGTTGACAAAAGCACGGTGCCCGTCAAGACTGGCGAAAAAGTCGCCGAAACCATCAAACGTTATTGCAAATCAAAGGTGGATTTTGACGTGGTGAGTAATCCCGAATTCCTGCGCGAGGGGTTCGCCGTGGACGATTTCATGAAGCCGGACCGCGTGGTCGTCGGCGTGGCGTCGCAGCGTCCAGTGCAATCGATGAAGGACGTTTATGCGCCGTACAACGCGCCCATCGTCGTGACGGACATCAATTCAGCCGAATTGATAAAACACGCGGCCAATTCATTCCTCGCCCTGAAAATTTCCTACATCAACGCGGTTTCTGTCTTGTGCGAAGCTTCCGGGGCTAACGTGCAGGAGGTTGCGGCCGGCATGGGAATGGATGCGCGGATCGGGCGGCGGTTCCTGGATGCGTCGCTCGGTTTTGGCGGCAGTTGTTTTCCGAAAGACTTGAGCGCGTTCATCCACATTTCTGAGGCAATGGGTTATTCCTTCGGGTTGCTTAAGGAAGTGCAGCGCATCAACGCGGAGCAGATGAACCGCTTTCTGAAAAAGATTTACGACACTCTGTGGGTGCTCAAGGGGAAAACTCTTGGAGTCCTGGGTTTGGCATTCAAACAGAACACGGACGACGTGCGTTCTTCGCCCGCAATCGAATTGTGCCAGCGGCTTCAGAAAGAAGGCGCTGCTTTGCGTGTTTACGATCCCCAGGCGATGGACAAGGCCAAGGCTGTGTTGCATGACGTCACTTTTGTCGCCGACATGAACGAAGTGGCCGAAGGATGCGACGCCCTGATTATCGCGACGGAATGGCCCCAATTCAAGAAACTCGATCTGGAACGGGCGCGGAAAAACCTGACGCATCCCATCATTTTTGACGGGCGAAATATGTTCGATCTCGAGGAGATGGAACGTTTGGGATTCCTCTACAAGAGCATCGGGCGAGGGAAGGCTTGATCATTGAGGTCGCGGCCGGGTTGGTTTTTCGCGACGGCAAATTACTCATCGCCCGGCGGCGACCGGAAGTCCACCTCGGAAACCTCTGGGAATTTCCCGGCGGAAAACGCGAAGCAGGCGAGACTTTCGAGCAATGCCTGCGCCGCGAACTGACTGAGGAACTGGGCATCGAGGCGGAAGTGGGAGGAATGGTCGAATCGCTCACGCACGAATATCCCGAACGGACTGTTGAATTGAGATTTTTCCTCTGTCGCTGGACCCGCCACGAAGCCCAGGCAATCGACTGCGCGGAAGTTGCGTGGATAACGCGCGATGAGATTGGTAAATACGAATTTCCCTCCGCAGACGCCAGGCTTTTGGAAAAACTGCAACGTCATTGGGCGGAATGGTCAAACGTGACATAGGCTGGAAAAGATTTGCTGCAATTCGTCAAGAATCACAGCCTGAATTTTGCAGTTGACTGGTAGGGACGGCTCGCCGAGCCGTCCGAGATATGCGTCTATGGCCTTTCCTTTTCGGTTTTAAGGGAGATGGCCTCGGATAAGTTCCGTCCTTTAATTGACGTTTCCACACTTCCAACACCCGGTCATACGTTATTAACTCGAAATTGTCTGTCTCCCGAAGCCACGCCTTTTGCACAAGTTCTTTTGGAGCAAGACTCCCTCGTCGGCCCATGATTACATGATAGTGCATGAATATCGAAGACCTCGAATCAGTCAGCGGCATAGACGCCGAGTCAAGCGGTTCTCTTCCGTCACCCCACAACAAGTCTTTTTCCATAATTGCCCTGCGAAGCTGTGAGAAAAAATAATCTCTCTTGTCACCTTGTTTGACAAACTGCTTCCAGCGACGAATCTGTCCGGCAGCGTGATTCAGACGGGCACTATAGTCACCCTTTGCATTAAAAGGCGACTCCGCTGGCGGCTCAAGCTCAACCAAATGAACGTCCCAACCTCCAGAAAAACCATGCAATACAACAAAATCGGCCTCGTACTCATCACCAAGACGAAAATGCGAAACGACGAACCCACCCCTGCAACGATCAAACAAATCATTCATCACCCAAGGTCGTCTTTCCAGTTCGTGATGTACCCGTCGCTCGCCACTGTCAGAAGCGATCGCGCGATAAAAACCCGATTTCATACCGTCAATTGCCAGTTTGAGTTGCCGTATCGCCTAGGATCTTTTCCTGTGTGCCGATTGAACGAGCCCGGAATGCGTCCGCCTCTTGTTCCGCTTTTTCAATAGCGCTTGTCAATCGTTCGTACTCATCTCGTTTCTGCGGCCCGTTAAATACAACCGACCTACCGGCTATATGGTAATTGTTGAATTCTGCGTACAAGAATTCCAGCAAGTCCTCCTCCGTCTTCTGTTTTAGGAAGCGCAGCCTCAACATTTCTGTTATTGCTGGCATTTGCTTTTTCATTGCGTTGTCAAAGCCTGTACGCCCAGCTCTCTTCGTTTCATCAGAAATCGCAAGCGAATCAAATTTCTGTCGGCCCGAGGCAAACATTTCCGGCACCTGTCCTTGGAACTTGCGAATCGATTCTTCATTTCCGGACCGCTTTTGAATTTCCGATTCAATCACCGATTTGTTGGTTAATACCGTTTGCGAGAACACGTTCAAATCACCGCTCACCTCTGTATCCATAGCGCGAATTACCTTTTTGAAGTCGTTGAGAAAATCTACCACCGGCCCCATCGCTACGTCCGTCTCAGAGTCACCCGACGCCGCACGTAGTCTTACGCTTCCCTCATTTGTCATCTGTTCCGCCATGTCTCGCAACTGCTCGGTGCGCTGGTTCCTGGATTCGCGCTGCCCGGCTGCAAATCCGGCACCGAAATTGTACACAAAAACAACCGCTTGAATTGCACACGCTAACGAGAACGCGAATAACGCATAACTCGGTTGCTTTCCCTTGCTCCGTCGGAATACCCATCCGAATAGCCCGGCACAAAAGACCATTCGGAAAATCGCCTCCAGCAGCTTTTCGTTTGCGGCACTGTTGTTAAAATCGAGATTTCTTAAGAAATATCCCATCATGCCAGTTGCTAAAGTCAACAGTACGAAACTCACGCCTGTTATCCGTTTTTGTGTTAGGAATGGTCGCGTCGCACTGGCCACAGGCACTCCTGCGCATCCTTCTCCCGTCGCAGTTGGTACGTTCGCCCCAGTCTTACCCGAACCCTTTGCATTCTCCCCTCTATCAGCATCGTCTCCCGGTGAAAATTCAACCTCACTTTGTTTTAATACCCGCTCCGGCTCAGGTTGTGGTTTAGCTTGGAGCCATTCGCCGCAATACCGACACTTTATCGCAGTGATTTGAATTCGCTCACTACAGAACGGGCAGGATTTTAGTCCATTTGGGTTCACTGACCGAATCGTAGTGCAGACTACGCAAATGTCAGCATAGTTCTACGAAAAATGGGGGCAGACCCGCACAATCGCATGGGGGTCTATTTCCAGAGTGCAAGTATGAAAAGTCAACAAGAAGGCTAACACTACGTACGCCACTCATGACTCTACGGATTTCATGCATAAGACTTTTAGCACATTTTTAGCACCTCGTCCAAAAGCAACCCGCGCGTTCTCCCTTTTCAAGAAAACGCGCGGGTGCGACGAATTTACTATATTACGCAGCCAGTGCGGAGGCTTCGTTCAACGGCGCTTCCTGTTTTTCGATGGTTCGGCGCATTTTTTGCAACGCCTCGTCCTGTATCTGGCGGATGCGTTCGCGCGAAACCTGGAAATGCGCGCCCACTTCCTCCAACGTCTTGGGAGCTTGATCGTTCAATCCAAACCGCATCGAAAGAATGGTCATTTCGCGTTCATTTAGAACCGAAAGCGCTTCCCGCACCAAACCAGCATCGTTCTCTTTGAGCATCCGCTCAAACGGCGCTACGGCATTCGGATCGGCCACAACTTCGGAGATTTTCTCCGACTCATCGTCGCCCATCGGAGCGTCGAGCGAGACCGGCGAGCGTGAGGCTTCACGATATCGCCGAATCCGGCGCGCATCCAAACCCACTTCGTCGCCCAATTCCTGATCGGTCGGCTCGCGCTGCAATATGTCGTGCAGCTTCATTTCGGCGCGGCGCATTTTTCCGACGCGCTCCACGACGTGAGCTGGAAGGCGGATCGTCTTGGACTGATTAGCCAGCGCGGACATGATCGACTGCTTGATCCACCACGCGGCGTAAGTGGAAAGTTTCGCGCCCTTATCGGGATTGAATCGCTCGACACCTTTCATGAGGCCAATGTTGCCTTCGTTAATCAAATCGAGCAGGGGAAGCCCCAAATTCTCGTAATCGCGCGCAATCTTCACGACCAACCGGAGGTTGGCAGTAATCATTTGTTCGCGCGCCCGCTTATCGTGCTTTTGAACGCGGCGGGCCAGTTTGATTTCTTCGTCGGGAGTCAGCAGTTTAACCTGGCCAATCTCGCGGAGATAAAGTTGCAATGTGTCGCCGTGCAGCGATTCTGTCTGAGTCGGGACTGGGTTTTCCGTTGCGACGGGGGTTTCAGGAGCCGGCTCCGAAACATGCCAGCGGCGCGGCGAACGCGACGGCGACAGCGTGACTCTGGAGCTGGGAATCCTGCTTTTACCTAAATGTTTTGTTTGATTCAGCTTCATAATATATCCCTATAATAGTTGACTATCTGGTATAGTATTTGTTCAAAAAAATTTAAATTATGCGATCACGGCACTGTTCTGCTTGACGCCCAACATGATAAAAATGCCCGCCGCGCTTTCCCGCAAGCCTTCGACGGAATTATGGATGCGCGCCTGGGTGAGAATCCCCTCGTAATACGCCAGAATCATTCGCGCGGAGCACGCCGGGTCCGGGGCGTTAATTAACCCGCAGGCATGAGCGTCGCGAATGGCGGATTCGAGGTATTTCCTCTTGTACTCGAGAATTTCCTGAATCTTCTTCCGCAAGAGGTCTTCATGAGTGCAAACCTCTGCACCCAAGGCAAATAGGGGGCATCCCAGCACCATGCCAAACCGAGACTTGATCTCGTTCTGAAAACGATAATTGAAATCGCAGTATTTTTGAAGCCGTTCCAAAGGTGGAACGGTCGGCGAAAAGATCGCATCAAGCTCTGCGCGCCTAATCTGCCAATTGGCGTCAAAGGCCGCCGCCGCCAGATCGGCCTTTGATTCAAAAAAATAGTAGAAACTGCCTTTTTTGACGCCCGCCCGCTCACAAATCTGGTCAATCGTCGTGTTCCCGTAGGAGCCAGACCAAATGAGTTCCAAAATGGCGCTCATCAGCTTCTCTCTGGCATCGCTTACTCTGCCCATACCCAACTCTTGCTCAATTCGACCAAATGGTCAACTATTTTCAAACAGGTTTTTTTGCGAGGATTCCTTGATAGACGGGCTGATACAAAATTTGATGTCTGGATAAAGGATTCATTTTTGACCGGAATTCTCGTACACTTGAAAACGATGACAGAGCCTGGAAGCCAACGGCAGAGATGGATTGTTTGCATCTTGCTTGCGCTGGTGACGATGGCTTTGTTTTTACCCGCAACTCGTTATGGCTTTATTCGTTATGACGACCAGGATTACGTCACTGAAAACAAGGATGTCCAGCAGGGCTTAAACCTGCACAGCATCGGGTGGGCTTTGACAACCGACCATGCTTCAAATTGGCATCCGGTGACCTGGTTGTCGCACATGGTTGACTGCCAGCTTTACGGGCTTCAACCGGCAGGCCATCACCTGACAAACCTGCTTATTCACACAGCGAACGCCGTTCTGCTCCTTTTGCTTTTGTGGCGGTTGACCGGCGCTCTGTGGCCGAGCGCATTTGTCGCGGCGATGTTTGCGCTGCATCCTCTTCACGTCGAGTCAGTCGCCTGGATTGCCGAACGGAAGGATGTGCTGAGCACCTTTTTCTGGATGCTGACGGCGCTGGCTTACGTGGGTTACGCGGAGAGGGTGAAAGCGGAAAAGCCGAACCGCCAAATTTTTTACATACTGGCACTGGTATTTTTCGCGTTGGGTTTAATGGCGAAGCCAATGTTGGTGACGCTGCCATTTGTGCTGTTGCTGTTGGATTACTGGCCATTGGGGCGGTTGGAATTTGGACCGGCGTTTCGCTGGCGGCTTGTTATGGAGAAAATTCCGTTTCTGATGCTGGCGGCGGCGGAAAGCGTGGTGACGTTTTTAATTCAACGCCGATTTGGAGCGGTCCAGTCCTTGGGAAGCTATCCGCTGCTATCGAGGCTTGCCAATGTTCCGGTCGCTTATGTGCGATATATCGAGAAGAACTTCTGGCCGGTGAATCTCGCTGTTCATTATCCCCATCGGCCCTTGGGAACGATGGAAGTCCTCGGTGCGATTGTCGTGTTGGCTGGGGTAAGCATCGTGGTCGTTCAACGTTTGAAAGCTCAACCGTACTTGGCCGTAGGTTGGTGCTGGTTTCTCGGAATGCTCGTTCCGACGATTGGCCTGGTGCAGGTTGGCAACCAGGCGATGGCGGACCGGTACAGTTATCTTTCGACTGTCGGGCTTTGGATCATGGTGACGTGGGCCGTTCGCGATTGTGTTGACAGTGGAAAATTACCGCGTCCTCTCGCGGCGTTGGCCGAAGGATTGACAATTCTTGCGTGCATAGTATTGACTTCGATGCAGCTTCCTTATTGGCGGAATACTCACACGCTTTTTGCGCACGCTGATGAAGCGACGGGCGGTTCCTATGTCGCCTGCTACAACCTCGGCTGCGATGCAATGGCTGAGAAAAACTATCCCGAAGCCATTGATTTTTTCACCAAGGCGCTAACCGCCGAACCAGACTCCGCCGGTTGGGCCGATCACGCTCCTGATTACAACAATATGGGATACGTCTATTTGCAGGTGGGCGATATTACCAAGGCTGTGGCGAATTTTGAAAAAGCCCTCAAACTACGGCCGAATTATGGGGAAGCCTATTACAACCTCGGCTGCGCCTTTCTGGATAATAAGCAACCAGCCGAAGCCATTGATTGCCTCCAACGCGCGTTGGCCATCGATTTGAGTGTTGCGGCGATTCACTACAAACTAGCAAACGCCCTTGCGCAAACAAATCAGTACGCGAAAGCAATCTTAGAATATCGGCAGGCTTTGAAGCTCCGTCCTGATTGGGATGAACCCGCTAATAATCTGGCGTGGTTGCTGGCGACCTGCCCGGATCGCGCCTTGCGAAACGGCGCTGAAGCGGTGACCATCGCGAAACAAGCCAGTGAGCGCAGCCAGAATCGGAGTCCGATCATCCTTGGAACATTGGCCGCGGCATACGCGGAGTCAGGAAAACGCGCCGAAGCTGTGCCGATCGCCGAACAAGCGCGTCGCATTGCATTGGAACAGAATAATAAGGCGCTTGCAGAAATGTTGGAGGCGCAATTGCGGCAGTATCAGAACAAAACGGGAGCCTCGAATCCGTAAAAGGATGCTTTTCGACACAAGCGTTCGATTACAGGAGCCGCCCTGCATTTCGTTCGCGCTCAAGAAAAACTCCTGGTTTCAACACGAGCAGGTCGTAAAACGGTTTTTCCATGAACACGCCAAAATCTCCTCTGTCAAGTGTAAGCAGAACGTCAGCCCATGCCAGTGCGCTAAAGAGAATCGGGCGATCTTTTCCGACAGGAAATACGGTCGGTCGATCCAGCGTGAGAACATCGCCCATGATTAATAGCTTTGTCCGCAATTGAGCCCACGCGGCGCTTGCTGAAGGAGGAAAATCGGGCAAATTTCTCAGGACCTCCTCGTTTACGTACGGAGTGATGATGAGTATCCAATTGTTGGCGTTCGCACGATGAAAGATTTCTCGGGAAGCTCCGGCTGAGGATCCGCACGCAGCCAAAAGGACGCTAGTATCAAGAAACAGCCTCACTTGCCCTGCTCAAAGCGACGCATGTCCGCTTCATCCTCTGCGATCCAGGCAGCCATTTGATCGCGAGAGAATTTTCGAGGTTCAGGCAATTGAGTTCCTTGCTCTCGCATTCGGGTGGCGAGAAAAAGCATCAGTTGCTGTTTCTCTTCCCGGTCGAGCGCTTCCGCAGCGGCTTCAATTTCCTCGAGTTTGCTCACGCTTGAAAACTAGCACGCGAGTGATGCAGCGACAACCATTTAATGGCTTGGAATTTTACGAAAGAGTTTTGACAATGCCATGCTGATGGCTTGCGCCGTCTGCGGAAAAGGGGCATGTTTCGACGATGTATAAAATCATCGGAGCCGATCAGAAGGAGTATGGGCCAATCAGCGCGGATCAGCTCCGACAATGGATTTCCGAGGGGCGAGTCAACGCGCAAACTCGCGTCATGGCTGTCGGGGGAACCGAATGGAGGACGATGGCGGAATTGCCGGAGTTTGCAACGATCCTGCCTCGACCCGCGCCGCCTTTGCCGTTCTCTCCCATTGCCATGATGACGCCGACCGCCGGCAAAACTAGCCAGATGGCAGTTTGGTCGATGGTGACGGGGATTATCAGCATTCTCTGCTGCTGCCAGATCATTGGGCCGGTCAGCATTATTTTGGGCGCAGTGGCGCTGTCGCAATTGAAACAACATCCAGAGATGCGCGGCTCAGGTTTTGCCATCACGGGCATTGTGCTGGGAGCAATCGCGCTGGTGATGCTGATCATCTCTGTCGTCTATATGATGATCAACCCAGGGTTGTTGCAAAATTTGCAGAACTTTCAGAATTCCCTTCCGCAATCATAACCCATTGATGTCCATATCTGGAATGATGCACGCTTGCGATTTCACTGCTGAATACTTATCGCGGTTTATTTGGGAAGGTTTTTTCGCGCAGAGGCGCAGAGACCGCAGAGAAAACAATAATGTCAATCGCATCTCTGCGGTCTCTGCGCTTCTGCGAGAAATAATTCTTAAAGAAGAGGCAGCGTTGACTTCTGATCCCTTCGGCGAGACAACCGCGTTTTCCCTCGATCTTGTGGCAGAGGTCAAGCCATGAATTTTCGTTCCCCCACTTCTTTGATTTGGAATTTTTTCATCGTGACAGGGTTGCTTTCGGTTGCGATTGCTGGTGTTGTTCTTTACGTGTTTGATCCTGAGACTGCCGGGTTTTTTCCGTTGTGCGCTTTCCATCAACTAACCGGATGGGAATGTCCCGGATGCGGGTCGTTGCGCGCGCTGCATCAACTGACGCATGGCAATATCGCCGCTGCCTGGCGGTTTAATCCATTGCTGATCGCGGTGATGCCGTTTGCGGGGTGGCTGGCGCTTCGCGAATTGGTGCGACTGGCTTTCGGTTGGCGCTGGCCGGGAATTATTACTCGACCGATCGTCGGATGGTCGCTGGTGGTTGTGACGGTGGTGTTTGGAATCGCGCGCAACATGCGCTGATGCGAAATGTTTATGTACAAGGTCATTGGAACCGACAATCAAATTTACGGCCCCGTGACTGCGGAATTGCTTCGCCAATGGCTCGCGGAAGGACGCGTCAATCACGCCACGCTCCTGCAGCCGGACGGCGCGACCGATTGGAAACCGCTGTCGTCATTCCCAGAATTCGCCGTTTCGACACCGGGGGGAATTCCGCCGCCAGTCAGTTTGCCAACTCAAAAGGAGCAGGGAACCGAACACAACATGGCGCTGGCGGGGCTGATTCTGGGAATAATGTCCATTGTAGTGTGCTGTTTGTGGCTGCCATGCGGGATTCTGGGAGTCGTTTTATCACTGGTTGCGCTTTGCCGGGAAAGGCCGGCGGGCCATTCCGACAACAGCGACAAGAACCTCGCGTTGGCGGGACTGATTTTGTCAATTATTGGGTTGGTCTGGCACGGTTTGGTCGTGGGCCTGCTGGGAGGCCGCGCCTTAATCCGCCACCAACGTTGGCGCTGGTAACAATTGGCGCCGATGAAATTGGTTTTGCGACTTGTTCAGAGCATCCGGGGAGCGCGACCGTCCCGGTGCGGTGGGACGCGTCTCGCGTCCCGCATCCTGGCTTTTCGGGGAAGTGTGTTTTGGCGAGACGCCAAACACGGCGGTCGAGACGACCGCGCTCCCCGGATCGCTACAAACGCGGAAGGCTCTTCTAACATCCAGAAATCGTGAAATTCTCGTTGACGCTATCTGCCCGGCGTTCGCTGACCCGCGCCGAAGCCAAAGGCTGCCTGGCGGCGAATCTTGCGCTGCCTGGCGCCGGTTCGCTGGCTGCGGGGCGCGCCGTCGGTTATTTTCAAATGGCGTTTGCCTTCGGCGGAATGATCATTACGGCCGTAAGCGGACTCCCCATGATCGAATGGTGCCTTGCCAATTGGACGCGTTTGCAGGACCCCGGCGCTGATCCCCTCGGACCGCTATTGGAATTGTGGTCGCACATGCTGGGGCCGCTAATTGGGATTTTCATGTTCGTTTTCAGCATCATTTGGGCAGGGTTCACGGGAATGCGCCTGGTTTCCCAAGCGTCCAAGGACGAGGCGCCGCCAATAATCCAGACCTAGTCTCGACGGCAACGGCGATTGTGGATAGCCTGCGGATAACGTGGTAATAGCTTTCAACAACCCATCGTCGCAACTTGCGCGAAAAAATCGTTTCGTATTGCGACCATGATTGATTCCGTTAATCCCGAGTCGGGTGCATCGTCGGCAGAAGTAAAGAAACCGCGCCGGAAGTCGTCCGACACGGCGGGTATTCCGAAAATCGACCGCCTGCCGCCGCATTCCGTGGAGGCAGAGCAGGGGGTGCTCGGGTGCATTCTTCTTTCGCCGCCGGATTGTTTGGGTGAGTGCATTGAAAAGCTCAAGCCTGGCCGATTGGCGTTTTACGATTTGCGGCATCAGACGCTTTTTGAAGTCCTCACCGAAATGTACGACGAAAAGCTGGGGATCGACCTGATTACCATCCAGCAACGGCTCAAAAATAAACAACAAATCGAGAGCGCGGGCGGCCTTGGCTACATTTCCAGTCTTTCCGATGCGGTGCCGTCGGCGGCCAACCTGCAATATTATCTGGATATCGTTCTGGAGAAATATCTGCTCCGCAAAATGGTCCAGACCTGCACGGAAGTCGTCGGGCGCGTTTACGATTACGAAGGGGAAGTCGATGCGCTGTTGGACGAAGTCGAGCGGGATATCCTCAAGATCAGCGAAGACCGGGCAAGCGGCGCGACGTTGACCATCAAGGAGTTGGTCAATCGCGCGATCACCAAGATCGAGGAATTTCATCAAAATCAAGGGATGTTGACTGGCGTGGCCACGGGATTCGCCGATTTCGATAAAATGACCACCGGTTTGCATGAAGGGGAAATGATCGTCATCGCGGCGCGACCGTCCGTCGGAAAGACCTCGCTGGCCATGAACATCGCCGAGCATGTGGCGCTCGATATGAAAGTGCCGGTGGGCGTGTTCAGTTTGGAAATGACTGCGGACCAGCTTATTCTGCGAATGCTCTGCTCACGGTCACGGGTCAATTTGCGCAACATTCGCGACGGATTTCTGGCGGAACGCGACTTTCCGAAGCTGACCGGGGCCGCCGGAAAACTCGCCAGCGCCCCGCTGTTTATCGACGACACGGGCGGATTGTCCATTTTGCAGATGCGGGCCAAGGCGCGGCGCATGTGGCAGCAATACGGCATCAAGCTTTTTGTTATTGATTACTTGCAGCTTCTCCATTCTACTTCGCGACGGTCTGAAAATCGCCAGCAGGAAATCTCGGAGATTTCCGGCGGCATAAAAGCTCTGGCCAAAGAATTGAATGTGCCGATCATTGTCCTCAGCCAACTTAACCGCGAATTGGAAAAGCGCGGCCCTGGCGAGCGTCCGCGAATGTCGGACCTGCGCGAGTCCGGCTCCATTGAGCAGGACGCCGACCTCGTTGGATTGCTTTACCGCGAATCCAAGAAGGAAGGCGAAGAAGAAACCATGGAATTGGAGCAGGACGCCATCCCTGTGAAACTGTTCATCGCCAAACAACGCAACGGCCCCACTGGCGACGTCGATCTGACGTTCCTCAAGAGTTATACCCGTTTCGAGAGCGCCGCCAAAGTCGGCCCCGAGGACGCGCCGTCGGATGACTGAGTGATGAAGACTTTCATCCGTCTGGCGTTAATTGCCGGAGCCATGCTCCTGGTTTGCATTCCGACCGCTCGCGCGCAGTATGCGAACGCGAAGATCCACAGCATTTTGATCCGGCACATTGGGCCGCCTGCCGTCAGCGATGATTTCATTCGCGCCAACATTCGTTCCAAGCCGGGCGAGCCGTTTAATCGGGGAGTGATTGATGAGGATATCAAGAACCTCTACGCAACCGGCTACTTCTTTAAAATCGTCGCCGGCGAAGAAAACACTCCAGACGGGTTGGATGTCACTTTCGCGGTGCAGGGCAAACCGATCCTGACGGACATCAAGATCGTCGGGAACCAGAAGATGAGCCTCAAAAAGCTCAAAAAGAAAATCACTTCCAAGACCGGCCAGACCCTCGACGAACGCAAAATTTTTGATGATGCGCAGGCGATGCGCGAGCTTTACGAAAAGTCCGGTTACCAAAAAACGACCGTGACCGCGGAACCGCCTGTGATCAACGAAGCTGCGGGGCGGGGGACTATCACATTCGTGATTCACGAAACGCCGAAGATCAAGATTCGCGACATTATTTTCGTCAATGCCACGCTGCCGCAAAAGCAATTGCGCAAAGTGTTGAAGACAAAGCGGCATTGGATGTTTTCCTGGCTGACGGGGTCTGGCGTTTTGAAGGAGGACGATTTCGAGGACGATCAGGATAAGCTGGTCGAGTATTACCAGAACAGAGGTTACATCGATTTTGCGATCAAGGATGTCCAATATGACCATCTGAACCCAAAATGGATGACCATCCGCATCGTTGTTTCCGAAGGCAAGCAGTACACAGTCGGGACGCTGGACATCAAGGGCGCCCACGTTTTCTCGACCAACGAGCTGATCAACGGCGTCAAGATTGACCGCAAGCTGATGAAGCTGACATTGACGCCCGGCAGGA
Source organism: Verrucomicrobiia bacterium (assembly GCA_036501665.1). Lineage (GTDB taxonomy): Bacteria > Verrucomicrobiota > Verrucomicrobiia > Limisphaerales > Palsa-1400 > DATAUD01. The sequence goes on from DASXZW010000023.1 coordinate 110,977, forward strand.
CGTTTACACCAACGAATTTCAATGAAGATTTGGACACACTGACCGACATGTACGGCTCGCGTGGCTACCTCGACGAACGAAACAACGGCGCCACCCGCATCAACGGCACCCATGTGGCCAACCCCGTAACGGGAAAGATCGATGTTGCCTACGACATCAATGAGGGCGACAAGGATATCATCGAAAAGATCATCATCAAAGGCAACGTCAAGACAAAGGACAAGGTCCTTCGCCGTGAGCTGGCCGTGTATCCGGGCGAAACCTACGACATGGTCCGCGTCAAAATCAGCAAGAACCGCCTGGATGAATTGCAGTATTTTGAGAAAGTGGACACCAAGGCCCAAGACACCGATATTCCGAATCACAAAGACCTGGTCATTGGCGTTGAGGAAAAGAATACCGGCAACGTCACCCTTGGCGCCGGGTTTAGTTCTGTTGAGAGCATTGTTGGATTTGTGGAGTTGAAGCAGGGTAATTTCGATTTGTTCAACCCGCCGACATTTACCGGCGCGGGCCAGAAATTCCAATTGAAGGCGTCGATTGGAACACTTCTGCAAGACTACGAACTCTCATTCGTCGAACCGTGGTTCCTGGGCAAACAGCTTTCGCTCGGCGTGGATTTGTTCCATCGCGAGGACGATTACAACAGTCTTAACAACGAATATGACGAGACGTTTGACGGCATGACGTTAAGCCTGACCAAGGCGCTTGGTTTTGGCGGCCGACTCCGGGGCGGAATAAATTATACCATCGAAGACGCGCATATCGCTATTCTTCCCGGGTTTTACACCACTTTTACAACAAATTACGCATCAACCGCCAACGGCACAGGCCACATCGGCACGCTTCAGCCGGGTAATATTTCCAGTCAAATCATGGCTGAGCGCGGGACCTATATCGTGTCGGAATTCGGGATTACTCTGACATACGACAACCGAAACAGCTTTAAATTGCCCGATCACGGACAGATCACAGAATTTCTGGCCAGTGTTGCGGGGCCGCCCGGCGACACGGACTTCTACAAACTGGAAATGCGAACGAGCTGGTTTTTCCCCGGTTTCGCGAAAGGCCACATCCTGGAAATTGATGGACGGGCGGGAGTGGTTTCTCCGTGGGACCAAAGTTCCCGCGTGCCGATTTTCGAGCGCTGGTTCCTGGGCGGACTGTACAATTTGCGCGGCTATCGTTACCAAACGATCGATCCACTGGATGGTTATGGCGAACCCCTCGGCGGCGACACAGTTTTCTTTGCCGACGCGGAATATAGCATCCCGATCATCTCGATGCTGCGAGTGGCGGCGTTTTATGACGTAGGCAATGTCTATCCCGACCCGTTTAGCTTTAATGCCGGCGCAGGCCGCGGCTTTTACAGCGACGACGTTGGGCTCGGATTGCGCATCGTTCTGCCAATCGGAGGAGGAACGCCGCTTCGTCTGGACTATGGCATCCCGATCACGCATGATCCCACAGTGGGCAGCAGTGGCCATTTCCAATTCGGGTTTGGCTTCACTCACCCGTTTTAATTCGTATGAAGAAATTTAATCTTTTAGTTGTCGCCGTCGGCGTGTCGGTAGTTCTTGCGGGCGCAACGCAAGCCGCGGATCAAAAGATTGGCACGGTCGATATGAGCAAGGTCTTTGAGAAATACTACAAGACCATCCAATCCACCGCCGCGATCAAGCTGGAAGCCGCCGATATGGAAAAAGAGGGCAAGCAGATGATCGACAACGCCGAGCAGCACAAGACAGATTGGCAGAGGCTGGTCGATAAGGCCAACGACCAGGCGGTTTCCGCTGAGGAGCGGGAAAAGAGCAAGAAAGCGGCTGAGCAGAAATACATTGAATTGGAAACGGACAAGCAATCAATCACTCAGTTTAACCAGATTGCCAGCTCGCGCCTTCGCGAGAAACAACTTCAACGGCGCGACGACATCGTCAAAGAAATTCGCCACATACTTGATATCGATGCCAAAGCCGCCGGTTACTCAATGGTGATTGACGTTTCCGGCCAGAGCCAGAACCTCGTTCCTGTCGTGCTTTATACGACCGGCCAGAACGACATGACTGACTCGCTTATCAAGGAATTGAACGCCACAGCGCCCCCCGGCACGTTGGACGCGACCAATTCGCCCCCGGGCGATTTGCTCAAGACCGGAAAATAGCATTTCGCGCTACGTCGATCAGTGCAAGGTAGGGACGGCTCGCTGAGCCGTCCGCGGACGCTTCGGCGAAGCGTCCCTACCCGGAAGTTAGATGCGTCGGTCCTAAAGTCCGAGGGCCGTGGGGTTGACAGCTTGGGATTCCAGGCAGAAGTTTTCCCATGCAATTGGAAAAACTGACGATCAAGGCCCAGGAAGCTCTAAAGGAGGCCCAGGAAATCGCCCGTCGGAATTCGAATCAAGAGGTCGATGCGGAGCACCTTGTCGCGGCCCTTCTCGCTCAAGCGGACAGCCTCGTTCCTGCTTTGGCGCAGAAACTGGGCGCTTCTCCGGCGGCGCTTTCCGCGGCGGTCCAGGATGAAATCGACCGCAAGGTTAAAGTCCAGGGCACTTCTTCGTCTGATTTATACACTGGCTCCGCCCTTAAAAAGACCATGGACGCGGCGGAGTCCGAAGCCGGAAAGCTGCGGGACGAATACGTCAGCACGGAGCATTTGTTGTTGGGTGCGCTGGAGCAAGGCGGTTCAGCGCTAAAAAAGATTTTCCAGAGTCAGGGGTTGAAGCGCGATGCAGTGCTCAAGGCGATGGTGGAATTGCGCGGAAATCAGCGCGTGACCGATCAAAACCCGGAAGACAAATTTCAGGCGCTCGAAAAATATGGCCGCGATCTCACGGCGCTTGCGCGCTCCGGCAAAATTGATCCCGTCATTGGGCGCAACGATGAAATCCGCCGCGTCATGCAAGTCCTCACCCGACGCACGAAGAACAATCCCGTTCTCATCGGCGAGCCGGGAACTGGAAAAACCGCCATTGTCGAAGGACTGGCGCGCCGGATTGTCAGTGGCGATGTGCCGGAGTCCTTGAAGGACAAAAAGGTCGTCGCGCTTGACCTTGGCGCAATGATTGCCGGGGCAAAGTTTCGCGGTGAATTCGAGGAGCGCTTGAAGGCATTCCTGAAAGAAGTCACCGCGAGCGAAGGGCGGGTTTTGCTGTTCATCGACGAATTGCACACAATTGTCGGCGCGGGCGCCGCGGAAGGCGCGAATGACGCCTCGAACATGCTCAAACCGCCGCTGGCCCGGGGCGAGTTGCGCTGCATCGGTGCGACCACGCTGGATGAATACCGCAAATACATCGAAAAAGACCCTGCCCTGGAACGCCGTTTTCAGCCGGTCCGCGTCGATGAACCGAGTGTGCAGGAAACCATCGCGATCCTTCGCGGATTGAAGGAACGTTATGAAGTCCATCACGGCATTCGCATTCAGGACGCCGCGCTGGTTGCCGCCGCGACCTTGTCTCATCGCTACATCACAGATCGTTTTCTTCCTGACAAAGCGGTCGATTTGATGGACGAGGCAGCCTCCCGCTTGCGGATGGAATTGGATTCGATGCCCGCTGAAATCGACCAGTTGGAGCGGCAGATCATGCAGTTGGAAATTGAGCAAACCGCGTTGCGCAAGGAAAAGGACGAGGCGTCGCGGCAACGGCTCAAGAATCTCGAACGCGAACTTGCCAACCTCCGCGAGCAAGCCACGCAACTCAAGGCGCAGTGGCAAAACGAAAAGGCCGCGATCAACGCCATCTCGATTTTAAACGGCCAGCTTGAAGAGGCTCGTCAACAACAGGAAACGGCGCAACGTTCCGGCGATTTAAATTTGGCCGCGCAAATCCAATACGGCCGCGTCCCTGAATTGCAGGGAAAACTCGCCGCCGCTGAAAAACAATTCTCCCAGCGCGAAGGCAAGCGCCTTCTCAACGAGGAAGTCACCGAGGAGGACATCGCCCGCGTGGTGGCGACCTGGACCGGAATTCCCGTCAGCCGCATGTTGGAAGGCGAACGCGAAAAGCTTGTCAAGATGGAGGATCGCCTTCGCCAGCGAGTCATTGGACAGGACGAAGCGATCACCGCGGTGGCCAACGCAGTGCGGCGCGCTCGTGGCGGGTTGCAGGACCCCAACCGTCCGGTGGGATCGTTCATTTTCCTTGGCCCGACGGGGGTCGGCAAAACGGAGTTGGCACGCGCGCTGGCTGAATTTTTGTTTGACGACGAGAACGCGATGATTCGCATCGACATGAGCGAATACATGGAGCGGCACAGCGTTGCCAGGCTTGTCGGCGCGCCGCCGGGATACGTCGGTTACGAGGAAGGCGGGCAATTGAGCGAGGCAGTCCGACGCCGGCCTTACAGTGTCGTGCTTTTCGACGAAATCGAAAAGGCGCACGGCGATGTGTTCAACATTCTCCTGCAAGTGCTCGACGACGGACGCTTGACTGACGGGCAGGGGCGGACGATTGATTTCAAGAATACGCTGATCATCATGACCAGCAACATCGGCTCGCCGATCATCCAGGAATTTTACGCGAAATCTGGCAAGAACGAGGAGCAAGTCGAAGCGCTCGTGCGCGCGGAACTCAAGCAGCATTTCCGCCCGGAATTTTTAAATCGCATCGACGACATCATTATTTTCCACAGCCTCGACGAGAAACAACTCGGCGTCATCGTAGGAATTCAATTGGAGCGCGTGCGCGAACGCCTCAAGGAACAACAATTGACGCTGGACGTTGACGAATCGGCGACGAAGTTGCTCGCGAAGGAAGGGTTTGACCCGCTCTTCGGCGCGCGCCCGCTCAAGCGCGCAATTCAACGTGAAGTTCTCGACCCGCTTGCGCTAAAATTATTGAACGGTGAGTTCAAGCCTGGCGAAAAAATTCTGGCGATAGATAAAAACGGCGAGATAGAATTCAAGCGTCAAAAGTAAAGCAGTCACGAGCCCTGAATGTTACAAGTTCTATTTACACCTATTGAAACACATCCTGACTCAGGATTCGGGATCATGGCGTGGAGTTTTCACGAAGCAGCGAAGAAATTGGAAAATCCCACTGAGGGAAAAGCGAGCCCAGTCTTACCGCACTTACCTATAACTTTCTTGTACCGTCACTCGATTGAACTTTATCTCAAATCTTTGATTGTGCTCTTGCACAGGTATTTCTCGATTCCATTTAGACCTGGTGGTTCTTGTGATGATGAACCTCAAATTCAAACCCAGGGACGTTGGAAAAGAATGTATGCAACTCACAGCGTTAAGGAACTCTTCGATTATCTAATCATCCTTTATATTCTTCAAAAGGAATATATTGAAAAGAAAACGAACACTGAATGGCGGCTTTTGAGCGATCTGGGAAAGTTCATTGATGTTATTGAGAAGACCGACAGGAATGGCACGTTTTTTCGTTATCCAGATACAAGCGTCGGAGACGAGAGCAAGAAATCTGATATGAAACCCATAGAAGTGGATGAACTGCTTGAGCTGAACAAACTTAGCAAAGGTTCGATTTCATTGATTGTTGATGATGGGGAAGGAAATATCTTGCGATGTTTTCGTTCAGACAAAAGCAATCCTATTCAAACCGAACTGGACTGCCTTAAAGCAACTATTGAAAGACTTTCTTGTTTGCACATCGCCCTCAGGATGCGTTTTTTTGATGGGCGCTGATCTCTTGCTTGATTCGCGGAACCGCGAAGACGACAATTCCAAACATCGCATCGCTTCATCTGGCAAAAGTCTTTCGGCTTGTCGCTCGTTTGATGAGGGGGGCACGCAAGGCTAAACGACTAAATGACGAGTTTGACAAATTCAACCGATTCGCCAATAACTAATTCATCGTGAAAGCCCGTTTCGCCAAACAATTGTCGATCCTTCTTGGCATCGCGCTTGCGGTTCCGCTGGTTGCAGTTCATGCGGATGATTCAACCACTGCTTCCGACGACGCACCTTCGCTGATCAAACCTGCCGAACCGACCTACACTGGATTGCTTAAGCAGGTGCCGCTCGATTTGTCCAAATTTTCAACCGAAGAATTTACGAAGCTGAGTTCGTCGGTCGGCACCAATAGAATTCACAAGAAATGGACCTCCGCCGTCGTGACGCTGCCGCCGCTTACGCGTTCTCCCGTCAACGGCTTGACCGATGCGGAAATTCGCGACTACATGAACATGGTGCGCCACATGTTCGACGAGGGAAAAGCCGTGCCGATTTCCGACGCCGGCCTGATCAGCACACAGGAGGACGTGATTCGCAGGCCGATGCTCAACCACATCTCGGCATTTTCAAACAACGTCGCACGCGTTTATCTGCTCGTGCAAAAAACTTCCACCGACGACGGCTGGGGATATTTTTCAATCGTCCAGGACCTCACCGTCGATCCGCCGCAGGATTATTTCGCCGACTTGAACGGCAAGGAGCCTCACTTCGTCGGCCACGACTGCTACAAATGCCACTCGTCCGGGCCGCTGGCGATTCACCCGGCGCGCGTCGATCTTTGCAGTGATCCGCAATTGGCCGCCGCCATCAGCCAGCACATCGCCCAGCAGCCGATGGGACATTTTCACTGGCCCAAAGACGAAAAGCCGCGTGATTACGGCAAGCCGCTGACGCTCCGGTTTTGCGCGAAGTGCCACGACCCAAACGGAACGCGCAATGCGCTCTACCGGGTGCATTCTCATCCGATGCGGATTTTGGTGGATTTCGGCTACATGCCCCCGAAGCGCCGTCTGACCCCCGACGAAGTCAAACAATTGAAAGACTGGCTCGCTGGACAGGACACGGTGGCGACCAAGTAAGCTTCGGGAAGTTTAGGTCTTATAGTGCGAATCGAAAATAGCGCAGTCATTTTTGAACCCCTCTCTTGGCACTTCGTGTCCGTTCTCTCCCCGCAATTGCGGGGAGAGAATTAAAGAGAGGGGCGCTAAATTCTCGGCTGCAGCTTTTTGTTGAAATGCTTTAACTCTGCAACTGGCGAAGCGCGGCAGCTTCATCAAACTCAGCAACATTTCCCATTCGTCCGGCAGGGACGTAGTGCGGATTTATGCGCGACAGCGTTTCGTTGATGAAAACCATCTGATGCGTCACAAGCGCCTGGCGTGTCGCTTCGTGCGGCAGCGTATCGCGATGATACTGGCAGATTCCGCACAATTGCGGGCGTTTGGAAAAAATGTCTTCGAGCCGGTATTCGTATTCCATGAGCTTCGGAAAGTTTTTCTCGTGGCCGAATTCCCAAGTCATATCCCCGGTGGCCCACAGCCCCTTGTAGCCGTCATTTAGCGCCCGGTCCACTGCGTCGTCCAGCGACTGCAACATCAATTCAACATCGAAACTACCGTCCGCGCTGGTAAGGGCCTGCGAAGATAACACGAGGCGACCTTTGGCTACGTGGCTCTCAACATCTATGCCCATGCTCGCGAGGGACGACTGAATCCCGGCGACCATTGGTCGGCTATTTAGATAGAGACAACGATAGCCCTCATCCAGCTTGCGCTTCATCATGGCTGCAAGCGCGCGCAGTTGTTTGGAGGGCGGACCATCGTAAATAAGGCACTGATGCCGGGGTTCGCGTTCCTTCAGCGACGATTTCCCATTCAACTTGCTGGTCATTCAGTAAATTATATTTTAACTGCGCCCCTCCCTGAAATTTTCCCATTTTCACTCTGAATTTAGCTCGCTCCGAGGCTTGAGACAAGTCTAAAAATTGTTGGCTTTGCCGCTTGGAGATTTACAGGAGTTGCAATCTCGACAAAGCGTCTAATTCGATTAAACTTGCAGTATGAGTCGGAGTTTTGCGGAAGTCACCCAAGATGCCTTGCGTCTGCCTCAGCAGGAACAATTACGGCTGGCCCGCACACTCCTGGAATCTTCGGAGGCGGGCGGGGATTTGGAAGTCGAAGCGGCATGGGAAGAGGAAATTGAGCGGCGCATCGAAATGGTCGATTCTGGTTTGGCAAAGGGACGTTCGTTCGCCGATGTCGTAAAGGAAGTTGACAGCCAGCTTGGTAAATGACTCTTGTTGTTCTGGAGCAAGCGGAGCGGGAGTTCATTAAATCAGCAGGCTATTACGAATCCAAGGAAGCCGGACTTGGAATGCGATTTCGAGACGAGGTCGTCGCAACAGTGAACTGGATATTGTCGTATCCTGAAGTCCCTAGAATGAGACCCGTGGTTACCGTCGGGTTAATCTTCGTGTGTTTTCACATTACGTCGCTTACGTGATTCGAGGAGAAACGCTCTGGATCGTGGCTGTCGCGCACGGCCATCAACGCCCGGAGTTTTGGCTCAAGCGCACTTCAAGGTTGTGAAGGCACACGCATGTTGAATCACTAACTTAGTGATTCCTGGGAGAAATTTCCTGTCGGATTCTGCTCTTCGGTGACGTTATTCTTCTGAACATGAGCGACACAGATGGGAATCTTCTCGCGCGCTACACCGAGCGCCACGATGAGGACGCGTTCACGGAAATCGTTCGCCGCCATCTCGATCTGGTTCACTCTGCGGCGCTCCGCCAGGTTGGCTCATCGCACCTTGCCGAGGAAATCGCGCAATCGGTCTTTATCAAGCTCGCAAATCAGGCGAGTCGCCTCACGCCGGACACCATTCTCACCGCCTGGCTCTATCAAGTCACTCGTCGCGAGGCCATTGATGTCATCCGCCGCGAGGCCCGCCGGCAATTGCGCGAACAAATCGCCACCGAGATGAATGCCACGAACGCCGCCTCCCCAGAGTGGACGCACATTGCGCCGCTCCTCGACGAAGCCATGGATACGCTCGACGCAACTGACCGCGCTGCTGTGTTGCTTCGTTACTTCGAGAACAAGTCATTACGTGAAGTCGGCGCAATGTTGGGCACGACCGACGATGCCGCGCAAAAACGCGTCAGCCGCGCCGTGGAACGCTTGCGGGACTTTTTCGCCAATCGCAGCATCACTGTCGGCGTGACTGTGCTGGCTGGCGTCATTTCCGCCAACGCCGTCCAAGCCGCGCCGATTGGATTGGCGCAAACGATTTCAACAGTCAGCGTTTTGCCCACGACAACAATAACCAGCGCAGCTACCAAAACCATTGCCATGACAACCCTGAAAAAATCCCTGATCGCCACCGCAACGCTTCTTCTTTGTGGAACCGCCACCGTCGCTGTAATCAAGAAAGGGGCGGCATCCTCATCGGCCAACAAGGCAGTCGTCGCGAAACTCGATAATTTTGTCGGACGATTTGAGATGACTGGCCACAGGCTCGATCTCCAGAAAAAGGACACCGGGCTTGCGGTCTTCATCGACGGCCAGCCTGCTTTTGTGGCGTACGCGCAATCCGAGAACAAATTTGTCAGTCACGATCATGACTCGATCACCGAGATGACATTTGTCACCGACGCCGCCGGCCATGCGACGCAATTTAAGCTTGTCCGCGACGGCCAGAGCCTCGGCGAATTAAATCGAACTGATCCTTGACCGACGCTTGCGCGGCCCAGGTTGAAACAACATGAATCCACGACGAGCATTTACGCTCATTGAATTGCTGGTGGCCATCGTGATCATTGGCTTGCTGGGCGCGTTGCTGCTGTCGGCGATTGGCGGCGCAAAGGGCAATGCGGTGCGGACCCATTGCGCGAACAATTTGAGACAAATCAATCTTGCCTTGCGAATGTATGCCGACGATTCGAGCGATGCCGCGCCAAAAACTCCTGCAACAGCCGAGGCCACATTGACTTTGACCGGTTACAAGAAACTCATCCGCAAATACCTTGGGCTTCGTGGTTCGCGATCTTCGGGGCCGGAACTTTTCACCTGTCCATCGGACACTTTTCACTATGAAGATTTGACCCGTAACCAGCATTACGTGCCGCGGGGACTTTGGGAGCAGCCCATCTCCGACTTTTCGAGTTACGCCTTCAACGGCGGAAATGAGATGGCTGGACTCAGCGCGCCCGGAATCGCGGGCCGGAGGATCAGTTCGATAAATCAGCCGGCCAAAACCGTCATGGTTGCCGAAGGCGCTGCGTTCGCCCCCTGGTCATGGCACGAGGCGAAGCGTCCATTTGCATCCGAAAACGCCAAGTTTAACAATGCAAAAAACGTCGTCGGCTTCGTGGACGGTCATGTTGACTACATCAAAATTTATTGGAACGGAAACAATCCCGGTTCGCTTGCAATGTTCTACGACCCACCGCCTAGTTACAGCTATAAATGGAGCGGGGATTGAGGCTGTCCCAAGCTTGTCTTGAAGGACAAATCCGGCAATTGCTTCAAATTTCAGCGAATGGACTGGCTTGAACGAGCTTGAAGCCATCGTTCAAATGATTTCGAGCCTTCGCCTGATCTGTTCCCTGCCAGAATGTTTTCCACGCTGATACCTCATCCAGGTCAGGCCAGTGAATTCCTTCACCTTCACCGATAAACCTGTGGTTGGCGCGTTCAGCCGAGTACCCTGCATCAATCGGGGATACCAGGCCAACGGCGCTGAAACCGTGCGACCGTCAGCCAAATCAACTACCAAAGCATCCTCAGTTAATCGGGCCGCGATGGCTCTGCTGGTTGCGCTATCAATCACCGAAGTATTCATGCCATTTTTTTCAGAAGTAACAGAGATTCATATTATTTTGTGATTTTCGACATTTCCGTCATTAACGACTGCTTTTTTGAATCTGCATTCAGCATCGCTGCATTAAACGCAGGAGAAAAATAAGAAAGCGAATTTCCTGCATTATGAGCGCTTCGAACATTATTCACTACGGTAGAAAGGGCAAATACTGCTTCAACGACAGCGCTTACATGCGGTATCAATTTCGGAAAATAGATTTGTGCGACCATGTTTAGAGTTTTGGCTGCATCTGGATTCATGGTCTTTTCCATATGTTTAATGAACAAATCTTGAGCCTGATTGAAATCTAATAGGCCGTTGAAAACTTGAGAATAAGCTGCATAGCTGGAAGACGCAGTTGTGCAATATCGATCAGAAGCAAGCCAAAGCTCTTCGAGCTTTTTTCTGCGAAACTCAATCTCAGCTCTTCTTGAGGTTAAAAAGTGCGTGACAACTGCACTACCCACGCTGCTTCCAAGTATTGCCGAAACAACCGTTTGGAAGTCGTTCATAAAGCCGCTAGCTGAACTTTTACGGCAAATTAGTCGCGCCCATCAGGTAGCGGTCGCATTCGCGGGCGGCGCCGCGGCCTTCGTTGAAGGCCCAGACCACGAGGCTTTGGCCGCGTCGCGCGTCGCCGGCGGCAAAAACTCCCCGGACGTTCGTCGCGTAATGTTCAAATTCCGCTTTGACGTTGCTTCGGGCGTCGCGTTCAAGCGCCAGTTGTTCCAGCAGCGGTTGTTCCGGCCCCATGAAACCCATCGCCAGCAACACCAGTTGGACAGGGCGGACTTTTTCAGTGCCCGGCACTTCCACGGCGGTGAATTGGCCTTTTTCGTTCTTCTTCCAATGAATTTCTACCGTGTGAAATTCCTTCACATGGCCTGATTCATCGCCGACGAACTTCTTCGCGGTGGTCAGGTAAGTGCGCGGGTCGGAGCCGAATTTCGCCGCCGCTTCCTCCTGGCCGTAGTCAAGACGATAAACCTTCGGCCATTCCGGCCAGGGATTGTCCTTCGCGCGGTGTTCCGGCGGGCGCGGCAAAATTTCCAATTGCACCAGGCTCTTGCAGCCGTGGCGCATCGCTGTGCCGACGCAATCTGTTCCGGTGTCGCCGCCGCCGATGACCGCGACATCTTTGCCTTCCGCCGAAATGTAAGCGCCGTTTTTGTGACCGTCCAAAAGGCTCTTGGTGTTGGCGTGCAGGAATTCCATCGCAAAGTGAACGCCCTTTAGATTCCGGCCTTCCACCGGCAAATCGCGCGGATGAGTCGCGCCTGTGCAAATAATGACGGCATCAAATTCGCGCATCAGGTCGCGCGTGGGATAATCCTTCCCGACTTCGGTGTTCGTGCGAAAGATGACGCCTTCCTCGGACATTTGATCGACGCGGCGTTGCACGAGGCTCTTATCGAGCTTCATGTTAGGGATGCCATACATGAGCAAACCGCCGACGCGATCCGCGCGCTCAAAAACCGTGACCAGATGGCCGGCATGATTCAGTTGCGCTGCTGCGGACAAACCCGCCGGGCCCGACCCGATGACGGCGACTTTTTTGCCAGTGCGGAATTTCGGGCGTTCCGGCGTAATCCACCCTTCCTCCCAACCGCGATCCGCGATGGCGCATTCGATATTCTTGATCGTCACCGCCGGGGAAATGATTCCCAGGACGCACGAGCCTTCGCACGGGGCAGGGCAGACGCGGCCGGTGAAATCAGGGAAATTATTGGTCTTGTGGAGGCGATCCAGAGCTTCGCGCCAAAGGCCGCGATAAACGAGATCGTTCCATTCGGGAATCAGATTGTGAATCGGGCAGCCCGACGCCATTCCGCTGACAAGATTGCCGGTATGGCAGAACGGGATGCCGCAATCCATGCAGCGCGCGCCCTGCTCGCGGAGGTTCTTCTCGTCAAGATGAAGATGAAATTCGTTCCAATCGCGAATCCGCTCCAGCGCCGGTCGATCCAGCGGGAGTTCGCGCAAATATTCCTTAAATCCTACAGGTTTTCCCATTGATTGATGTTCAGGGTTGTTTCAATTCTGATATTGACAGCGGACGCGCTCAACCGCCACCGACTCGCGCCGCGTCCTTGGCGTTGGCTTCAAATGCCGACATGATGGCCTGCTCACCGTCCAAGCCGGAGTCCTTTGCCTTCCGAATAAATTCGAGCACGCGCTTGTAATCCTTCGGCATGACTTTCACGAACTTTGGAAGGACTTGCTCCCACTTCGCGAGGACGTTGGATGCCTTTTTGCTGCCCGTATATTTTGCGTGACGATCAATCATCTGGCGGACTTTTTCGGCCTCAGCGGGGTCTTCGATTTTTTCCAGGCTGACCATCTGCATGTTGCAGCGCGCGGGGAATTCGCCCGTTTCATCGAGAATGTAAGCCACGCCGCCGGACATTCCCGCCGCGAAATTGCGGCCAGTCTGGCCAAGCACCACGACTCGTCCGCCTGTCATGTATTCGCATCCGTGATCGCCCACAGATTCCACGACCGCCGAGACGCCGCTGTTGCGAACGCAGAACCGTTCGCCCGCCATGCCCCGGATGTAAGCCTCGCCGGCAGTCGCGCCATACAAGGCAACGTTCCCGGTAATAATATTGTCTTCCGCGACGAAGGTCGAACTTTCCGGTGGGTAAAGAATAATTTTTCCGCCTGAAAGCCCCTTGCCGATGTAATCGTTCGCGTCACCTTCCAATCTCCAGGTGACACCCGCCGGCATAAATGCGCCAAAGCTTTGTCCAGCCGAACCGCGAAAGAGAATTTCGATTGTGTCTTCCGGCAATCCCGCCGCGCCATGACGCAGCGTCAGTTCGCTGCCAAGGATTGTTCCAACGACGCGGTTGACGTTCTTGATTCCCAGTGTGGCCGACACTTTTTCTTTCCGCGCCAGCGCAGGCTCACAGAGTCTGAGCAAGTCTGTGTTGTCGAGCGCCTTCTCCAAACCATGATCCTGCGCAATCTGGCAATACCTGCCGACATCGTCCGGAACGCGCGGTTGATAAAGGATGTTCGTGAAATCCAACCCGCGCGCTTTCCAATGGTCGATCGCTTCGCGAGGTTCCAGAAGATCGGTCCGCCCAATCATGCTGTTGATCGTGCGAAAACCGAGTTGCGCCATCAGTTCGCGAACTTCCTGCGCGATGTGATGCATGAAGTTGACGGCATGTGCGGGGTCGCCTTTGAAATTTTTGCGCAACTCCGGGTCCTGCGTCGCGACGCCGACGGGGCAGGTATTAAGATGACAAACGCGCATCATGATGCAGCCGAGCGCCACCAGCGGCGCAGTCGCAAATCCAAATTCCTCCGCGCCCAGTAACGCCGCGATGATGACATCGCGCCCGGTCTTCAACTGGCCGTCTGTTTCAACCGCGATGCGGCTGCGTAGATTATTCAGCACCAGCGTTTGGTGTGTTTCGGCCAACCCGAGTTCCCACGGCACGCCCGCGTACTTGATGCTCGTTTGCGGTGAAGCGCCAGTGCCGCCGTCGTGTCCGCTGATCAGAACGACGTCCGCGTGAGCCTTCGCCACTCCGGCTGCGATCGTTCCAACACCCACTTCGGCCACCAGCTTGACGCTGATGCGCGCGCGATGGTTGGCGTTCTTGAGATCGTGAATCAGTTCCGCGAGGTCCTCGATGGAATAAATATCGTGATGCGGCGGCGGCGAAATCAATCCAACGCCGGGTGTCGAATGGCGGACTTTCGCGATCCACGGATGGACTTTTGCGCCGGGCAACTGGCCGCCTTCACCGGGCTTGGCGCCTTGCGCCATCTTAATCTGAAGTTCCTTCGCATTGACAAGGTAATGGCTCGTCACGCCGAACCGCGCGGAAGCGACCTGCTTGATGGCGCTGTTCTTGGAATCGCCGTTGGGTTCGAGCGTGTATCGTGCCGGGTCTTCTCCGCCTTCGCCAGTGTTGCTCTTGCCGCCGATGCGGTTCATCGCGATGGCCATCGCCTCGTGCGCCTCCTGGCTGATGGAGCCGTAGGACATGGCGCCGGATTTGAAACGTTTTAGAATTGACTCCAGCGATTCCACTTCCTCGATTGGAATTGGCGTCGGGGCCAATTTCAACTCAAGCAAACCGCGCAAGGTGCAAGCCTTCTTGGATTGCTCGTTGACCGCTTTTGAATAGTCCTTGAACGCGTGGAAATCGTTGTTGCGACAGGCCTGCTGAAGTTTATGGACCGTTTGCGGGTTGAAAAGATGGTATTCACCCTCGGCGCGCCATTGATAAAAGCCGCCCACCTCCAAAACGTGGCCGTTGACCTGGCGGCTCGGGAATGCCGCCTGATGCCGAATCTGGACTTCCTTCGCCAGAATATCCATTCCGATGCCGCCCACGCGCGAGGCCGTTCCTGTAAAGTATTTTTCAACGACCGAAGGATGCAATCCGATGGCCTCAAAAATCTGCGCGCCGCGATAACTTTGGATGGTCGAGATGCCCATCTTGGAAATCACCTTGACAACACCTTTGACCGCCGCCTTGACGAAGTTTTTGCAGGCGTCCTTGTGGGAAACGCCGACAAGCAGTCCCTGGCGGATCATGTCGTCGAGCGTCTCGAATGCGACGTAGGGATTGATCGCGCCCGCGCCGTATCCAATGAGCAGCGAGAAATGATGGACCTCGCGCGGTTCGCCGGTTTCGAGGACCAAACCAACGCGCGTGCGTGTGCCTTCGCGAATCAAGTGGTGATGCAACCCGGCCACCGCGAGCAACGCGGGAATCGGCGCCATTTCATGATCGACACCGCGGTCCGACAGGATTAGCAGATTGGCCCCCGCTTCCACGGCGGCGGAAGCGCGCAAGCAAATGTCGTCCATCGCCTTGACCAACCCAGCTTCGCCATCCGAAGCCCGGAAAAGTATCGGGAGCGAGTGCGACTTGAAGCCCGCCTGGTTGATGAACTTGAGTTTCGCAAATTCCTCGTTGGTCAGAATCGGCGATTTTAGTTCGATCAAATTGCAACTTGCCGGTTTGGGCTTCAGCAAATTTCGCTCGGAACCAATGGTCGTTGTCGCAGAAGTCACCAATTCCTCTCGAATGCAGTCGATTGGAGGATTCGTGACTTGTGCGAAAAGTTGCTTGAAATAATTATAGAGCAGTTGCGGCTTGCCGGATAGCACCGCAAGCGGCGTGTCGCAACCCATCGAACCAACTGCCTCGACGCCATCACGCGCCATCGGAGACATGATCAAGCGCAAGTCTTCGAAGGTGTAGCCAAAAGCCTGCTGCCGTTGCAAAACAGTGTTGTGCGACGGCTCCGGGACGTTGGGCGAACCGTCAAGATCGTCAAGCGCCAGCAAATGCTGGTTCAGCCAGAGGCGATACGGTTGCTCGGTGGCGATCTTTAATTTGATCTCCTCATCAGCGACAATCCGGCCTTCCTCTGTGTCAACCAAAAACATGCGGCCCGGCTGCAACCGGCCCTTTTGAACAACCCGTTCGGGCGGAACATCAAGCACTCCCACCTCGGACGCCATGATCACCATGTCATCGGAAGTCACATAGTAACGGGAAGGTCGCAATCCATTTCGATCGAGCACCGCGCCGATTTTTTTGCCGTCAGTGAACGCAATGGAAGCCGGACCGTCCCACGGTTCCATCAGGCAACTGTGGTATTGGTAAAAAGCCTTTTTTTCATCGCTCATCGTGGCGTGATTCGCCCAAGGCTCGGGAATCATCATCATGATGGCGTGCGGGAGCGACCGACCGGAAAGCACCAAAAGCTCCAGGCAATTGTCAAACATCGCGGAGTCGCTGCCATCCGTGTTGATGATCGGCAGCAACTTCTTCATGTCGTCGCCGAAAAGGTCGCTCTGGAACATCGCCTGGCGCGCGTGCATCCAGTTGACGTTGCCGCGCAGCGTGTTGATCTCGCCGTTGTGCGCGATGTAGCGGTACGGGTGCGCGCGTTCCCAGCTCGGGAAAGTATTCGTGCTGAAACGCGAATGAACCAGTGCCAGCGCGCTTTCCATAGCCGGATTTTTCAGGTCCGGGAAAAATTCGTCCATCTGTTCCGTCAACAACATTCCCTTGTAAACAAGAGTATTGGCGGAAAGGCTGGAAATATAAAACCAGTGGCCGCCCTTGACCGCCCCGTAACGGATGGCGCGTTCCGCGCGTTTGCCAATCACGTAAAGTTTGCGTTCAAACGCCAGATCATCCGACAGTTTCGCGTTGCGACGAATGAAAGCTTGCTGAACAACCGGCTCGCTGGCCTTGGCCGTCGCGCCCAAAGTGGAGTTGTTGGTTGGAACAACGCGCCAGCCCAAAAATTTCTGTCCTTCCTCGACGACGATATTCTCGAACATCGTCTCGCAGGACCGGCGCTCGTTGGGATCGCGCGGAAGAAAGACCATCGCCACGCCGTAATCGCCCAGCGGCGGCAGTTTGATTTTGTCCTTGCGCGCGACTTCCTTGAAAAAGCCGTGCGGCATCTGCATCAGAATTCCCGCGCCGTCGCCGGTGTTGGCTTCGCAGCCGCAGGCCCCGCGATGGTTCAAGTTGATGAGGACGGTCAGTGCGTCGCGGACGATTTTGTGGGATTTTTTGCCCTTAATATTGACAACGAAACCGACGCCGCAGGCGTCGTGTTCAAAGCGCGGGTCGTATAGACCCTGTTTTGCCGGATATCCGTTTGGTTTTGCAGTTTCGTCTTTTTCTACATTCATCTCGTTTTAGCCGCTCAATCTCTCTAAAATTTCGCTATTCTTTACGAAATCGTGAAAAGAGTGCAATAGCGAATTTCAAATATTTTTTAGGGGTGGGAAGGCTAAATTTTTAATCGGGAACTAATTGACGTTGTTAGAATTTGCAAAAGTTAAATCGTGGTAAGATTTAGATATGACACACAAGTTGAAAGTGGGGCGGCAAAGCTTCGAATGTCTGATGTGCGCCGAATATCGGGCAATCGGGATGAATTTGTCCGTCAGGCTGTGACCGAAAAACTGGCCCGTGAAGCCAATCCAGAGTGGCGCCCAAAAACAGCTTCCGGGCGGAAGTTGTTGAAACTTCGCAACCAATTTCTTGCCGTTGGCGGAGAACTGCTTGATGCGGATGGCATCGCGGAAGAGTTGCGGCAACGACGAGAAGGGTCGTACACCAAGGCGACGAGCGTTGCGACAGGGAGCCTTCCTACTCCAATCGCGGATAACCAGGGGTGCGTTGCGACAGCCACATGTAATCAATTGGGCCGGGCACGACATCGCCGACATCATTGTATGTGACGGGCTTGATCCAGTTCTTCTCATTGGCCCATTTATGGATTTCCGAATGCCCATCAGCAAAGCTGATTCCGCAAGCCTTGTTGTGGTTGCTTGCCGGCACATCGTTGAAGTTTCCGCTGGTGGGACTGTATTTCGCATCGATGTAAAGCATGGCATCGTTGATACTGTCAGGATGCTCGTCCACCAATACCCACGTCATGCTTGGCGCGGGGTTGGCCAAATCGGACATTTTTTGCAATGTAACCGTATAACCAAGGCCCGACCATTTTTCCCCCGAGCCCAACCAGGCGTCCATGGAGACGCTACGGACGCGCTCGGTAAAATGCGCCCTAACTTGCGCGGGGGCCAGGTAATTATCGGCAGGACACTTGTAAAGCTTCCATCCGTTGGCGTAATAAGGGGCCAGCAGGGCGTATTTTGGGTCGCCCAGCAGCATGTAGTTGGTATTGTCGCTCGTCGTTGACCAGTTCATCTGCCCGACGCACCAACACGTGCCCGGGGTATTGGCGTCGTTGTCGGTATTATCGTTGAGCACCAGGCGATCCCTGAAGTCATGAGAGTAGCTGATCCAAGCCAGGGTCAACTGACGAGTGTTGTTGATGCATTGGATTCCCTGGGACTGGACTTTGGCCTGGCTCAACGCGGGCAACAGCATTGCGGCCAAAATAGCGATGATGGCGATGACGACCAACAACTCGATCAGAGTGAAGCCGCCAGTGGTATGAGAGTGTCTGTTAGATATCATAATAGTGCCTCATGATTAGAGATCTTACTCAATGATATTTTGCGCTGATGCGCAAGATTGGTAACAGATAGGAGACAGCCTAGCAAGCAAAAGAATGTTACAATCAAAGTGTACGCGGCAAGCGTAAACTCAGAATTATCCGAGCTTGTTCAATACAACTTTCTTGCCTTGTCAATTGGTCCCCGGCGACACAGGAGCAGGTTTATAAATTTCCGCGCCGCCTTTGACGAATTCCTCAGACTTTTCCGACATTCCGCGTTGCACGGCTTCTTCAGCTGTAACTCCTTGCTCTGCCGCATATTTCCGAACGTCCTCGGTAATTTTCATGCTGCAAAAATGCGGGCCGCACATGGAACAAAAATGCGCCGTCTTCGCGCCTTCCTGCGGCAATGTCTCGTCGTGGAATTCGCGGGCGGTTTCCGGATCCAGCGAAAGATTAAATTGATCCTCCCAGCGAAACTCAAATCGCGCCTTGCTTAAAGCATTATCGCGATATTGCGCGCCGGGATGGCCTTTGGCCAGATCGGCGGCGTGCGCGGCGATTTTGTAAGCGATGACGCCATCCTTGACGTCTTTTTTGTTCGGCAAACCCAAGTGTTCCTTGGGCGTGACGTAACAGAGCATCGCGCAGCCGTACCATCCGATCATCGCCGCGCCAATTGCGCTGGTGATGTGATCGTAACCGGGCGCAATGTCCGTCGTGAGCGGTCCGAGCGTGTAAAACGGCGCTTCGTGGCACCATTCCAATTGTTTCGCCATGTTCTCTTGAATCATGTGCATCGGAACGTGGCCCGGACCTTCGTTCATCACCTGCACGCCGCGCGCCCAGGCGCGTTTCGTCAAATCGCCCTGGGCTTTTAGTTCGGCGAATTGCGCTTCGTCATTGGCGTCGGCAATCGAGCCGGGCCGCAGGCCGTCGCCAATGGAAAAGCTCACGTCGTAGGCGGCCATGATCTCGCAGATTTCGTCCCAATGCGTGTAGCAGAAATTTTCCTTGTGATGAGCCAGGCACCATTTCGCCAGGATTGAACCGCCGCGGCTGACAATTCCGGTCGCGCGCCGCGCTGTCATCGGGATAAAGCGGAGCAACACACCCGCGTGAATTGTGAAATAATCGACGCCCTGTTCGCATTGTTCGAGCAACGTATCACGATAAATTTCCCAGGTCAGTTCCTCAGCTTTTCCGCCGACCTTTTCCAGCGCCTGATAAATCGGCACAGTCCCGATTGGCACAGGTGAGTTTCGCAAAATCCATTCCCGCGTCGTGTGAATGTTTTTGCCGGTGGACAAATCCATGACCGTGTCCGCGCCCCATTTGATCGCCCAGCGCATCTTTTCCACTTCCTCTTCGATGCTCGAAGCGACAGCGGAGTTGCCGATGTTGGCATTTATTTTGACAAGAAAATTGCGCCCAATGATCATCGGCTCCAATTCGGGGTGGTTGATATTGCTCGGAATAATCGCGCGTCCGCGGGCAACTTCGTCCCGGACAAATTCCGCTGTGATCTGCGCGGGAATCGAAGCCCCGAACGAATTGCCCGGATGTTGCTTGCGCAATTCCGCGCTGGCTTGGGCTGCTTCGCGCCCCATATTTTCGCGAATTGCGATAAATTCCATTTCAGGCGTGACGATTCCATCGCGCGCGTACTGCAATTGAGTCACGACTTTTCCCGATTTTGCGCGTAAGGGAGTTCTCGAGGAAATTGGCGGTTGGGAATTCCCGGTGTCGCGATGATTCGTGGCGCGCGCATCGACTTCCTCCACATCGCCACGCTTGAGAATCCAGTCGCGCCGCAATGCTGGCAAACCTTTGCTGACTGTCCCCAAAAATGCGGCGTCCCCCCAAGGCCCGCTGCAATCGTACACGCGCAGCGAAGCATTTGCTTCAGATCGTCCGCCGGGATGGCGGGTGGGGTTCAGTGAGATTTCACGGAACGGTACGCGCAGATCGGGAAAACGATTGCCCGGCACATAGACTTTCGTGGAATTCGGCAGTACGTCGCCGCTGTGAGGCTCAAAAGAATCAGATGTCGCGATCATATATAGATAGACCTTCGGGGAAAGAGACAGTGCGGCGCAATTGATGCGATTCCCTTCGCCAGCATTACCTGGAGCAGGTTCAACGGGTCATTTGCATCGGCAAAACTCTCAGCCTCCGGCAACCGGCCAGGCTCCCCGAACGAAATCAACGCTACTTGCCCGGTTTGAAAGCGTCAAGCGACCATTGCTGTCCAATCATGTCTTTCGTTGTTAAAATCCATTTCAAGTGAGTTGCGCGTTGCAACTTGAATGCATCACAGGTAAGAATGTTGGAGTGATGCATGCAATTTCGCCTCCCAATATCGAGTCGGAGTTGAGTTATGCTTATCTACACGCGGTGGCTTCACACGCAGGAATGGCTTGCCGCGAAAGTAATCGTCATGAAGACGGAAATGGAATCGATGCTATGGTCACAGCGTGGGGGCCATTCCCTAATGGAGGCGATCTCACAGAAGTGGACATAAAGGTGCAACTGAAGGCGACTGTTGCCGATCCCGCCGACGACGGATCAAATTTTTCGTATTTTCTACAGGGGGTGAGCCGCTATAATGATTTGCGGACCGAATCGGTAGTAGCTGCTCGGATTTTGGTCGTGTTGTTTCTTCCAGACCAGTCACAAGAATGGCTCAATCATTCGGCAGATGAACTTGCTTTACGCCGTTGTGCCTATTGGCAAAGTCTCCGGGGCGCGCCTGCAACGACGAATGGTTCTGGTGAAACCATAAAATTACCAAAGAGTCAGATGTTTAATCCAGAGTCTTTGGCGAGGCTTGCGTCGCGTTTATCGCGTCGCGAATTTCCGCGATATCCAATTGTGTGAACTTGGAGACCCTTATTGCGCCAACGGACCTGCGGGACTACGCAAAATCCCAAGGGTGGGTGATGCTTAAAGATGCAGCCAAGAATAGTAGGGTTTACGTCATGTCGAATCCTCGCTATGACCGCCGACAGCTAGTTTTCCCAATGGATACATCTGCTCCAGACTTCGCTGAGGCTATTATGCTTGTGGTGGATAAGCTGGCTACAATCGAATCTCGACCGAGAGAGGCAATCATCAAGAGTTTGTTGGAGGTCGGCGACGATTCGATTGCATTTCGAATTACAAGCCCACGGCCTGATGATCGATTTTTACCGCTTTCATTTGCAGGTTCAATGATTGTGGGAGCTCAGCAAATGCTGCTTGCTTCAGCATGCACCGTGCTGAAGCCGCAGTTCCATCACCCCCGACTTAATCGAACAGAAGCTCAACAATTCCTAGAAACGGCTCGATTCAGGCATACTCAACCCCAAAGTTTTGTATTAAATGTGTCTTGTCCTGTCCAAGCACTAGATGTGCAAGCATCTTTGTTGCCTGATGAAGTAGAGGCTCCATTCGTGCGGCGCGCAGTTCTCACGATCAGGCGTTCGCTTCTCGAATTAATTAATGCCATCGAGACAGATTCATTACCTGGCCTTGTTGAATCAATTAAAAAAAATAAAACTCCTCTTGTTTCTTCGAACTTCTGTGAAGCGATAACACGTTTTGAAGATGTGTCGCTCAAGAACTCGCTCGAGATTAAGATTGCTTGGGCGACTTCTATTCCTCGTCCGATTGGTGAGCCGCTAGTTTCAGTTGCGAGGGTTCAGCAAGACTATTTTTCTCGAATCGAGGAGGTTCGCAGGGAACTTCGTTCATCTGAGCAACAGACAGATGATACATTTATCGGCACGGTTGAACGCTTAGACGGAGAAATGGGGACTGATGGACGGCGGTCTGGCGAGATAATTCTTTCCTTGTTATTGCCAGAAGGTGAACAGGTACGTGCGCGAGCCAATTTGAACGCTGTGGATTACGAAAAAGCAGACAAGGCGCACATGACTGAGGGGTTTTACGTAAAAGTCGCCGGACAACTGAATCCGGGGCGACAACCCAGGCAATTGAGCAATCTGAGATCTTTTGACCTCATTCAAAAGTAAATGACCTGCCTAAAAATCTGGGTCGTGATTAATAAATAAAGTCTCGATTCGAATGCGCTTCGTTCGGGATTGGCGTGCATTTTAATCATTAAGAGCAAAACAAGAAAAGCTAGTGTTGCGACAAAGCATCTTAAGGAGTTGCGTTCTCACAGACGATACTTTACTGCTGTGTCAAAATGGGGTTATGGGTTAGCAGATTGTTGACGGATTTTCGACACCTCCCAGTATTTTTGGTTGCAACCCCCGATTCGGCAAGGTTTTATTCTTTTATGTCAACCCATCCAATAAAACCGTTAGAAACGGTTATTCTGCCGCCGCAAGAGGATGAGCAATGGGCACGCGTTGTCGGATCGTTTATCCTTCATTTCGGAACGCTGGAATTCTTTTCATTCGCGTTCATCGGGATATTCAGCGGTCACGATGCAAGAGACGCGGCAATGAAATTGACATTCTCTAAACGCATTCAACTGGTAAAAAAATTAGTCAAAGAATCAAAGTGGACTTACGACGAAAAAAAGACCGCGCTAAAATTATGGTCTGAAGTTGCTGAAAAATGCAAATTCAGGAACGCATTAGCGCACAACCCATTTACCACAAAAACTGTGCAAGGGAAAACGGTTAGTGGAATCCTAAACGTGCGTCATTTGCGCGGACCTGGTCCTTACTCTCCTTCCTTTATCTACCTCAGAGACATTATTCCGGTTCACAACAGAATCGGGGAACTTGTACTTGCGCTTAATGCGATGATAAAGCCCGGATAGGTCAACAGGCCGCAATGAATCAAATATACTGATTTTCCTAATTGTTGTACGCGGTTTCTTTTTGCTTTTCGACATGCCGCCATCTTAACTTACATAGCCGTTTTTCTGAATAATCCAATCAATTGTCAATTCTATTTCTCTTGTCCAAAAACATCCGAAATTTAGAGGTTGACATATAGCTGTTTAATAATCAGTGACTTAGGACTTAGATAAATCGCGGCACAAATTGCAGATACCTCCTTGACAATACGCAATCGGATTGCGTATATTGACCGCGTGAAACGTAAAATTCCATCGGCGGTAAGGGAATACATGGCCAGTTTGGGCCGAAAAGGCGGCAAGGCCAGCGGAGATCGCAAGGCACGAACAAGCGAGCAAGCTCGCGCCGCCGTCACGGCCCGATGGGAGAAATCAAAACGAGACGTTAAATGAAACAAAAACCCTGTCAGTGCTTGTAACACTGGCAGGGCACAACTAAAGGCCGAAGCCTAAAGTCGGAATCTCGCAGATTCACCGACACATTAGGACAAAGGCCGGAAAGGCGCAATTGAATTGTCGGTGTTGTCAATGTGAGGATGTCAAAAAGTTTGGTAGTTTTTCCAACCGTAACAGGATTGTCCAGCGTTACCAGTGTTCGCGATGCGGCAAGACCTTTTCTGAATCGCAACCGCTTAACGGTATCCGCGTCGAAACGGATAAGGCGGCAATGGTGGTCAAAATGCTCGCCGAAGGGTGCGGGATAAGAGCCATCGGCAGGCTTACCGGGCTGAATAAAAATACCGTGTTGAACATCCTGGAAACGGCTGGCCAGCATTGCCAGCAACTCCTTGAGGACAAGGTTAAAAATATTTGCGCCAAGTTTGTTTCCATTGATGAGATATTCGGCTTTGTCGGCTGTTTGCAGCAAAACACCGTTAAAATGGATTCGATGCGAGGAGATCAATACGGGTTTCTGGCGGTCGATCAAGACAGCAAGCTCATCATTCATTGGCACGTTGGCAAGCGAACCGGCATGGACGCGAGCGAATTTTTGCGCGGATTGAAGCCGAAAATGGTAGGGCGATTCCAATTAACATCTGATCAGTTTAAAGGCTATTGCGCCCCCGGCGCGAGCGTCGCTACGGTTTTTGGAGGGGAGATCGACTACGGCTTTGAATACAAGGTAATGGCCAAAGAACCGATTTTAACCCCGGCGAGAGCCTTGCGCCCAAATCCCCGCAAGGTGATCGTTTGCAAGCGCATTGCGGTGAGTGGGAAGCCAGTTCGCGACCGAATGACAACCAACATTTCCGAACGGTGCAACTTGAGTGTGCGCCTGTTTAATCGTCGGTTCACCCGTAAGACATTGGGTTACTCAAAGTCCCTGACAAATCACAAGATGGCAATGGCCTTGCAAGTCGCGTATTTCAACTTTTGCCGGACACATTCGGCGGTTAAAATCAAGGCGACTGAAACCGAGCCAGCCAAGGAGCGAACGCCCGCAATGGCGCAAGGGCTGACAGACCATGTTTGGACGGCTGAAGAACTATTGAACCTACGTGTGATTCCGTGATGCCTTGCGTGAGGCAATTTGGGATAGTAAGTGAATTGAATGGCAGATTTGCAGATTGCGAAACGAGATTTTTTGAGGCTTTATCCCCTACGTGATCGGCACAATAAAAAACATGCTTGGTTTGTTACGGTCTTGGGTTGCAGGAAAGGACACGGCTCTCCGGGATCATGTCGCGCTTCGCAATAGCCAGCATGAGATTCTCACGGCGCAAGTAAGAGATTTGGAGCTGCGTCTTAAAAAGACGGAATCGGAGCGCGATGCACTTAAGACGCTTAATGAAAATCTTAAAGTCCAACTTCAAGACGCACACGATGAGATACAAGCACTTGAAAGCATACGCAAAAATCTCAAAGATCAGACGCAATTGGAAACGGAAATTTTCAGGTGCAATCACGCCATTCGCGACCTTGAAGCTCAACTTCGTATTAAATCCATCGGATTTTGAACTCACCAATAACTGTAAAAGTCAACGAGTTCACGTCGAAAATCCGTCAACAATCTGCTAACCCATAACCCAAAATGGCTCATGGGAAATCCAGTTTTCTTGATCGCGTCCTGGGACGCATTGAGCGGCTTGATGTTGAGGGGGTTCAGACAGTCTTTCAACGGCTGGCTCGTGAACGGGATTTTCTGGAAACGTTGTTCAACGCGATTGAAGACGGCGTTTTGGTGGTCGATGAGAATGGCCGGATTGTCTATTTCAACGAGGCGGTCACAAGGCTCTTGGGTTGGAATGCGGACAAAGTCGAAGGGCGGCCCATTTCCGAGTATTTGCCTGAGTTAAATTGGGAAGACCTTTTCGCGCCTAAACAGAGCGGACAGCGTGGGCCGACTCACCACGAGTTCGAGGTGACCTATCCGCGTCCGCGATTCCTGCGCATTTATGCCGCGCCGCTGGCAGGGGAAGCGGGCCGGAGCGCGGGAATGGCGTTGATTCTGCACGATGCCACCGAAGCACGGCAAAAGACCTTCGAAGCTATCGAAAGCGAGCGAATACATTCGCTGGCCGTTCTGGCGGCGAGCGTGGCCCACGAAATCGGGAATCCGCTCAACGCGCTGGACATCCATCTGCAATTGCTGTCGCGTCAGGTGAAAAAACTTCGCGGCCCAAATGGTTCGGAATCGCGTCGTGAACCTCGATCTGAGACCGAAATCTCCGAGATTGCGCAGAAGCTGGAACATTACCTCGACGTGGCCAAGGGAGAAATTTCGCGGCTGGACTACATTGTGACGCAATTTCTTCAGGCGATTCGGCCTTCGCAGCCGCAACTGGCGCCTCGCTCGCTCAATGACGTCGCGCGTGAAACGCTTGAATTGCTCCGACCGGAATTAGAGAATCGCGGCTTGAAAGTGAAGGACGAACTGGCCCCGCGCCTGCCGCTTGCGCCCATGGACGCCGCGCAGATTAAGCAAGTGCTGGTCAATCTGATAAAAAACGCCATGCAGTCGATGAAGCGCGGCGGCACGTTGACAGTGAAGACGGGCACCGGAGAAGATTCTGTCTGGATCAGCGTCAGCGACACTGGCAGCGGCATTCCGGCAGACCAACTCAACCATATTTTTGAACCATTTTATACGACCAAGAAAAAAGGAACTGGCTTGGGTTTGATGATCGTCCAGCGAATCATCCGCCAGCACGGCGGTCACATTGAACTGGAGAGCAATGTGGGGCAGGGGACCTCCTTTCGGATTCACCTCCGTTCACGCGAGCGCAAGCCGAGGCTTTTGCCGGATGTCCGCGAGGAATCGGCTGTGTCTGTCCCGGAAAAATGAAACCGATGTTGCTCATAGTCGATGACGAGAAGCCGACGCGCGAAGGTTTGCGGGCGGCGCTGGAAGATCATTACGACGTCTGGGTTGCAGAGGACGCACAGGCGGCAATGGGCTTGCTGGAAGAACAACACTTTGCGGTGTTATTGACAGATTTCCGGCTTCCGCAGGAGGACGGGATGAAATTGATCGCCCGCGCCAAATCTCTTCCCAAACCGCCCATTTGCATACTCATGACCGCATACGGCTCGGAAGAATTGGCCGTCGAAGCGATGAAAAAGGGCGCGGACGATTATATCGCCAAAGGCCGCCTCCAAATCGACGAATTGGAAATGCGCATCGCGCGCGCCTTGCGGCATCAACATCTGGAAGTTGAAAACGTGGAGTTGCGCCAGCAACTGCACACGAAATTCAAGCTCGACAATATCGTCGGCGAATCGCCCGCGATGGAAGAAGTTTTTGACGTTATCGAGCAAGCCGCCCCGACGCGCGCGACGATCCTGCTGTTGGGCGAAAGTGGAACGGGCAAGGAACTCGTTGCCAAGGCAATCCATCAACTCAGCCCGCGCGCCGCCTCGCCAATGGTCACGGTTCATTGCGCCGCCTTAGCCCCCACGCTGCTGGAGAGCGAATTGTTCGGCCACGAAAAGGGCGCGTTCACCGGCGCGCACGAAAGGCGCGTTGGCCGATTCGAACAGGCGCAAGGGGGAACGCTGTTCCTCGATGAAATCGGCGAGATTGATCAAAGTGTGCAGGTCAAATTGTTGCGTTTCCTCGGAGAACGGACTTTTGAGCGTGTCGGGTCAAACAAAACTTTGACCGCCGATGTGCGCCTGATCACCGCGACAAACAAAAATCTCGAGGAACAGGTCAAAGCGGGCAAGTTTCGCGAAGACCTTTTCTATCGACTGGCAGTCGTGCGATTGACATTGCCGCCTTTACGCGAGCGAACCGGCGATATTCCGTTGCTTTTGGCGAGATTCCTCAAGGACTTTGCAGGCGAAAATAATAAAAATGTGAACGATTTCACTCCCGACGCGCTCGAAGCGCTAATGAATTATTCCTGGCCAGGCAACGTGCGTGAACTGCGTACTGCCGTCGAAAGCGCCGTCGTTCTGGCTCATGGCGACAAAATTGGCTTGAGAGACCTGCCTGCCGCTGTGCGCGGCGCGAACACCGTTACGCTCAGCCCGGCGCGGTTGCTCGCGCAGCCGGACTTGACAGTGGCCGATGCGGAAAAGCAACTGATCGCGCGAGCCTTAAAGGACTGCGCCGGGAATCGCACACTTGCCGCCAGGAAATTGGGAATGAGCCGACGAACCCTTCACAGGAAATTGCACCTTTACCATTTGGGGGGCCTCTAAGTGCCGCTTCAGGATTTAATACATCACTGGGATGTTGGCGCTGGTTCGCGTTTTATTCGCCGGGTGGCGGCGGTGCTGGGGTTCATCGCCATCGCTGGCTTATATAATATGCTCGCCTACCAAGGCTTCACGAGCGAGGAAGCGATGGACTCGGCGCAGTTGGCCCGCAATATTTCGGTGGGACGCGGTTTTACAACAAAAACTATTCGCCCGGCGGCCACTCACTTGCTGGGGGACAAAGCGTCAAGCGCCGCAATGCCGGATATCACCAATCCGCCCGCATATCCCTACGTCCTGGCAGGGTTGATGAAAGTGGTGCCAATGCAGTTCAATGCGAAACAATATTGGTCATATTCGCCGGAACGAGTCATCGCGATTTTCAATCAGGCCCTCTTTTTTGTGGCCATAGTATTGCTTTTTCGATTAGCGCGAAGGCTATTCGATGATCGCGTGGCATGGCTTTCGGCGCTTCTCTTTGGTGGCACGAGTCTGTACTGGAGATTCTCCGTGTCCGGCCTTTCAACGATCTTTGTCATTGTCGTTTTGCTGGCGATGGTTGGGTGCCTGGTCAGAATTGCAGCAGAAACAGAAAACGAGCCGGTCTCGGCGAAATGGAGCGCCTTGGCAGGGGCATTGGTTGGAGTCGGCGGACTTGGACGCTACGCAATCGGATGGATGATCGTTCCTGTCGTCATTTTCCTCGCCACTGGACTCAGAGGAACCCGCGGAAAACATTGCGCGATGGCAACCCTTTGTTTTCTGGTCGTTTTCGGACCCTGGGTGGGACGAAACTTTGTTTTAACTTCAACGCCTTTTGGCACAGCTAGTTATGATCTGTTCCAAGGAACTCAGCCGTTAATGGAAGACACGCTGGAACGTTCACTCAATCCAACACCGGAAATCCGCCGAGTCGAGACAATGGATGTGTTCGATAAGTTGCTTGAAAATGGCGGCGAAATACTTCGGACCGATTTGCCAAAATTTGGCGGCAACTGGTTGTCCGCATTTTTTTTGGTTGGGCTTTTAATTTCGTTCCAAAGCCCGGCTCGTAGCCGGATTCGGTGGTTTCTGGCGGGATCCATCGTGCTGCTTTTTATTGTGCAGGCCCTTGGAAAAACGCATTTGAGCCAGGATTCACCGGAAATCAATTCCGAGAATATTCTGGCGATTTTAGCTCCTCTTACGTTTTTGTATGGGGCTGCATTGTTTTATACATTAGTGGATCAACTAAATGTTTCGATGGAAACCTCTGGAGCGATCACCGGATTTTTCCTGATGTTGCTATCGGCTCCGCTACTGGTTTCTTTCCTTATCGGAACAACTCCCGAGCTTAATTCTCCTTACTCCCCGCTCCACATTCAGAAAGTAGCGCAGCTTATGGGTAAAGATGAATTGATAATGAGCGACATCCCTGCTGCGGTTGCGTGGTATGGGGATCGTGCTTGTTCATGGTTGACACTGGACGACTCACGAGACTTCCTTAAAATCAACGTGTTACGTCCAATCCATGCGGTTTTTTTAACGCAGCGGACATCTAATGGACGCCTCCTCTCGCAGATGAGCCAAAGCCCGAATAGCTGGGGGCAATTATACCTGCGATGTGAAGCCCATCTTGAAGTGGAGGGGCATGGCGAAGTGCCGTCAGGCTTCCCGTTGAAGCAGGCGCCAAAGGGCTTTTTGCCGGATCAATTATTGTTGAGTGACCGTGCTCGATGGGGGGTTGCCCAACCGGGTGAAAAATAACGTAAAATTTTCTTTTGACAAAAACGAATAATCCCTTTAGAAATTCCACCTGTTGAACAGAACTCCTTTAGTAAAGATGCATTGCCGTCAGGGATCGAATTAGAAAACATATGAAAAAATTTGTTGCCTCCGTTGGATTAGTCGCGCTTGGCGCGGGTGCAGCCCATGCGCAATATGCCCCCGGTTTGAGTCCGTTGGAAACATCGAAAGCATGGTCGCTGTCGGCCGATCTTCGCGGTTTTTACGACGACAACTATTTGACCGTCCCAAAACAGTTCAAGCAGAGCACTTGGGGCACGGAAGTCAGCCCTTCGGCGGCGGTCAATCATTCGACTCCCGACACCTTGATCAGCGCCAGTTATATTTATGACCTGCGCTGGTACGCCAACCATCCTTCGCCGGGCAGCGCGCTGGATCAGTCGCATCAATTTAATGCCCGTTTCGAACATCAATTCAACGAGCGCTACAAACTCTCCCTGAATGACTCGTTCGTCGTTGCGCAGGAGCCGACAGTTTTGGATCCAACGATTGTTTCAACCCCATTGCGTGAATCCGGCAACAACGTGCGCAACACGGCCAGCGCGGACTTTACGGCTGTATTGAGCCGCCTGTTTGATTTGCACCTCGGATACGCCAATACGTTTTATGAGTTCCAACAAGAGGGGCCTGATGTTTTTGGCTACCCATTCGATCCGGCCACGGGAAATTCTGTTGCCCTTGGTGCGGCAGCGCCTTTCGTTCCAAGCCGCGCTGCAGCGTTGGACGCCATGAACCAGCTTGCAACAGTGGATCTGCGTTGGAAAGCAACGCCTGACACAACGGGTGTTTTTGGCTACCAATACGGTCACGTTGACTATACAAGTTCCGAGTACATCATTTTACCCGATGCCGCAGCCGGTCAACCGGGTTACAAGTCCGACATTCGCAATACTGACTCGCACTATGTTTTCGTCGGGGTCGATGAAAGCTTTACTCCAGACCTTAGCGGATCCATTCGCGTTGGCGGCGAGTATCTTGACTATTATAAAATTCATACAAGCAGGCTTTCGCCTTACGTGGATGCCAGTTTGAAGTGGCAGTTTACGCCTCAATCATCCGCTCAAGTCGGGGTCAAACACATGCACTCGTCAAGCGACGTCACTGGGTATTCAAGCCCCGTTTTGGATGTGGATACAACTGCCGCCTATGCTTCAGTCAATCATCACATCACGGATCGCTTCACAATTGGCGCGATGGGGCAGGCTCAATGGTCTAATTTTGTTGATGGAGACTCCCAGGGCATCGGATCAATTGATGGGGATCGGGATGACTTTTATGTGGCTGGAATCAATCTGGCATATCACTTCAATCCGTGGTTCCTGGCTGAAGCGGGTTATGATTTCAGTCGGTTGGATTCCCAGATTCAATTCCGCAGTTATACACGTAACCAGGTTTATTTCGGCGTTCGCGGAACCTACTAAAATCCGACAGAATAAGATTGACCTTTTTCTCAGAAAGCTAGAGCGTATTGTCCGATATACGTATCTAGCTTTCTTTTTTTATTTGACATATGGACTCTGCAACGACGACTGATTCACCCGAGGTAAAACTACATTTTCTGGATTACTGGCGGGTGATCCGGTTGCGCCGGAGCTTGATCCTGGTCGTTTTCCTCCTATGCGTGATGACCAGCACGCTGCTTACGATCTGGCTTCCAAAAAAATACGCCAGCACCGTGCGAATTGAAGTGCAAAAGGACACGCCGGAAGTCTCCATGCTTCATCCTCAAGCGCAATACCTCGGCGGATCCGACCCTTATTTTCTAACGACTCAATTCAAGATTATCGAGTCGTATTCGATTTTGACGAACGTCATCGCCGATCTCCATTTGGATGTCGAACTTCCAAAGCAGTTGGATTTGCCCCAATGGACAATGGACGAGACTTACACGTACCTTAACAAGATGATCAACGTCGAGCAGACCCGCATGACGAGTTTGATCGAAATTACTGTCAAGAATCCCAGTCCGCGGATGGCCGCGGATATAGCAAATAAGATCGCCTATTGGTACAAGGAATCCCGCAAGGAGCAGTGGAGAGAGACCCACAATGGGGGCATTTATTCTTACCAAACGAATTTGGCCGCGAAAGAAGCGCAGCTTTTGGTCATGCAGAAACAGCTTGATAAAATGCGTGTGGACATGGGGGTCACCGAGCTCGCCTCGCAAGGGCCCAATGGGGAAACCACTGAAAGCAAAGACCTCCTGATTTGGACGGAGCGCGAAGTTGTGACTCGCGCCGATTATCTTGAATACAGCAATGTGCTCTATGGGCTGAAGCAGATTCCTAACGATAAACTCGGTGTCGAATTGTCAACGGCTTACTCCAGAATAACCGATTCCGAGCTTGGTGAGAAATCCATCCACCTGTCTTACGCCAAAGAGCAGATGACGGCTATCAAGGATGAATATGGCAAGGAGAATCCACGTTATAAAACGGCTGAGCAGCAGCTGATACAGGCTCAAGAAGATTACGACAATAAAGTTTCCGGAATTGTTGCTGGTGTCGAGGCTCGCGTTGATCAACTTTCCAAACTCCTCCAGGTCATCGTCCAAAATGAGGACGAGATTCGAGCCAAAAAGAACACTCAGGACGAAAAATTCCGGCCGTATTATCAACTCAAGGACTCAGTTGATAATTTAAGATTTAACAATCGTGAATCCGAACGCTATTTGAACCAGGAAATTGCCGAAGCCGCCCAACCAGACTCTGGCATCGTCATTGTTCGCGATCCTGGCCGCCCCGACCAGCGGCCTGTCAGCCCCAAGACGATGATCATTGTGCCTTTGGGCGTTATTGTCGGTCTGATCGTTGGCATCGGCCTCGCATTCTTCATCGAGTATCTTGACACAAGCGTCAAGACGATCGACGATGTTGAACGCGCTTTGCAGGCGCCTGTGCTTGGAGTCATTCCTCAAAACGTCGGAATACTTTTGGAGGAAGGTCCGGATAGCCCGCATGGCGAGGCTTACCGAGTCTTGCGCACGAACATTTTGTTCTCCCGCAAGAATGAAAAATGGAACACGATGACGGTCCTCAGCGGCGGAGCTGGCGAAGGAAAGTCCACGACACTTTTCAACCTGGCGACGGTCTTTGCGCAAAACGGTCAGCGTGTTTTGGTGGTCGATTCAGATTTGCGCCGCCCAACACTGCACCGCGCGTTGCACGTCTCCAACACCATCGGAATCACCGATTATTTGCTCAAGAAGAACACCATGGACGAGGTGATTCAGAAGACAAAGGTGCCTACGATGGACTTCATCGCAAGCGGCAAGCTGCCAAACAGTTCCATGAGCATTTTGGGGTCTGGCCAATTAAAAGAGACCATTCAGGAACTCAAGCGCCGTTACGACTTTATCTTTTTCGATTCTCCCCCTCTTTTGGGTGTCAGTGACGCCTCCATTCTTGCCAGTGAAATGGACATGGTCTTGCAAGTGGTGCAATACCGCCGTTATCCTCAAGCCATGACCCTTCGCGCGAAGCAGATGATTCTCAAAGTCGGCGGCAATCTTGTCGGTATCGTGTTGAATAACATCAATATGAGTCAGGACGAGAATTACTATTACTATAGCGGTTATTACGAGTATCAGTCTCATTCAAAAGACCAGAACGTTGTGCAGGTGGCGGACGCCGCCAAACCGGCAAAAGTCGAAGTGAAGCCGAAGTACTGATCCGGGGCTGATTGGGTTAATTGTTTAACTATGAGACTATTACGTAGAGTGCAATGTTCTTTATGGCGCGGCATGGCGATAGGGGTGCTTGCCGCAGGGATTGCCGGATGCGGCACAACCTCCCCATCATCAACAACCAAGAGCGATCCAAAGGATCAGAAGGCCCCTCCCTCTGCTGCCACGGATGCTCTTCGCGTTAATGATCGCATTAAAATCGACATAACCGGCACACCTGAAACCATCGAGGCGAGCGACCAGGAAGTTGCTCCTGATGGAACAGTCAAAGTCCATTTTGCTGGGAACATCCAGGCGGCAGGCAAGACGACTGACCAGCTTGCGAGGGACATTCAGGACGCACTTGTTCCGAAGTATTATGCCCACGCCAATGTTGTGGTCTTGTCAACGGGCCGGTACGTTTACATCGGTGGTGAGATCAATGAAAGAGGTCAAGGCAGAGTCGTTATTTCAGGCCCGATGACTTTGACAGGTGTGATTGATACTGCGGGCGGCTTTAGCCCGTTTGCCAACAGAGGAAAAGTCCGCATAACTCGCGTCGATGGAACGGTTCTGACGGTTAATTGCCGAAAAGCTGTTCTTCACCCGGAACTCGATCCGCAAATATATAGCGGCGATCGCATCTATATCCCTCGTAGAACACTGTAAGCATGGTTGATCTCCAGATTCTTTCTGGAAGACGGGCCGGGAGCAATTTTCGCTGCGAACGCTTTCCCATTCGAGTGGGACGCGCAGAAGGCTTGGATTTGTCGCTCGACGAATCCGGCGTCTGGCCTCGTCATTTTCAAATCATTTGGCAGCCGCACGGTTTAATGCTCGAAGCCGACCCCGACGCCTTGGTCAGTGTAAATGATACCGTCGTGAAGCAATCCCCGTTGCGAAATGGGGACGTTATCACGCTCGGCTCATTGAAAATCCGCTTTAGCCTGAGCGCCGTCCGCCAATCCTCGATAACCTTTCGCGAGTGGCTGACTTGGATCTCGCTGGGCGCACTTTGCCTCGTCCAAGTGACCCTCGTTTACTTGCTGCTTCGCCTTTAACTCGCCGCGGACTTAGTGGCGAAAGTGGCGCACGCCCGTGAACGCCATGCAAACCCCGTTCTCGTCGGCTGCTGCAATCACTTCAGGATCACGCAGCGAGCCGCCGGGTTGGATGGCAGCCGTGGCTCCAGCCTTTGCAGCCGCAATAAGTCCGTCTGGAAATGGGAAAAAAGCGTCGCTGCAAACAGCGGAACCTGCGAGCGAAAGCCCCGCTTCCTGGGCCTTCCACACTGCGATCCGGCTTGCATCCACGCGGCTCATCTGGCCCGCGCCAATCCCAAGCGTTCTGTCAGCAGACGCAAAGACGATTGCGTTGGATTTCACATTTTTGACGATTTTCCACCCAAACAGCATTGCTGCAAGCTCGGCTTCCGTCGGTTGTCGTTTGGTGACAACTCGCAAATCTGCCGAGGAAATCTTCTTGTCATCCCGCTCCTGAACCAGCAACGAATCAGCTCCCACGCCGCGCAATTCGACGCTTTTTCCGGCAAAAGGCCACTTGAGAACTTGCGCCAGGCGAAGGTTTTTCTTTTTCTTCAGCACCTCCAAGGCGTCCGGCGCGAAATCGGGCGCGACAATCACCTCGCTGAAAATTTCCGAAATCGCCTCCGCGCACGGAAGGTCCAGCGTTCGATTCACAGCGATGATTCCACCGAAAGGCGCTTGTTTATCCGTGGCGAACGCCTTGTCCCACGCCTCCCGCAAGGTCTGACTCTGTCCCGCGCCGCAAGGGTTCGTATGTTTCAAAATGGCCAGTGTGGGAGCATCGCCGTCGAACTCCGCGATCAGCGCCGCGGCCGCAGTCAAGTCGAGAATATTGTTGTACGAAAATTCCTTTCCGTGCAATTGCTTGAAATGTTCCCCAAACCGGCCATAAAGGGCCGCGCGTTGGTGCGGGTTTTCGCCGTAGCGCAATTCCTGGGCGCGACTTGAATTCAGCCAGAAAACCGGCGGCCATTCCGTGCCGGCGCGCGGAGGTTCCGGCCAGGTTTGCGCGGGCAAACCCGGGTTGACGTTAAACGCTTTTGAGAGATAACTGGAAATTTGCGCGTCGTAAGCCGCCGTGTGCGCGAAGACTTTTGCCGCAAGACGCCGGCGCAATTCGAGCTTCGTTCCGCCGCCCGCGATAATCTGATCAGCAACTTCCGCATAATCCGCCGGGTCCATGACGACAGTGACGCTGTCATGATTCTTCGCGGCGCTGCGCAGCATTGAGGGGCCGCCGATGTCGATGTTCTCGATGGCCTCCGGCAGAGTCACATTCGGACGCGCCACAGTTTGAGCGAACGGATAAAGGTTCACGACGACCAGATCAATTGGCTTGATGTCATGCTTTTTCGCGGCGGCTTC
Source organism: Verrucomicrobiia bacterium (assembly GCA_036501665.1). GTDB lineage: Bacteria > Verrucomicrobiota > Verrucomicrobiia > Limisphaerales > Palsa-1400 > DATAUD01. The sequence goes on from DASXZW010000023.1 coordinate 146,825, forward strand.
GTGGGCTTTGTTGCCCCGAATGTAAAGAAGACCGCCGTGAATTTTCGGATGCAGCGTCTTGACCCGCCCATCCAGCATTTCAGGAAATTCAGTATAAGCGCTCAGGTCGCTGACCATGATCCCCTGATCGCGCAACGCCTTGGCGGTCCCGCCGGTGGAAATAATTTCAATGCCCGCAGTGGCGAGGGCCTGTGCGAGGGCAATCAACCCTGTCTTGTCGTAAACCGAGAGAAGCGCGCGTTGAATCTTGGACATAAAAATGCGCTTAAATTTTCCAGAAGCGCGGGCAGAGTCAACCTGATTTGCGTGTCAAAATGAAAATTGCATTGGTGACCCCACCAGGAATTGAACCTGGATCTCAAGTTTAGGAAACTCGAGCTCTATCCATTTGAGCTATGGGGCCGCCTCAATCTCCCGGTGAGATTAGTCGCTCTGTCATGTTGTTTCAAGGCGTCAAACGACGGAGCCGGCGAATTTCCAAAAATTCCGATTTTTTTAGTTCGAGATTTTCGTTCGAGTTCGTTTTAAAACCCGGTATGGCTGCGACCAAGGGTCAAAGCGGCAGATGCTTTTGTAATCGCATTCATCGCAGGCGACTTTTCGGCCTTTTTGATAAGGATTGGCCGCGAGCGCGCCTCCGTAAATTTCCCGGCCCATGCGCGCCAGCTCAGACTCGACGTGGTTCAGCAATTTCTCGAAGTCATCCGTCGTTAAAAGATCCGAGTCGCCTGCATAAGGCAAGCCGTCCTTTTTCAATCGGTATTTGAATTGCGCGCCCTGGCTCGCGTTGCTGCTGTCAAGAAACCGAAGCGCGGCGAAATCAAACCGCCCAAGGTGCTGGTATCTGGTTTTCCGAAATTCCTCGCGCGATTTCAAGACGTCGGTTCGGCTCGCCCCGATCTCGGATTGCCCGCGCAAGTTGACGTAGAAAACGCCCGCAGGTAGTAGGCGGCTGACTCCAAAAACATCCCGCCCGCCGTTAAAACGCCGCAGTGCGCCGAGATAGGCCGCTAGCTGCAATTGAAGCCCGTTGTCAATTAATATATTCTCAAGCTTGCGCGCGCTGGATTTATAATCCACAACGACCGCGAGAGCCTCATCATTCTCTCCATCGCGGCAAAGATCGACGCGGTCGATTTTTCCCCGAAGGATCAACCGTAATCCCGACCCAAGATCGAGCTTCCAAGAAGGAAGTTTCGTATCGTGCTCGCCAAATCCCAATTCGGATTCGCGCGGATTAAACTGGTAATGCGCCATCCATTCAACTGTGGCCGCGACAAAGTCCTGCAAAGTCTCGGCGACCGCCCGCGCGGCGAACTGTGATTGCGCCGAGGCTGCCATCAGGCCGTTCTTGAAGTGAGGGAGAAGTTCGTTGACGCAATCCTTGATGCGGCGACGCGCCTCGTTGGGCGTGATGTCGCGCCAGTTTTTGTTTTCGTCCCGCAATTGGTTGTGAAAGCGCGCCAGGGCCTCGTGCTGGAAATTGCCTCGCTCCCTGACGTCCAATTCGAACCGTTTCCTCTCTTCGGCGCGCAACCCGGAGTGCAAAAAGAATTTGAACGAACACGCGGCAAATTCCTCCATTCGGCTGACCGAGGTTCGCAGCTCAGTGCCATAAAGTTTGCGGGCGATTTCGGGATTCAAGCGCTCCGATGGCGATGGATTTGCCGAGCTGGCTGCTTGCTCGCGAAATGCAGAATATTTCGGTCGATCGAGAAGCTCCGTCAGGATTGGCCCGTGCGCGACGGGTCGAGTCAATTGACTGGACAGCTCGCAAATATGTTCAGCCTGCGTCCAATCCACCCCGGTAAATTTATCCAATTCCAGACCTGGAAGAATCCTTTTGAGATCGGCGAAAAAGGGCGACGGATTCAGCGGTTGATCGCTATTGTCCCGCTCCGACCACGCAACGACGAGGCGTTCCCTCGAACGGGTGCAGGCGATGTAACCGAGAAATCGTTCGCGGCTTAAAAACTCGCGGCGGCTTTGGCCCAGGCGGACATCGTGCCGCGCCAATTCCTCCCGGTCCGATTCGTTGAGAAGATTTCCTTCGGTCGGTGTCGCGGGAAAGACCGTTTCGTTGACACCGAGCAAAATCGCAAGTCGCAGATCAGGATTGCGCGAGCGATCAATGGTGCCGATTAACACCTGGTCGAGCGCGGGCGGAATAACACCGACGCTCAATTCCGCAAGTCCGGCATCCAGAACCGGCAACCAATCCGCGAGAGCCATCGGCTCATCCGCGAATGCGCGCTCCAGGTCCTCCAGCCATTCGTTCAACTGCCGCCAGACTGTCGCGTGAATGGCTCCGTCTGCCCATTCGTCTGCGGTCCATTCCTTCAACGTCGCCTCGATGGACAAATCGTCCCACAATTGCCGGAATGCTTCGGCCAATTCACGGCCATTCGCGCGTCCGAGTCTGCGGAATCGCATGAACAGTGGAATCCATTTCTTGCGAAAACGCTCTGCCCATTCGGATTTTTGGGCGTCAGCCCGCAGCGGTGAAAACCAGACGTCGCCGGACCATCCTCGCGCCAGCGCTTCGTTTTCCAATCGGTCAATCTCCTCATCCCCGGCAGTGACAAGACCCGTCTTAAGCGCGCCAAACCAATCATCATGACGCCAGCCAAATGCGGCGCACCGCGCGACGCAACGAGTCAATTCAGCCAGAGGATGCTGGGCCGCCTTTTCACGTTGATCCATGAAGAACGGAATTTTGTATTGCGAAAAGACACGGCGTAAAGACTCCCGATGGCTTTCCAAATTGCGAAGCAACACCGCAACCTCGCGAAAGCGTCCGCCAGACCTGACAAAACGCAAAATCTCCTGCGCGGCGAGAACAGATTCTGACGCCGGTGTCGGGCAAACGACCGCGCGGACAGATTTCTTTATGTCAATAATATCTTCACTGGCGGGCCGATTCCAGCACGCCTCCAATTGCCGCAAAGCGGGGCTGTCTTTGAATCGCCCATTTTCATTTCGTCGGAGAATTTCTGTAGTCAGCCTGGCCCCCGGCAGTGCGGACAAGCGATCCCTGCATTGGCGAAAAGTGTTTTCGATTCCATTCCAAATCGAGAGCCACGACGCGGCGGCAGTGCCAGGGACATCTTCGAGACAAAAGGCCAATGTCAACTTTTCGCAGCGCGGCGCCACTGCGGTGAGCAAATCCAGTTCCTGATGAGTCATTTCCGCGAACCCGTCCATCCACAAGCCCGCAGCCTTAAAGTCACTGGAAGAATTTTTAAGCGATTCAACGGCGAGATCGAGAAGGCACTCGGCATCTTGCAATTTGTGGCTCGCAACCCATTCAAGAAAATCAGTCAATAACAACGCCAGATCGTGCAATTTGCGTCGAAGAGGTTCGCCGGAGCCGGGAAAGTCGGCCAGCGCGCGAAGCGATTCAGGAGAAAGCTTGCGCCGCTGCAACTCGCGAAGTTCCCCGCTGAGTTGTCGCGCGAATCCCGGCATTCCCGCGCTTCGATGAAAAATTTTGAGATCATTTCGCCGCCGCTCAAGAATCGACCGCAACACCATCGACCGTCCATCCTCGGAAAGCAACGGCGGCAGGGTCGCGTCCGATTGTTTCAGCACCTGTTCGGCGAGCCGTTGAAACGAAAAAATCTGCAATCGCGTGTAGCCTTGCAATTCCGAATCGGCCAGAAGCTGCCGCTCCAATTGAAAGGTGGCCTGGCGAGGCGCCAGTAAAATCAACGGCGGGCCTGAAGGCGCGCCACGCAATGCTTCGCGGATTTCAGCCAGACACAGGAAGGTTTTTCCCGTCCCAGCCGGACCTAAAACAAAACGCGCTTGCACCTGCAATGGTTCGCGCAAAATGGTTCGGACGAAAAGACTTTTCAGCGAGTCGCGCAGGGCGGACTTAAATCGAATCGAAGCAGTTCGGAATCAACGCAAAGACGCCAGGACTTGGCGCGGCAAAATCCGCAACCAAAACCCGTAACCCTGAAATTTGCGCAGAGGGCGCAGAGGAAGAAAAATAATTGTCTCTTCTCTGCGTCCTGCGCCTCTGCGCGAGAAATTTAGCCAAAAATGATGAGTTCTTGGACATTGCACTGCAAAGTTGAGACAAGGGTAAAGATGAACGGGCGAGGACCACAATTTGCACCTGCAAACAGTTATATTCCGGTCCGGCAGCAAAGTCATTCATCACCTTGCGCCTTTGCGTTAAAGGTCTTCTGCGTGGATGCTGATAAGACGTATGGACTGAGACGCCGTCAAAGCCTAAGCCTGAATCCCGCCCGGTTCAATCCAGCCGTCACGCATAAAATGACCACCCCGCAACCTGCGGAACGCGCAATCCCGGAGGCCAGCCCATGCGAAGCCAGATTGTCGTAAATGCTGTCAAGATGAAGCAGATCGAGCAATGAAGGCAGCATTTCCGAAATCAAGTACGCCAGCAGCACATTCTCCCCCGCAATCGCCAGAATTTTTCCGATGGGATGCACCGTGCCAAGGTCGCAGAGCGCATGAAAAATCACCCAAAGCGCCGCAGTGATAACGCAGGCCCACAGGCACCATGACGGAGTCGCGGCATTTTTGTTGATGCCGTAAAGACCGGCGAGCAGCAGCGCGGCGGCGGAACAACCCAAGATGAACAAGCCCGCAAAACGCAATCGCCCCGCCAGCTTGATTCTTCCCGGCGGAAACAGCATCGAGGCCAAAAGGACTCCCGCGACCGTAATTGAGGGCTGTGATCCGAGAGTTCCGCCAAGGCCAACGTAACGGCCAAGCCAAAGTCCATCCAGCACGCCGGTTCGTTCTGCGGGATACATCGCCAGCAAAAGCGCGCAGCAACCGAGCAGGGCGGTGGAATTCGTCCTGAAAAGAAGAAAAACAATCGAACCCACCAAATAAGCCCACCCGATCAAACCAAGAATTCCATACCAAACGGTGTGAATCTCAAATGGCGAAAGCGAAATAATGCGCCCGCCTTTTTCGCCGCGAAACATGAACGCCAGCGTTACCATCCCAGCGATTCCAACAATTCGCAGCGCCAAATTCGGAATGCGAAGCTGTTCCGTCGATGCCATTCGGAACGAAATCGAGCAGAACGCCAGCATCGCGGAAAGGTACATCAGAACGGCCCAAAGATTCGGCGCCAATCCTGACATTTCCTGTCCCGGCGATTCATCATTAACCATGAGTATCCCAATGGCCAGCAACCCGGCGGTCCGGGCGAGAACATGAAGCAACATCTTCCACGCGGGTTCGCCCCGGCTTAATCGCCCGCCAAGCGCAAACGGAATCGACATGCCGACAATGAACAGAAACCCCGGGAACACCATATCGACGAATGTCATACCGCTTTTCCCATGGAAATGGCGCATCCATGGCGGGACGACTTTTTCTGAAACCCCAGCCAGATCGTTCACGAAAATCATCGTAAACATCACAAATCCGCGCAAAGCGTCAATCGAGACAATACGCGGAGGTTTGTCCATTGCGGGCATTTGCGGCGCGTCGGTGGTGGTCACGAGCGGGAACGGTATAGAATCCTGGCCGCATTGTCCAACGTCCAAGGAAGCCCGACGCCTTTTTTGAGTACTAAGTCGCTCAAAATGTGTTTGCGAAAAGGTGCTTTACTAATTGCGCCCGGTAACGTACGTTGCAGAATAGTTTAAGAAGTCTATGAATCCAATTTTTGCTCTGTTTAATCTTGGCGGTGGCGAGATTATTTTGATTTTGGCCGTTGTGCTGCTGATGTTTGGCGCGAAGAAGCTCCCCGAACTGGCCCGTGGATTGGGTCAGGGAATCAAGGAATTCAAAAAGGCCACGAGCGACATGACCAACGAGATGCACACCGCGATGAACGAGCCGCCATCTCCGCCTGCCAGAAAGCTTCCCCCTGCCGCCACTGTTGCTCAGGAACCAGAGCACACATCTGCCCCCGCTGCGACCGTCCCAAGCCAGAAGGCCTGATTTTCGCTGTAACATTGCGTCATGGCGATTGAGCCTGAAGAGGGCCGGACTCTGCAGGAGGAGGAGGACGAGGGCGGGCCAGTAAAATCGTTTCTCGAACATCTTGAGGATTTCCGATGGGTGCTGATCAAAAGCGGCGCCGCAGTCTTAATGGGCGTTCTCATCTGCCTTTTTGCCGGCAATTTTGTGGTCGGCATTCTGACACGACCGCTGCGAAAAGCGCCCATAAGCTATCCTTCCACCAACCAGGTCGTTTCAGTTTTTTTCGGGACCAACCGCATGGGCATTTGGCAATTGAACGACCAACAGCAAAAGATGATAAAGTTTGGGACGAATCAGTTCGTCGCCTTGGATATCGCTCCAATCTCGGTTACGTCGGGCACCAATCAAGTAAACGTCGTGGGACTAACGATGAGCCCCGATCAAACGAAGGCCGAGCAAGCCAAATACATGGCGATCAACCTCATCGTGCTTGGGCCGGCCCACGCGTTCATAGTCGGCTTTCGAGTGGCGTTGTTTGCGGGAATTGGGATGGCCTCGCCGTTTATCTTTTACTTCGTGGGGCAATTTGCGTTTCCAGCGCTGAAGCTGAATGAGAAAAAATATTTTTATCGCGGCCTCGGGTTTGCACTGCCGTTGTTCCTGTCCGGCGTGTTGTTCTGCTACTTCATTCTCCTGCCGGCGTCGCTGGCTGCCTCGCAGCTTTACGCGAACTGGTTCGGATTCTCTTCCAGCATGTGGGACGCGGAGGACTACATTGGGTTCGTGAGCAAGTTTATGCTCGGGATGGGCTTGGGATTTGAAATGCCGGTCGTGATTCTTGTCCTGGTGAAGATCGGCATCTTAAGCTACTCGACTCTGGTCAAGGCGCGTCCTTACATGATCGTCATTAACTTGATTTTGGGCGCGGCATTGACGACGCCGGAAGTCTTCACGCAAGTCCTGATGGCGGTGCCGCTGCAACTCCTTTTCGAGATCAGTGTTTTGGTAGCCTGGTATTGGGAACGCCAGGAAAAGAAACGCGCTGAAGCTGGCCCGATCGATGTTTAACGCAGGCTGATTAAAAGAGGGTATTTGCCGTTTGTGCCGCAGCGGTTAATTCCCCGTCTCCAAGGAGATGAGTTCAACGACAGACGGCTCCTTTGAAATCATCACCAGCGGATTTTCGTCAAACAAATCCGGGTCCAGCATCAAGGCCAACTCTCCCTTCGGGTCCGTTTCCAGTTTGCGGTCGCCCCGCTGACTGTGAATGGTCAGAGTCGCGCTCGTTCCTGGCGGGGAAAACACCAGCTTCAACCCCGCCACCTTTGCTTTCGGCGCGCCCGGGAAAACCTGCCGCATCCGCTCCCGGACATCCGCGCAATCGCGCACCACTTGCATCAGCGGACGATAACTAAGCACCGTCCCCAGCCGCCGCACCACAAGCCCCATGAACCAGTCGAGCTTCATCGACCCGCGCGGTTGATTGGTGATCAGCCAAGGGTTTTCCGTCAACAATTCGGTCGTCATGGGCACCGAAAACGCGCCGTCTGAATCAATTTTCACCGGGATTTTTCCAGATTTCGCGTCAATATAAACCATCACGTTGGTCGGCGAGATATTGGTCGAGGCCGGTTCCATTCGCAGAACCACCACCAAATTTGTGTAAGCGTCGCTCAACTCGGATTGGACGCGCTGCATTTGGTACAATTCGCCGTAACGAAGCCGGGCCGTTTCCTGATCGGCGCGCAATGACGGAGCGAGAAGAAGAATCGCCGCGAACAGCCCGCCGCAGATGGTTTTGAAATTGGTCGTCATGCAAAGTTGCCGACGCGCCGGTCTAACTTGTCGCCACCGAGGGTCTTGGCAAACCCGAGCTAGTTGGAGCAGGGGACACCGTGTCTTTGAAACTGGCCCAGTGATGCAGAGGCGTTAGCGCCAAAACAATCAGCACAACCTGGCTGATGTCAAAGCCGACCAGCCACGGAAACGCTTTGTCCATGAACCCATAAGAATGCAGCCCGATACCAAGCATGTTCACCCCGAACCATGAAAAGCTTGTCACAATATTTCCAAACACCGCCATCGCCATCAAGCCGCGTTCGCGAATCATTCCGCCCCAGCGCGCGTGCAAAATGACGGCGTTCCAAAGCACGATCAGCAGCGCGCCATTTTCCTTCGGATCCCACCCCCAGAAGCGGCCCCACGATTGATCGGCCCAGATGCCGCCGAGAATCGTTCCCACGAAGCTGAACAACGTCGCAAAGCAGACAATCCCGTAAACCATCCGGCCCAAAGTCTTCGCCATTTCCGGCGTCAATGTGCGCGTAAAAAATCCGCGAACGATGTAGATGATCGCCAAAATTCCCGCGACAAACATCGAGGCGTAACCCGTTGTGACGATGACGACGTGCGTGGCCAGCCACAGATTTGTGTCAAGCACAGCGCGCAACATTTCCATCGTATCGCCGCTCAATGCCAGATGATGCGCGATGATGAGCGTGGTGAAACCAATAAATCCCGCTACGACCAAACCGATGCCGCCCTTGAAAATCCGCTCCAGAATAATTCCCAGCAAACACGCGCCCCAACCAATGAAGATCGCCGAGGAATAAAGGTTTGTCACCGGCGGACGCCCTTCCAAATACATGCGATACCCAAGGCCGAACGAATGGATGACAAACGCCAAAATCAGCAACGCAAGCCCCATCCGACGGACCGTCTCGGACAAATTGATCCAAACAAAAAACCCCATCAACAGCGCGATCACGTAAATAACCATGCTCTTGTAAAACGGCTCGATCTGGTTGAAGAAAAATTCCTGGCTCCCTTTCTTGAGCGCCGGGGCCAACCCGTTTTCCTGCATCCAAATGCGATACCCGGCAACCGCCCGGTTAAAATCCGCTGGTCGGTCATTGCGATAATCGCTCGCGATCGCCGCGTAATTCGTGTCCGCCGGATGAAATTCTTCCGTTTTCAAAGCCAGCATCAGGTTGGTGCCGATGTTCGACCATGCTTGGCGAGGCTGCCCCGGCAACGGCGGAATGATCAGCGGGTAGGCGTACCTGGAAACTTCGCTGTAACGCCTGAAAAACCTCTCGATTTTGTCCAGGTCCTCTTCATTGGCCTTCTCGTGTTTCTCCGTTGCATCCAGGGCGGCGCGTCCCGGCCCGATGGCTTCCTGGTAAACCTTTAATTCCTCGCGGAAGTCGCTCGAACCCTCCGGCTCCAGGCTGTTCTTCAGTCGTGTATAAAGAAAGACGCTCTCGTACAAGTGCATCAGGTCCTTCTGATATGGAGTGCGGAGCTTTGCGGCGTCCTCGCCTTTGTCCCTTTCCGCGTCCATCACTTTCTGGGCCTGGGCTTGAAGCTGGTCAAACTGGTTGGTCAGGCCGTCGAAGGAAAAATACTGAAGTTCCTTCTGCTCGCCGCCGAGAAACCCCTGCAAATCCGGGTCCTGCACGCGGAAAATCTGAAACGTGTCTGCCAGATCAGGACGCGCCATTGTGTCCAGCATCCATTCCAGCGCGGACAATGGCGGCAATGTCGGTGCGGTGTTTGTGAATCGCACGATCGACCGGCCGCTGATGCTCAAAAGGGAATTGCGCGCCACCGAATCAAACGGCTGCACTCGGCCATTCAAGAGGACGGGCAGCCGCCCAAACGCCGCCATGTCAAACCCATTTTTCGGTTTCGGCGGCTCGGTCCCTCCGAGAAACCAGCTCGCGAAAATCACAACACAAATCCAGGGCAGCCACTTTTTCATTATCGGTTCCTTCTTCCGTTTGCCAGGGCCGGCTCCATTGCGGGCGCGCCGGACGGTTTGCGGACTGTCGCCGGTTTGCCCTGGTTGCGGCGCTTCCTTGAGAAGGCCAGCAGATGGGTCAGGAATTGCGTAAGCAGTCCAAGCGCAACGAGCGCGCACGCAACATAAGGCGTCAGCGACGCGGGATTCCGCACGACTTGCAGAATCGTTCCACTGTCGTCAGGAATCCATCCCGCCTGAAACAACGTCTCGCCCCGATACCGCAGCGGATTGTTCATGTAAATAAGATTGTCCTGGGCGGTCCCCGCGCTGGGATCATCAAGGTGAACCTTGCTGGAAAAATTCTTGGGAATGTCCGTCCCGGCGTAAATGTCGTGCTTCCATTCCAACAGCGTGACGCTGTAAGGCTCGTAATACCGCACCGGTCGCAACGCGATCTGATACGTATGACCGTTGAACGTGAAACTCTGTGGATCATTCAACTTGACCCCGGGCAGCATGGCGCCGATGTCTCCCTGCAATCTATCGCTGGCGGGATACCGCGAGAACCACGTCGAAACGATCCATTCGCCAATCGGGCCCTTGTCGGAAACCGCCTGCACCAGCGCCGTCGGCTCATTTTCTCCATCCATGCTGCGGACAGTCGGCGCGCTGCTGAAAAAGAGGCGTTTTCCAATTCCCTCGCTGGCCTTGAGAGTATCCGCTTGCGCCTGCATCGGGCCGGTGGGAGCGGCATTCGGCAGAAACTTTTCAACGCGCAACGCAAAAGGGAGCAGGGGTGTGCGGATTTCGCCGCCCTTCGCTACAATTGATTCCGGGATCACAACGACCTTGTCTGTCTTCGCGTCGGTTGTGTCGATGACAGCCAGCTCATTCTTGCGGCCATCTTCGGAATAATTTTTAGTCTGCCCCACTCGAAGCACCATCTGGCTTTCGATCTGGAAAATCTCCGTCACAAACTGGCCCACCAGCAGGAGTATCAATCCCCCGTGGATAAGAAGAATTCCGATCTTGCGCCGCTCAAATTTGAAGCGCTTGACGTGCGCGGCCAGCAGGTTCATCAACAGCACCATTCCGATCAGCCAGCCGCCGGGGTAAATCGGTATTTTCCAGGTTGCTCCAGCCGGACTCCAGTATATCAGGAAGCTGCGGAAGAACCGCGATTGGACTTCGTAAAGGCCCAGAGGGACCTGTTCCAGTGTTCCCACGAACACCAGCAGAATCGCCAGGCAAAGGCAAACCACCGTCAACCGAAGTGACGTGAAGAAATTAACAACGCGGTCAAGCATGATGGGTCACTTACGGAAACGAAGATTATGATTAGGATTAAGATTACGATTAGGAGGGCAGGAGCCGCCGAGGCCGCTCATCGTAATCTTAATCGTAATCATAATCCTAATCTCTTTTCCAGTTACTTACTGCGGATATTGTACCGTTTTGACGAAATTCACAAAGCTATCTTTTTCCTTCGCCACAATCGTTTTCTCCCCGATTAACTTATAAAACCAGGTATTGTCGCCGTGCGGCACGATCACCGCAACGAGGCGTTGCCCCGCTTTGTCGCCCGCGCCTTCGATATCGACCGAAGTCGCCTTGCCCCCGGCGGTTTCAAGCGTTTGCGTGACGTTGCCCAATTGGGCATCTTCCACCGCCTCAACTCCCATCTGACCGCGCCAACGATTTACATTTGCCAGCGTTCCCCCGACCGTTCCCGGGAAGAAGCTTACGGTGACGGCGGCGTTGCCACCCGAATTCCCGGTGACTGCAAAGCTTTTGAAAAGCATCGCGCTCGCCGGTTTTTCAACCCAATCGGAAGGAACGTTCCATTTGGGCGAATCATTGTCTTGCGCAGGCGTTGCTTCGGGGGCTGGTGCCGGTGCCGGCGCTGCTGCCGCGAGCGACGCAGGTTCTCCGCCGCCCGCCGCGAAACGAATTGATTTCAGAAATTCCGCGAAAGCTGGTTTCGCCTCTCCGACAGCCGCGGCATCGCCGGTCATCTTGAAAAACCACGTTGCGCCGTTGCGCCGCACAAGCGCAACCACCGTTCGAGCCGTTTTCCCCGAAAGGTCGTAAAGTTTTCCATCAACAGAATCGACCGCAACCGGGTCGGAGGTGACGCCGCCTTGTTCCACCGGCTCCATTCCCAATTGAGTTCGCCAGCGGTTGACATTGTCCAGTTCCGTTCCAACTTCGCCAGGAAACGAGGTGATCGCGACAGCCACTGCGCCGCCATTCTTGCCAGTCACGGCGAAGTTGCCCAACCGAATGCCGTCCGGCGGCAACTGTTGCCAGCCGTCTGGGACGGTCCATTGAATCGGGCTGGAATTGACGGGAATGTCCGGCGAAATCTTCATTTGCTGCGCCGAAACAGTGGGTTGGGCCGGCAGCTCCTTCGGCACGGTGTAAACGCGGATTTGGTCTTCAGCGTGCAAAGTTACGGCTGCGGACATTGCCAAGCAGATCGTTACAAATTTCAGCAGGGCGCAACGCCGCCGCGTTGCCGTGGAAACGGCGGAATGAGTCAGGCGGCTTAGAGCATTCACTTTCAGTTTGACGAAAATACCATAGGGCGAATTTTACAAAAAGCCCGAAATTTCAATGAAGGGACCCATGAGCGAATGCGCAACCAATAAGGGCAGCCGAACCTCAAACAAAACTTATTCCAATTATCTGTTTATATCATTGACAAATTCCGGTGCATAAGCCAAAGTGCTGGCTATTCAGCCCGGAGGAAAATATGCGCTCCACCATATGTTGCGAGGCTTCAAACATCGCCCCAGAAAGGCGGCATGGATTTACCCTGATCGAGTTACTGGTGGTGATCGCCGTGATTGCGATTCTTGCCGCGCTTTTGTTGCCAGCCCTGAGCCAATCGAAAATGGAGGCTGAATCAACGGTCTGCAAAAGCAACCTGCGCCAGTTGGCATTGGCCATGACGCTATACGCCGAGGACAACAACAGCGCGTACCCCAGCACTGGTGGTTGGTATCAGTGGCCTGCTGAATTTCAGCCTTATTTAAAAAGCCCCTGGCCCGATTCAACCTTTAAAAATGTGAACGGTAATCCTGCCGGCTATTTGGGAGCGCCAGAGAGTGTATGGGCGTGTCCCACATACAACCGCTTGCAAGGCGCGTTCTCAGGGATCACTGGAGACGAAGGATGGGCATATGGTCGTGGCGCTTACGGCTACAACTCTCTCGGCCTCGCCAGGGCCCCGGGCGCAGATATTGTGATAGTCAGTAACCAAACTCCGTCATTGGGCCTTGCCGAATCGCCATGGGGACCCACTCGCGAAACGCAGATAATCAGCCCGAGCGATATGATCGCACTTGGGGACGCTTTTATTGATGAGAGTCCGTTGGGAGGACATTTCTTCCTGGATGAGGTATTTTGGGAGTCATGGTTATATGATCTGGAAGTGAGAGGTTCGCCTCCCGGCAACCCAGCCACGAAAGCGATGCGACAGCGGCATTGGGGGAAATTCAACATCGCTTTTTGTGACGGTCATATAGAGAGCCTTCGAACGAACGATTTGGTCAATTTGAACAATTCGTCGGTGGCTGCGCGCTGGAACAATGACCACCAACCCCATAACCAGTATGGGTTTCAATTTTAGCAGTGCTGCCGACCGAAACGGGTAAGCAAGTCAGAGGAAGGGCTTGTTGAGAAAGCCCCTATCAACAGGCTTCAGAAACAACCTTCCGCAATTTCTTCACCGCGCCCTTGAGGTTTTTGTGGGAAAATAAACCCGTTCCGCTGATGAAAGTGTCCGCGCCTGCCTCGGCGCAACTTGCGGCGGTGTGAAATTCGATCCCTCCATCCACCGCGATGCGGTATTTCAGCCCCAGTTTGTCGCGCCACGCCGCAGCCTGGTCGATCTTTGTCAAGCATTCCCTGATGAATTCCTGCCCGCCAAATCCTGGATTGACGGTCATTACGAGCAACGAATCAATGCGGTCAAGATACGGTTCGACGCTGGCCATTTTGGTCGGCGGATTGACTGCGAGTCCGACTTGTTTGCCGAGTGAACGAATTTTCCAAATGAACGAAGTCACCTGGCCGTCCAGTTCAACGTGAATCGTCATTCGGTCCGCGCCAGCCTTGGCAAAAGGTTCAAAAAGAATTTCCGGGCTGGAACACATCAGATGAACGTCGAAGACGAGATCATTCAGCGGACGCAACGTCTTCACAACCGCAGGGCCAAAGGAAATATTCGGAACAAAGTGCCCGTCCATGATGTCCAGATGCAGCCAGTCTGCCCCAGATTTGTTGATGCGGACGGCCTCACTCCCCAGCTTCGCGAAATTCGACGCAAGCAGGGAAGGGGCGATGATCATTTCCCGTTCTGTCACTCAACCACCTGTTGGTTGGGAACGAATCGTCACACAGGAGCCGCGGCCGGCGAGCCGAATCCCGGCAACTTCGGCGGCAACGGTTTGGGAACTTCCGGCAACGAAGTCGCGGCAACAGCGCCAGAAGGCGGATCGACTTTTGGCGGTTCCGGCGGCGGCGTAAACGTTCCCGTTTTCACGATGTCAGCGACTTGTGTCCCGTCCAAGGTCTCATATTCCAACAGCGCATTTGCGATGATTTCCAGTTTGTCGCGATGCGTCTCAATCAAGTTCTTGGACCGGTCGTAGGACTCGTTGATGATGCGTTTGACTTCGGTGTCTATTTCCTGCGCCGTAAACTCGCTGTAATCCTTCCGCTGCATCATGTCGCGGCCCATGAAAACCTGATCGTGATCGCTGCCATATTGCACCATTCCAAGCTTCTCGCTCATGCCCCACTGGCAAACCATCGAGCGCGCAATGGATGTGGCTTGTTGAATGTCTCCTGATGCTCCGCTGGAAATGTCGCCCGCGACAATTTCTTCTGCGATGCGTCCCGCCATCATGACAGTCAGCAAATCCAACATCTCCTTGCGGCGATGGTTCAGCACGTCTTCCTCGGGCAAGGACATCGTAGAACCGAGCGTTTGTCCGCGCGGGATGATCGTGACTTTGTGGAGCGGATGAGTGTGTTCGAGCAAAACATTGACCAAGGCATGACCTGCTTCGTGCCATGCAGTGTATTTTTTGTTTTCCTCAGACATTGCCATGCTGCGGCGTTCGCGGCCCATCCGCACTTTGATCCGGGCTTCCTCAAGTTCCAACATGCCGATCGATTTCTTGTTTAAGCGAGCGGCCAGCAGAGCGGCTTCGTTCAAAAGATTTGCCAAGTCCGCGCCGGAATATCCCGGTGTCCCGCGCGCAATCACCGCGAGGTTTGCCGAAGGGTCTAATTTTACATTTCGCGCGTGAACTTTCAGAATCGCTTCGCGTCCTCGAACATCCGGCAGGCTCACCATGATCTGGCGGTCAAATCGTCCGGGGCGCAACAACGCCGGGTCAAGCACATCAGGCCGGTTCGTCGCCGCGATGATAATGATGCCGTCCTGCGTATCAAATCCATCCATCTCGACGAGCAACGCATTCAGTGTCTGTTCGCGTTCGTCATTGCCGCCGCCCCAACCGTGTCCGCGACTCCGCCCCACGGCGTCAATTTCGTCGATGAAAATAAGGCAGGGCGTGTTCTTTCGCGCCTGTTCAAACATGTCGCGAACGCGGCTCGCGCCAACGCCGACAAACATTTCCACAAAATCCGAACCGCTGATACTGAAGAACGAAGCGTCCGCCTCGCCGGCAATCGCCTTTGCAAGCAGGGTCTTTCCGGTTCCAGGCGCGCCAACCATCAGGATACCCTTCGGAATCCGTCCGCCGAGCTTTTGAAATTTCTTTGGGTCCTTGAGGAATTCCACCAACTCCGAAACTTCCTCCTTCGCTTCCTCGACGCCTGCAACGTCCTTGAAGGTGATTTTGTTCTTTTCCTTGTTCATCATCCGGGCACGGCTTTTGCCAAAGCTCATCGCTCCTTTGCCCGCCATTTTGATTTGCCGGAAAATGAAGAAATACAACGCGCCGAGAATCAGGAAAAACGGCAGGAACGTGTTCAGAAACACGCTCAACATCAGGTTGTTGTTATTGACGGCTTTGAACTCGCCGCTGTCGATCAACAGATCGGTTTTCTTCTCGGTCAAGGGCGTTTCCAGCTTGAAGGGAATCTGCACTTTCTTCTTATCCTTGTCCAAACCATAGTAGCTGCCAGAAATCCGCTTGATGTCGGGCGATTGCAGACCGTAAATGATCCGGCCACTGCCGGGCACAATAAGTCCATTGGTCAGCTTGTCGGTCAAATCCTTGAACGACCCCAGCTCCTCAACCTGCGTTTCCGCGCCATTTCGAACCAGCATCAGGACGCTGACCACGGCGATTATCGCAATCCAAACAAGCAAAGTTCGCGGTGGAAGCCGCAACTCACTGTTCTTTTTTTCGTTCCGATCCGGTTCCGGTCTCTTTTGGTCAGGCATTTTAGATGACAAATTGTCTGGTTACACTAACATGACGGCGCGCCAGCCGCAAGGTTAAGTGCATATTAGAATAAAACTTAACCATTTTAATGATTTTTGACCCATCATGCCAGGTTTAATCGCCATTGTTGGCCGGCCTAATGTCGGCAAATCCGCCTTGTTTAACCGCATCGTAGGCAAGCGGATAGCCATCGTTCACGATCAACCCGGCGTCACGCGCGACCGCGTCACAGCGGAGGCCGAATGGCATGGTCGCCCCTTTACGTTGGTCGACACCGGCGGAATTGGGCTGGTTCGAGGCGAAAAAGCCGCCGACATCATCACCGAGGCCGCTTTCCAGCAAGTCGAATTAGCCATCGAAGCCGCCAACGTGATTATCCTGGTGGTCAATGTCCAGGAAGGCGTAGTCCCGCTCGACAGCGAAGTGGCGCTCCGTCTCCAACGCTCTGGGAAAAACGTCCTTGTCGCCGTCAATAAAACTGACAACGACCGCGATGATGTTGGCGCAGGCGAATTCTCAGAATTAGGCTTCCTCAAGATTTTCCCCGTAAGCGCCATTCATCAAAGAGGAATCGCCGCCTTGATGGACGCCGCAATGGCATTCCTTCCCGCAGCCGGTGACGGACTTGCGACGCCCGATGATGCCGACCCGCCGCTGAAATTGGCCGTGGTGGGCCGTCCAAATGTCGGTAAGTCCTCGCTGATCAACGCCTTAACGCAATCCAAGCGCGTGATTGTCACCCCGATTGCCGGCACCACGCGCGACGCCGTGGACGTTCCTTTTACTGTTGAAACCGAGGGAGTTCGCCAGAATTACGTCTTGATTGATACCGCCGGCGTTCGCAAGCAGAGCCGGGTTGACGACTCCGTTGAGTTTTACAGCGTCAAACGAACGGAAGATTCCATCGCTCGCAGCGATATCGTCATTTTTGTGCTCGATGCCGAGGCTGGCATTCTCTCCCAGGATAAGAAAGTCGCCGACAAAATCATCGAGGAACGCAGGGCGTGCATTTTGGTGATTAACAAATGGGACCTGATCGTTTCCGGTTTGGAAAAAGGACGCCGCGATCTGCGTCAAAACAGAGGCGAAAAACATCGCGAAGGCCAGGCCAAGCCATTAACCACGCTGGCGGAATTCGGCGAATGGGTTCGCGAAAAACTCTTTTTCCTGGATTACGCCCCAGTCGTTTTTACCTCGGCAGTTTCGGGATTTCACCTCGACCGCTTGCTGGAATCCGTGCGTTACGTCGCGTCGCAGTTGCGCCAGAAAATTCCCACTTCCATCCTAAATCGCACGCTGAACGATGCCATTGAACGCCGCCAGCCCATCAGCTCTGGGGGGCATCGTTTGAAATTCTTCTACTCCACGCAAATCAAGCTTTCCCCGCCAACTTTTCTGCTGTTCGTCAATAACGCGGAACTGTTTTCGGATGCCTACCGGAAATACCTCGCAAATGAGATGCGGAAAGCTTTCGGATACGAAGGTTGCGCCATAAATCTTATCGCTCGCTCGCGCGAAAAGACTATCGAACCTATTCGCAAACCGAAGCCAGTAAAGAACTTCCGTCCAGTTCGTAAAAAAAATTAAAAAAAAGAATTTGACTGAGGGCTAGTTCGTTTCATAATAACGACTCAATTGATCGTGTATTTTAATCAAACAGTTCAACAACAGGAGTCGCCTATTCGGTTTCGATTTTATTTGCCTTTAATAACGACTAAACGTGTCGTTTTTATCGCGAGCCTTCGTAAGGCAGTGGGGTCGTCTGCAGTCGGGCAGCCTTGGCAAATGGAAACGATCAATAACAACGAAAAATCAAAAAAAACTCATCCATGAAAAACTTAATCAATAATCGAACCACGCGAAGCCTCCTTGCAGGCGTGGCTCTTCTTGGCGTATTGTCCCCAAATACAGTCCTGCGCGCAGACGACGCCACTCCATCAACTGCGGAATTGCTCCAGCGCATCAACGCCCTGGAACACGAACTCAAAGATCTTCAAGCCAAAGTGCAACAACAGCAGACAGCTTTTCCTTCGGTTCAACCGGGAAGTATTTCGGTCGCCCCCGGCACAAACGAAACTCGCCTCAAGCCGACGGCGTTCATCTCCGCCGGCTCCGACGGATTCAGTTTCAATTCCGGCGACACCAATTTTACCATCGCCCTGCACGGGTTAATTCAGGCGGACAGTCGCACCTTCTTTTCCGACAATAAGGGAAAAGGGAACGATTCATTTCTGCTTCGTCGCGCTCGTCCAATCCTGTCGGGAACCGTTTACAAGGATTTCGATTTTCTGTTTACGCCTGAATTTGGCGGCAACACTGTGCAAATCGTCGATGCGTATGTCAATTATAAGTTAAATCCTCAACTGCAATTGCAGCTCGGCAAAATGAAGCCGCCGGTCGGCCTGGAACCGTTGCAGCCCGACCAATTCACATTCTTCAATGAACGTTCGATTGTCACCGACCTTCTGCCTTACCGCGATATCGGCGTTGAATTGCACGGCGATCTTTTTGGCGGCGTCGTCACTTACGCGGGCGGGTTGTTCAACGGCGTTCCTGACTGGGTCACGACAACAACCAACAACGCTTTCGACAACAACAAGAGTTTCGACACGCGCATTTTCGTGCAACCGTTCAAGAACACTTCTCTTAGCGCGTTGAAGGGACTCGGCATCGGGGTCGCCGGGACATATCAATTGGATTCCGGCACGACCAACAACGGGAATTCGACCGGCTTGACCCAAGGCTTCGTCACCGAGGGCCAGCAAAAATTCTTCACCTACTCCAACAACGTCGCCAGCACAGGCGTTCACACTCGAATCACGCCACAAGGATACTATTATTGGGGCCCGTTTGGATTGATGGCTGAATATGTGGAAAACAACGATCACGTCAGCAATTTTGGCAAAAAAGTCACCTCGGCAAATTTGGAAAACAAGGCATGGGAAGTTTCCGGCGGTTACGTTTTGACGGGTGAGGACGTGACTTATCTCGGAGTAACGCCAAAGCATCCCTTCTCACCGTTGAATGGACGTTGGGGCGCGCTTCAATTGGTCGGTCGGTTCGCGGAACTTGACGTGGACGAGAAAGCGTTCAAAGGATTTGCGGACCCGGGAATATCGGCGTCCAAGGCGACCGAGTGGGAAGTCGGATTGAATTGGTACTTGAACCGCAACATCAGGGTCAATACGAGTTATTCTCACACAACATTTGAGGGAGGCAACGGTTCCAAAGCCACTGTGACCAAGCAACCGGAAGACGTGCTCTTCACCCGCTTGCAGTTGTCATTTTAACGATTGGAAAGGGCGGGTCTTTGCATTACAGTGCAAAGACCTATGACCCGTTTCACTCTACTTGTTTCGATTATTCTTTGCGCGGCGGCAAACGTCTTCGCCGACGACTTAAACACTCTCACGCCGGGAGAATCGGCGGCGGGATGGAAATTATTGTTTGACGGCAAATCACCCACGGGGTGGCGAGCTTACGCGCACGAGGATTTTCCCAGCCCACGATGGGGCGTCAAGGACGACTGCCTCTGCGTCGATACTTCGGCCAGCCCGAGTTCGAGCGATATTGTCACGACCGAAAAGTTCGGCGATTTCGACCTGAAATTCCAATGGCGCATTTCCTCCGGCGGCAACAGCGGCGTGAAATATATGGTACACGAGGGAAAAACCGGCCACGCCGGCGTCGGCTATGAATACCAGGTGCTCGACGACGAGAAAAATGAGGATGGCCACAACGGAGCGAGTCACATGGCCGGCGCGGTTTATTTCCTGTTCGCGCCGAACGACCAGAAAAAACTCAAGCCCGTCGGCGAATTTAACGACAGCGAAATCATCGTCCATGGCAACCATGTGGAGCATTGGCTGAACGGAGCGAAAATCGTGGAATTTGAACTGGCCAGCCCGGAATTGAAAGAAGCCATCGCAAAAAGCAAATTCAAGAACATCAAAGGATTCGGAGAAAAAATCCCGACCGTGATTCTCCTCCAAGACCACGAATCGAATGTCTGGTTCCGCAATATCAAGATTCGTTCGCTAAATTAATTTCAATGGACCGATCCAGATCAGGGGCACATTTAAATTCATCGGTTATCACGTATGGAATGACGCTTCGGTACACACTCTGACGGTCCATTTTGACGATCTTATGGGCAACGTGAACTCCGTTAGGCGCATCTTCTTCCCTATGGCTCTTTTAGGGGCCATCGTTACAGGATGGGGACAGTGGGAATTGACGTCCGAACTTCGTTGGAATCCGCTTGACGGTAAACCTCTTCCGAAACAGGGAGCAAGTGCGACGTACGATTTTCGAAGCTCCTCGGGTCGATTTTGGATCGAAGTCGCGTTGCCGATGGAAAGCCGTTATGGAGGCGCGGCTGACGTCCGGTTGCGCTGCCCGCTGGAATTTCAAATATTTACGGAAGCGACATCGCTTACGACGTTCACATCGCCGAATCTACAGGAGGTTGGCGAATACGGGTATAGTCACGAAGATGTATTCCGGGCGGGGACAATCAGCCTTCCGAAACCTGGCCAGTATCGTTTAGTCGTCAAGAATCTTGAAAACGACGCTCGGATCCCAAAAGGTAAAATATCATTGATCCGCGATGAGAATACGGAGGATGCGGCGGTTGTCTCGGGAGTCCTGTGGCTGCTAAAATGGCTCTTTCTGATAATGGCTATTTCTTCTGGAGGGCGACTCGTATTTGCGTGGTGGAATCAGAAACGGCAAACGGGTCAATGATTTCAACTCGTCCGTTTCTTTCCCCGTCCAAGTCGGCACTCCTTGACATCCCCCGGCACCGCCGCTAACGCTTCCGGCGTGAAACAGCGGGTTCGCATTGATTTTTGCAATTTTTGGCCGGGCTTTAACAAGAACAGGAATTTCTTCTTTAAACTGTTGAACGAGCGGTTCGATGTGGAGATTTGCGACCAACCGGATTTCGTCATTTATGCCGACGGCCCGACGCACCAGCAGTGGCTTTACAATTGCGTCCGCATTTATTTTTCGACCGAGCAATTCGCGCCTGACTTTGAGCAGTGCGACTACGCGTTTACCTGCCGTTATCTCGACGATCCGCGACATTACCGACTCCCGTATTACGCGCTGACTTCGATCCCTTCGCGTCTGATCAAAACAGAAGAAGAGACCAGGGCAGCAGTTGCGCCTCGCACAAAGTTTTGCGCCTTCGTCGTAAAAAATGTTCATCCCAAGCGAACCAAAAAACGCCTCGATTTTTTCCATCGCCTCTCCAAATGCAAGAAAGTCGATTCTGCCGGTACCGCGTTGAACAATGTCGGTTTCGTTCTGCCGCCCGGCGGCGATAACAAAGTGGAATTTCTCAAGGAATATAAGTTCAACATCGCCTTTGAGAATTGTTCCGTGCCCGGTTACACGACGGAAAAACTCGTCGAACCGATGATGGCGCGATGCCTGCCGATTTATTGGGGCAACCCGCGCATCGCCGAGGATTTTAATTCGCGCAGCTTTTTGAATTACTTCGATTTTCCAAGCGAGGATGCCCTCATCGAAAAAATCATCGAACTCGACCGCGACGACGCGAAATACGCCGAATACCTGCGCCAGCCGTGGTTTCATAACAATACACCCAACGCTTGCTTTGATCGCAACCGGCTGCTGGATCAATTCGAGCGAATTTTCAGCACCAAAATCCGCCCCGCCGCCTCGCGCCGCAAATGGTTCCAGATCGGTCGCTGGCGGATCGTCAAAAAGAACATTGCGCACTGAACAAATCCAGCGTCGTAAACAAGTTCCGGGGAGCGCGGTCGTCTCGACCGCCCCAGTCGGCGTCTCGCCGACTGGCTCCTGCATGACTGGCTTCAACTTGAACTCGCGGCAATTCCGATTGACCACCCATCAAATATTGAGACAATCATTCCAAGCTATGCTTGAACATTCGCAAGAGGCAGCGCGATGAATCCCGGAACCGTCCTTCCGCAAGTCGCCGGCTCGATTGAAGACTGGCTTGAAGGCCAGATCGCGCGCCACGCCGATTGGTTCGCGCAACGTACCCTTCTTTTGGACGTCGGCGCGTATCACGGCGATTTTTCCAGGCGATTCGTCGAGGCGAAATCTACCCCTTTTCGGGAATCAATCTTGTTCGAGCCAAACCCGGAAAATCTCAAGGTCTTACGCGAAGGGTTTGCCGGCGACTCGCGATTTCGCGTCGAAGCCGTCGCCTGCGCCGACAAGGTTGGCGATGGCGAACTGGTCTGTAAAGGTGAACGTTACACCGGCTCATTGCTCCCGTACGACGGCGACCGCCCCGGCCCGCAAAGCGCGCATTCCGTGACCGTCACGACCCTCGACCAATTTTTGCCGGATACTGACAAGTCTAAAAAAATCGGCCTGATCAAGATTGACACGCAGGGCAACGACCTTCGCGTCCTGCAAGGCGCGACGCGCATTCTTCAAACGCATCGTCCCTGGCTTATCGTCGAGATGCTCTCGACGCCGCGATTTGTGAACCAGACCCGGCCGTTGGAGGTGATGGAGTTTCTTGACGGTCAAAAATATTTTTGGGCAGCGCAATTCAACGAATATTACACCGCGACGGGGTGGCTCGCCTGGTACGACGCCTGTTTTGTGCCGATCGAACTTTTCAGCATGGCGGCCACTGAAAACGTCCAGCGTCCAACATTTGTTGAAGGGCAGGGGAGTGAAGGCAACGGCGTGGGCCGCAAGTTGCGCCAGCTTTTCGGATCCCGCTGAACATGGGCGCGATTAATTTTTCGCTCGACGAGAATCTGGCCGCGCTGCTCGCCCGCGAATTGTCGATCAAGGTCTTCGTCGAAACCGGCGCATTTCACGGCGATACCCTTGAGATGGCCCGCCGCCATTTTCCCGACTGCCGCTCCGTCGAAATGTCGCCTGAGCTTTACGAAAAGGTTCGCGCCCGCTTCGCCGGACAGCCAAACATCAAAGTTCATCTTTCCGATTCGCCGACTTTCTTGCGGTCGCAAAGCGACGAACTTGCCGCTAAGCCCGTTCTTTTTTGGCTCGACGCGCACTGGTGTCAAGCCGAACAAACTTCTGGCGGCAATTCCCAAAGCCCTTTGCTCGGCGAACTGACCGCGATCCGGTCGCTCCACGCTGAGAGTGTGATTCTTATTGACGATGCGCGCCTCTACCTTTGCGCGCCGCCGCTCCCGCACAATTGCAGGGACTGGCCCGATTTTCATTCAGTGATCACGGCTTTGCTGGCGTTGAGTCCGCAACATCGACTGATGATTTTCAACGACGTGATTATTTTCCATCCCGCCCGAATCAGCGCGGCAATATTCGATTTTTCGCATCTCAATGGCGCCGATTGGCTGCTCATCAACCACCTTCGCCAGGCTTGCGAGGCGCGCGAAAGCGAGCGTCAGGCGCGGCGTTTTCCTTCCATGAATTTCTTCCGGCGCCTCGTGGGAATTCGCGGTCAAAATTCTTCCGGTCATGCTGCCCATTAGCGTTCTCATACCCACGCGCAATTGCGGCGCTTTCGTTCCCGGCCATATCGAGTCGTTGCGCCCGTGGATCGATCTGGCGCAGGAAGTCATCATTGTTGACAGTAATTCCACCGACGGCACAGTGGATCTTCTCCGCGCCGGAATTTCGCACCCAAACGTCAAATTTCTCACGCACCCGCCCGGATTGTATCAGTCGTGGAATTTTGGAATTCAAAACGTCGCCGCCAAATACGTTTACTTCAGCACGGTCGGCGACCCGATTACCCGCGACGGCATGAAGCATCTTTTCCACTCAGCCGAGGAATTTCAATGCGACGTCGTGATCAGCAAACCCAATTTCATCAGCGCCGATGGAGTGCCGATGCCCGATGATCGCTGGCCCATTGATGTCATCATTGATCGCCTCAAAATCGACCGTCCGCAGCTGCTGACGACCATCGAGCAATTTCTCTTCGCCGTGACCAACACCTGGGGCGCGATTCTCGGCAGTTCCGCGAGCAACCTCTACCGCGCCCAATGCTTCAAGGACCGTCCGTTCCCCCTCGAATACGGCACTGCTGGCGACGGCGGCTGGGGAATCCAACATATTTTCGACGTCGCAATCGCCGTCACGCCATCGCGCTTCTCCAACTTCCGCCATCACGAAAAGTCCTATTCGCTCTCGGAATATCCAATGGATTCCTTGACCACAAAACTTTTCCGGCTCGCCCAAAAAGTGGTCGCTGAGAAGAGGGCCACTAATCCCGCGCTCCCCGCGCTTTTAGAACGCATTCGTTGGCCCGAACTTGAGAAAGCGCTGGAAATCGTTCCAATCGAACAGACCAAACTCGAAGAATTCCGCGACAAGCCGATGCCTTGGTTTCTGAACCCCGCCGCATGGCAAGTCCGCTCAACGCGAAACCGAGCGGAGGCGGAAATCAACGCCATCATCTCGGACGTTTTATCAGCCAAATAAAGCTTTCCAAAAGCCGGGTTTTAAGAGAGAATTTTCCGCTTGAAAGCTCGTTCATTTCTGGCGCTGCTTCTTTTGCTGGCGTTCGCCGTTAACCTGCAAGCACAGACCGGTGTGCAGGTTCAGCAAAGAGTCATTCAATGCGCCCCGGGTTGGAAGGCTGAACTCGTTGCCGAGCATCCGCTTATTAATTATCCCTCGATGATCTGCACCACGCCGGATGGACGGGTTTTTGTCGGCCAGGATCCGGTGGACATGGGGGCAAAATCGGATTCCGCTTCAGACAGCATTCTTTGCGTTTATCCAGACGGCCAGGTATTGACGTTCGCGACGAATTTGCACGCGGTATATGGCCTGCAATACATCGACGGCAAGCTCTACGTCCATCACACGCCGAAATTTAGCGTCTTCGATGATCATTTCAGCAAAGGTGTTAATCGCGTCGATTTGATCACCAACGACAATCCTCATCCCTGGGACCCTTCCTTCAACGACCACGTTCCTTCCAATTGCCATCTCGGCATGGACGGCTACCTTTACATCAGCACAGGGGACAAGGGGGTCTATGGCGCGGTGGGAACGGATGGACGAAAATTGGAACTCCATGGCGGCGGAATTTACCGGATGCGCCCGAACGGCACGGAGTTGGAAGTTTATTCCACCGGCACAAGAAATCATCTTGACATCGCGCTCAATTCCGAGGACGAGATGTTCACCTACGACAACACCGATGACGGCGTCGGTTGGTGGACGCGCGTCACCCACATGGTTGATGGCGGCTTTTACGGTTATCCCTACGACTACAAACCGCAGCGCCCTTACACCCTCTGGAAAATGACCGATTTCGGCGGCGGCGCCCCGACTGGCGCTTGCGCTTACAACGAAGACGCGTTGCCGGATGAATATAAAGGCAATCTATTCCTCTGCGATTGGGTTCGCGGCCAGGTTTTGCGATTGAAGGTCGAACGCGATGGGGCAAGTTACAAATTCGTTTCTCGCGTTCAGGAAAAAGGTTTGGATTTTCTCACAAAAGGCGAAACCGATCACTTTTTCCCAACGGGCATTTGCGTCGATGCTGACGGCAAGGGATTTTACGTCTGCGATTGGGGGCAAGGCACTTGGAAGCATCTTTTCGTCATCGGTCGCCTTTACCACGTCACTTACACGGGCAAAACCCAGGAAACCCCAAAGCCTGATTGGTTTGTTCCTGCGGGCACCGGCCAAAAATTTGAAGCGACAACATCCGAACTGATCGCGGGATTGTCGCACCCGGCCGAAAGCGTTCGCATGGTCGCCCAACGTCGATTGTCCGAACGCAAAGACGCCGAGCCGAAGCTCACCGCATTGCTCAAGGATACCAAAGTTCCCGCATGGGCGCGCTGGCACGCAATTTGGGCGCTCGACGCGATTGACGGCGGCAAAAAAGCGCGGAAAAAAATCATCGCCGCGTTGAAGGACAAAGACCCCCGGGTTGTCATGCAAGCCGAGCGCGAATTGGGGACGCGGCGCGTGGATCAGGCCGTCAAGCCGTTGCTTTCGCTGCTTAACAGCCCGAATGCCGCAGTTCGATTTCGCGCGGCGACTGCGCTCGGTCGCATCGGCGATCCCGCAGCTGTTCCAGCATTGATGAAGTCGCTGGATGAAAAAAACTTGTTCGCGCATTACGCCGATTTTTACGCGTTGCACCGAATCGGGCTTGCCGATCCAAAAGCCTGGCCGCAAATCGTGGCCGGATTTAATAGCCCCGATCCTGGAATCCGCCAGGGCGCGCAATTTGCAACGAGAGAAACCTACGATCCCGGTTTGGTGAAGGCCCTTGCGGTGGAAAGCGCGCGTCACGACATTCCTGTTGACGTTCGCACAAATACACTGGGCCTGCTCTCAAGCCTTTCTCTGGAACGCCCCCCGTGGAAAGGCGAATGGTGGAACACCACCCCGGCCAACGGCCAACCCGCTGCCAAGACTAAAGAATGGGCCGGCACTCCCATTGTTTCCTCCGCCCTTCGCGATACCATCGAGGACTCGCAACCGCAGGTCCGCGCCATCGGCTTGCAATGGCTGCGCACCTCTCACGACACCAACGCCGTCGCCGAACTCGCCAAAATGTATCAGCGCGAAACCAACGTTTCCGCGCGCGTCGCCATCGTTCTGGCATTTCCACCGGCGCCAACCCCCGAAAGCCGCACCATTATCAGTTCAATTCTAAAGGATAAACATGCCCCGGCTGCCCTTCTTCAAGCAGCCGTCGAAATCGCCGGAAAAAATCCAAAACCGGATTGGGACCAGGAAATTCTCGAAATGGCCCAAACCACGCGCGACGACGGCATCCTCGCCTCGGCGCTGGAGATTATTGGCCAAAAGAAAATGACCAATGGCCTCCCCATTCTCTCCTCCAGTCTCTACAACCAGAACACCATAGTCCACCACAACGCCATTGAAGCCATAAAACAAATTGGCGGCCAACCTGCGATCGACGCGCTGATAGCGGCTCTCGACAAGGGCAGTGTGGCAAGCCGCGCGGAAATCATTTCGACCCTTGGAATAATGAAGGCCAAGTCGGCTGTTCCCAAGTTGCTCGAATCCCTTAAACAGACCGATCTTCACGACATGTCGATTACCGCCCTGACGCAGATCGGCGATCTGGCCGCGTTCGATGTTTACCTCGACGGACTCGGTTCCAAGAACACCAGTGTTCGCGTCCAGTGCGAAAATGCGTTGCGCGCGTTGCGCGCCCCGGCTTTGCCGTTGATCGTGGCAAAGCTTGAAAAATCCGATTTGCCCGCGCCCGCGCTCGCCTCGCTCAAACAATTATATGCCGGCGATCCCGAAGCAAAAAAGAATTCCGTCTTTCGCCATAAAGTTCTCGAAGTTCCGCCGGGTCAATACCAGGATTTCGCGCTCTCCCATCCCGGCGACGCCCGCCGCGGCAGCAAGCTCTTCCACGATCTTAAAGGAGTCGGCTGCATTCGTTGTCACAAGATCAAAGGCGAGGGCGGCGACATTGGGCCGGACTTGACGAGCATTCGCGCCAAATATTCCCGCGCCGACGTCATTGAATCCGTCCTCTACCCGTCAAAACAAATACTTGACGGCTATCAGCAAGTCCTTTTCGAGACCAAAAATGACGACGATGTGTCCGGCGTGGTCCGCCTGGAGACTGCAACCAATCTCACAGTCGTTGATAGCGCCGGAATCAAGCACGTTCTTGACAAGTCAAACATTACGAGCCGTAAAACCAGCAAAATTTCACTCATGCCGGAAGGGTTGCAGGATGGCCTTTCACTGCTGGAATTCTCGGACCTCATCGCCTATGTGGAAAATCCAAATGTTCCCGCGGCGCCCGCTCCCGTTCCCAACCCCGCCTCCAATTTGGCTGCTCATCGTCCGCGCGCAGTAAAAAGGCCGCCTCCCATTGTGACCGCCGCCCAGACCGCTCCGGCTCCGCCCGATTTGAATGCCGACGATATGTTCTCGCCTTTCGGGTCAACCTCAAAAAATTCCGCGCCGACCACTGATCTTGCGCCTCCCGTTCCGTTGCCAATGACCCCCGCTCGGAGACATTCAGAGCCGCGTCCTAATTCGTCCGCGCCACCCGCGCCCGCCGACTCCGACGATACCGTCGTGCCAATTTTCCCCCAGTCAGGGCCAAATTTCCCGCCCGCCCCGGGAGTGCCGCCAGGAACCAATTAGAGCATTGCCAGGAACCAGTAGCCACTACCGGAGACCCTATTGATCCCATCCCTCCCATTACTCTCATCTGTCCCACAGTCCCATGGGATTTAGAAACTACCTGTCAAGATAAGGTCCGACAATCGAAGTCCAAATCGCGTACCCTTTGCCGTTCATGTGCAATTTGTCGCCGACATAAATGTCCGCATTCGGATGGCCGTCTGAATCCAGCATTGCCGGAACCACGTCAATAAAAGTGAGCCGATCATCGTGGCTGATAAACTCGCGAATCAGCGCGTTGGCTTTCTTGACCTTGTCAAATTCCTTAAATCGCGACGGGCTGGTGGTGATTGAAATATAATTCAGCCGCGCTTCGGGCAACTCGGCATGGACCTTCGCCGTAAACGCCTTGAAATCCTCAAAAACCTCCTCCGGCGTTTTGCGCGCGTCAATGTCATTGGTGCCGGCAAACAACACAATGGTTTTTGGATGGTACGGAGCCACGATGCGGTTAAAGAAATAAACCGAATCCGACAAATGCGATCCGCCGAACCCCCGATTGATGACCTGGTGCGTCGGAAAATCCTGCGCCAAAGTTTTCCACTTGACAATGCTGGAACTGCCGACAAACAAAATGGCGTTCTGCGGCGGCGGGTTTGTTTTGTCCGACTTTTCAAACGCCGTGATTTCCGATTCGAACCGCATGGGGTCCGCCGCCCGCCCCGTTTGAAGCATGACGAACAGCCCCAATGCAACAAACAACGCGGGATTGACCATTTGCGCCGCCAGTCCAGTAATTTTCATGCGACCTCCTATTTTAGCCACGCCGGAATCTTTTCCGGCGCCCAAACATCGCTCAACAGCTGCCGCGAGCGAACCTCCGCGGCCCGCTCGCCGTCCACCAGAACCTCCGCGGCCATCGCGCGCGAATTGTAATTGGACGACATGGCAAAACTGTAAGCCCCGGCGCTCATCAGCGCAACGTAATCGCCTTCGCCAACTTTGGGCATCGGGCGGTCCTTGCAAAAAAAGTCCGCCGATTCGCAGATCGGCCCCACAACGTCCGACGAAACCAACGCCCCATTCCGTTGCGAAAGCGGGACGATTTCATGGTAAGAATCATAAAACGCCGGGCGAATCAGGTCATTCATCGCCGCATCGACAATGACAAAATTCTTCTTGCCGGTTTGCTTCACGTATTCGACGCGCGTGACCAGAATTCCCGCGTTGCCAACAATAAAGCGTCCCGGCTCGATCAAAAGTTTCAACCCCAGCGAAGCAAGCAGCGGCGTCAGCCGTTTCGCGTAAGTCGCTGGCGTCATGATCGCGCTCCCTTCCGGCGTGCTCCACCAATCCGCCGAACCGCTGGCCAGCGCGGGCTTATAGACGATGCCCAATCCGCCGCCAATGCTGAAAAATTCCAGCGAATATTTTCGGGCCAATTCCCGCGCCAACGGCAGCGCTTTTTTCACCGCCGCCTCAAACGGCGCAACGTCCGTCAGTTGCGAACCGATGTGCATCTGAACTCCGCGCAGGTGCAGGTTCTTGAGTTTCGCCGCCTTCGCGTAAACCTCTTCCACATGCTCAAACTGGATTCCGAATTTGTTCTCGTAAGTGCCGGTCGTGATTTTGGCGTGCGTATGAGCGTCAACATTGGGATTGATGCGCACTCCCACAGGAGCTTTCTTTTTCAGCCTGGCCGCGACGCGGTTGATGCGCTCCAGTTCCGGCAGGCTCTCAACGTTGAAACAATAAATTTTCTTTCGCAGGGCGAACTCGATTTCGCGCTCGGTCTTCCCAACTCCCGCAAAAACGCACCGGTCAGCATCGCCTCCCGCAGCCAGCACCCGGCTCAATTCGCCTTCGCTAACGATATCGAACCCGGCGCCCATGTTGGCCAGCAAACGCAATACCGCGATGTTTGAATTCGCTTTGACCGCGTAACAAATCCGATGGTCAAGCGATCCCAGCGCCTTGTCCAACTCGCTGAAATGGCGGCTGATCGTTTCCTTGGAATAAATATAAAGCGGCGTCCCGTATTTCTCGGCGAGACTTTGGACGGAAACGCCTTCGCAGTACAACTTGCCCTTGCGGTAAAAAAATGAGTGCATCAGTGGTTTTCCTAAATTCCGATCCTAATCCTAATCGTAATCTTAATCCTAATCCGGCAGGGGATTAAGATTACGATTAAGATTATGATTAGGAAAAAAACCGAACCGCCGACTCAAGGTTCGGCAATGATCTTCGCGCGTTCGGTGTGATATTCAAACGGCGTGATTTCATCGGCGTTGTAACGTCGGAGCAAGTCAGCCAGTTTAGCCTCTTTCGATCCCGCAGGCGGCCCCGCAACAGCGGGCGCGGCTGAGGCAGGCTGAGCTTTGATCTGTTTTTGCAAAGCTTCCACGCGCCACGCGGCTTCTTCCTGAGCCTTTTGACGGCGAAGCGCGTTGACCTCGGATTGTCTCTCCGGGTTTTCGGGCGCTGCGCCGCCGTTTGCTTCAAATTGTTCCAACGCGGCCCTGGCAGAGGCTGTGTCCGCGTCATCCGGTTTCGACACATTTGCAGTGTACTGCGCCGGGACGGGCTGTTGTTTGGCTTCCGCCATTTTCGCGCGAGCCGCGGCCTTCTTGGCGGCCTGCTCCTGTCGCAATTGTTCCGCGTCCTCGTCGGCCTTTTGTTTTAGGGCCTTTTGGTCAGCCGCTTGCTGGGCCTGCGCAGCCGCCATTTCGTCAGCCTGCTTCTGGCGGGCTTCCTGCTCGGCTGCCTTCTTTTGGCGAAGCGCTTCTTTCTCAGCATCTTTCTTTGCACGAGCTGCCGCGGCGGTGTCAGTCGGTTTTGTTTGCTGGCTCTGTTCCGCGCTATGCAAAGCTTCTAAAGCGCGCGCCTCGTCCTCGGGACTTGCCGGCGCAGCGGCCACTGGAGCGGCGGAGGGTGCTGCCGCAGGTGCGGCGTTTGCCGGAGCTGCAGCAGGCCCGCCTTTTTCGGCTTGGCGCAAAGCATCCAGCGCTTGGGCATTGTCCGCATCCGAAGAAGCAGGGGCAGGGGCCGGAGTAGGCGTCGCTGCGGGTGCCGCCTGCGTTTTCGCCGGGCCTTTTTCCGCCTGGCGCAAGGCATCCAGGGCTTTGGATTGGTCATCGCCGCCGGAAGATTGGGCCCGGGCTACGTGGGCGAAACCGACCCCGAGACAACACACAACAACGCAAAGCTTTCGGTTAATCATAGTATTCCTAAAAATCTTACAGGAGCCAGCATGGGAAATCAACCCTATTCACCGCGCTGCGCTTCCTTGTTAAACTGATGTTGCCACAGGGTTTGCCACGGGTAAAGAACAACCGAACGCAACATAATCCCGCGCACCTCCGCCCGGCTGACTTTTACCCGGCGGTTCGCATCAAGCATATTTTCCACCCGCAACCGCTCCAACGTCCGCGCCCCGATCAACAATGGCCATGCGCAAGCCAGCCGCAACCGCATCTGTTCGTGTGGGATGAGCAGCGTATATTCCCAACCCGCCGCAAGATGGCTTTTGGCGGCATTTAATAACTGGTTATAAACCGGACGAAATTTCCCTTCATTTTCCGCAAGCAAAAGACTTTGCGGCGTCAATCCCGACTGAGTCAGCAATGCCTGTGGAATGTAACAACGCCCAATCCGCAAATCCTTCGGAATATCCCGCAGAATGTTGACCAGTTGCAGCCCCTTGCCAAATCGAATCCCCTTCTCGACAAAAGCCTTGTCATCAATTTCAGCGCCCGCGATCAAATGCGCCCGGCACATCTTCGTCCAAAATTCCCCCACGCACCCAGCCACGCGATACGTGTAATCATCAAGTTCATCCCAGGTTTTCAACGCAACAATTCGCTCGACGCTCCCGCCGTTGAACCGTTTCAAGTCAAGTTCCTGTCCGCCAACAATTGTCTCCAGAACTTCGCGACCCCGCGTCCGGTCCGCCTCCTCCAGGTGTTCCAGCAAACGAACGCTTTCCTCGCATCGAGCCAGCAGCACTTGCTCCCTTTCGGATCCGCCGGGCTGCTGCCATTTCAAAAACGGAAGCGCGACGCCGGATTCGCCACGAATTCTCCGCCGCAAAGCCGACAACGCTTCAAGCCTGGAACCGACCGGAACAATTTCCGTGTCCGCAATCGTGTCCGTCGTGCGCGCCAGCAAATAGGCGATTCCAATCTGGTCCCGCACCGCGCGCGGAAGCACGCGCAGCGTCAAATAAAACGAACGCGAAACATCGCGCAGCAGGGATGTCAGCAATTCATCGGACACGGCGATATCGCGTAAGGGCCGTTATTGCGCGGCGAGGTTTTTCTTCCAACGCGCCAATTGCCGGGCGACTTGTTTCGGCCCGGGCGCGCCAATAATATTTCGCCGCGCGAGCGCTTTGTTGACATCAAACACCGACAGCGCGTCCGCATCGAAAAGCCGGTCGATTTTTTGAAGCTCTTTTAACGTCAAACCACTGAGTGGCTTCTTCAACTCTTCCGCGACCCCAACCGCCGACCCGACAACATTATGCGCCTGCCGAAACGGCATCCCCTTTCGCACAAGCCAGTCCGCCAAGTCTGTCGCCAACAGAGAAGGGTCTGCCGCCGTGACCCGGCAAGTTTCAACGTTCACCGTCGTATTTTCGACCATCCCCGCCATCAAGCTCGTCGTGGATCGCACCGTGTCCGCCGTATCGAACAACCGTTCCTTGTCCTCCTGCAAATCGCGGTTGTAGGTCATCGGCAATCCTTTCAGCAACGTCAGCACCGCCATCAAATTGCCAAAAACCCGCCCCGATTTCCCGCGCGTCAGTTCCGCGATGTCCGGATTCTTTTTTTGCGGCATCAACGACGACCCGGTCGTGTAAGCGTCCGCAATCGTGATAAAATGAAACTCCGCGCTCGCCCACAGAATCCAATCCTCCGCCATTCGCGACAAATGCGCCGCCAGCAACGCCGCCGCCGCGCAAAATTCCACAACAAAATCCCGGTCGCTTACCGCATCCATCGAATTCTGCGTCAATCGCGGCATTCCCTTCGCATCGACAAATCCGAGCATGGTCGCGACCATTTCCCGGTCCAGCGCCAGGGTCGAACCCGCAATCGCCCCGCTGCCGAGCGGACAAACGTTCGCGCGATGAAAACAATCCGCCAGCCGTCCCTGGTCGCGATCCAGCATTTCCATGTAAGCCAGCAAATGGTGCGCGAATGAAACCGGCTGCGCGCGCTGCAAATGCGTATAACCCGGCAGCAGCGAATCCTTATTCCGCAACGCCAGGACCAGCAACGCTCGTTGCAACCCTCGAATCGCCCGGATCAGTTCCGTGATCTCATCCCTCAACCACATCCGCATGTCCAAAGCGACCTGGTCATTGCGCGAACGCCCCGTATGAAGTTTCGCCCCCGCTGGCGCGCGCCGCGTCAGCTCAGACTCAATGTTCATGTGGACATCTTCCAACTCGCGCCGCCACGGAAAACGTTCCTCGCAAATCTCCTGCGCGATCTCGTTAAGCCCGCCCTCGATTTCCAGAAGTTCGGACTTCGTCAACACGCCAATCTTCTGCAACATCGCCGCATGAGCCAGGGAACCGAGGATGTCCTGCTCCCACAACCGCCAGTCAAAGGAAATGGATTGCGTGAATTGCGCGACATCGGAGGCGGGCCCGCCGGAAAACCGCCCGCTTCGGGAGACTGGATTAGTATGATTCACTTGACATCCCCATTGTGTCGGGAAGAAAGGGCAGAGTCACGCCAGAAACCTTTATTGTCTTCCATTCCTAATCATAATCTTAATCCTAATCTCTTCCGCTCTTCTTCGATTAAGATTAGGATTACGATTATGATTAAGAGGGAAGGGGGATAAGAATAGCCTCATCAGCCATTCAACCCCTATGCCAATCAGGGATACCCCGATTGCAGGCAAACAGAGGCAATGTCATATTGTCCACGTTGTTTGGGGGATAAAGAACCCGCCTGGTGATTGGTTGCACTAGGCGGGTTTCTCCTTTTCCGGATTCTATTTTTCCAGGAAATTAAGTCAGGCAACCAAGCCCAGCGGTTCAGCGGAAATTCCCGAATAAACGCAATGCGTTTTGGAGTGCGGTAGCCCTCTACCGCTTTCTTTCGAGCAAACAATTAAACCAAACAAACCCAAGAGCCATAAGGGATTGCTCCTTATCCACCTTCCTGACTTTAAAAACGGCTCAGCCCTTCAATTGCTGAAATCCTCCAAATACCTCAAACTCACCGGAATCTGCCTCTCCGAAACCGGAGACTCATCCTCAATAAAATACCATTTGACCCTGATCTTGTGCGCTTCCGCGAGAATCGCCGGCAAATTAAGTTTCCCTTCGCCCAACGCCGCATCATTCGAGACATCCGTTCCGCCGGTCAACAATCCTGTCGGTGTGCTTTTCTTCATGTCCTTGAGGTGCATCAATTCAAAACGCTTTGGATACTTCGCCAGCAACTGCACCGGGTCCTGGCCCGCGTGGGCGATCCAAAAAATATCCATTTCAAACTTCACATTCTTGGGGTCGGTCCCCTTCACCAGGAGATCGAACAATGTTCCATCCTCAAAAGGTTGAAATTCATACCCGTGCGTGTGATAGAAAAACTTCATCTTATGCTTCGCCGCCGCCTCACCCGCGCGATTGAAAACTTCAATCGCCTTGCGACACGTCGCCTCGTCGAATTTCCCTTCGTGCGGAATCCATGCGCAACCGACATATTTCAACCCAAGCGCGTCCGCCTGGCTTAACACTGCTTCCGGGTCCGCCGCCCATTGTTCAAAACTGAAGTGCGCGCTCAACGGCACCAAACCATTCGCGTCGAGCTGCGCTTTGAAATCCGCGGGCGAAAGGTTGTAAGTCCCCGCCAGTTCAACATACTTGACACCCCAACCACGAACCTCTGCCAGCGTTTTTGGCACATCTTTGCCAAATTGGTTTCGCAAGCTGTACAGTTGCAGCCCGACAGAATCCTTGAGCGGCCTTACCGCCATCGCCCGGGGCGCGGCGAGGAGGCTGGCCATTGCAACACCCACCGTCAACGTCGGCAAAAAATGACGAACAGAAATACGCATCATATCCAGAGGTTTCATTGTTCGTGATGATGTTCAAAGACCGCCGCGCCTGTCCATCCCAATAATTTCAGAACAGACGTATCTAAAATCGACATCGCACTACAAATTTTACTCCCTCTCCTCCATATGCTTATGGAGGAGAGGGGCAGGGGAGAGGAGGTTTTATTCTCTCTTTCACTGAGTGAGACATTTAGAATTCCCCCACTCCTGTTTCCTCTCCCCTTTCGTGTCTCGCGAGGCGAGGACAAAATATTGGAGCAGTAATTTGCATTTATCTGCCCTGCCAATAATTTCTTCATGGTGCAAGTCCGCCCACTTCTCCATACTGACGTGTCCAATTGAAGAAACGCCGCACCAATCCAAAGTCGCAAAAACCCTCTCCCGCCCCTCCCGCCGCGTCCGCTCAGTCCACACCCGTCGCAACATCTAGTCGTCAACGAATCATCTTTCGCCTGGCCGCCCTGATATTGGCCCCCCTAGTCGCATTCGCCGCCCTCGAATTTGGCCTGCGACTCGCCGGATACGGCTACGACCCGGCTTTTTTCAAAAAAGTCCGCATCGGAAACGCCGATTTTCTTGTCAATAACGATAAATTCATCCGCCGTTTTTTCCCTCCGGGAATGACGCGCCAAACCGGCGCCTTGCGCATGGAAGCCCAGAAGCCTCCCGGCGTCTGCCGAATTTTTATCATGGGCGAATCCGCCGCGCTCGGCGATCCCGATCCCTCATACGGCGCGGGACGTTACATGAAAGCGCTGCTTTCGGAACGATTTCCCGGTCGGCGCTTTGAAGTGATAAACGTCTCAATCACTGCCATCAATTCTTACGCGATTTTGCCAATCGCCCAGGAATGTGCGCGGCACGACGGCGATTTTTGGATAATCTACATGGGCAACAATGAAATGATCGGCCCATTTGGCGCTGCGGCTCGATTGGGTTCCAAGGCCCCGCCTCGCTGGGTTGTGCGGTTGACTCTGGCGATCCAACAGTGGCGCATTGGCCAGTTGCTCGCCAGCGTGACTCGCGATTTGAAGGCCAAAAGCGACAATCCCGCTGTGTGGGTCGGCATGGAATTGTTTGCGGGAAAACAAATCCCACTCGACGATCCGAGCCGAAAGAGAGTCTATCAAAATTTCCAGGATAACCTGCGCGATATCCTCCGCGCTGGAATTGGCTCCGGGGCAAAAGTGATTTTGAACACCGTTGCTGTCAATCTTAAGGATTTTCCGCCGTTCGCCTCCTCCTCCTCAACCACCAACGCTACGGACGCCTCCTCTCACCAGGCGATGAACGAATTCCTTCAAGCCCACGCGTTCCTGAAACAAGGCAACACGACCGCCGCGCGGGACGCCTTTCAACAAGCCTGCGACGACGACGCGCTGCCGTTTCGCGCCGATTCAAAAATCAACGACATCATCCGCCGGGAGTCCGCCAACTTCGCCGGCCCGAACCTCGTTTTTTGCGACCCCGCTTCGCCCGCGACCCTCGGCGAAGACCCCGGCGCAATTCCCGGCGACGAACTTTTCTACGAGCATGTCCACTTTAAGTTTGAGGGAAATTACCGCCTGGGCCGCGCATGGGCTGAGAAAATCGCGCCGCTTCTCCCGTCCGATTTTCATCCTTCAACCACAAACGACTGGGCTTCCCAGGAAAAATGCGATGCGCTTGTCGGCCTGACCGATTGGAACCGCGTCGTGAGCATCAGCGAAATGATTCAGCGACGACAGAAACCGCCGTTGACCTCGGGCGCCAATGATCAGCACGAATTAAGCATCCTGAATCATCAGCTTTCCGATTTGCGTCAGCGCATGGATGAAAAAAACTCAGAGCGCGCCCGCGCTATATTTGAAGGCGACGTTCAGCGCGATCCCGACGACCTTTTCATCCGATTCAATTACAGCGATTTTCTCGAAGCCATCGGCGACGCGCCTGAAGCGATCAAGCAGTTGCAGCATATCGACGAACTGCTGCCAGATTATTATGTGGTTAACTTTGAAATGGGAAGAACGCTCGAACGGGAAGGGAAGCTCGACGAAGCCGCCGCAAATTTTCGCAAGTCTCTCGCTTTGTATCCCACCATGGCGATGGCGTGGTCCGAATGGTTCGAACTGGGAAATATTGCCGCCAGCAAGGGCAAGTTCGCCGAAGCCCTGGATGATTGCGAGCATGCGCGAACCCTGGAATCGAAGAAACCATCCGTCCTCGTCGGCATCGGTCGTGTGCTGATGAAAATGAATCGGCACCCCGAAGCTGAAGAAAAAATTCGCGCGGCGCTGGCGCTTCAGCCTAATTATTTTGACAGCCACCTCGCGCTCGCGGAAGAACTTGCCGCGACCGGACGCAATGACGCCGCCGAAACCGAGTTCGCCGAAACCTTAAACCTCAAGTCCGACTCCGCCCGCCCGCATCTGGAACTCGGTGAACTCCTGCTCAAGGAAGGCAAACTCGCCGCCGCCCACGAACAATTCCAACAGACCTTGCAAATCGACCCCCGAAACGCCACCGCCCGAAAATACCTTAGTCAATAATCCGGTAGGGCGGAGCTGCCGCTCCGCCACTGACTGATCCATTACCCACCCGCCCCATACCCAGGGTCAGAGTTAGGCCAGGCATCAAGAGGCGCAACGTGGTTGTCCATATAAACAACATTCTTGCCGGATTTCGGCAGGCGAGCATGGAAGTCCTCATAATCCAGCAGGAGCGGCGTCGTCTGTGGCGGCAACTTAATCAACCTGTTGGTGCTCCATGCCAGTTGTCCGGTCTTATCGTCCAACAGGAACATGAAATCGTTTTTCGTCACGGTGTCGTCGATGCGCTGGCCGTTCAGGTCCGTATTCCATTCATAGCTGGACCCTTCTTTGGCGAACAACCCCGCGTTGTCAGAGGGGCATTTAAACACGGTAATGCCATTAGTGTTGGCGACAGCGGCCTTGCCGATGTAAGACGCAAGCACATCGCAGATGCGAGGCAGAGGGCTGGCGGGATTTATCGGTTCCGTGGGAAGGATCTCAGCGCTGGGCATCCGGCTCTTGTTGTCCTCGGAATAAAGCCTCGTTGCAATGCCGAGCTGCCTAAGGTTGCTTGTGCAAACTGAGTTATGGGCCTGGTCCTTCCCCTTGGAGATCGCAGGCAGCAGCAAGCCAGCCAGAATCCCGATCACCGCAATCACCACGAGCAATTCAATCAACGTGAAACCAGCAGATTTTTTATTCATGCGCAATATTTTATGTCAAAGGTAGGGACGCCTCAGCATCCGCGAGCGGTGCATTCCACTCTGTTCTGACTCCGAGGCGTCCGCGGACGGCCGGTCCGTTCCTACTAATCTATTTCTTCAAATCATCCACCGACTGCGGGTAATGCTGCCGCGCTTGTTCAACCCGCTGCTCGGGCGTTAAATTGGCGAACCGCGCATTCGGGTCATGTTGCGGCAAAGGGCGGTCGGGAGCCCCATCCCGCTGAATGACTGCTAGAGATGGATCCTTCAAGGGACTCGCCGAAGCCGCGGTAATCGGATGCGACATGTTCTGATTCTGATGCGATACATTTTTGACGACCACAGTTGCAGTTCCCGTCACGATCAGCGCGACCGCCGCCGCCACGATCGCCATTTTAGCTTTTGTCCATGCCATAATTTTCAAAACTTCCTTGCTGAGGGTTAATGTTGGAGTCGAAGCCGTCGTGCCCTTGGCCAGCGCGACCGCAGTCGCCGTTCTCGCCAGGGTCGCCGGCGCACATTGAACGGAATTCGCAGAAATCGCGACCGTCAAAACTGCAGCCGAAACAACGATGCCGCGTTTCGTAAAAAACAGTCGCAGCTTCTCAACGGCGCGATTGACACGCATCTTGGCCGCGTCTTCGCTTGCGCCAAGGGCGGCGCCCACTTCCTTCATGCTTTTCCCGTCGAAAAACCGCAGCGCCACCGCGTGATGATCGATTTCATTTAATCCAGCCATCGCAGTGTCGAGCAATGGCGCGATTTGAGGCCAGACATCAGGCTCGTTTTCGAGGGATTGGTTTTGCATATAAGCCTCCTGTTCGCGCCGCGCGCGGCGGATTTCACTGCGGACGAAAGTCACCGCCGTCAGTTGCGCAGTCCGGCACAGCCACCCCGCAAGGATGACGCGACTGCTCAAACGCCGGGCTTGCCTTGCGAGAATAACAAAAACGGCCTGGGCGATTTCCTCAGCCTGATGCGGATTTCGCGTGTGTCGCAACGCGATTGAATAAACCTTGCTAACGTGCCGCGTGACCAACGCCGCGAAGGCCTCCTCGGACCCGTGCTCGACGTATTCACGCAATAACGAAATGTCATCCACTTCCTGCATCTATATATAAATGCCGCTCACGATTGAAAGGTAACAGTATTTTTTGCCCAGGGCAGGCGGAACTTGAGTTTAAGGTAGGGACGCCTCGCCGAGGCGTCCTCGGACGGCGCAGAGTTAGAACACAGTGGAACACACCGCCCGCGGATGCTGGGCTTCCCTTGGCAGTCAACAGTACAAATACAAGCGTTGATTTTTTAGGACTGCACTATTTTGGATGCGTCTGTCCTGCCTTCACTCCCACCCCTCCACAAACTTGTGGAGGAGAGGGCAGGGGAGAGGAGGTTTTTCATCGAGAGGTTCGCGAGAGTTCCGCTGCCGCCTTCCTATCAGAGATTACGGTTGCCCCGTCTTCTCCGCTTTGCTTGCAGGACTGTCAAGAAACCGATTCACCGCGTTCAAATACGCCCGCGCGCTCGCTTCAATCACATCCGTGCTCGCCCCTTTTCCCGTGACAATCTTTCCATCGCCAAAGTTCACCTTGACAGTGACCTCGCCCAACGCGTCCTTCCCTTGCGACACCGCGCGCAATGAATAATCGAGCAAAGTCCCATTCGTTTTCGTCAACCGATCAATCGCCTTCAACGCCGCATCGACCGGCCCATCCCCAATCCCCGCGTCCTGCACCCGCTGCGATTTGCCCGTCTTTTGGAGCCGCACCGTCGCCGTCGGCACCGTGAGATTCCCGCTCGTCACGCTGAGATAATCCAACGACCACGTTTCGGGAACCTCCGTGATCTGCCCTTCCACCAACGCCGAAAGATCATCGTCATAGACAAATTTCTTCTTGTCGCCGATTTCCTTGAACCGCGCAAAAATCCCCGCCACATCCGCCTCGCTCATCTTGAATCCGAGATGCGTCAACCTCGCAGCCACCGCCGCCCGCCCGCTGTGCTTGGTCAATGGCAATTCCGTCTGCCCCCAGCCGACCGCTTGCGGGTCCATGATTTCGTAAGTTTCCCGCTTCTTGAGAATCCCGTCCTGGTGAATCCCCGACGAATGCGCGAACGCGTTCTCTCCGACAATCGCCTTGCTCCGCTGCACCGGCAACCCGCTCATCCGCGAAACAAGCCGCGACGATTTCACGATTTCCGATGTGTTCAACTCGCAGTCAAATCCCCCAAAAAAATCGCCGCGCGTCTTGATCGCCATGACAATTTCCTCCAACGCCGCGTTCCCCGCGCGCTCCCCAATCCCGTTGATCGTGCATTCGACTTGACGTGCCCCACGCCGCACCGCCGCGAGTGAATTTGCGACCGCCAACCCCAAATCATTATGGCAATGCACGCTGATCACCGACTTCCCCGAGCGAAACTCCGGCACTGCGTCATAAAGATTTCCGATCAACTCGCCATATTGTTCGGGCACGGCCCAGCCAACAGTGTCAGGTATATTAACCGTCGTCGCTCCCGCCGCCACAACCGCGCGGCACACCGCCGCCAAAAACTCCGGTTCCGTCCGCGAGCCGTCCTCTGGCGAAAATTCCACGTCATCGACAAACGACTTCGCGCGCTTCACCCCTTCAACGGCAAGGCGAAGAATTTCGTCCTGCGC
The DNA here is from genome assembly GCA_036501665.1 of Verrucomicrobiia bacterium. Taxonomy (GTDB): domain Bacteria; phylum Verrucomicrobiota; class Verrucomicrobiia; order Limisphaerales; family Palsa-1400; genus DATAUD01. The sequence goes on from DASXZW010000023.1 coordinate 187,966, forward strand.
CTTGTTCAACTTGAACTCCCGATGAATCTTCGACGTCGCGAGAAAAACATGAATGCGCCCGCGTTTCCCCGCCGGCTTGATCGCCTCGCCCGCGGCATCAATGTCCTTCGGCACGCAACGCGCCAGCCCGCAAATAATCGGCCCCTCGATCTGCTTCGCAATCGACTCGACCGACGCGAAGTCCCCCTCGCTGATGACCGGAAAGCCGGCCTCGATGACATCGACCTTCAGCCGCGCGAGCTGCCGCGCGACCTCAAGCTTTTCGCGCAAGTTCATGGAAGCGCCCGGGCATTGCTCGCCGTCGCGCAATGTCGTGTCGAATATAATGATGCGGTTCTTTGTCATAACATTGTTTATTAAAATGCAAAAACCCCACCGCCGTTCTGGCGATGGGGTTTGAAAATTCCTGTCAACGAATATTAAACCTCGACCGCCGCGCGGCGTAACAGCAGCGCACTTAGCGACAGTCCAAGATTCATATCAGCGTTCACGCCTTCTTTACTAATCCCAATCGGACGGAACGTCAAATGCTTTTTGGTTTTTCATGCTTTTTGCACGGCAAAAACTGCAACAGTCCCGGTTATCCGGTTCCGAACTGGCGACTGTCTCAATAAATGACAGCCCAAAATGGACACTGTACGTCGATATTACGGTTTTTCGGCAAAAACCCCAATTGCTCCGGGCAGACTATAGGGTACAGTGAGGAAAGGAGTTCGTGGCATTCAGGCTGCTATGAAGATTGTCATGGATAACAACATTAATAAAGCTTCGGTCTCCCTCTTAGCGATGGCAGCGTTGGTCATTGCCGCAGTTGCCGCCAAAGTGCGCGCCACTGTTGAATCGCAAGCCCCTGTCGGATATGAGGATGAGACTGGGTTCCACTTCGGCAATCCCGCCGGAGAATAAGAGTCGCCGCGGTCGAATTCGCCTCAGTTCAGGCCGGGCGAATGCAGACTTTAAGTGTCCAATTTGGACACACGCTGTCCAAACACAGGACACGCGAGACGGCCCGGCGGAAACCGAAACCGCCCATAAAATAAAAAATCGGCTCCGACGCAGCTTCTACTTCAATTTCCGACCTTTTCCGGCTCTTGATTCCTGTTTTCTGAGTTCTGAATGCGCTTCTTGTCTTCTTAATTCCTAATTCTTCATTCTTAATTATTCCAAGCCAAAGAGCCTTCCCCCCTGATACGTCACAAACGCAAAAATCCAAGCCAAGGCCCCCATGTAAAGCCACTGGAACAGCGGCCACTTCCACGAATTCGTCTCCCGCCGCACCACCGCCACCGTGCTGACGCATTGCAAAGCCAGCACATAAAACACCATTAAAGAGATTGCCGTCAGCCGCGTATAAACCGGTTTTCCGTCAGGCCGTTTCTGCTGACGCATCTCTTGCTGCAAAACTTTCGTGTTGGTCTCTTCATCCGTCCCTTCCGAAACGTTATAGACGACGGACATCGTGCTCGTAAAAACCTCCCTCGCCGCGAACGACGAAACGATCCCGATCCCCATCTTCCAATCAAATCCCAGCGGTGCAATCACCGGCTCGATCAATCGCCCTGTCATTCCCGCAAAACTCCCGCGCAACTGCTCGCCCGCCTGCGCCGTATCAGGCTTTGCGGTTGGTGCGCTTGTTCCGTGGCGCGGATAACTCGCCAAAAACCAGAGCAAAATATTGATTCCAAGAATCACCGTTCCTGCCCGGCGCAAAAATAATTTTGCCCGATCCCACATATGCCTTAACACCACCGTCGCCAACGGCCTTTTGTAAGGAGGCAATTCCATCACCAACATTGGCGTCTCGCCCTTGAGCAGCGTCTTCTTGAAAAGCCACGCCATCCCCAGCGCGACGACGACTCCCAGCAGGTACATCGAAAGCATCGTCACCGTTTCCAGAAAAATCCGCCCCGGCATACATGCCCCGATCAACAGCACATAAACCGGCAACCGCGCCGAACAACTCATCAACGGCGCGACCAAAATCGTCACCAGCCGGTCCTTGGGCGTCTCGATGGTGCGCGTTGCCATGATCCCCGGAATCGCGCACGCAAATGAACTAAGCATCGGAATGAAGCTTTTTCCATGCAACCCAACCTTGCTCATCAGCCGATCCATCAAAAATGCCGCCCGCGCCATATATCCCGTGTCCTCCAGCAATCCGATGAACATGAACAGCAGGCAAATCTGCGGCAAAAACACCACCACCGCCCCGACCCCATAAATGACCCCCTTCACAATCAGCGACTGCAAATCTCCCGGCGGAATGATGCGGCTCACCGCGTCGCCAACACTTCGCACAACGCTGTTCAGCAAATCCATCGGCAATTGCGCCAGGCTGAATATTGTCAGAAACATCACCGCCATGATTCCGACAAAAATCGCCATGCCCCAAAATTTATGTGTGACAATCCGGTCCAGCTTGTCGCTCGCCGTTTCTTCCGGCGAGTCTGGCTCGGTCGTCACGGCGCGCTGGATTGCCCCAATCCTTTCATACCGCGCTTCAATCGGCGCGCTTCGCCAATCCAGCCCCGCCGCTTCTAGCCGCTGTCTTGCCGAAGAAACTGCGGCCCGGATCTCCGGCGAAGTCGTCGGCGATTTTGCATCCGACAATTCCAGGAGCGCCTGCGCCCGCGCGCCATTTCCCGAAATCAGCGGGGCAAGGCTCGCAATCTCAATTTCAAACGCCACCGGCAATTTGCAAAATGATTCGGCAGGCGAACCCAGCGCTCCCGACCGAACCATCTGAATTATTTTCTGCTGAACCTCCTTCAGCCCTTCCCCCGTGCTCGCAACCATCGGCACCACCGGCGTTCGCAAAAGCTCGGCCAGTTTTTGTGCGTCAATTTCGTGCCCGATCGTTTCCGCCACATCCACCATGTTCAACGCAATCACCGTCGGATGCCCCAACTCGATCACCTGCGTCGCGAAATAAAGGTTCCGTTCGAGATTCGAGGCATCCACCACCACCACGACTGCCGCTGGCGTGGGAATTTCTGGAAGCCGCTGAAGCAACACGTCGCGGGCAATCTGTTCATCCAGCGATTGCGGGCTGAGGCTGTAAGTTCCCGGAAGATCGAGAACGATCATCGGCAGATCATCCGGGCTTCCCTGAAACTTCCCTTCCTTGCGCTCCACCGTGACGCCCGCATAATTCCCCACCCGCGCCCGCAATCCCGTCAGCGCGTTAAAAATCGTCGTCTTTCCGGAATTGGGATTGCCGGTAAGGACGATGTAAGCGTTGGGCGCCGGTTTTGTCACAGGACCGGCTCTAGCGTGGTGTCACAGAAATTCCTTGATGATTGTTGCGTCCAAATTGGCTTTGGGCAAGGCGCGAGGAGGGAGCATATCCGAATGGATCTGCGACCGACGAGCAACGCGGCACAAAGCCAATTTCGACGCAACCCTCTGGGCGGCGCGTCTTTTCGGCGCAGACTTCGTTGCTCGCTCCTCGCAGACCCATAAAGGGTATGCTCATCGCTCGCGCCTCGTCTGCCCCAAAAATCCGTTGCCGCAATCATTAAGGAATTTCTGTGACACCACGCTGATTGACGGGCCGCACCAGAATTTGTTCAGCGTCCTGACGGCGAAGGGTCAAATTATATCCGCGCACTTTAATTTCAACCGGGTCTCCCATCGGCGCGAAACGAATCAATTGCACCGAAGTGCCGACCAGCAATCCCATTTCAAGAAGGCGTCCGCGTTGGTCGGGACGGAGCCTGATTTCCGAAACGGTTGCGGCGGCCCCAATTTTCAAAGAGGTCAAAGGCTGACACTCCTCCGGCATATTAAGCGACTTTCTTGCGCGGAAGCGGTTCGACGAGGATCTTTTCAGCGAGCCGGGAACTGATCCCCAGCCGGGCGTTGCAAACCTGGCAAATGATATTCGTGTGTCGGCTGAGGAGCTTGATCTTTTGCTCCTCGCAGAAACCCATTTCCCGAAGCCGGTGAGTGACCTCTGGCGGAGTCGAAAGCTGCTTGATGCGCACCGCCACTCCAGTATTGACACGGCTCAGCGGACAAAGGAACGGCTCTGGACAATGTCCATCGTCATTTTCCTTCGGCTGTTGAGAGTCAGTCACAGGTTGAAACTAGGGCACCAGCCCAAAACTTGCAAGCGGCTTTTCCCAAAGATAAGAGCGCATCTTGATGATGTTTCGCAAAAAGAAGGGTGAATGCTCTCCCTCTCTTCCGCGTCCGCGGAGGAGAGGGCCGGGGAGAGGAGGCTTCCTCGTCGGCTTGCGGTATAGCTCTTATATTGTGCTGTCTATTTACTGCTGGAAAATTTAGTCGAACTGTAAATAGTTCCGGAGGGATGACTGAAGTTTATAGATAATCCTAAAAAACTCTCAAATGCTTACCAATTTCCAAAACTATCCAGATACGTGGAAGCGCCCCAGGTTTGCATCTGCTTGATATTCCGCCAACGGACCGACCCATCAAGGAAACCAATGTTCCCGCCGACCGCTCCGATTCCAGCGCTGTCCACCGGTTGGCTGGTTCCCGCAAGTGGAATTGGAGTGCGGGTGCGCGAGACAATCGCGGCCCCTGTGGCGCCATGCGGGGCGATTTTCAATCCCGGCTGAAGGGCAGGGTCGGTTGAGCTGCTTTTCACCCAGAAATTCGGATCAGCAAGCACTTCACTCGAAGGAAGATCCGTGATCTTCTTCGGTGACACCCAATAATCATTGCCCTTTACGGTCGTCTGGACAACGTTCGCCAGATAATTATAACCAATTATGTAGCCTAAACTGTCGTGCGAGGCAATGGGGCTGCCTTGTCCCCCGGTAACCACGTTGGGACAATAAAAAATATTTGATGAGCCTGTCATCGCCACAAGATTGGTAAACGTGTCATCAGACAACCGGATGGAATGGTAATAACCTAAATTGTCCAAAGAACTCGGCAACAGGTCATCATTCTCATAAGCGTACATAGTGAGAATATAGAGCAACTGATGGACGTTGCTCTGGCAAACGGCGCGCTTCGACTTCTCTTTGGCGCTCGCCAGTGCTGGCAAGAGCACCGCAGCGAGGACGCCCATCATGAAGACAACAACGCTGAGTTCAACCAGGGTAAACCCGGCAACTTTCGCGCGCCTGTCGTTCCCGCGATGAAGGACTAACGGCATGTTCTGTCTCGTTTTCTACTGTGGTGAGTAAAATATGCACATTTCGCGTCATCAAATCAACAACTTTTTTTGTAAGGAATTCCCTCGCGGCCTTTGGTAGGGTCGCCTCGCCGAGGCGACCGCAGACGGCTTGGCGGAGCGCCTCTACTTCTGGCGTGGTATTCTTTGGTCAAAACCTAATTTGCGCCTTTGCCTCAATCAATGAGGTTGACTCCGCTCTTCCCCGCGTTACGTTGCGCCCGCATGTCTGAATCATCGCCCGCCCGCATTCGCCTCAGGGGAGTGCGGCAGAATAATCTCAAAGGGATAAATCTGGATCTCCCTCTGCGCCAATGCATTGTCGTTGTCGGATTGAGCGGTTCGGGCAAGAGTTCGCTTGCCTTTGAAACCCTTTTTGCCGAAGGCCAGCGCCGTTACATCGAAACTTTTTCGCCATACGCCCGCCAGTTTTTGGACCGGATGGACAAACCGCAAGCTGACAGCATCGAAGGCATCCCGCCCGCAATCGCTGTCGAACAACGAAATTCCGTCAAAACCACCCGCTCCACCGTCGGAACCATGACGGAAATCACCGACTTCGCCAAAGCATTCTGGCCGCACGTGTCTCAACTTCGTTGCCGTAAATGCGGCGAAAAGGTCGAAAAAACTCCCCCCGGCTCAATCTGGCGTTCGCTTCAGGAAAAGTTCGGGGCAGGGGAGGACACACGCGTTGCCAAGGCTACCCTCGTAACGACAGTTAACTCCCTCGCCCCGCGAAGCAGGGAGAGGGGCGCTAAACTCTCCTCATCGCCAATTCCTGCCCCAGAGGAAGTGCTAGTCACCTTCGATCTCGCCTTAAGCGACAAATTCCCCATCGACGAATCCCTGACCTTACTAGAACGCCAGGGATATCGCAGATTATATATGGGCGGCGCAGTCGTTGCGATTGAAGACGCGCATGCGCAATTAAAGTCCGCCCACCCGACCTCCCTGACGGTCGTCCAGGATCGCATAAAATTGTCAGAATCAAATCGCCCCCGTTTCGTGGAAGCCTGTGAACAAGCCTATCACTTTGGAAAAGGAAAACTCACCGTGCGGCCCCTTCCAAGCGGAGAACCGATCCCTTTTTCAAATCGGCTACACTGCGCCCATTGCGACATCGAATACCGCGAACCATCGCCCGCTTTGTTCAGCTTCAATCACCCCATCGGCGCATGCCCGGCCTGCCGCGGTTTTGGTCGAGTCATCGCCATTGATTTCAACGCCGCAATCCCCGATGAATCGAAAACTTTAGCCGGAGGCGCAGTCAAACCGTGGCAAACCGGTCAAAGCGCCGAATGCCAGGGCGACATGATGAAGTTCACGAAGCGGCGCAAAATTCCCGTCGATGTTCCGTTTTCGCAATTATCTCAGGAATGCCGCGACTGGGTCATCAACGGCGATCCCGATTACGGCAAGGACGAAGCCCACAAATGGCCCCGCGCCTGGTACGGCGTCAAAGGCTACTTCCGCTGGCTTGAATCCAAGGCCTACAAAATGCACGTCCGCGTTTTGCTCTCGCGCTATCGCATTTACAAAACCTGTCCCGACTGCCACGGCGCGCGCTTCCAACCCGATGCGCTGCTCTACCGCGTCGGCGACCGCACCATCGCCGATTTTTACAAGCTTACGGTAAAGAAGGCCCTCGAATTCGTGGAAGTCCTGGCGAGCCAAACCCGCAAATCCAAAAAATCCGATCCAGTGTCGCTTGCACTCGGCGAAGTAAAATCACGCCTGGCATTCCTGAACGACGCCGGCCTCGGTTATCTCGCTTTGGACCGCCCCACGCGTTCGTTGTCCGGCGGCGAAACCGAGCGCGTCAATCTCACCGCCTGCCTCGGCTCGCGTCTTGTCAATACGCTATTTGTCCTCGATGAACCCAGCGTCGGCCTCCACCCGCGCGACACCGCCCGCCTCGTTCGTATCATCGAGCAACTCCGCGATGCCGGAAACACCGTCGTTGTCGTCGAGCACGAACCCATCGTCATGCGCGCCGCCGATCAGATTGTCGAACTTGGCCCCGGCCACGGCGAATCCGGCGGCAACCTCGTTTTTCAAGGCGCTTACAAAGAGATTCTTCGCGCCCCAAAATCATTGACAGGCGATTACCTGAGCGGCCGCAAACGAATCGAAAATTCCAAGCGCCGCTCCGTAAAACCCGACTCAAAGAAACTGATTCTCCGAGACGCCAACCTTCACAACCTAAAAAATCTAACCGTCGAAATTCCCTTGGCCCGCTTCGTCTGCGTCACCGGCGTCAGCGGCTCCGGCAAAAGCACCCTCGTCACCGAAGTCCTCGCCCCCGCCGTCGCCGCGAAATTAAACAACGCGTCACAGCAATCCGCGGCCTCAAAGGACCGCGACGAAGACGAAACCCCCGAAGCCAGCTCTCTCGCTTCCGTCACCGTCGAAGGCTGGGAAAAACTCAGCCGCGTCGTCGCCGTTGACCAATCTTCTCTCGGTCGCACCCCGCGCTCCAATCCCGCCGTCTATATTGGAGCATTCGACGACATTCGCGCTTTTTTCGCCGACACAGAATCCGCCCGCCAACAAGGCTTAAGCGCCAGCGCTTTCAGCTTCAACTCCGCCCAAGGCCAGTGCGAACGCTGCCGCGGCGCGGGTTTCGAGAAAATCGAAATGCAATTTCTCAGCGACATCTTCATTCGCTGCCCCGATTGCAATGGCCGCCGTTACCGCGGGCACATCCTCAAAATCGTCGCCGAAGCCGGCGCCCGAAAATGGAGCATCGCCGATCTTCTTGACGCCTCGGTCGATGAAGCGATTGATTTCCTCTCGCAATTTCCCCAATCGCGCCACGCAGCGAATGCCGCCCGCAGCATGAAGCTGTTGCAGGAAGCCGGCCTTGGTTACCTCAGCGCCGGCCAGCCAATCAACACCCTTTCCGGCGGCGAAAGCCAGCGCCTGAAATTGGTTAATCACCTCGCGCAAGTCGGCGATCACGCGGGTGCGCCGATTTTATTTATATTTGACGAACCAACGACCGGCCTTCATTTCGAGGATGTCCGCGTTTTGTTGCAGGTTTTCCGGCGACTCGTCGATGCGGGCCATTCCGTCCTCGTGATCGAGCACAATCTCGATGTCATCAGGTCCGCCGATTGGATCATCGACCTCGGCCCTGAAGCCGGCGAGGACGGAGGCCAAATCGTCGCCGAAGGAACCCCCGAACAAGTCGTCGCCACAAAGGGAAGCCACACCGGCGCAGCGCTCGCAACCCATGATCCAGACGGCCATCAATGATTTTCAGTCCTAATCGTAATCCTAATCTTAATCATAATCTATTAGGATTAAGAGTAACAGTGAAAAATTCGCGCGAGTCTTGTCTTAAACAATCAACCTCGTTCGTCTTATCTATGATCGAACAAATTCAATAACCGAAAATTCATTATGAGCGCTGAAAAAGACACAGGAGAAAAACCCACAACAACATCATTCGAACGAGAACTAACCATCACCCGCATCATCAACGCGCCGCCCGAAAAGGTATTCAAAGCCTGGACCGACCCCGCATTGCTCAAGCAATGGTTCGTGCCAAAGCCCTGGACAGTCGCGTCCGCGGAACTTGATGTCCGCCCTGGCGGATCGTGTGTCGTCGTCATGCGCAGCCCTGAAGGCAAAGAAGTCCCAATCCCCGGCGTCTATCTCGAAGTGGTCCCAAATAAAAAGATCGTCTTTACAGATGCCTACACCAAATCGTGGGAGCCTTCTCAAAAACCATTCATGACCGCCGTTGTCACATTCGACGACCTGAATGGAAAAACCCGCTACACCGCGCGCGTTCTGCATTGGACCTCTGCCGACCGCGAAGCCCACGAAAAAATGGGCTTCCACCAAGGCTGGTCCACCTGCGCCGACCAACTCGCCGCCCTTGTCTCCAAAGCCTGATGGGTAGGGACGCCTCGCCGAGGCGTCCGCGTAGCGGTGCATCCCACTCTGTTCTGACTCCGAGCCGTCCGCGGAAGCCTCGGTGAGGCTTCCCTGCCGTGAAGATGAAAGTCATCTTGACCATCCTTCCTTCAATAGAGTAAAGCTCCGCGACGCCGGAACTTCTCCCTCTCTTCCACGCAAGTGGAGGAGAGGGCAGGGGAGAGGAGGCTTTTTCTCAGACGGACAAATCATAGCTGTCCCAAAAAAATCCACCCTCCTTCTGCCCGTTGCATCCTTGTCATTAAATCCCGCAGTCGTATGATAAAGACGTGAAGAAGAACGTCCTCGTGCCATTGCTGCTCATAGCGGTATTCGCCCTGAGTCGGTGGCCGGGGCTGATGCCGCCGAATTTCAGCGCCGCCTACGCGATCGTTTTCTGCGCCGGCCTCTATCTTCCGGCCCGGCTTGCATGGACCGTTCCCTTCGCCGTGCTGCTGGGCAGCGACCTATTGATCAGCCTTTTCTTCTATCCCGACTATAAATTTTCCCTGGGCAGCTTTCTAGCCGCGCAATGCCCCAACTACCTCGCCTACGCTGGACTGATCTGGCTCGGCCGAACCGTCGGCGGCCGCAGACCATGGTGGACTCTGCTCGGCGGCGGAATCATCGGCGCAATTTTCTTTTACCTTGTCACCAACACAGCGTCATGGCTCACGCTCGAATACCCAAAAACGTTCGCTGGCTGGATTCAGGCCCTGACAACAGGTTTTCCGCAACATCCGCCCACGTGGGAATTCTTCCGCAACACCCTCCTCAGCGGCGGACTCTTCACGGGATTATTTGTCGGCGCGATGAAGGCGACCGGGGAAAAGGATGCCGAGGAAGAGGAAGAAACTGCCGACGAACAACCCGCCACCGACCCCATCGAAGCCGAAAACTAGAAGTCCCTCCGGCCTTTAAGTGGAATACTCTCCTTAACACCCGACTTTAGTTGAGTGTCACACCGGCCACTTTCTTTGGAACCGCTTCAGCGGTTTTCCGAGCGGCGGAGATAGCTTGTTTACCTCGAGTTTATTGTTTTCACCGATGTCCTCCTCTGACTTCTATTTGACCAACCCCCGGACACATCAGGGCCATTATTAGGACAGCAACGCCAATCCCTGAATAATTCTCAGAGCCGTTTCCAAAAGTTGGCCCGCCTCCTGCTATGCACCTTATCGCAGGAAGTTAGCCTTAAAAAGCGAACTCCTGAATTGATGATGTCAATTAAACGATCAGCCGCGGGCACGGACGCCCTCCCACAGGGGCTGTCCTCCCTTTTTGATTAAGCAAACAGTTTAAATGCCGATTTGTATTTATGCCGATCCGAATTAACTTACTGGCCGAAGCGCAAGCAGCAGAAGAATTGCGGCGCAAAGACCCGGTAAAACGGGGCGTTTGGATCGCCGGCTTTCTGGTCTGCCTGGTTCTTCTCTGGCTCCTCAAGCTGCAATGCGATATTTGGTTCGACCAGAAAGACCTCGCTCAAATCAACGGCCGGTGGACTGAAATCAAGGCCAACTACGCTGCTGTCACCAATAACGAAATCAAGACGGCCGAAATCGACAAAAAACTGGCCGCGCTCGACAACCTCAGCACCAACCGTTTCCTTTGGGCCCCAGTCCTCAACGCCCTGCAAAAATGCGTTGTCAATAATGTTCAGGTCACCCGGTTCGTCGGCGAGCAAACCTACACCGCCGAAGCCGCGCACGACGTCGGTTCCGGCGCCACCAAGAAAACGGTTCCCGGCGGCATGGTCGAAAAGGTCAGCCTGTTCATCGACGCGCGAGACTCTGACGCCAACCAGCAGAATTACACCCGCTTCAAGGAAAGCCTCTGCGGCGACGACTTCTTTGTCAAAAAACTCGAGCGCCGCGATGGCTTTGTATTTGACGGCACCCTGAGCACGCCGACGGCGGACGCTTCAGACCCGGGCCGTGCGTTCATCACTTTCCGTCTGGCCTCGCATTACCCAGAGGTGCGCCGATGATCAAACTTTCAAAACAACAACAGGAACGTCTCGGGGGGATCGCCTTCGCCACCGTGGCCATAATTGGCGCCCTTTGGTATTTCGGCGTCATGGCCGTGCAAGCCCAATTGGTGCGGACACGCGAAAACACCAAAAACGTCCTGAAGAGCCTCCGTGACGCCGAAGCCAAAATGAGCCGCGGCACAGAAATCGCCACTCAATTGCAGGCTCGGAGTGAGATTCTCGCAAAACGCGAAACCACCCTATCGCCTGACCGCGATGCTTACGCCTGGATCATCAGCGTCGTCAATCCGTTTCTTCAATCCCATAAAGGCGTCGCAATTTATGCATACAGCCAGCCGGACGTTGGTGAGGCCGGCATATTCCAAAATTTCCCATACAAATGGGCCACGTTTCATCTGAAGGGAACCGGTTACTACTACGAATTCGGACGATTCTTTGCCGATCTCGAAAATGAATTCCCCTATTTCCGCGTGCAGAATGTAGTGATTGCCTCCTCCTCGACGCCCGGCGTCGATCCTGAAAAGCTCTCCTACACCTTTGACCTCGTTGTCCCAATGACCTCAAGCGAGACAAAATGAATTTTTCCCATACATTCGCCGGAGGTTTCCGAGTATTGACTTGCGCCGGGCTGCTTCTTGCGCTCTCGCCGGGTTGCAAACGCGCGCCGATGCCCGCGGCCAAGCCTCCTGCGCCGGTGACGAAACCCGTCGTCGCCATTGCGACGGCGACCGTTTCCACCGACGCATTTAAATCCGCGTTTGAAGATTTGTTGCCGCCAAAGGGCAGGGACCCCTTCTTTCCAGATTCCCACCGGCGCGAGCCGGCCCCGGCGCCGATCGTTGTTGCCGCGGCCCGAAAGGCAGCCGTGGCAAGCGATCTGCTACTGAAAGGCATCGTCGGTTCGGCAAATCATCGTTTGGCCGTCGTCAACAATCAGATTTTGGAAAAGGGTGAAACGGCGCCGGTGCGTGTCGCGGGGGGCGTCGTGAAAGTCAAGTGCCTGGAAATTGGAGACAGTTTCGCGCTTGTCATGGTGGAGGGAGAAACACGGATGCAGCGGTTGGAAATGGATAAGAAGTAGTTGTTGGGCGGGACGGTTGTCCTGCCAACGCCAAATGAATTGGCGAGATTGCTCAAGCTATATGAAAACGGAAAAAATCTTAGCGCTAGTGGTTGCGGTGCTCATGCCGTGCCTGGCAACATTCGGTCAGTCTGGCGCACAGACTGCGCCCATTGCGCCGGTGGTCGCGCCCGCCAGCGGGCCGGAAGTGCTGACCAACGCCCCCGGCGGCGATGAGATCGTCGATTTGGTGGCGTTCGACGCAGTACCCTTGCCGGACGCGATCCGAACGCTCGCGCTGCAAGCCGGCTTGAATATTGAATTTGACCCCAAGCTTGTCGGCGGCGTCACCGCGGATGGACGGCCCATCACTCCGCCGGCTGTCACAGAAAAATGGCACAAGGTCACCGCGATGCAGGCTTTGCAGGCGTTGCTGGAAAACTTCGGTTGGCAGTTGGATTGGAATCCGCGCACCAAGATCGGCCGCGTTGTCGCCAAGAATCCCGCCGCGCTTGAACCGTTGGTTGTCGTCGTCATCCCTTTGCGTTACAGCGAACCGACCAACATTATTACGGAGATTAAAACCACTCTTTCGGATCGCAGCACCATCATTCCTGACCGCCGCACACGTCAACTGATTATTCGCACCACTGAAAAAGAAGTGGCTGGAGCCGAGGCACTGGTCGCAAAACTGGACACTGCCACGCGCCAGGTGCTCATCGAAGCCAAAATCGTCGAAACCACAAAGGATGTCACCTCCGCAAAAGGTGTTGACTGGACCGGCACACTGGCCGCTCAACACGTCAGCTTCGGAAACGGCATCACGTCAGGGTCCGTTGCATCGGGTGCGCAAAATTCCACCGCGAGCGGCGCAGGCGGTTCAACAACCTTGCCCGGTGGAACAACAACGCCTCTCGGCGGATCAGGTGGCGCAGGTGGCACGAGCATTGTTAGTAATCTCACCAGTTTGAATACGATCATCCCCGGCAATCCCGCGTCCGGCGGCGGACTTTCGCTCAACACAATGCGCGGCTTCAGCCCGTCAACAGCATTTCTTAGCGCTGACGGCTTGTCCGCTGTGCTCTCCTTCCTGAACACCGACGCCGACACCAAATCCATTTCGTTCCCGCGAACCGTCACACTCGACGGCCAGGAAACATCGCTCATGGTCGTTCAGAACGTCCCTGTTTTCACTCAAACCCAAAGCGCCCCCGCCGGCGGCTCTGCCTCCGGTTTGGCAACGATCCAGCCCAACTATGATTTGGATGTCAAAGGCGCAATCCTGAATGAAGTCGGTGTCAAGTTGACAGTAACCCCGCGTTGCGCCGGCCCCACCAACGTCCTGCTCGATCTCCGCCCGGAAGTTTCGCAAAAAGACGCGCAAGTCGCGACGGACACCCTCGCCGGCCAGGTCAATACCGCGCCAATCTTTGACCGCCGCACAATTGTGACCTCCGCCGCGGTCCCAAGCGGCTTCACGCTCGTCATCGGTGGTTTGGACCAGGACATTGTCAACAAGACCTTTACAAAGGTGCCGTTCCTCGGCGACTTGCCGGGGCTCGGTTACGTCTTCCGCAGCGACAGCCGCGCCCACACCAAGGACACCATCCTGATCTTTGTGACACCGACAATTATTCAAGACTCCGACTTCCAGCCTGGAACCTCGACGTTCCTCGGACGAAAACAGTCCTCGCCGTCAGATGTCAAGGAAGCGAGCTGGAATACTGGCGAACCGTACGATTGGACCAAGCCCAAGTACGACGTGAAGGCCGATTATCAGCCCTAAACCCACTGTCAACTTATATGAGTCTTATGTGGACAAAACGAACCAGGACGCAGTGTGCCGGTTGGGGCCGCGCTTTTCTCGCCGCCTTCGCGCTGCTCGGACTTGTTCTGCGCGCCCACGGCCAGATCGAAATCCAGACCATCGGCGGCGGTCCCCGGCTTAACTCCTGCGCCGCCTTCGCCGGGTTTGCCTCCGGCGACACCTACACCAACGCGCAGTTCAACGATCCCTACGCCGCCGCCCTCGACTCCAAATCCAATTTGTGGGTCGCGGACACCTTAAATTCCGACGTCGAACAAATCACGCTGGCCGGCGACCGCGTCAAGAGCCTCACGATCCATACTTACACGTTGACGGCCATTACGAACAAGAACGGCGACATCACCCGCTACGAAACCAACTATCATCCCTTCCCGAAAGTCAACGGCATCGCGGTCGATTCCGGCGACAACGTGTACGTCCTTATGCCGACCAACGGCTTCCTGGTAAAGTTCGACCAATACCTCAACATCCTTTCGGAAATTTACTTTACAGCCGACAAAACCACCCCGATGGCCTCCGCCATTGCCGTTGACGCCAATTCCAACGTCTTCCTTTCCTTCAACAGCGGCATGATCGTCCGCTTCCAACTCATCGACGGCCCAACCGGCCCCGTTTACTCCAACAGCTTGTCGTCCGGCGCCGGCCAATTGCCGATGAGCATCGTCGTCAATTCTAATAAGTGGCAGCCCTCCGCCATGGCCCTTCGCTCCGACGGCCTGATCGCCGTCAGCGACACACTCAGCAACGCCATTTACGTCGTCAACACCAACGCCAATTCAACCCCCGTTCTCATCACCGGCGGCAACGGCGTCGGCTGGCGCGACGGCGGCCCGCAATTCGCGAGATTCGATCAACCCCACGGCATCGCCGCATCCGCCGACGGTCGCATGGTCGTCTGCGACATGAACAACAACGCCATCCGCCTCATCGACGTCAATACCAACGTCACCACTTTATACGGTACAGCCTCCAACGTCTGGACGCTCACCGAATGCGATGCCGTGCCCGCGCTTTTTAGAGGCTGGGTGGACGGCCCGCCCGGAATCACCACCACCAGCGCGTCTGGCCGCCTGCCCACCAGCGTGACGATTTCCCCGACGGGCAATCTCTTTGTCACGGAGAAATTTTACAGCCTGATCCGAAGCGTTTCCAGCACCGGCCTCGCGCCCGTCAACGCTGTCGGCGTCGCATTAAACAAAGCCCCTTCAGTCACCACTCTTTTTGCCACCAACATCACATCGAGCAGCGCCGTTCTCAATGCGTCCGTCGATGCCGAAGGCGAACCGACCTCGGCCTATTTCTTCTGGGGCACGAGCAGCACCAACGGTTTCATCACCTCGGCGATCCCGGTGACCAACAATCTCAATATCACCAACGAGGTCAGTTTCACCCTCACGAACTTGCTGCCGGCGACGACCTATTTCTTCGCCGCGCAAGCTGTCAACAGCACCGGTACCAGCGGCGGCAGCGAACTCGTCTTTACAACGCTCCCCGCCTCCGAGCCGCCGACTGTCAGTTTCACTCCCAACTCAGGTTTCTTTCCCGAATGCGTCACTGTCTTCGTCACGAGCAGTGTGCCCACTGTATATTATACAACCGACAACACCAACCCCACTACCAACAGCCAGCCCGTCGAGATGTTTGCGGACACCAATGGCGGCTACGTCGGCTTCATCGAATGGTGCAATGCTCAGGAAGACCTTACTTCCCTCCATGTCGCGGGTTTTAACGGCGCAAATTCAAGCACCACTATCACAGGGCAATCGCCGCAATCCAGCGTCATCGGTTTTGCCAGTCCCGTCCAAAGCGGTTCCGGCGACGTCGCCTACGTCCCGTTGGTCGTTGACCTCTCCAGCGGCGGAGCTTTGAGATCCCTCCAATTCCGCGTCGAAGTCACTCCCACCGACAGCGCCACGCCAGGAATTGCCGCGCTCGGTTTGCAGCCGATTACCGCAAACGACTACCTCCAGGTCGCCGGTCCAAATGTCGGCAACACACCGCTCGCGTTGACCAATTTCTCCCCTTACGCAACGAGTTCCAACGGCCTCGGCCTCCTGGTTTCCGCTTCAGGCGTGGACTCCGGATTGAACATTCAAAAGTTTGGCGTCGCGGTTTTGTTGCGCGTGCAAATTCCAAAAACCGCCGCCTACGGACAATCCTATTCGCTCAACGTCCTTTTCCCAACCGGCACGTCCGATGGCATCAATCAAGCGCTGCCCCTCTCAGCCATGCCTGCGCAGACGTTGTTGATCTCCGATCCTGCGTCTTTCGCTGGCGACTCCACACCGCCCTCCGGCTACAACAACGGTGAATTCGGCGATCTCAGCCTCGATAATAGCGATGCGAACGCCGTTCTTTACGCTCTCCTGAATATCCGCCGCCCCTATTCCGACAGCGACGCGTTTAAGGCGATGGATGTATTTCCCGAAACCCCCGGCATCGTTGGCGACGGGTTCCTGACCTTCCTCGATTGGCAGACGGTCCTCTACCGTTCTGTCGGACTCGACACCAATAACTGGATTCGCTACTGGACCAACGGTGAACTCTCCCACGCGCAAGTCTCCTGGGTTCCAGGCGGCCTGCCGGAATTGCTTTCCGACACTCCCGCCGCCGTTCATCCGCAAAAGTTGGCATCGACCCCGACACCTCCCGGATTGGTCTGGCTCTCGCAGATTTCTCTCAATGCCGGCTCCGTCAGCTACGGTCTCCCAGGCAATTCTGTCTCCGTCCCGGTTTACGCGAATGTTTTGCCCGGCTACAATGTCTCCGGCATGGCGTTCCGCGCGATGGCCGTCGGCAACAACGGCGCGCCCGCAGTCGGTCAAATACAATTCAACCCGGCCTCCGGCGTCGCGGCTCCGCAAGTCTCCGCTGGTCTGTCTTCCAGCGATATCGTCTGCGCATGGAACGTCGGCGGGTTCACGCCCGGTTTGCAGGGCAGCAATTACCTGGGCACGATCAGTTTTCAAATTCCTCCCGGCGCTCAAACCGGCCAGTCCTACGCCGTTCAATTTGTCTCCGGTGGTGGCGCTCCCGATTTGACGACCGAATATCAAATGGAAAGCTTCCCCGGCTCAGTCTGGGTTGGCGCAGCTGCTCAACCGCCTCTCTCCGTCACTTCGGATGAATGGAAGACCGCTTTCTTCGGCAGCGCTACTAATCCTCTCGCCGCGGACAACGCTGACCCCGATGGCGACGGCGTGCCAAACTGGATGGAATACATTGCCGGCACAAATCCGACCAATTCCGCTTCCGTCTTCGCTTTCTCCAGTGCCGCCTTCAATCATGAAGGCCTCCCGGGCGTAGCTCTAAACTGGCTCACGGCCCCCGGCAAAAAATATATTCTGGAATCTCAATCAGATTTGGGTGGGAAGGAATGGACCCCAATCAGCACCAACACAGGTGACGGCAATAATTTCCAATTGCTGATTACCAATTACAGCGGTAACAGCCGGTTCTATCAAATCCAATTGCAGCCATGAGAAAATTAGCCCATTTTGCGATCGAGAATTCGGTGGCCCGGTCCGTCCTGGGAATCGTCGTTGTCGCGCTGCTCGCGCCTTCGGTTTCCGCCCAATTCGTCGGCACCGAGATTTCCACCGGCCTCTTCGAGCCTTCCGGTGTTGCCGTCGATGCCGATGGCGTAATGTATATCTCTGATTCTTCCGACAACTGCATCGCCAAGTATGATTCAACCTCCGGTTCATTCTCGACGCTGGCCGGAACGTCAGGAACTCAAACAACTGGAACCAATAGCGGATTTGGAAGCGTGGCGCAATTTTCCCAGCCTCGCGGTATTATCGCCGCCCGAGGGGGATTGGTGGTTGTCGATCAAAATAATCAATTGATTCGCTTCGTCTCTTTGGCGGGCGAGGTCAGCAATCTCGCCGGAGTTCCTGGAGTCATTGGCGGCAATGACGGTTCTGGCAACACCGCAACATTCAGTTTCCCGAATGGAATCGCTGCCGACGGCGCTGGCAATCTTTACATTGCCGATGAAGGCAACGACGCCATCCGCCGGATCGATACGAACAACAACGTTTCGACCGTCCCCATCGGAAATTACAAATTTTCCGCCCCCGCCGCCGTCGCCATCGACACCAACAACAACATCTGGGTGGCGGACACCGGTCACGACGTTATTTGTCTTGTCAGCAACGGCGCCGTGTCAGTTATCGGTGGTGTGTCAGGATTTCCTGGCGATAACGATTCCCTGTTTGCGTCAACAGCGCACTTCAACCTCCCTAGCGGTTTGATTTGGTCCACCGCCATCAACGGTCTCCTGGTCAGCGACACCGGCAACGACACCCTGCGCGAACTTTTCCTGACCAACTTCAACGGCTCACAGACTTATAGTGTGCAGACCATCGCAGGAATTGCCGCCGAACCGGGATTTGTCGATGGCGCGCCCACTGCCGCAAAGCTCAACGGCCCAATCGGTCTGGCGATTGATTCCGCCGATTCCGGCTACTTTATTGCGGACGCCGGAAACAACGCCATTCGGGTTTTCGAGCCTAACGCGCCGTTGGCGCCCGTGAATACCCCGCAGATCGGCTACGTCACTTTCCAGCAGGATGCGGACGGCAACGTGACATCTCTGTTCCATGCTGTCAGCGGGGCTGTGTTTAATAATCCGGCCATCCTCGCGGTCACTGGCCAGGTCGGCACTGAAACTTTCATGACTTACGGCCCCACTCCGACCAATGCCCTTGTCAATACCATTCCAAATCCGGGTCCGTTGGAGGGCAGCACAGCTCCCATTTATCCGGGCGACGGCACTCCGCCTCCCATTGCTTCGGTTCTCCCGCAAGTTCCAGACCTGACAATCGAAGTCATCGGCGAGGCGACAGGCCGCAAATCCAGCCCCATTGTTTCGTCGCGGTTCCAATTCGTGACCGCAAACCCGACGATTTCCGGCGATAACCCGGCCTCAATTACACTGCTGGACGGCACCACCAATGCCGAAATGTGGTACACACTCGACGGCTCGACGCCTCAGCAATTTGGCGCGCGCAGCGTCGGTCCTTTTGCAAATGGGAAGGTGTTGACCCTCAACATCACCACAAACACTGTCTTGAGCGTCGCTGCTTTTGCCCAAAATTTCGGGCCTAGCGGCGTTGCGAAAAAGACTCTCTCCCCGGGCGCTTTTGATGCTGACAAGCTGACCTTCGGTTTCCAATCCGGCGAAGGATCAAGCAAGTTCATCGCGGCCGCCGGACAGCGCTTCGTCGCCCCCGTCACGCTCTCATTGATCTCCAGCGCTGAAACAATGTACAGCCTCCAATTCGATGCGGCTGTCACGAATGTTTCAGGGCCGGCTGTCGGTTCCAATTTCACCTTCCAATCGATGTTGATGGAACCAAACCCTCTTAATTCTCTATTCTATATCGCCATTCCTCCCGCAATGGCCATCGCTGAGACAAATTCAATTTTTACCAATATTATCGCTTTCGGCATTACAAACTTGCTTGAAACGAATGTAAGCGAGGGCTTGTTGGAAGTCGGCTGGTTGGAACGGCCGCCTGAGCAGGTGCTTTATCCCACGGCGCGACAAACGCTCATTTCGTTCTCCATGGCCCATGACACGCTCTTCAAGAGCGGCAATGACAGAGTCATCGTCGGCGCCTTTTCTTTCGATGTTCCTGGTGACGCGAAGCCCGGCCAAACTTATCGGATAAATCTTGCCAACGGTTCCGCGACATCCGATGGAGTTTCCACGCCGGTTTTCATCCAAACCGTCAGCAACGGCGCGCCCGCCGCGGGTCCCATCAATTCGCAAAAAATCGTCACCGTCGGCTCCGCCCAATACCTGGTCGGCGACGCTGCTCCGTTCGGTTGGTTCAACGCCGGCGACTTTGGCGACACCAATTTGCAAAACAACGACGTGGAGCAGGTCTTCCAAACCGCTATTTATGGTTTGGATGCTCCTCCAGCCGGCAGCGATTTCTTTGACGCGATGGATTCCAGCGACGGCACGGACAACAATTTTTACAACGGCAACGACACGACAATTAATAACATCATAAGTGGCGATGGCATATTGGCCGTGGATGACGTCTATGTTACTTACCGCCGTTCTCTTGACCCTGGTTTGACCTGGTGGGACCGCTATTGGTCAAATGGCGTTCGTTTCGCGGTGGCCGTTCCAAACACTCTTCAACCGGTAAGTCTCAAATCATCGCCGCCCCCCGCGCCCGTCAAGACCGCGCTGAGTGGACCGCGCTATATCACTGTCGGCGCTGACCAGGTGCAGGCTGGTGGATCATTGAACCTCCAGATTCCCGTCCGCGTGCTCGCCGCTGACTCAATGCCCGTCCGCGTTGCAATGCTCGGAGTGGAAATCGATCCTTTGGACGGCTCACCGCCGATCACCAACGCAATCACCTTCACGCCAGCCATCGGTTTGACCTCAAGCAATACGCTCACCTCCGCCCTCGGTAATGCGTACGGCGTGGCATTCCTCGATTCAACTGTTCCCGGTGTCAGCGGACAAGGAATCATCGGCGCTTACAGCGTGACGCTCCCTCCAAACGTGACGTCGAGCTCAGCCTACCTCGTCCATTTCGATCATTTTTCAGCCTCACCCAACGGCATCGCATTGTTCCATTCAACGGTGCAGGACGGCTTGATCACCGTATCAGATCGCTCCGTCTCAAGTTGGCACGACGGCATTTCCGACAATTGGCGTCTCCTGAATTTCGGGACCGTCTCAAACCAACTCTCCGCCGCCAGTGCCGATCCCGATGGCGACGGCGCGTCCAACTGGCAGGAATACATCGCTGGAACCAATCCCTTGGACAACACATCAGTCTTCCGGTTCGGCGCCGCCGCCGCTCCTCAAGCGGGCGGATTCGTCCTCCAATGGACAACCGTAGCCAGCAAACATTATACTTTGCAGTCCTCCTCATCCCTCGACGGGTCGAGTTGGACCACCATTGCAACCAACCTGTCCGGCAATGGCCAGCCCATGCAATGGACCGACCCCGCCCCCGGCGCCACCGCCAAATTCTACCGCGCCCTCGTCCAGTAAGAACATCTCGGTAGAACACCTCGGTAGGGACGCCTCGCCGAGGCGTCCACCGTCTCAAAAAACCCTGCCAACGCCGCTCATTTACACCCAACTTTAGTTGGGCGACCTTCAACTACATTAGATTAGAGCAGTTTAACTTAAGCTGTAGCCGCCCGGTTCGGACGGCCTGTGGGGGAGCGCGGTCGTCTCGACCGCCGCGTCTGGCGTCTCGCCAGACGCTCTTGTCGAACATTTTACACGCCGCAGCAGTGCTGGATTGTTCCGTCGGCGAGACGCCGACGGATGCGACCGAGACGGTCGCGCTCCCCTGCCGCACCAAAATTTG
The DNA here is from genome assembly GCA_036501665.1 of Verrucomicrobiia bacterium. GTDB lineage: Bacteria > Verrucomicrobiota > Verrucomicrobiia > Limisphaerales > Palsa-1400 > DATAUD01. The sequence goes on from DASXZW010000023.1 coordinate 209,272, forward strand.
TGGCTACAGTTGCACTTAAAATGCTCTAGCAGCCTGTCGGACTTAGCGGAGATTTTTTCCAAAACATTGAACAAGTCGGCAGCCGGGTAAGTCAGTCAAATATATGGCTGCCCGATTCGTTAATATCGATTATGACACCCCGATGATCCTGC
>DASXZW010000024.1:0-28144 GCA_036501665.1 Verrucomicrobiia bacterium
CTCGCCGCACGGCGGTGACGCGCAGATGTTCCAATGTCTTGTGATCTAATGTCCGCCCGTCAATTTTCATGGACGGCATCTTATAGCGGACCCTCACCCCTTGTCTAGCAAAATGTAGCCTATCCTAAAGCCCTGGCAGTAAGGCCACAAATAGCTACAAGTCGTCACTATTGGCGAATTGCGTCGCTTGGCTGAGAAAAACGGCAGGCCAAGTAACAATCGGACGATTCTGAAAAAACATCGGACGATTCGCCTGGGTCTCATCTCGGTTGCTGGGCCGGGTGTTTTTTGAATTCCGGTGTGAGCCAACTTGACGATTACTAAAATTCGCCTGACGATTGGTTGACGATTTCGGGCAGTTCTCCAAATCCGACAGGATGTGCCAATGTCCGATCCCCTGATGGCCAATGGTGCCGATGTCCCACCTGCCAACAAGCACGAATGGAGGGCCGCGCGCTTGACCGTCGGACAAACCGTGGCTTCGGTGCTTCTCAAATAGATGCCTTGTTGCGTACGCTCCGCCCTTTTATTATATGTGACCAATGGCTGGCCCTTTTGACAAGACGGTCAAGAAGCTCTTTGCGCTTTCGCGTAACCGTTGCGCTTACCCTAAATGCGACACCCCGATTGTTCATCCGTCTGGAACCGTCGTGGGCGAGGTTTGCCATATCAGAGCTCAAAATGCTGGGGGACCGAGATTTGATTCCAAGCAGACAGAAGAGAAGAGGCACTCTTTTGAAAACCTCATCTTGCTTTGCAGCGTGCATCATCGTGTGGTTGACGACCAGTTGGGCACCTATTCGGTCGAGTTGCTCTCCGACATGAAAGAAATGCACGAGCGCGACGGCGATATTGAGCTTTCGATGGAGGCCGCGCGCATGGCCCAAAAACTAATTGAGCAATCTCAAATAACCATCAACGCAGCGAGCAACGCTCAAGTGATGATGGGTAGCCCTGGCGGAATTCAAGCACATCAGGTTGTAATCAAAACTTCCAAAAAACGCGCACCAAATATCCTTCCCACCCAAGGTGCTATTGGACATAACCTTGATAAACGCAACTACACTCTTCACTTGATCGAGCGGTACAACGACTTTCAAAAGTGGGATTCATCGAAACAGGGCAAAGGCAAATACATCATCATTCACCGGGCGATCAAGACAGAATTTGGGGCCAAATGGGACCTCGTTCCGGAGCCGCAATTTCCAAGGCTTGTAGATTATCTTCAACGCAGAATCCTCAATTCCAAACTTGGGCGCATTAAAAACAGCCGCGGGGAAAAATGTTTCAGCACTTGGGAAGAGTGGTTGCAAAGGAATCACGGCTGCGAGTGAGCTCTATGACGACTTGGCCGGTTAGGACGTGCAACGCGGAAACATTTGTAGTGGCCGGGCGCAAGTCATTCCTGTTGACCGACAAAAAAAGTGTCCCGCGCATTTGAGTGGATGCTCCGGTCACTTCTTAAGTACGCATTCCCGCAGTGGTGAGTTCGCTTTCGCCCTTCCGATGGTTTCTAAACTTCCAATGCTCACTGATGGCATCACACGCCTTTGCCAGCCATTTGACGTCCCTGCGGAATTCCTCCAGGTTTATGGCCGCGAAGAATTTGGGAGCGTTTTGGGCCGGATGACCGAGGGGCTTTAACATCCCCTCTGCCACAAGAATAGGAATTTCGTGCGGTGAGAAACCAAGATACCAGGCTGCCTGTTCAGCATTCAACCGAGCCGGGGGCGTCTTCAAATTCAGGAACTGCTCTTTGTCGGTGTTCATTGGAAGGCTCCTACATGCGTCGCGTAAACCTGACCCTGTTGTTCTGATTTTCTGTCAGAATTGACATACGAGTGTTGTGGCCGGTTTCGATTTTCTCGGCAACCGCCTCGTTGAATTGGTCTGAGATGGCTCTGACGACCCGACTCACATCGCGGTCATTTGAATTCTTCCAGATGATCTCCTGAGCACGGGCGACAGCGTCACTGGCCATGAATCGCAACGTGTGGCGGACACGTTCGATATAATCCTGCACCAGAATAGTCGGATCTTTTCCTTGGGCCTGAACGACGATGGCACCGTGGGCCTTGGCATACAATGATTGGGGGAGGAATCGCTGCACAATTGCGTAGCCCTTCCCGTCGCCGTCCTCGTGGCTGCAAAGCAGAATCGAACCCAACTCCAATTTCAGGATTTGATTCACGACCTTCCACGAAGCGGGGGGCTTCGGGGTTGTCAAAACGGATTCCGCGCCGTTGCGGGAGGCCGTTATACCACTGGCGCTTTCGCACAACTCAGCGACCCGATCCAATTGGTGACTGAAATCGCTCAGTTCCAGCAATTGCTTTTTGACGGCGCTGAGGGCTTCCAGGTAGAGATTGTGTTCGCTCTCCGTCAGTCTGCCTGCAAAGCCAGGAACGCAGTAGCGGCAAAGTTCGCCGGATCGTTTCAACATAATGCCTCCTTCAGTTACGATTTCTCGGTTGACCGCTTCAACAGCCTTTCCATTTCCGATTTCGGCAGAAAAAGTCTGCCGCCCGAAGATCGTCCGGGATTAGCATCGCCTTGTTGAATCAGCGCATAGAGGCTGAACGCATCAATGCCCAATCGCGCCGCCGCGTCCGGGATTGAAGGGCCATCATCTTCCCGCTCAGGGGAACGAATCGTTTCGTCTTGATTCTCATTCATGGTTGGACTCCTTTTGTTTTGGTTCGCGAATCTCGATTGCCTCGATAAAGCCTTCGCTCTTTGGGAATGTTCGCTGCGCCGATGGGAGAAGTCTGATTCGGTCAACGGCGAGTCGTCCCAACGAGCTGCATAAGGGTTCCAGGCTCTTGCCGGTGACGATGATAAGACAATCTTGAAATCGAATATGGAGGGACTCGTCACCAGAAATCCTGATAAGTTTGGCGTGTTGGAAATAGCCGTATGGGAACAGGTGAATTTCACCCGGCTTTTCCACGCGCAGGCAATGGGCGCTGGAATCCGTGCTCCAGCAGTTCAAATCCTTTGTCCGCGAGCTTGTTGGTGCTTCACTCTCTGATCGAGGTTTTGTTTCCATGCTGTGCTGCTTTCATTTTGTTGCGGTGCCTCCGCTCGACGGGTTTGAATCAACTTTTGAATGTAGGCTCGAACCGCCGGTGCCAGACCCTGCTTCTTCGGTGCGTCCGGTTCGATGAGTTCAATCGCAAGCTCCCTATTCCCCAAGCGAGCGACATTCTCCTGCAACCGCGACTTGTCCTGCGTGAAAATCTTGACGCTTCTGGTTCCCCGCGAAATCGTGACGAGCCATTGCTGATTGTTCGTGGCGGCTTTGACGGATGAATCCGAGAACAAGACGTGTTCGACGGTCTTCCCTTGAGACCCGTACGAAGTGACCGCGTAGCCACGGACGAATTGGCGAAAGTGCGACGGTAGGATTCGACCATCTTGAAGATGAATGCGTCCATCCGGGGCAAGACTCTTGATGGAGACCAGTTCGCCATTTACGATCGGCTTGCCATCGCAGGCTTCCGCGTTAGCCTTGAGCTGAAGTTTGTCTCCCGGTGTCAAGGCCATTTCAACAGGCTGACAAACGGTGAGTCGGTCCAGATGCTTGAATTCGATTTTTCCAACGTGTTTTTCCGTCCCAACCGTCAGATGGACGGGGGCTGTTTTGAGCAACTTCCCTTGATCTCCCTTCCTGAAATGCCCGGTGTCCCGGTTGAACACAATCACCGCGTTCGCTGTATAAAACCGCTCGTCAAGCTTTTGCGCATCGGTTAGGTCAATTCGTTCGTGGGCCTGGACGACCACGTCGTCTTTCGCGATTACACCGGCATTTCGCAACCCGATGCGGATTCGTTCATTGATTTCATGGATCTCCGCCCACGTCTGCGACACGACGACAACCGACCTTTTCCGCTTTGCCAGTTCCACGTAGTCGGCCACCAACTGCTCACGTTGAGCATCCAAAGTTTGGCATTCGACAATCGCGCCAAGCCGATCCAGACGATCAAATGATGCAGCGTAGTGGCCGGTCTGCGCTTTCCGAATGGCAGCCCGGTACTGTTTGATACGCTTGCGCTCGGACTTCGTTTCGCCAAGTTTGGGGTTCTGCCGTCGAATCTTGGTCAGCCGTACCGGCTCAAGACCGGAATACTTCTCAATCGCGCGCAAAGCGTCTGACGCCTCGACTGCTCCATGCTGGCGCGTGTCACCCGAAAGAATGACGCGCCCTTTATGCTGATGGACGAACGTCAACAAGTCGTGCATCTGCTGTCCGCCAACCTGTCCTGCCTCATCAACAATGACGATTGAGCCGGGAATCATTTGGCGCTTGGTCAGGAATTCAGAGATGGTTTGGGTTTCGCCGAAACTCGATTTCAAATCCAGGGCTTGCTGGCGTTGAGGCGCAATCACCTGAATAACGTGGCCAGCGCCCGTCAGGCCAGTGCCGATCTCGCGTAGCGTGTGGCTCTTGCCGGTGCCCGCGCCGCCGCAGAACAGGGTTACGAAGTCCTCAGAGCGAAGGATTCTTTCCGCCGCCGCCTTCTGATCCGGCATCAAACCAGAGGAGACTTTGTAGTCAGGGTTGAGCGCCGGATGCTTCCATTTGCCGTCCTGCGCCAGGCAGATGATTTCCCATTCACGATTCAGAATCTCGCGGATGGTAATCTTCCCGGGTGCGTATTCGCTCCGAAGGAATTGACGGCGCTCACTGGCAGTTTTCAAGTGGTCAATGGTGAACGGTCGGCCCCGCTGACGTTCCAAGGCGGCAGACCAAAGCTCGCTTTCGCGCAGGACGGAATGCCGGTCGAATAGATGATCTTCCGCCCACTGGATGGCTGCTTCGGCAACAGGAAGCTGGTTTACAGGTGTTTCTGGCCCGGTTTGCCTCACCACCTTGGACAGTGACTGCCGCTCTGCGTGGGTGACTTGGCCGGCCCAAAGCCGTTCAAGATCGGACAAACGGATGCCTGAGATTTTCCGGCTGCGTTCAGCCTGGGCAATTTGGGCGCGTAATTCCTTGAGGTTGCCGCCAGCCAGTTCGGGCTTCTCACGCAGCAATTTTTCGATCCGTTCGTCAATTTCGTTGTGCCGTTTCGAGAACCGGGAACAGAGTTCTTTGGCCACCCCGGCAATTTGAAAATCCCCTCTTGGACGATTCTCAATCTCGTATCCGAACCGGCGAAGATCACGCGCCAGTTCGTGATAATAGACGTTCTCCACATATTTCCGCGCCTGCAACATTTCGTAATTGGAGAGCGCCTTCCAACGCTTCTCGACCGCATCGTACGTCGCGTTGAACATGATGCAGTGGGTATGCAAATGCGGATCAAGAGCGCGTGACGTCTCGTGGCGAAAGAGCGCACATACCACTTTTCCAGTGAGCCGTTCCGAGATTCTCTGGGCGTGATGGACTCGTGTTCCGGCAAAACCTTCCAACTCCTTCGCTGCGACCCGAATCGCCCGGTTGTGCGCGTCCATAATTCGGCGGTCCTCAGCGATGAATGTTTGGATGGACACCGATTTTGGCGGCGAAAACGTGAAATCGTAAAAAACACGGCGGTTGGCGACCTCTGCCATTTGGTCTTCATCCCATCGAGTTGTTTTCAATCTTTGGGTCAGCGTACCGTCTCCATCCGGGCGTTCGTTTCGGCAAAGTTTCAGAAATTCCGCCTCCTTGACGACGCCTGCCAATCCCAGCAGTTCAGCGCCGGTTCCAAACCACTCGCCAAACACCTGATTCTCTTGGCTGTAGTAGTCGCCGAGTTGCAAATGTTCCTCGAAGTATTTCTCCGCGTTGCTCAAATTGCACTGTGTCTTAATCGTCAACACGCCACATTTTTAGCGCAACAAGTTCGGTCAAGTTGTAATGAATTCATTACAATGTGGAGCAGTGAAGTGCGCTTCAATGGGGCGCATGAACGCGAAGCAAAAGCTTCATTTTTCACGGCACGCCTTACCTCTAACGTTCGTTAGAAATCTGGCTGGACAGCCTTGGGCCGCGAAACGGCTGCGGCTCAGACTCCCTTCACGCATCGCCGAGAAATCGGCCAGACAAATGTTGGACAACATTTGGACATCGTTGAGACAAGTCCGGGCCGCAGTCCGGCCAGAAGCAAATTGATTTTATGGAGTCCGAGCAACCCCAAACGCAATCATTCCGGGAAGCGGCGAAGGAATTCGACCGCACCCCGAAACTTTTCCGGCAGTTGATGAAATACAAAGACGACATCGCCGCATTGCGGCAGAAGGGCGCTTCCTTCGGCATCATCAGCGAGCTATTGCAAAAGGACAACGTAAGGGTTTCATGGAAAACCGTCTCGCGTTTCTGCCGTAAGATAATTGGCACCGAGAAACGAAGGAGAAAAAGCACGGACGCAATCCCGCCCTCTGGGCTTGTCGAAACGCGATCAAAAACCGGGGACGGCGCGGCGAGCCTGCTTTCGGCGTTGAACGAACAACGGAGCAAGGTGGTCGGCCCTTGGACACCGCGAAAACGAGGCCCGCACATCACCGATTCAAAAAACCTTTAGAGACAAAATTTATGAAAAAACGAATTGATACAATAATCAACGGCAAGGGAGGCGTGGGCAAGAGCTTCTTCGCCGTGAACTTCGTCCAATACCTCAAGGACAAGTCCATTTCCCATGTCGCCATTGACACCGACAACGAGAACTCAACCCTCAAACGCTTCCATCCCGAAGCCGCATTTTTAGACATCGAGGACACCAAGGAAATTGACTCAATGTTCGCCGCCCTGGACAAAGCCGATTTGGTGGTCGTGGACTGCCGGGCGGCTTCGACGGACATTTTCCTGAACTATTTCGAGGAATTGCAGATTTTTCGGGTACTCGAAAAGGCAGGGGCTTTAATGACCGTTATTTCCCCGGTGAATCACGAAACGGACGGTTTGGAACAGATTCGCAACCTGAGCGAGCGATTGAATGACCGCTGCAATTATCTGGTCGTCAAAAATCAGGCGTTGTCAGAACGGTTCGGAAACTACGAGCAGAGCAAAACCCGCGCCCGCTTGGTGGGGGAACTTGGAGCCAAGGAAATCGTGATGCCGAGGCTTTACGATTGGCTGGTCGCGGACCTGAACAAACAGGATTTGACGATCACGCCCGCCATGCGGCACGAGTCCTTCACCCTGTTTGACCGGCAGCGCTTGTGCAACTGGCAACGCCAGTTTTACGAAGAACTGGATTCGGCCACGGACATTCTGCTTCCCCCGGCAAAGAAGATGCGGAAACTCGAGAACGATTCCAAGCCCAGCGATTTGCTTGTATGACGGAACCCGCCAATTTTGAAAGCGCTGTCGTCGAGTGGAAGCATCGGCACCGCATCTGCGATGATGATCCAATTCTGGCCGCGTTGGAGTTATTGAAGGTGTTTTTTCAGAACGTAAAAATCGAGATTCCGCCCGATTCAGAGTCCGCGAAGCTCCTTGAGGTACGAACCGCCATCCAGCAGTTGAATCGGCTCGGAATAGATTTTTCAAAGCAAACGCGGGATTTGACGCTGGAGATGCGTACGTTGCCAGACCTCGACAAGCAGTTACGCTCCGGGCGCGCGAGCGCATTTGTTTTCACCGCCCTAGCCTGCCTGGGCGCAGGCATCCTCATTGGAAAGTTTCTGTTATGAATGCGAATTGGCTTGGTTTTCTCACCGCAGGTCTTTCCCTTTTGGCTGGCGCGTATTCGTTCCTTTACCTCCACCAGCCCACAGCATCCCTCATTGCGCTCGTGTTTGTGGGACTCGCCGCCTACGCGATTACGACTTCAGCGGCCAATGACGTCGGCGAAATCATTGTTCGCTTGAAAGGCTTTGTGTGGACCCGCGAAGATTTCTGTCGCGGCTGGCTTATTACGGGCGACACGGGTTCCGGCAAAACCCGTTCCGGGATCAACCAATTGCTGTTTCAAGTCTTCACCAACGACCCGAAATGGGGTGGTCTTTGCATTGATGACAAGGGCGTCTATTGGGAAACGCTGGTGGAAATGGCTACGCATTTTCACCGCGAGCAGGATTTGATTCTCGTCCAGATCAAACCTGACGATCCACCGGATGATTGGAAACCGACGCACACGTTCAACCTCATTTCCGACCCGTCCATCCCCTATTCCACGTATGCCAAGTTTGTAGTGGACACGGTGACGAGTTTGGGCCAACGGACAGAGCAGTCGTTCTTCAAAAGCCAGGCACAGACCCACATCGCGCTTGGTTTGGAAGTCCTCTCCCGCACCGGGATGGATGTGACGCTGGAAAACGTCCACGGCTTCCTTTTGGACGAAAACACCATGACCGATACTCTCAAAGACCTCGCGACGGATTATCCCACGGAGCGCGCGCAAAAGTTGGTGGACCATTTTGAAGATCGATATGCGAAGCAACCCCCCGAACAAATGGGCGGCGTCAAGGAAACCATCGCCAACTACCTGCAATTCTTCCTGACGCCTGACATTGCCCAAGTGTTTTGCGCGCACCGCAACACGTTTGAGTTCCACGAAATTGATCGAGGCAAGATTATTTGTCTCGCCATGCCCCAAAAGTACCAGACTGAACGCCGTTACATAAACACGTTTTTGAAGATGCTTTTTTACAACCATGTTTTGCGAAGATTCGACCGCCGGAAAGAGGCACGTTCGGACGACAATCTTCTCATTTTATGGGCGGACGAAGCGCAGCGATTTGTGACGGCGAGCGACGAAGGCATGAGCGATTACAACTGCATTGATGTCATGCGCGAGGCGCGCGCGACTCTCGTGGCGGCCGCGCAATCATCCACGTCGTTCGTTCCGCCGCTGGGGGAAGAAAAGGCGCAAGTCCTCACGCTCAATCTTCGCAACAGGATGGTTTTCAAAGCCGCAGACGAGGCCGGCGCGGTCGAAAGCGCCGATTTCCTTGGACAACGGAAAGTTCAACAGACAACTCGTGGTTTTTCCGGTGGAATGCCTTCGCGGACATACACCAGCATCGAAGAGCACAAAATCAAACCCTACGAATTGCGCCATTTGAAAAAGCACCAGTGCGTTCTCGTGCATTGCGAACGCGGGTTCAAACGAACCATTCTTGCGCCGTTGGAGCCGGATGGAGAGGTTTCCTCATGGTACAAAGGGAATTGGTTCTGATTCGAAGCACCCGCCTCAACCGCGCTCCAGCGCAGGCGACAACTCCCTCAACTCGTGACAAGACGTTCTCAATCGTGGTATTTTCGGGCCATATTGGACACACACGCATGACCGCAGGCCGAGCAAAAATAGCGCGCATCTGGCGACGGCTAGCCGAGACACTGGATATTGTCGGAATCCAGCGCATCGCTGGCGCGGAGGCGACGGTCGTTTCCGGTAATGAGGGAGGCCCAACATGAGCAAGCGTGCGCCTGACACCAAGGCGTTTTTTGCCGAAATCCGAAAGCACAAGCACACGTACAAGCGGTTCCTGGATCGGTTGGACTTGCGGGCGGAGGTCCGCCGCGCCTTGCTCCAATTGCTCAAGGATGATTTTCAAATCGAGCCTTCCAGCGAGGAAGCCGCTGGCGGAAAGGAACTGATCGAAGCTGCGTCCGCTTTTGAATCCACTCCGTTGAATGACATCCACTGGAAATCATTGGATGAGCAAATGGTTGGAGCCTTTGCGGCCAAAATGGTGGAAAGTCCCGGTTCGCGTGTCTTCGATGAACCAGTCTTCCAGGCGCTTCACTCTCGCGGCTTGCTTTGGCGCAAGGGCGAAAAAGGTGACCACTTTGCCACCGCCGCCGGCTTCCTGCTCTTTGGCGTCCGTCCGGGCGACCGTTACCCTCAATGCGAAATCCTCGTTGATGCTTACGCCGACACGAAAATCTCCGGCAAACCGCGCGGTCAGGTCAATATCAATATCGCTTTGCCCAAGGCCATTGACCAAATTCTCGAATTTGTGGACAAACACACGTTCCACCCGACTCGTGTCGTCGGCATCAACAATATCGCGCTGGATGAATACCCGCAGCGGGCGCTCCGCGAAGCCCTCGTCAATGCCGTCGCACACCGCAATTACGAGGACGCCAGCCGCAAAATCGCCGTTCAAGTCTTTTCCGACCGCATTGTTGTGGCCAGCCCCGGTTATCCGCCATCACCCCTGACGTTGGCAAAACTCCGTCGCGGCAACTATCGTCCCTGCTCTCGCAATTCCGTGATTGCCCAAGCCCTCGCGACGATGAACCTCATGGAACAGCGCGGCAGCGGTTTTGCTCGAATGCGCGACACGATGCTCAACCACGGATTGGACGCCCCCATTTACGGTCAGCAGGACGGTTTTTTCGTCGTCACCTTCCTAGGCCCGAACGGGAATTACGAACGGCTGAGACTCCCGGATGGCGCTGTTGGATTTATTTCGCCTGCCGTTGAAGCTCAACTCAACGAACGGCAAAAGCGGATTATGGTTCAAGTGCAAAGAGAAGGTTTCGTGACCAGCGGGTGGTGCCGAAGAGAATTGCCAGTCGTTTATGATACGATTCGCCGGGACTTGCTTGGCTTGGTCAGACTTGGGCTTATCCAAGTGCGTGGTCGAGGAAGGAACGCCCACTACATTCCCAAAAATGGGCGCGAATAATCTACCGATAATCTACCGATTTTTTTGGATAATCTACCGATTTGCAAGAATCGGAGGGCAGTTAATTCACGGGCAATCGAGGGGTACAGGTGCAGGTGGACTAAGGCACAACCTGGCGTGATCAGTTCGGTCTGGGCTTCGTTTGTCCGGTTTTATGTGCCGTTTCGCAACCGAAGCTTATTTGAATTTCAACCAAATTTGATTCCATCTGGAACGCCGAGGTGTCACAATGGAGCGGCAAAGATGAAACGCAATCGCAACCGCAAATACGCAGCTCTGACGCTCCTGGGAAACTCCCAGGCAGCGTTTCCCAAGTCCCCTCAGAAGGCAACGCTTGAAGTGTTTGCGAATACCCACCCACAGCGCGATTACTCAATCCGCATTGACTGCCCTGACTTCACGTCGCTCTGCCCCGTGACCTGCCAACCCGATTTCGCCGAGATCGTTGTTGATTATATTCCCGATGCCCGTTGCATCGAGACGAAATCACTCAAGCTTTATTTGGCTTCGTATCGCAACGTGCATTCGTTCAACGAAGCGGTAATCAATCGCATTCTCGACGATTTGGTTCGATCCTGCCAACCGCGCCGAATGCGAATCGAGGGTCACTTCGCCGCCAGAGGCGGACTTGCCCTCACCGTGATCGCGGCATATCCGCAAAGCGAAATTGACGCCGGTCGTCCCGTCCGAAAAGGAGGTAAAATATGAAAACAAAAGTTGTCGTACTCGTCAGCGGCGGAATGGATTCCGTTTCCGCCCTCTACGAAGCGCATCAGCAATACATTGTCACCGCCGCGCTCAGTTTTGACTACGGCTCAAAGCACAACCACAAAGAGATTCCATTTGCCGCGTGGCATTGTCAGAAACTCGGTATTCCTCACCACGCCATCTCTCTTGATTTTGTCGGCCAACTTTTCAAGTCTGACCTCTTGAAGTCCGGCGGCGCGATTCCAGACGGTCACTACGAAGAGCAAAGCATGAAGCAAACTGTCGTGCCCTTCCGTAACGGCATTATGCTCTCAATTGCCGGAGGCTTCGCTGAGTCCATAGAGGCGAACGGGTTGGTCATTGCTGCTCACTCAGGGGACCACGCCATTTATCCCGACTGCCGAGAGGATTTCATGAAGTCGATGGCAGATGCGCTTCGACTTGGCACGTACGCCGCCGTCGAAATCCTGCGCCCATTCATTCACCGGACAAAGGCTCAGATTGCCCAGCGCGGACACGACCTCGGTGTCGATTTCTCAAAAACCTGGTCATGCTATAAAGGGGGTGACATCCACTGCGGCACATGCGGCACATGCGTTGAACGCCGTGAAGCGTTCATGCTCACTGGACTTCCCGACCCGACAATTTACGCTGAAACCTCAACTCTGCCCCCGAAGCCGGCGGCAGCCATCCACACCTGAAATGCTCATCTCGGAGATTTTTTACTCCCTTCAGGGCGAAGGCGAACTCACTGGTATCCCCTCGGTATTCGTCCGCACTTCGGGCTGTAACCTCCGTTGCAATTGGTGCGACACAATGTACGCCTCCTGGGAACCCGAGGGGACTCAAATGTCGATGGATGAAATCCTCCTCAAGGTGGACTCATTCCCGGCTCAACATTGCGTACTCACCGGAGGCGAGCCAATGGTTGCCAAAGAAATCCACGCTCTGGCAACAGCACTTAAAGAGCGAGGTAAGCACATTACCATCGAAACCGCGACGACCGTTCCGCCCAAAAGCATCGCCTGTGATCTCGCGTCGCTCAGTCCTAAACTCAGCAACTCCACGCCGGACCAACGGTTGCCCGACGCTTGGCGACGAAAACACGATAAATTGCGCTGGCAGCCCCTTGTCATTCAACAATGGATCGACCATTACCCTTATCAATTAAAATTTGTCATAACGTCGGCAGCCGACCTCAATGAAATTGATTTGCTTTTGAATGAGGTGAACCGAACAATTCCGCCTATGAAAATCTTGCTAATGCCCGAAGGGACATCAGCAGAGACCATTCGAGGGCGAAACGAAACCCTGGTTGACCTCTGCAAGCGATATGGCTATCGCTACTGCGACCGTCTCCACGTCCAGCTTTTTGGACACACGCGAGGAACATGATGCCATATCGTATTTGCAAAACTTTTGAGATTGAAAATGGGCACATGCTCTCCAAACATCCTGACCTATGCAAATTTCCCCACGGTCACAGCCGCAAAGTCGAAATCGTTCTTGAGGCGGATTCATTGGACGGCAATGAAATGGTCTGCGATTTCAAGGCCGTGACTGAGAGCCTAAACGAGCACCTTAAAACCCTCGACCACGCGATATGTGTCAATACCCAAGACCCGAATTTCAAGCAGCTTAAGACCGCCTATGGCGACCGCGTCGTCGCCTTCGAAGCTCTCGACCCCACCACCGAGGTCATCGCCAAAGCGATTTTTGATTTTGCAAAGTCCAGACTGGTTGCGTACGGCTGCAAACCATCCGCCAAATACCCAATTCGCCCCAACATCCGATTGGTTAAAATCCGTCTCTGGGAAACCAGTAGTTCTTGGGCGGAGTACTTTGAGGCCAGCGGCACTCCACCACGCGAATGAAATACGCCCACACCAAGCCCCTCGCTGACATACAAAAAACCAGGGACCGGCGTGGTGTTAAAATCGACAAAGTTGGCGTCTGCGATCTGTCGTTTCCGATCACGGTTCTGGATCGCCAGAACCAGCGCCAGCAGACTGTTGCGACGGTTTCCATGTCGGTGAGCCTGCCCCACCATTTCAAAGGCACCCACATGAGCCGATTCCTCGAAGTGCTCTGCCGACACCAGGGCGAAGTGACAATGCGAACGCTGCCTGCAATTCTTCACGACTTGAAGGATCGCCTCGAATCCGAAGCCGCCCACATCGAAGTTGATTTTGCCTATTTTCTCACCCGCAGAGCCCCGGTCAGTGGTTCGGAAGCACCAATGGATTACCGTTGCACGTTCATCGGCGAATCAAATGGCTTAAAAGACGATTTTCTTCTCCGCGTCCGTGTCCCTGTGACAACCCTATGCCCATGTTCAAAAGAGATCAGCGATTACGGCGCGCATAACCAACGCGGTCTTGTCACTCTCACCGTCCGCCCTGAACGCAAGAATGGCCTCTGGGAACTCATCTGGATCGAGGAACTCATCCTCATCGCCGAAAAATCCGCCTCGGCCCCTGTCTATCCTCTGCTCAAACGCCCGGACGAGCGCCACGTCACTATGCAGGCCTTCGACAATCCAGTCTTCGTCGAGGACGTTGTCCGCAACGCTGCCCGCATCCTGCAAAAGGACAGGCGCATAGCTTGGTTTGAGGTTCGAGCCGTCAATCAGGAGAGCATCCACAACCATTCCGCTTTTGCCGTGGTGGAGTCCAAAAGTGCGTGAACGACCCCATGTCCCTCTGCCACCAGCCTGCCGCTCCCAGTCCTTGAGCTGCACCTTCCTAAATTCGACTCCGCTGATTTCTGCCGATTTCTGTTGAAATCTGGCTGGTAGGTCTGGAATCCTCTGCTCCAGAGTATGCTCCGAGCGGATTTGATACGCCAGAGCTTGCCAAACGTGGGAATCGGTTCCTCGGACGCGTTGGATCGGCCGAGGAAAGAAGCGATTTCGCTCAACAAACATATTAAATAGAGGTCCCATGAGACCCAGCGACAAAACATATTTCACGCACCTTCCCACGGGCAAAATTAGGGCGAACCCCTTCAACCCTCGAAAAACCTTCGACCAAGAGAGCCTAGATGAACTGGCTGCGAGCCTTGCAACTCACGGAGTTTTGCAGCCTCTCATCGTTTACGAAGACGAAACCTTTTTCGTCCTCATCTGCGGCGAACGCCGCCTGAGAGCCGCCCGTCAAGCCGGTCTGCCAGAAGTCCCAGCCATCGTTCATCCCATTCCCCCGGAAAACCCGCAGATGCTCTCGATGATGCTCATCGAAAATCTGCAACGGAAGGAAGTCGATGTGGTGAATGAGTCTGCGGCGATTCGCCTATTGATAGAGGAGCACAACTGGTCCGTGGCCAGGGTGTCCAGAAGCTTGGGCGCCGGGGCAGCCTACGTCCGAAAACGGTATCTCCTTACTAAATTCAGTGACGTCCTCGTAGCCTTCACGAACAACACGATTTCATATTCTGAGGCCATCGAACTTGCATCGATTGAGGATGAGACCGTGCGAAAGTGGTTTTTCAGGCGTATCGAATCCGGAGAGCTTGCCGATTTGAAGAAACTTGCCACAGCCGTGTCCCGCGATAAGCAGATCCACAACCTTTTGGGGAAAGGAACCTTCCTCAAACAGGCCCTTGATCGGTCCGCCGTCGAGTTTCAAGTTGATGGCCTTCCGTACTGCGATCCAAAATGTCCACACTACTTTCGAATTAGCTGGGACGAAAAGCAGCAGTACAAGATTCCGCACAGGAAGCCGGGTTGGGCAGAATTCTGTACAGACAAATGCGGGTCGTGCTACACGCAAAAGGTTAATGCAAAACAAACGAAACTGTCTGCATTGCGCTCCTTGAAGGCCCAAAGGCCAATCGCCGATGACGACTTTTCTTCGATGATGTGGCTTAATTACGAGGGGAAGTCCTGCCGAACCTGCCCGTGGATGGTGGAGACGACCGCCCTTGAGGAGGCTGGCCTAACCCCCCCCCCGAAAGCCCACGCCGTTTGCTCTTGCCCCTCCCCTGAATGCTACGATAAACGGACGCACGTTCTCAACAAGCGTGCGTCCAGACTTGATTTGCAAAAACAGCAATCCGACGATCTCAAACGTAAAATCCTCTTGAAAGAACTGAAAACGCCGTCCAACAAATTGAGTCAGAATCCCCGTCCCCAACTTACCAAACGGGAGTGTGCCTTCATCCTACTTCAGACCATTTCGCTCCTTGGAGGTCACGCACGTATACGTGACTTCGCGGAACGCCACGGCTGGGCAGATAAAATGCCCGCCCAGACCTACGCACAAGTGAAATTTGTACGGAATAAGATTCTCGATGAAATGTCCGAGGCAGACCTCTACGAAGCCCTGCTCAATGAAGCATGCCTCTCCGCAGCTTATACCACCGAGCCCTTTGTCCCGCTCCGGTTTAGGAGGGATGTTCAAAGCGAAGTCCCGGTGCAAACGAAGGAAGTTGATGAGTAGGCTGGTCCACACTTACTTTTCGCTCCAGCGCCAAGCACAGTCAGGTGGTAGGCTTGGCACGATCCACTTCGGGAATGGAGGCAAGGTTCAGACCCCGGCTCTGTTCCCGGCCATTTGCATTATGACCGGCCCCCCCGGTTTTGGCCGTCAGGGCTCGCACTACAAGTACATCAAACGCATTATGTGCCGCGAGTGGCACCACAATCATTTCCTGACTGAGATCCTCCACTTTGCGGACTATATGGCGACAGCCAAATCATTGAATGCATGGCTGATCAAGCCATTCCATCTCTGGATGGATGAAATGATGCGTGGCGGCAATGTGTCCAATCAGGACCAAGGCGATGATTTTGATTACGAACCGGGCCGGGCATACGAAGCCTGTTTTTTCCTCGACTCAGGCGGGTTTAAACTCCTTTCGAATAGTGATTTCAGCATTCAGAAATTCGGTTATGAAACCAGCCCAAAAAACATTCTCGACCTCCAGACCCACATGGGCGGGGATATTATTGCGTCCCTCGACTACCCATTGGCCCCGTTGGATTATGATCATAAGACCCTGGCTCAATTGCAAAACAAGAGCCTCGACAACGCCGTCTGGCTCCTTAAACAAATTGCCGACCGAGGTAGCAAAGGGCCGCGCCCTTTAGTTTACTTGGCGGTCCACGGCATAGATTGCGAATCTGCCCACGACTGCACTGAGCGCCTGCTGCAAAAACTCGACTCAGGAAATTTTCAATATGAGGCATTCGGATTCGCCATCGGCTCACTAGTGCCGCGCCGCAGCAATCGCGCTCTTGTTGCGAGTATTGTAAAAGGCGTCGTTGATGCAATCCACGATCATCACAACGGTCGTTATATCGAAAAGCCCGTCCATGCTTTCGGCATGTCCGGAGACCTCATCCCGACCCTTACAATGCTCGGTGTGGACACCTTCGACACCAATGCCTTTGTCCAAGGTGGCAAAAATCTGCGGTATATCTTGCCCCCGCGAGGGGCAAACCTCTCCGTTCGTGAGACTAGGTCTATCGACGAACTTTCGTTGGATACCCTCCGCACATGCGGCTGTCGCGCCTGTACCAGATACGAAAAACTTCTCAATCCATTTAAGCAACTAGCTCGCATGGAGAGAGACACTCGCCATAAAATTAAGGGGGTTGGCCGTCACCTGATCAAGTCCGAGATCTACGCTTTCCTGGCGCTTCACAACCTCGAAACCGAATATCGGGAAATTGAGGCAGTAAAAGCCGAAATTCTGAACAACACTCTGCCAGCCTACGTCCGCTCTTACGCCGAGCGCGCCAATCACCGTGGAACTCTCATCCGGGCATACGAAGCCGCCACCGGTGAGTTCGTCCCCCGCACGACTGGCAGACGGGTTTCCCTGGAGCTTACGCGGGAATCTTTTGGCATCTCAGACACGTACCGCCCCCCAGAGGATAAAGAAATCCTGATTTTTCTGCCTTGCACAAAAGATAAACCTTATAGTAGCGCGCGCTCCCACCAGGCGATTCGCGGGGCGCTCAACAAAGACCCACGCATACACATTGTCACCATCTCTGGCCTCTATGGCCCTGTACCGGAAGAGTTGGAGCAGGAACCCGAAATCCTCCAATATGACTACGTTCTGTCACCCGAAGCGAAGGAGCAATCGAACGCCATCACGCGACGATTGAGCGAATATCTGAAGCGGTTCGGCACCCATTACAAGACCATCGTCGCTTACGTCACCACCCGCGCGTACCGTCACGTTGCAAAGCAAGCACTCCGGGCTTATGGACGTGGCGTGTTATTGCCCACGGCGCCAAAAGAACAAACATCCAAAGAATTTCTCCGATACGAGAATATTCGTGAGCTCCAGACAACTTTGGCACCACACATAGAAACCTCAAAATCACTTGATGCATACCAAACCCTGAACACTTAACGCCCAGCGTTTCTCAACGACGAAATAGAGGCTCCAGAAGCCCAGTTGCCCGAAAGGGAGCTGGGCTTTTTTTATGGCAAAAACAATAGCGGATGTTGAAATCGTAGTACAACAGCAAGGCGAACAGGACAGAGTCTTTCGTGCCTCAGTTTCTCTGGAAGCAAAGCGTTCCTACACAGTTTCCATTCTGGGGCCAGAGGCCAATCCGGATATAACATCGCTGGACTCGGACTCTCAAGCCCCCGCAACCGCGCTCCTCGAGCAAAAACTGAAGCAGCTTGTCGATCAGTTCGACCCCACCATCGCCCTCGTCAAGATAACCAAGGACACACTCAACGTTTTGCCAAAAGTTACTTACCGCTGTGGTAACTGGCGCTGTCAAACCAAGCTGTTTGAATCCTGGGGCCTCGCGCCGGGCATTCGCATACTTTGCAAGAAGTGCAAGACCCTGCGAATTCCCAAAGTCGTCTAAGGAGGACGCACTATGACCACACCTGACGAAACAGATGACTTCCTCGACAAATACCTGCCCACACAGTCCCCTCACGCGAATGAACTGAAGCGCAGCATCACTCTATGTAATGACGACCCGAAACTCCTTGACTGCATTCTAATCTTAGGCCCCACCGGATGTGGCAAGACGCGCCTAGCGAAAATCATCGCTGCACATCGATGCTGGATAAACTTCAAAAAGCAGCATACGATCAAAAGCGAATACATTAAAGCGGAAAATTGGCGGGATCTCGAACTCAAGTGGCTACAAGGATTCAACAGTATCCTTAGCGACTTCGGCGAGCCGTTCGAGTCGATTAACATCAGCAATGTGGAAGGTTTGGCGTTTGAGTCCGAACTCTTTGGCCACGTTGCAGGGGCCTTTACCGACGCAAAAACAGAAAAGCCCGGATTGCTCGCCAGGCCACTTTTATGCGATGTGCTCATTGATGAGATAGGCAATGCTGAGATTCCTACACAGCGTAAATTGTTGCAGCTTCTTCAGGATAAAACTTACAGGAAAAAGGGCTGTACGACAAAACTTGACTGTGATGCTCGTTTACTTTTCGCCACCAACGTCAAGCCTGAGTTGCTCCTTCAGAGTAAAGCTCTCCAGGAGGATTTTTACTACCGCCTGTGCAACGGGATCATCCTTGAGATTCAGCCACTCAAGAACAGAACCGAAGAGATTGAAGATATTTCCACATCTGTGCTTGACTTTTTAAAGTCAAAACTGCCTCCCCTTGATCCTCGTCTTTCCTGCTATTTATCGCCGGATGATCTCACATTTGCGAAAACCTATACCTGGCCAGGTAACATAAGACAGTTGGAAGCGGCTCTCCGCAACTGGCTTGCTAATGTCAAATGGACTCCCGCGGTCACACTACAGCAAATGGTCATTGCGAATGCCGAGAAGTACACCGCTTTGGTCCCTCCAGAGAAGATTTCTCTCAATTCAATTTTGGATTCATACGTGACCGCCCGTCTCAATTCAGCCGCAGCCGGGGAGAAAATACAATCCCTGACAGAGGAGGTAGCCCTCGTCAAAAGAACCGCAGAAACAATTTTCGCATCTCGCGTGTCGTCAGCCGGTCACACGAAGTCTGAAGCGACTCTTGGCAAAATATGCGCCAAGAACTCCACAAAGCATCTCAAACATATAAGACAATGGATTGCTCGAAGAAAACCGAATTAGTTGCTTATTGCGGCAATCCGATTGCGGATATGAGCAACTGTAGAATCAAAACAGAATGCTCTCATTGCGTCATATAGCACTAACCAACAACATGTTGCACATAAAGCTGCAACGACGGCCTGAATTTGGCATACCACTCGCATCATCATCGCCATGTTGAATGTTGGAATAACGATTTGGAATCAACAGCTTCTCAATGATTTCCTGAGGGAGCTTGAGGCGGGCCCCCAATTGTTTGAGCAAGTCGTGCTCATCTCTCCCTTCGTCAATTTGTCGGCCACTTCCCGCATCGCCACACGTATTCGCCATCTGTCTGTTTCACTATTACGGCGTCGCGTGACACTTGAAATCGTTTCCGACCTCACCCGCGCACGAGTCATGTCCTTCGTGAACTACCAGGCAGACGAGCCTCATTGTCCCAGTTTCCTGACCCTTTACCCAAAACTTCATTCCAAATGTGGGTACGCCGTCGCCAGAAACGGCGCTCATATCGCCTTCGCTGGGTCAGCAAACCTAACGGACGCAGCGCTGTCAAAAAATAAAGAATTGGTAATCGCGGTTAAGACCACACCCTCCCTCCCTGAGACGCAGAAAGTATTCAATCAAATAAAACAACAGGCAGACGAAATCCTGGCAGAATCCGTTGGCCCTGGCCACATCACGGCAAAAAGAAAGTGCTACTAAAGCTCCTACATGACAATTGCACATCAGCTATGACACATGATAACACACGTTAACAACCGCTCTGCGCTCGCTCAACTTATCGCCATGCTCCTTTACCGTCGTCTTCCTCGACCTTCGACTGTCGTAGGCTGTACCAATAACCACACACACACTAACAACATCAACACCGGATCGCAATAGACAAACATATGAGTACTTTCACAAATTTCTATTTCCTAAAAAACAACCGCGCCAATTTCGAGTTGGACGTTCGGAAAGACGCCAAATTGGTTTTCGGATACACCAAACTGAAAGACCTTGTGGACTCCATGCTTGGCGACGCCACGATCAGTGGCACGCCCCCTAAGAGTTTCTGGTGGGGTCAGTACGGTTGTGGCAAAACCCATCACTTGCATTACACCGAACAAACGATAAATGCAGTGATGCCATTTAGAGTAGTGCGTTTCGATCTCCCAGAAGTAACGAGCAAGAGTCTTTTCAATGATCTACAACTGAACCTCGTGACTCGAATCGACTTAGCCTATTTCAGACCACTCCTCATTTCTCGCTACCAGGCTGACCTCACATGGCTGCAACACCTCTCAATTCCTCCGGACGTAAGGCAAGCCTTTAATACGATAATCAGTAACGAAATGCGAGCCTTAGAAGCGTGGCGGTTTTTGGCCGGCATAAAAACGGACGATCCAGGTGGCATAGGGGTAACAAAGAAACAACTCACAGAGGGTGAGGAATTTGCCGCCGCAATAGCTACCATCGCAGAGGTGATTCATTTGCAGGAAAACAAGATGTTGCTTTACCTAATCGATGAAGCTGAGGGGCTCAGCGCCGTCACCAATGCTGATTCACAGAAAAAGTGGGCACATTCTCTCCGCAAATGTCTCGACCTACGCGTGGGTTTCGTTTTAGCAATCGCTGCTGAAAAACAGCAATACATACCCGAAATCCTCCAGGCCCAAGAGGTCTGGCGACGCGTTGGAGACGACTACATCGTCGCTCTCCAGGCACTCCGCGTTCCCGAAATTGAAGGCTTTCTTCGTGGGCTTCTTCACGCTTTCATCGACGAACAGAAACTGATCGCCGCCGAGGGTGCTGGCACGTTCGCTAACTATCCCCTTTACGATAGGAGCACCTTTCCATTTACCCAAGAAGCTCTCACCGGCTATGCCAAGTACCTTGGCCACAATCAACAAAACTCGAAGCCATCTGAAATCCTAAAAAATCTTCAAAAGATTAGCCATGCGGCGGTTCGCGTTGATAAACGAGTAATCGACAAAGACTTCCTCACTACGGCAGGACCCGACGGCCAAAGTTGCTTTCACGACTAAGGACGACTTATGAGTAAATATATTATCAATCCAACGATTCAGGGGGATGTGACGTTAGGTGAAGGCGACCGCAAGAGCACGATGTTCGTAGGGCGCCTAGCTGAGACTGGGGCGGTGCGAAACGTCTATCAAGACGTGTCTAAAGAGTTCGTCAGTATTATTATTGGTCAACGCGGCAGTGGCAAAAGTTTCAGCCTTGGGTCGCAACTTGAAAGCCTATGCACCACAAACCGAGAATCCTCCATAGGGAAGCGGCAGGAGGATCGAGGCGTCCTCCTTATTGATCCAAACGCCAATTTCTGGACGAGTGCCATGCCGCTGCGAAATGGTGACCACGCCCGCCTGAAAAGGCAGCATTCCTCCATCTCCGGGTGGAAAATCGGCATAGATGATGTAGCCGTCCAGGTATGGACTCCGGCGGGTTGCCGCTCCAGTACCGATCATCTGTCTGTTCAAGAATATTTCTTTGATACATCCGATTTTCGTTGTGAGGAATGGGCCGAAATCCTGTCGCTTGACACGACTCAGGACCCTCGCGGTATGTTGCTTTCTGATCTTTACTACAAACTACGAGTTTCCGGATGGCATGATGGTACTCGTCGAGTTGATCCAGCGTCCAGAGTGGATCTCGCAACTCTTGTCAATTGTTTGGAAAATGATTCCGACATCAATACAGGCTCAGCCGGGTATCAAAAGAGCACAATCGCAGCTCTGAAAAAGGAATTGGTCTCCTTATCGCGCCGCCCATTATTCGCAAATGCAGGCACACCGCTCACGACACTTATCAAGCCAGGAGTATTCAGCATTATGATGCTTCCATATGAACTGGGTCGTGGTTTACGGTCGGTTCTCGCGAGGGTTATCATCAGTAAAATGATGAGCCATCGACGGGAAGCGACTAAGTTGCAACAGAGGCTTGACTTCGAAGAGATGCCGGACGCGCACCGGCAGGATTTGCGCTCCAAAGTCCTGAACCTCATACCCAGGACGGTTTTGGCCATCGACGAGGCCCAAGAGTTGCTTGGAGAAGCTGGGGGAGTCGAGCGCGCTGTACTTGAAGATTATTGTCTTCGCGGGCGCGGCTTTGGTCTGTCGATGATCCTCGCCACTCAGCGACCGGAGTCCAGCGCCCTAAGCTCCAAGGTCACCAGCCAAGCTGACACTTGGTACATTCACAGCCTCGGTTCGCAAGGCAACATATCTACCGTTTATGATAACCTGGTCGCTGCATTTCCAGAGACAGTTTCGGACGGTCGCCAAACGCTTGATTTCTTCAGCCTTCTCAGGTCCTTGAACACAGGGCAATCGCTCGTGGCCGCAAAATCCATGGAAACCGGTAACGGAGTGCGGCGTGCATTTGTCATGGATACTCGCCCGCGTGTCCGAATTCACGGTGGTGATGCCTCATGACCATTCCACTTATTACATCATACACTGAGTTTCAGCAGCGCCTCGGCTACTGCAAGCTCCTCCTGGCCGTTTCCAAGCGAGCCGCCTCACAGCCCGAACAGGTGCTCAGACAACTCGATCACATATTTTTCAAGCCTACCGCCGACGGACACGACACTTACCTCGGTCAAATCCTTGGGAAGCAGGTCCAAGTCAAAACAGCCCACTCCCACCTCCGTCTCCACAATTCCCTAGCCGAAACGGATAGCACGACGAGCCTTCGCAGCTTCGGGAACGAAGCAAAAGAGATACTAACGCTCTGCAGGGCGCTCGGATTGGTTGATGACCGCGTTGTTATCCTCGAAAACGCTATGCCTCTCATTCGTCTCATCCCCGAGGCTTCCTGGGATCTTGTTCGCCAAGGCTTACGGCCTGACGAGTACAACCCCTTGATCCTCGATCATGGCACCAGCAATGTGAGCGAAAAAACCTACTTCCTTATTCGTCTATTAAGCGAGGACATTGCGTTTACATTGCTTCCTCTGGCTCTTCGCTCCAAAACTCGGACTGCTTTCCATCGCTACATTGATTGGGATGGGCTAAAAACCGACGATTTTCCCTCTAACAATATGTTAACGGTGGTCTATGAAGACCTAATATGCAGCGCCAAACCAAGACTCTTCGGTGAGGTCCGCAATGCCAAGAATTTAGACAACTATTTCCTTGGTGATCCTCGCAAACGGCGTACTCATCCCGGCATGCGGCAGTACGCGCGCTTCAGACATCAGGCTACACCGCGACTTGCGTTTCTGAAGGAACTGGGTATAATTGCGTCCCAACCTTTGCCGCCACCGGATTCTCATCTCTCGAAGCAATACTCATATCTTCTTACGCCAACAACAGAAGCATACGTCGAATACATTCGGAAGACGTTACTGGCGGACGGGCTGGATAGCGAGGAGTTTGTGCGGAATCACGCCTTTAAAATTGCAAGTATAATATACCATAGGGTCACTCGGCGACCCGTAGATCAGGAGGAAGTATTCCGTTACTTTTTGCGCGCGTATGTGCGACTAAAGCGCGACATGGGGAATACCCCCTCCGGTAGCATTTGTATGTTAGGATGCCTTCTCGCACAGGACGATGGCCTTTTAATAGAAATAAAGGAAATGCACCAAGTCGGGCGGGACTACGCCCGTAAGTACTCTGAGTTTCTCCGCTATTCGGGTGGCAGCATTCAACTTGGAGATTATCTTATATCAGTTGATCATAGATTGCTGCAAAACCTTGGTATCCAGAACCCATAATCGAAGAACAATTATGCCATCAAACAAGCCAAAGCCAAACGATATCGCCGAAAGCCCCCTCGGTCCGCTTGCCTTGAAAGTTTTTGACCGCTCAAAAGTTTGGTCGCTTTTAGCAAAGCAGGTGGAGGACTGCTTTGTTTTCGCCAACGCCACTCCGAACGCCCAACTCGATCCATTTAAGGTCGCACTACTCCTGCCGCAACTCCAATTACACTTCAGAACTACTAATGACCCTCCCGACGCAGATCTGTCCGCACTACAGGCATGGACAAATCAAGAGTGCCGACGTGCAATTGCTGAGTTCGAGGTTGCTTTGCAAAAATTGTGCGCGGCAGAAAAACTCCAAGTAGAAGGCCGGTTCCCTCACTTCATTCTTGCAGGATTCCTCGAAATTATAGTTCAAGATAAACAACCCGTTTGTAAAATCGGTGGGTCCAGCTTAAATACAGTGAACCTTTCAATCGTTGCGCCTGTAATCCTTCAAAGGATCAGGGAGGACACCGCCCGCAAGTTCGACCCCAAGTTATTTCTTGATCAACTATACAAAGCTTATCAACGAACCGCTCTCAATGGGCGAATTCCGGGAGGCGAGCCCGTGCTTGCGAAGTTGATTCTTCCAGAGATCGCCTTTATTAAACAATCGCTCGCTTTCTTGAAGTCGCCGTCCAAGGCTGCCTTCGTCGATTACACCTTGGAACACTTCGCTCGTGATTTGGCCCTCATTCTGAAAGACGGCAACGTTTGCACCTCTAACGGCAAGCGTTTACACCCAACACCAGTGTCCAATTCGTCTGACGGCATTCCAGTTATGATCGACGGCGCTTATCGATACATAGGACGTCTCACCTTCTTGGAGGAAACCCAGCGATGAGCACACTGGATCAACCGTTAGCCAAACGGCTCATTTCGCGCCTGAAGGCAGGTACGGCGCCCATTGACTGTGTGGACCAATTGAATGTTGGAAATGAAGCTTGGTACAGTGCTGCTGTTCAATACTTTGAGGACTTAGCTCAGGATGGCGACGCCCTCGTCCGCTTCGTGCGCGGCCACTATGGTGATGGCAAAACACACTTTTTAGGGATGCTCGGTGCTCTCGCATTCAAAAACGGTTGGAGCGTCAGCTACGTTACCGCCGAGAGAACCAAACTTCACAAATTCGAGGTCGTCTATTCCGAAATTATAAAGGCCATAAATCTTCCGCCAGGTGTTTCAATTGTCCCCTGGCTTACTGAAATCAGACCGAGGGGGGCGATGTCCCTGTTGGGAGCCTTTTTCTCCAAGATATACATCGACGTGCATGGTGCTGCCAATGAACATGGCATCAATCGAATGTCGGTACTTCACGAGGTTAAACAACGTGTGGCCAAGTTTAGTGCGGCGAACGGATTCCACGACTTAGTGAGCACAGCGCTCATGATTTTCACGAAAGCAGCACTGGCACAAGAGGCTCAAGGAATGTCTGACATGGTTTCATGGTTTCAGGGTGATGATGTTAAATTTAGAGATAAAGGAATAAATAGGCGGATCGACCAACGTCTTGCAAGAGATGTGCTTCGCTGTCTCACGCAAGTATCCCAGCACGTAGGGATTCGTGGCACCTTGGTCCTTCTTGACGAGGCGGAACTTATATTGGCACAAACGAAGTCTGTACGCACTAAATCCTATTCGGTGCTTCGTGACCTCCTCGATAATGCCGATCCGCAAGCAGGAATGCGCGCATCCATTATATATATTGCTGCGACACCAGAAATGTTCACGGCTAAAGAAGGCTTTGCTGAGTACGAAGCGCTGCGCTCGCGCCTAATGCCGGCATTATCCTTTACATCCAAGAGATTCATCGACTATCGCGACGTGGTAGTTGATCTCACGCGAACCCCGCTTCCTGCGGACCTCCTGTTCCAGCTTGCAAAGAAAGTACGTGGAATCCATTCTGTTGCCAGACAGTGGGACGCTTCGGCTCACATTTCGGACGATCTGCTACAGATCATTGTCACGCGGATAGACAACGGGTCGTTTCCCGTCTCGAAGCCGCGCATGGTTACTTCCGTGATTACGCAGCTTCTGGAGTCCGCTGAGCAGAACAGGACCGAGGACCCCACTTTGGCAATTGAAGCGACGGTGTCGGATGCGGCACAAACACTCTCCATGCGGCCCGATTCCGAGAAATGGGATTGAATCAGCGGGAATTTCAGATGAACCTAACGAAATCAAGTGCTCGCTGCGCAATTCGGCACTTGAAGCGTGGCGTGTTCCCGCCAGATGAGATTGAGCATTTCACGGCGGGCCGCGACTCCGAGTGCAAAGCTCTCAACATCGCCCTTAAAGAAGCAGAACAGGGGGGAAACCGCCATTTCTTTATCGAAGCGAGCTATGGCGTGGGCAAATCACACATGCTCAAGCTCGTTGAGTCACTTGCACTACGAAATGGCTTCGCGGTGTGCTGGGTAACTACTGACGGTTACGCGCACGCTTTCAACCATCCTACCCGCTATTTGCACACCCTTCTCGAGAACATGAGAGTTCCAGGTTTGCACAGAAACGGGTTCGCTCAAGCGTGTTCGCATTGGCTCAAGAACCGCGAACGCGACAACCTACTTACTCGCGTTAAGAGTCAGCCTAACAATGCGCTTCACTGGCCTATTATCCGCATGAGTATGGAAAACGGTGACGAGGGCGACTATAAGGATTACTATCTGGGTAACCTAGAGTGCCGCGATCTACAGCATAGAAACGGTCAAGCGTTTTTTGATTGTGTGTATGACCGCATCGCGTCAATGAACTCGGTGTGTCGTTCTGTAAGTTTAAAAGGAACTGTGTTTCTATTCGACGAAGTTGAATCCGTGGCTACTCTTTTGGTTAATATTCGTTCTCGTCTTCTTTCTTACGAGTTAATGAATGCATTCACCGATGCTCGCCGATTTCCAAATTCTGTATTTGTATTCGCCACCACCCTCGATTTCAGTGTTAAGATTCATTACGAGCTGAATGCTTACGAACTCCAAAACTATGCGTATCCAGAAGGCAATCGTTTCGCAAAAAAGTGGATTTCAAAAGGCATAAATCTTCTCAAGTTAGAAGGAATCAGCCAAGGAAATAATCGAGTACTGTTGCGTAATATTCGGACCGCCCACGAGACCGCCTACGAATGGGTGGCAACCGAAAAGATCAGCGACCATTTCATCGATCGGTTCCTCAAAAAGGCCAATGATCTTCCTCAGCGTGAGATTACGAGGAGCTTCGTCACTATTCTGGAAATCTCACATCAACATCCCACCTGCTGCCCGGCAACCGAATTCCTTGGCGAGGCGTCGCCCACGCCGCAAATTGTGGAGGGCAATGACTCTAGGGTGGTTCGGGAGACCTTTGGTTCACAGGACGTACCACCATCGCCATGCACTCCGCAAGCGGAGTCGACTTCGGCATCACGTTCTTCTAAAGCAGAGCCGCCAAAAAACCAGTCAACTCCTGATTCGTCAACTGTTACGCATGAAACGCCGTTGCCAGATCAAAACCTTAGTTCCTTTCCGCAGCTTGGTTCTTCCACGGCACCATTGACTACTCCAAACACTGGCCTATTGCCGTGCGTTCATTGCTTTGCATCAGTAAGGTCTGACCGTATGGGAAGGCATATTGCTCGGTTTCACGCAGGTTTGCAGCCGCCAACCAATGTTGCGCCAATGGAAGCCACCGTGGACCAGCCGGGCAAATCAACATCAAATAGCGCGGAAGGCACTTTCACCAGCACCTCAATCTGTTTGGTGCCGTGTAATTATTGCTTTTGCATGGTCAGATCTGACAGATTGCAACGACACATACAACGTGTGCATTCAGGGCAACATCGTCCTCCAAGTCCCAATGACTAGAATTCGCACGCTCTCTCGATATGCCGTCTCTACACATGATTCGTAAGCGGTAAAGGAGCGACCGCCTATGCGGCGGCGGGCAGTCGTGATAGAAACTGCGCCGATGAAGAGTAAGCGGTTAAGGAGCGACCGCATTGACAATGGGCGTTCCAACCAAGTGTGGCGTGTTTGGGCGGGCCCGATGGAGTTCAGGCGGCTAGCTTTGCCTGAGCTTCACGTTCCTTTTGCCAATTTGCGGGCGTCAGGGAT
>DASXZW010000025.1:0-10605 GCA_036501665.1 Verrucomicrobiia bacterium
TGCCGCCAACTTAACGCTTCGGTATGGTCGTAACAAAAGACCCTTCCTCCCTCCTGCGGGCAACGCAGTCCTTCCCAAAGCCGCGCCGTTTCCTTGATTTCCAAATACACCGTCCCGTTTTTGTGATCAAAGCGACTCTCATTACTTCCCAGTTCAATCCAAGTCCCAACAGTTCATGGAATAATTTTTCAGGGGTCATGCCCCAAGCCTACCAACCTATTCCACCGAAAACAGCGAAGAACCACAAAACATTTGCCGCCTGCCCAGCCTTGACACCGCGCGGAGCGCCGCTCCGAGCCGTGGGGCTCGGGCTTTCGAAAGGGACAGACTTTATAGCGATTCACATTTGACGTGCGATTTTATACGAACACAATCATTTGTATGAGCACAATCACATTGCACGAATTGGTGGAACGCGATATACGACCTGTCGTTGAGGCAGAACTTTCCAGCGCAGTCCGCGTTCTGCGTCTGAGTCCGGCTCGGATGATTTCCCCAGCCACCCCCATTTCCGCTTTGGGACTCGCCCTGTTTGTTTTGCTTTGCCCATTTGCCAGGGCGCAACAAGCATCTTCCTCCGCTAATACCCCGGACCATGCAACTAGTGCGGCAAAAAAGAGCAACCATGCGGGCTTCACCGAAACCGGCCCGGCGGACTTTAACGACCACGAAGGTTACGTTTCTCTGTTTGATGGCGTCAGCTTGAAAGGTTGGGATGGACTTCCAAAATTCTGGAGAGTCGAGGATGGCGCGATTGTCGGTGAATCCACCAAAGAAAACCCCTGTGGCAATAGCTATCTCGTTTATCGAGGCTTTAAGGCCAAGGATTTTGACCTGAAGTTTGAGATAAAGATTTTGGGAAACGGCGGAAGCGGCCTTCAATACCGAAGCCAGACGGGCATACCGTGGCTGTCGCCCATTTCCCCGAAGGTCACTTCAAATGTCGGCCCGGTGAACCTCAATTGGATGATGACGGGTCCGCAGGCTGATTTCTGGCCAAGCCAGGTCTATTCAGGGCAATTTTATTCCGAAAACACCCCTATGAGGATCATCGCCTGGCGCGGTCAGGTCGTCGAATGCCACGGCATGGACTGGAAGGAACTCATGGGCAACATTGGCGACCGACAAGAATTAGGTAAAAAGGAGAAGAAAGACGATTGGAATGAATATATCGTTATCGCGCGTGGTGGAACATGCATTCATATCATGAATGGTCAAATTATGGCTGTGCTCGTTGATGACGACCCCGCCTCGTCGAATAACCAATCCGGATATTTCGGAATTGAAATTGAGTCCATCACCAAATTATATGTCAGAAATATTTGGGTTAAGAAACTGGATTGATGTATTGCGGGCCGGGTCTTAACGGGCGAATCAGTTAAAAAACGGTTTGAAAGCAACCAAGCTATGGTGGAGGTCGCAAGCTTGTCCCAAAACTCACCTCGATGGTGCCGACGGAGGGGGTCGAACCCACACACTCTCACGAGTACTAGATTTTGAGTCTAGCGCGTCTGCCAATTCCGCCACATCGGCCACCGACGCTAAAATTAGCGTGGGACTGTCTCACGATGCAAGCTTGTAAATTGGCAAGACAAAACTCACAGCGGCAGAAGCCTGGCAGGGCGAGACCGGAATATTTTGACACTCAAGCTTGTTTAACATAGTGTGTTAGCACTATGGCAGACAAACGCATTACAGGCCGGCAATTGAGGCACGGCGCACCCGAGGAACGCCTTTCCCCAGGGCAATCCCTTGTGATTGAGAAACGCGGTGGCAAACGGTTCGAATTGACCCGAATTGACGCCGGCCCGGTTAATTTCGACGAACAGATGAATAAGATCTTTCGTGAAATTCCAGCACGAGGCAAGCGGCTCAAGACGGACCTCGTCCAAGTGCTATTGGAAGACCGGGAATGATTGTCTATTGCGACACCAGTTGGCTGTTGAGCTATTTGCACGAAGGCGACCAAAATCATGGCACTGCCCGAATGACCGCTGGAAAATTGACTGGGTATGAATTCGTCGTCTGCGAAGTTCACTTGCTGGAGTTGCCCGCGGCGATCAGAGCGGCTACGCATCGTGCCCAGGACCCGGTGCCCGAACACGTTGCCAGGCTTGTGATAAATCGCTTCGATCGCGCCGTGACTGGAAAGGTCCTGATCCGAAAAGAATTGGATATGAAAGAGTCGGTGGCTATGGCCCGCTCTTTGGGAGAAACACACGGCTGGAAGAAAAGACACACCACGTTTGACCTCTGGCACTTGGCGGCGGCGTGGTCCTTGTCCGCGGGGACCTTTCTGACCTTTGATCAACGCCAGGGAAAAATTGCTGCTCAAATGGGTATGAGCGTTTGACTCATGCTCTTCTACCCTATCTAAAGGAAAGACCCGTTCTCTTTTGCTTTTCAACAATCCCTCGACGATCGGCTTTGCAGAAATCCGCACTGAGGATTGGTGAGCACGCTAGCCCTAGCGGCAATGAGCGGTTCAATATGGCGACATCTGTCGCCTGACCTTAGAGGCGGACATCTGGAAGGCAATTTTGGTTTAATCAGTTGCGGTTCAGGTTGAAATCTTCCTCCAGCACCCACACTTTGAGCGCGAAGTACAGTTTGATCATCATGCGATGGTTATCACGGCTTAAAAAAACGACTTGCGCCCGCGAGTCTCTGCCGCGTGTGGTTGTGACGGTTTGTTTCAACCGTATCCGCCAGCCGAACTGCTGGAACCATCGGGGCAGTTTACTTCGTTCGCCGCGGCGAGCCCCGACTCTGTTACGCTTCTTGCTGGGGTCAGCGAGAAACACCTTGCAATAAACATATCTCTTGTAGCCTTCCTTATTGGCCCTGATGAGAACTACTGAACGGCGTTCGAGGGCGGTCCAAACTTTCTTGGCTGGGGTCTGTACGGGTACAACGACAATTTTGCCATAGACGCTCTTTGGAACACGTACCGCTATTGTCCAATTATTCAAGCTGCGGAAATTCTCATCTTTGACAGCGTATAGGAACTCAGTACCCTTCGTGGTCGTACCACCGAAACTCCAAAAAGATTTGCGCTCCTTCGGTAACTCAAACTTGAGATTGGCGATTTTGTAGCTCTGTTTCATACAAAACAGCGCTTTATTGCGCCGCAGGGTTTTGTAACTTTTGCCGCATCCTTGCAAAAACTCCCCATTCCAAATTGCCATTGCTTTGGCATACCAACCATGACTTTGAGACGTTATTTTCAAACGCCTCGAAGTGAGCGTTAATTACGACATGCGTCTTTCCTTCGGGCGCATCTGTTGCCTGTGCGCTGATTTTGACTCGTAATCCGTCCCATGTTGGCGCAAAAGTCGCGGGGGGGTATACAAACGCCTTCATTCTTGCATTGTTGAATCCCACTGGAAGCGTAACAAAATCCGTTGTCATAAAACCACTGTCTTTGTCCATCGTGACGACTGGATAATTTAGCCCGATTTCAGCAACGAGAATTGGCCATACAGTCGCCCTTGGCGCGTTGAAGGTTGTCTCTGTGGTTACAGGCGGAGCACCAGCCGGAGGGCCGCCCGTCTCGCACCCTAGTGTGAATAGCAAAAGCGCGAAAGGCAGTGTTTTGAACATATTTTAACGGCCAGTCTTGTCGGGCGTCGTGGGCAAGTCAAGCGCATTACCGGGCGACTGGCGGCGCCATTGTGATGTCCCGTGCTGTGAGAACCGTGTTGCGTTCACAGGTTGAGGGCCCATAATCTTGCCCAAACGCAACGAAAGGAAATATGGATACGACTTTCAATGTCGAATATGAGACTGACCGTGGGCGTCCGTTGCCCCCCGGCAAATTAAAAATAATTAGCCCGACGATGAGCGAAGATCAGATTGCGGAGTTCATCGGGATGATTCGGCGTGAGAAGCTCCTTAAAATTACGAGCAAGGGAAAGTCTGTTGATTCAGAAGTCACGTTGCGCATCCTTAGAAGAGCCGGTGTAATTCCAGATTAGGCCACCGCCGTCGGGTGTCACGGCTGGTCGGGACTGGAACGCGGAGCGGAGAAAAACCAGCATTCGCAGACGCACAAGACATTTCGGTTCTGTGCTAGTTTTTGTGCTAGAGTCGAGGTGTTTTTGGAAGTGGTCGCTGCATCGAGTAGAAAACTGTCTGAATGCTATTTCGACCAATAAAATCAATGGTTTTGTGATGGTTTCAAGTGATGAAAAGCGAGGTCGTGAAACCTCGAAAAGTGGAATTTTGAGTCTAGCGCGTCTGCCAATTCCGCCACATCGGCCACCAAGGCGCTGCTGGTTTCAGCAACGCCCAGGATTATGACAAAACCAAATCTGAGGGCAAGGCGATTTGCAAACTCGCTGAAGTCTCATAATAGAAAGTCGAGAGAATGAGCAGAAAGTGGCGATCATCGCCACCAATGTTGATGTGAACTTGTCAACTCTTTCGTGTGAAGTTGTTTCTCGGCGAATTCCAACATCGGGCCGGTATTGCCGCGCGCGGAGACGACCACAAGATTCCGATCGCTGAGCACGGCGACGCAGCAAGTGATATCCTTGCCGTGTTGGTCGCGTGGCGCATAGACCGCGACAAAATCCTTGCCTTCAACGACACCCACGATTCGTTCAAAACCACGGCGTTGCATCGACTTGTCGGCAGTTTTCAGAACGAGCGCGTAATCTGGCGATAACTTCGCGTCTTCAAATTCATAAATCGCCACGTCTCCGTGATCGAGGCATTTGAGCGCCTCCTTCGCGTCCGGATTCAGATGGGTGAAGCTGACTCCGAAACGCGCCAAATCAATCGTCATCTCACCAACGTTGATGCCAAACTGCTTATGCCATCGACCGGGAACCGAGTCCATAACGGCGTCGCGCAACACCGTGGTAGAAGAACTCAGATAGAAGTAGCTGGCAACGCCAACGACGGCCACGGCTGGCAAACATAGCATGAGGAACAGTGTGATCAAACACACCCAACGAACATATACCCAGGGACTGACTACGCCTGGGGCTTTTTCAATTGTCGGCGCTTCCACAGGACAGGATGCAGAAGGCGCGGCGCAAGAAGCAGCAAGTGGGTGATATGCCCGTTGGATAGTAGTCATAAGATTTTTTATGAATGCTTGAGAATCACGAGGATTTTCTCGACGGCTTACGTGAACTCGCTTATTGGGAAGACTTTTCTTTTGGCTTATCATCCGCGTCAGCGTTGTCTTGATGCTGATGTTCGTGTTGACCTTCGTGGATTTTAAGCCTTTCGAGCGGCTTGATGTTAAATTTCTCGCCGATCATGGCCAGTTGCTCCGGCTTGATATTTCCAACGACATTTGCGAATACTGCGTCATCCTTTCCGTCGATCACCACCGCAGTCACTCCTTGGACGGCGCCTTTGTCATCCATTTTAAGATAGACACTGACATCCTGTTCTTTCTCCTGAACGACAACGACGCGAGTCCAGCCCTCACCAGTAAGGTCCTCGCGGATTTTTTGAGCGCGCTTCGCCATTTCGGGACGGTTTTCGTCGTCCAGGCCGATGACATTGACCTTCACTAACTTGAGGCCGTCGAGCACCTTGGCCACTTCCGGCTCGTCCTTCGCGACGATCTGGGACGCAAGGTTAATAAGCGCGGTTGGGACATTGACTTCAACAAATTGGCCCCCGCCCTTTGGCGGTGAAAAACCGCCGAAATCCACCTGGCCGGGCAGAAGTTGATCCGCATGGGCCGGAAGATTCGCAACGGCGCATAAAATGACCGTTCCAAGGATGCAAGACATGAAGCGTTTCATAGTTTTAAATGAGTTCTAAACCTGATGTTTCAGTTAATGGGCAACATTGCCGTTACATCCACGACACAGCAGCGGCGAAGAAAGTTTCAAAAAAGATTGTACCACCTTATTTTTAACTCCACTTTCCGCACGACTGAGGAGAGCAATCGAATCCGTCCTCGAAAATGCGCTAATCCCGATGCAAGGGCGCAGAACCCGATTTAGGAAAGTGTCGGGAGAGGTTTCATCCGTATGCCGAAGTCGTCGATGACGCTGAAGCGACCCGCCCAGTCGCCTCTTGCTTTCAAAGCGGCAAGAATGCGATCAACACTTGCGGGAGACGACGATTGAGTGATGCGGATCAAGATTATACCGTGCGATGCCTGCGCGCCTCGCTGAAAAACAAGCTGCCCAAAATCCTTATCAAACGTGATGAGAAGTCGCTCTTCCCTGTGAGCGCGAATCAACACTTCCTCGTCGGTGCAGCCGGGTGCGCTTTCGCGAATCCAAAGGACATCGTGACCGATCTGCCGCAATTTGGAAACGCAGTCTTCCGAAATGTTTTCGTTGGCGCACAGGCGCATGACCAGGACTATTTGACCAGCGCGAAGGCTTTTTCTTCGCTTAAACGTTCCTGCGCGTACGCGGCACAGGCACGCACTTGGTCGCTGGTCAGCCGGTAGTTGCGCATGATCTCATCCTCCGGCCAGCCTTGCGCAATTAATCCAAGGACGAATTCAACAGCCAGCCTCGTGCCTCGAATCACCGGTTTTCCAACCAAAACCGCAGGATCGGCGGTGATGTAATCGTGACAATTCATTGTCCGTCAAGCTAACCCTGCTCAATGTGTTTGTCATTAGTAAATACGTATTTCCAGTTTCATGCGAAGCAACGAACCGCTGGCATCGAAAAGAGTTGAATTTATTCGTTGAGGACCTTTTAAATCATTCTTCCAAAGCAGCGATTTTTCTTGCATAACGCTGCGCAAAAGAGAACTTGCTTCATCGCATGAAAATAAATCGTAAATCCTCGAAGCCCAATCTTTCGCGCAGAAGTTTTCTCAAGCGAGCCGGGTTGATGGCGACGGCAACAGCAACGGCGCCCATGTTCGTCCCGGCTTCCGTTTTGGGCCGTGGCGGCGCGAAGGCGCCAAGCGAACGCATCGCCATGGGTTTCTGTGGCCTTGGCGGACAAGGATCGGGACACTTGATGGGCGGGGGCTGGACATATGTGCCGGGTGGATACGTCGCCCGCACTGATGTGCAGGTGCTGGCGGTTTGCGATGTCTTCCGCGAACGGCGCGAGCGCGCGCGCATCCATTGCAACGAAGTTTATGCTCAACGGCTTAACCAGGCCACGTACGACGGCATCCGCGCGTACAACGATTTTCGCGAAGTGCTCGCCCGACCGGACATCGACGCGGTGCTGCTTGCAGTGCCGTACCATTGGTCGCCCGTGATGGCCTGCGCCGCCATGCGCGCGGGCAAGGATGTTTATTGCGAAAAGCCGATGACGATCACGATCAACGAAACCTCGGAATTGCTAGCGACGGCGAAGCGTTGGGGCCGCATTTATCAGGCAGGCACACAACAGCGGTCTGAATATGCCGGGCGATTCCGCCTCGCCTGCGAATTGGTACTCAACAAGCGCATCGGAGAATTGAAGGAAGTCTATGCCTTCCGCGAACCTGGCGTTCTTTTCCCGTCGCCCTTGAAGTCCAACGCTTCGCAGCCGATCCCGGACGGATTGGATTGGGATATGTGGCTGGGGCCGCTGCCGGAGCGTCCTTTTAACGGCATGCCGGGGCAAACGGTGCCGGGCCTGTTCGTGGGAGACGTCAATTGGGGCCCGCACCACTACGACATCATTCAATGGACGGTCAACCCCGACGTGACCGCGCCGATCGAAGCGTATCCCGAAAACGGCAATATTCGCTACCGATACAGCAACGGCGTGGTGGTCAAATCCGAAGCGTACCCCGGCGAAACCGTCGGGCCGGACGGCGGAGCGTGCTTCGTCGGGACTGAAGGACGGATCGTTGTGGACCGGGACAACATCATTTCGTATCCCGAAAGCATTTTAAACGAACCGATCCACTCGAATGATCTCCGGGTTTATCACAGCACCAGCCATTCGGGTAATTTCTTGGAATGCGTCCGCACGCGTCAACCGACCATCTGCAATCCAGACGTGGCGATGTACACGATGCGGGCCCTGTTCACCGGCGGCATGGCGCTGGCGCTGCAACGACCGGTCACTTTCGATCCCGTCAAGGTCGAGTTTGTGAACGACGCCGAAGCCAATCGCTATTGTTCCTACGCCAAACGCCCCCCGTGGTGGATTTGACAGAAGGAAGCTGAATAAAGAGTCAACCAATCCATAAACAAATCCTGTGGCAAAATTTAATCGTTTGCCCACAACATGGAAACCCGCGCACAAATCCGATTTCGTCCACTGACCCTCCTGAATCTGGTGGCCGCCTGTTTCATCATGCTGGATGAGTCGGCCATGTCGCAAGGGGTGCCTTCTCTCAACGTCAGACGTTCGACCAATGCTGCAATTGTCAGTTGGCAGTCCACAAACACGGGATTTACCCTCGAAACCGCAACCAATCTGAATTCTCAGGCATCCTGGACATCGTTGACCAACGGCATCATCGGTTCTAACGGTTCTTACACTTATTCGACACCGACCACTGGCGCATCGGATTTCTTCCGGCTTCACATCGGCTCCTCTCTTGGCCAGACGATCACTGGATTGACGACGAACGGCTGGACTTGGGTGCCCTTTACAAACGCGTTTTGTTTGGATGGAAGCACGACCGGCATTGGGATCAATCCGTCAACGGCTTCCAGCAAGGTTCTCATATTTCTCGATGGCGGCGGCGCATGTTGGGACCAACTCACTTGTTACACGCTCCAATCGGCGGTCACCAGTTACAATCAGTCGGAATTTGACGAAGAATTCACCGGTACCTCCCCCAGCTATCCGCTTTGGATGTTCAATCGCACCAACTCAAACCGTTCACCGACTATAGTTATGTTTATATTCCTTACTGCACTGGCGATGTCCACGCCGGGAGCCTCGCCGATGTCTATGGCACCAATACGACCATGCAGGTTGGCTTCAAAAACATGACCGCCTACCTTCAGAGGATCGTGCCTACGTTTCCCAATGCCAAATACGTCGTCCTAGTCGGAGTAAGCGTCGGTGGCATGGGCGCGGTGTTTAATTGGTGGCAGACTCAGCAGGCGTTTGCCGGCGCCCGGGTTGACTGGATTGATGATTCCGGCGCCATCTTGACGCCCGATGTCATTCCCCAAGGCGACAACCTGTTCGGCCCCGCGACTGTTGCCAATTGGGACTTGAATGCCGCGCTTCCGCCAGGATGTGCCGAATGCCCGACGGACCTGGCTTCAGTCTATGATTTTTTTGCCGACAATTATCCGCAAAGCCGCGGGGCGCTGATTTCCTATACCGGGGACTCCGTTCTCCCTTCGTACTATGAAATCAGCTCCAGCAAGTTCACGTCGGGTCTCAGTGAATTGCTGACGTCCGAGTTTGCGCCCCATACAAATCTGCAATATTTCACTTTGAGTGGGACAGGACATGTGGTGCTTGCGGGTTCACCGTCCATCACCACCGCAGGCGTAACCATCGAGCAATTCATTACCGACATGGTAACCAACTCCCCAACCTGGACCAGCGTCCATCCATAGCTGCAAGAAGCGCAGGAGCTGATTACAGTTTTAAAAGTTTTGTGCATCCGCGAAACCGCGATTTCTGTTCGCAATCCGATGGCACCGATAAGTTACATTGCTTGAATTTGCTGTGGCATGAATCCAGGATTACATGCAATCAACAACACTAAATACGCATGAAAAAGAAGCCCGCTGATTTTATATTTTTCGCAGTCCAGCAAGCCAAAAAGGCCGAAACTTTCGGATTCAAACGCAATATATGTTGCCGAAATCTAAAGGAAGCTTTGCACGAATATTGGCAGCACAAGACTCTCGGTCTGCATGGCCTGTCTCAAAAGGGCAAGATTCCGCGCTCAAAAGCAGCTACAAAAACGCCCTTGAAGGAGTGCGTTATTGAGCACGTCGTGCCTAAAATGTTCATTGTGAATCGACTAATGGACATGAAACCACTTACAAAGTCAGCAATTATCAAACTTCTAGAAAGTTGGTACCGCGTTATGCTTGTCACCCGAGAAGAGCATCAACGCCTTACTAAACTCAAGCTGCGACTCAACAATGACACCTGACTGGGATAAATCCGACATCTACGCCCGCTACGCCGCCGCTGGCATCAGTTTCAGGCGAAAAATCTGAGTCAGAAACCTCCGGCAAAGCCGGAGGCTTGAAATAGCGTGAACCGCTCGAAGCGGTTAATTGTTATCGTGAGGCGCTCAAAGCGCCATCATCTCCAGTTGTTCGAGGC
The DNA here is from genome assembly GCA_036501665.1 of Verrucomicrobiia bacterium. Classification (GTDB taxonomy): domain Bacteria; phylum Verrucomicrobiota; class Verrucomicrobiia; order Limisphaerales; family Palsa-1400; genus DATAUD01. The sequence continues at coordinate 10,191 of DASXZW010000025.1, forward strand.
GTTTGTCTTCCTTCTCCTGGTCTTGGATGTAGCGACGCACGGCCGCCTCGTTCTTGCCGACCGTCGACACCCAATACCCGCGTGCCCAAAAATGCTGGCCCACGTAATTCCTCCGCCGCCCAGCATAGACTCCGCGCGATGTGGATCGCGCTCTTTCCCTTGATGAACCCCAGCACGCTCGAGACCGAATACTTCGGCGGCACCGACATCAACATATGGACGTGATCCGGCATCAAATGCCCCTCCTCGACCCGACATTCCTTCTGCTGGGCCAAATCCCGAAACACCATCCCCCCAAGTCTCGCCGCAACTGCGCATACAGGCTTTTGCGCCGACATTTCGGAATGAACACCACATGATATTTGCATTCCCATGTTGTATGCTTCAAGCTTTCGTACCTTTGCATTATCTGTCC
>DASXZW010000026.1:0-28887 GCA_036501665.1 Verrucomicrobiia bacterium
TTGCGAATGAGGTTATCAAACCAATACGATGGAATAATGGATAAATCGCCGACCGTAACCAATGGAATATTATTGCGAATCATTTGCAATAACACTTATCAGAACACTATTCAGTTGTCAACTTCAAAGTAGCCCAATACCCAGACATGCACGGAGATTCCCCGTCGTGTAGCGGATTACAAGGGACCAATTGAGGCTCCCGCCGGAGATGACCCCGGCGGGAGTGGCTGTTAAACCGATGTTCCGATTGGCTTAGTTAACCACGCGGAAGAACCGATCGCCCGTGCCGATCGGGGCTGTGTAGGTGTTTCCGGTAGGAGCCGGGGTTACATTGCTCCAATCACTGGAACTGCCCGTTATGACAGAGGCCGATTGCAGCGTGCCAGAACCGGTCCAGGAAACATTGATGTTCCCACCGGAGGTTGTGACAGTGAGCGTCGAACCGCCAGTCGTGACTGGCGCAGCAAGTCCTGTTGGGACCACTGAACCGGGCGAGGGAGGCACGTCATAGAAGGCGATGTTGGCGATGCCAAAATACCAACTGCAGGTGCCTAATTGGACAATGCGGAGGCGAACGTTGCTCTGGTGGGCAGCCAGCGGAAGGCGAACGACTTCAACGCGCAGGCCGCTGAAGTTGTCGTCGTTGATGCGCGGCGCGAAGAACGGAGAGAGCGCCGTGCTGATCGGTGCCGCCAGACCCGCACCATAAGTGCTGTTCTGGTCGCCAGTGGAATCTGACCAATTCGGGATTTCGCCCGGGTCGGTGTCGTGGAACAAGGTGTTGATCACGTTCACCGTGTTGTCGGTGTTGATTTGGAGGTCTTCTCCAAGGCTCGTATCACCGAGTGAATGGCCGTCCAGGTAATAGATAACTGGCGCCCATGTGGCGCCGCCGTCCACCGAGTACTCAATCGCACCGAGGTCATCCTGATTTTGTTTCTTGAGCGAAGTAAACGCGAGGACAGGGTTGGTCACGCCACTGAGGTTAAACTGTTTGCTCATGGCAAACTGGGTTTGACCAGGATTGCCGCCTTGGCGGTTGTCCGACTCGGCAATCAGGCAGTTCTGCCCATTATTCACGAATAGCGCGGCCAACGGGGTTCCGTTAATCATTTCGCCGGGCGCAGTGCCACCGATCACACTGGGTTCAAGTCCTGAGAACGTATTCACATCGACACAGAGGAAGTTATTGTAGGCAATACTCTTCCCATCGCCTGAGTCAAATATAGTGTCTTCAGGAACATTGTTAACATTGAGTTCCGTTTCAAGTATGTCCCAGTTCCAGACAAACCAGTTTGTCGGTCCCGCTGGCACATTGGTCCAGATGGGAGCCACATCAACCAACGGATTTTCTGGCTGCGGCGACTTATACCACAGGCCCGCCGGGGCTCCAACAACCATCTGGGTCGTGGGGGAACCATTGGTGAAGGCAGTCGGGTCAGCGTATTCCGAGAAGTCCTCGATCACGACCGCATTGGTCGGGATGTAGTAACCGTCTTGCGCAGTCGGCAGATAGACGGCCTTCAAGTTCTGGAATGACCATTGCTCGGAGATGGAATTGCCGGCGGAGTCTTTTCCAGCGAGCAAGCCAGTGTGAATTTCAGCCGGGGTTTGCAAGGTCGTCGCATTCCAGGTCATTTCGAGGACGTCGCCGACGCGATTTTTCGTTATCGTGGCGGGATTCCCATCCAGGGTAAAGGTCGCGGTGGAATCGGTGAATGTATTGTCACTGTCCTGAACACGAATCAGCACGCGATTGTTCGGATACAACATTTGGCGAGGCACCGGTCGCGGGCTGGCATAGCGAATATACGGTTTGGAAGGTGTGGTGAGCGCGCGATAAGTGGCATATCCACCATTGGCGACATCGCCCACAAGCGCAGTATTGGTAGAGCCAAGGGCGGTGGCGGAAAGGGCCTCAGTAGGAGTGCCGCTTAAATTCAACAGGGTCAGGCGAAGCGGATAGCAACCGGCTTCCGGCGCGTAAACGGAGAACGAAGTCGGGCCGCTTAACGGGAGATAAGTGGAACCGACCTGGAGCGCGCTCGTATAATCCCAAGAACCCATGTAGGCCCTGTAATAACCGTCAACATTTAGATTGAATGTTGTAAACCCCTTAGGGAGAACAACATAAGTCAGTATTTCTGAATGGCTGATGTCAGCGCTGCCATCTTGCGCGGGAAAACCTGGTTCGTTCCCAGCGTTAAGGCTGATCGCGTTTGTAACGACGAATTCTGCAGGAGCATTAGGACCGCCCAAGGCTGGGGCAGCGCCGGTAGCCACGCCATTATTGGCGAGTGTGACCATGTTTGGCAGAATTCCACCGCCACCATCGGGCAGGAGGCCGTTAAGACCCAATTCAGTGTTGTCCAGAAAGTCGCTCTCACCGCCCTGGACTCCATTGGCGCTGGCGTTAAGCGTATCGCCGGCATTGGCAAAGATGTTAAACTTGAAGCCAGGCTTATTGGTGTCCGGCGTGACGATTTGCGCTGGATTGAGCGTGATGTAGCCCAGGCTGGAGAACGTCGAGTTGATTTCCATCGTGGCGCCATTGTCATTCCAGGAGATGGTCAGGTTGTGTGGGGAGATGTTAGCCAGCACGTTCGTGATGGTATAGGTGGCAGTGGCGCCGTTGGTTGTCGTCGTGACGGCGGGTTCAAAGGAGGTTCCATCGACGCTGAAGGCGATATCCTTCACGGCCACTGTGCCGTTGACGAATGTTGCTGTGATCGTGGGAAAGAGCGGAAGTCCTGTGGCTCCTGGCCCTGGGTTCAAGAACGAAATATAAGAGCCTTTATCGGCTGCGGTGATGTCTTGATAAGCGGGAATTCCGCTGTCTGCCACGTCGTTGATCAGAACGGCGTTCGTGCCGGTATTCACTGCGCCGAGAGTGGCATTGGTCGTCCCGGCTGCGGGGAACGAATACCATTCAACGCTGGCATCGCCACTCCCTTGGAAGTAGAGAAGACGCGCGGCGTAAAGGCCGGCTTGCGCGACGTTAAACGTGACAATCGAATCGGCAGCGCCACGTCCGCCATTGTAGAACTCAACAACATCCCCGTTGGTGGAATAACGGTCGCCAGGATTGGCCGCGCCAATTTGGACCTGGAATCCGTCGTCGCTCCTGACTCCCATTGTAATCGGGCCTTGCGGCAGATAAAGGTAAGTAAGCGCTTCGGCGGAGATATTCTGCAAGCTATTGAGGCCGGTCCCCGGAGTGCCGACGATTCCCTGGTCTTCTCCCGGAAGATCAAGTCGCCCGCCGGTACCCGTGCCCTCGGTCATGTTAATGACGCCTGGAATGCTGAACGTGATCGGGAGCAACACGTTGCTCGAAACAGTGGCGGGTCCTGCGGCGACGCTGTAGGCCTGCGACGGATCAGCATTGTTGGTGCCTTCATCACCGGCAAGTTGCGCTTCCGCGAAAGCGATAGTGCCAGGATTGGCGGCTGCCACCTGGGATACATTCCAGATAAAGCCTGGCGCGTTGGTGTCTGCGGCGCTTAAAGGGTAAACGTAAGTCGTCGGCAGGGTGTTGGTCGTCGTCATCTGCGCATGCGCAGTACAGTACGAAAGCGCGGCAAGCGCAGTCGCCAGCAATTTGGCGGTTATATTTCTTCGATTGTTCATGGTTCGTGTCTTTTGAGTTGTCTATAAAACGGAGCCTCAAGGCCCTGTTTTCGATTGCCAATTTTCCTGTTCGGCTGTGAAGCCTTGCAAACGATCTAACTTCTACTGATCTTTTACGTCGGAAAGCTTGTCCAAATTCATGGCTCAATGGACAAGCGCTCTCGCGGGGAAGCCCCCGGCAATCCTGGGAACTTCTGCATGGCGTTGAGTCAACCGGGAAGTTGTCAAGTTGGCAAGCCCAAAAAGGTTACGATCAGGTCAAAACCCCATTTTCTTCAAAAAAAGAGCGCTGACCAGCCTTTTTCCCTCTGAGGACGCACTGTCACTGTTTGACACGCCGCCAGTAGCGGCAATCGAGATTTGGAAAGATATTGTCGGCTTTTTCGACTTGTTCGAGCCACAGTTCGTCGATCTTTTTCGTTGTCAATTGCGTGTAAAGCGAAAGGAAACGCTGCAAATGCTCCTTGACTCGCGCAGTCGCATATTCCGGGCTGGTGCCGGTCCGGAGGATGAAAGGCCAATCGCTTGACTGCGCCAGGAGCAATTCCCGGCCTGCCTGTTTGACAGCGCGTTCCCGGACGCCTTCAACTCCGGAAAACCGTTCCACCAACTCCGTCATGCGCCCCTGCGCGATTCGCAAATGCGGGTAAATCCACTGGTTTGTGTCATTCAGCCAGACACGCCAATAACCTTCCTCTCCCCAACTCGATGCCGCCGGCATGGCCACCTGCTGCGTCGGATAACGCCGCATATAATCAATCGGCGTCACGAGCGTGAACGCCTGCTGGTCATAATACGCCTTGCGCATAAAATAGTTCAGGAATTCCGGCCCTTCATACCACCAATGGCCGAAAAGTTCCGCGTCGTACGGCGAGAGCACCAGCGGCGGTCGATCCAGAATCGCGCCCAGTTTCCCAATCTGATCGATTCGCGCCTGAAGAAAGTGTCCGGCATGTTCGTCAGCCGCGCGGACCGCTGCGGCTCGGTCATAGACTTGTTTTTCCTGAGTCTCGCCGGTGATACGATGATATTTGATTCCGGTGAACCCCCGTACGTGCGCCGCCGGCAAATAAGGTTTGACGTAGTCAAAATCCAGATCAAACCCAACGTCCCGGTAAAAATCGCGATAACGAAAATCGCCCGGATACCCCTGCTGTTTGCTCCAAACTTGCCGGGCCGATTCGAAATCCCGCCCAAATGCCGCCACGCCGTTCGGCGTAAAGATCGGCGCGAAAACCCCGTAACGCGGACGCGGACGCGCATGGAGAATTCCGTGAGTCTCAGTGACAAACCACCGGATGTTCGCCTCTTGAAGAACCTTTTCGATGCCTTCGACAAATGCGCACTCGGGCAGCCAGATTCCACGTGGATCGCGGCCGAAACATTCGCGATGATAATCGCGCGCGACAAAAATTTGCGCCCGCAGCGACGGCGGATCATCCGCCAACAACGGCAGCAACGCATGGGTCGCCGCGCACGTCGCGATTTCCAGCAGGCCATCGTCCTGGAATCTTCGAAAAGCGCCGACCAGGTTTCGTCCGTAGTCAAAATAAGTTTCGCGAATGCCGCGGAAACGGCTGTGATACATCTTTGCCAGTTCGTGAAACGCGGCGTCCCAATGCGTGCGATGGACTTCGTTTTCCGCAAGCTGTATCAACCCATCCAGGTGCCGCATGTAGCGGTCCTGCAACATCGGGTCCAGCAACATCGCGCACAGCGGCGGCGAGATCGACATCGTCAGGCGGGTCTTCATCCCGTCGTTCTGCCACCCTTCCATGATTTGGATCAGCGGGATGTAAGTCTCCGTGATCGCCTCGAAAAGCCAGTTCTCCTCGATAAACTTTTCGTGTTCCGGGTGGCGCACGAACGGGAGATGCGCATGCAGCATCAGTGCGAAGTGTCCTTGCATGAGTGAATCAGTCGAGGTCCCTTGTGAAATGCTCGGCGATTGCGCGCGCCTTCCAGTAAAGTATAATTCCGATAAGAAAAGGCGCGCCCTTAAGCGCAAGTACGCCGGGTCCAGACACCGGCTTGTGCGCCAAGTACAGGAAACAATCGCTCGAGTAAAAGGCCAAGCTCAGGATGATGCACCCAAATGCCGCCAGCCGCAATACCGAGAGTGCGGCCTTGGCAACGGGATTCATCAAGCCGGGCGAAAACGACTCCGCCGAGTCGCGTTAAGAAACGGCGCTGACCAGCGGCGGTTTCAAGCTCTTGTCCTGCGGATGCGCGCCAACATCGCCGTGGTAACGGGTTTTTCGGCGAAATTCCAACCGCGCCTCGCGCGTCTCAACGCCGTCCGCCGATTGCGCGGCGGCAGGCAACGGATAATCGCCGTCCGGCAACGCGAATCGGAAACTAAAGGTGCCGTCGGGACGCAGCTTGATTGTTCGCTCGCCAATGGTGACTTTCGCATCTGGCTCTGTCGCGCCGTAAATAATCAATTCCGCATTGACGTTGAACCAAAACCCGCGCCGACGCTCAGGCCCGCCAAACGGGCTGGAGACGCTGGACAACGCTCCCAGCGAGGAAGGCAGGCTGAACTGCGACGCGCCGATTGATGAGGCTTCCTGTTGAAGTTGCCGCCGGATCAATTCCGTAATTTCGAGCGAACCAATCCATACGCGCCGCACCTGGTCCATCGAAACGACTTCGGCCAGAGCTTTTTCCTGCTTGGGAGTCCATTCGGTCGCCATCACTTGCTCCGGCGCCGGAAGATTTTTGTAACCCATCGCGCGCATTTGTTGGATCGCTTCCACCAAGGGGACGTGCTGGCGCACCGCAGTCTTGACCATCGCGAGCAATTGCTCGAAAGGCACCTCCGGCGGAATCGTCGCGAAACGCACCGACATGTCGTCAGAGAGACTTTCCGGCGGGGTCAAGGTTGCGGCGGAGTGCGACACACTGATCCATTTGCGTTTGGAATCGAAATAGCCGAGGTCCGCCAAATATTTCGTCTCGGCGGCAGGCACGGGAACAAACCAATCGCGCGATTCCGGGTGAACGTGGATTTGCGAAATCGGTTCGCCTGTCAAAGCATCACGATAAACCCGCAGGACCAAATGCTTGTCAACCGAAAGGCTGTTGTATTTTTTCAGTTGCTCATGCGTCAGGTCCCAATAGGCAAAAAGCCAGCGAGGATCGCGCGCGGTCAGAAAAAGTTGTTGCGTCCCATACGCTTCAGGCAACGCGGCAATCGGCGTCGCGGAAGGCGCGGCAGGCGGCGTCGGACCGAGCGAATACCGTTCGCCGGGGCCGCTGGCAGGCGGCGTCGCGGGAGAGTCGCCTTCAAGAAGAATCGACGGGACTTTCAATCGCGTGGCCTTCGCGGGGCGTTTTTCCTTGGCGGCAGCGGCAGGCGGACGCGCGGTTTTCTTCGTCTTTGAAGTGGAAACAGCGGCGGCCCGTTTCGGAGTGGGGGGAGTTTTGCCCGCGGACTTCCGCGTTTCATTAGATTTCCTGGCTTTCATAGTTTAAAAGTGAGGAGGATCACTAGAGCGTTTTAAAAAATTATGTGGCCGTTTGGTGCGAAGATTTTTGAACTCTGGCGAGGCTTCGGCGAAGGAGTATGTCCTCAGAGACCTGTGACTGAGCCGAAACGAAGCCAGAATTCAAAAAGATCGCATACCTTCACATTTCCCAAACGGCCACAGAATTTTTTAAACCGCTCTCAACCTTACGACCGTCAATATGACGGGGCGGCGCGCCTTACGCAAATAGAAAAATCGCCGTAATATTTGGGCGGCAGATCACGACGACGCGACACTTGACCTCAGCCGCAGGTGAAACTAACCTAAAACCCGGCTGGTGGTCATAGCTCAATGGTAGAGTCCAAGCTTGTGGAGCTTGTTGTTGCGGGTTCGAGTCCCGTTGGCCACCCCATTTTTCCTTCAAATATTTCTGTGTGTGACTGAACCTTTGAGTTTGGCCGTTCCGACCACGAATTGCATTAATTTCCCTGCGGCCAAACACAAGCGTTCTCGCGGCGCCGCCTGTAGTTTCACGCGGGAACGAATGAGTCGGCGGTCGACCGGAACCGAGCGACGATGTTGTGTGGCCACGCAAGGAGGCCTTTAGACGAGGTTGCGCAGGGCCGAAATTATTTGCCACATTCCCCCGGTGTCCAACCCGCAGTATTCTTCAAGTTGACCGCGCACGCGATCTCGTTCCCCTTGTTCTGGTTTTCCAAAAATCACGCGAAGTTACTCCCGACTGGCGGTGTTGCCATCCCGAATTGCGAGATCTTCGTAGCCCCGGCCTGTCAGGGCCGGCAGGACGGCATTCATGGAGGCACTGCCATTCTGGGTGGGATGGTAATATTGGAAGACTCGGAATGGTTTTAGCAAATCTACGATTCATGGTTTCAGGCGTTCAACCCTCGGCTGAAACGCTGGCAGCGTGGTTGCACGCTCCTGCAAAACTCCCTGTTCAAATGCAGCGTTATAGATAACTATGGATCCCTTCTGGTCGACCACCTCGCGCAAACGAACCATGAAATCAGGGCGGGGATCTCCCGCTCCGCTTGCGAGAAATCCGCAATAAATGAGGTCTGTGTCGGGCGACGACTGGACGTGCAGCGAGAACTGGAAAGGAATACGCTGGAATGGTCGTAGTCTCTCAAATAGCGGGATCGCCGTACTGAAGGTTTCAAAATCAAGGAAGTGGATCGGGTATTCGAGGCCGTTGAGAAATCGCTGAATTGCCTGTTTGCTGACTCGGGGCGTCAACGATTTTATCGTCTCAACTTGGATGCGCTGGTTCTCGGTCAGCAAGTAGTCCTCCGGAATATCTGTCATTTGTTTCACGCCGCGCTCAAGCAACGCAAAGCCCTTTGCTTTTCCTCGGTAGAGTTCCATGACGCTGTGTTCAGGAAGGAACGCCCATCAGTCTTTTCGTAAGGGACATGTATACGGAGCATCGCAGTGCGGGCCAATCGAGACATCAGGCCCCACAGGTTTGCAGACCATCTATTGCATCGCCACCATGCGGATGTTGATCGTCCGGCAAAGTTCCATTACTTCCCTCGTGCAATCTTTTTGAACGAACAAGCGCTGTGGCTCAAGTTCCCCACTCCGCACACATTCGCAATTCAAATGCGCCAAATAGCAACGGTAAGGCCGCTCTTGCGCCATTGTTCCAGACACTCGGGGCACCAAGCCTGAGTTCGGTTTAGGATCCTGGTTGGGAGATCGTGTGCCTCAGCAAGCCGATGGATGTAGCTCGACAGGCATTCCACCATTGGTGTCCTACGGCAGATCGGATCCAAGTGGTATAGGAACAGGCGAATCGTCCCAATTCAGATGAATTTCTTCCTTCATATCGCCGCAGCTTCAAGGCCGACCATATCTCTCGTCGGTTTTCGAATGCCGTCCGGCAGCATTAGCTTACGAAGCAAGGCGGGGAGTCCGCCGGATTTTTTGACGCGTCGATTTGGGGTAACGCAAAGTTGTCAGGAGACGTGGAAAATTACGTCGCGTTAATTCTAAAGATGGGCTCTAGCAAAAAACAAATTCTTGCGGCGCTGCGTAAAATTGGCCGCAGAATTTGTCAACTAAAACCCAACAACAGATTAGCCGGAAAAATGCCCCACAACCTTTGCGTTTCCTACTTCCGCCGCGACAACAAACAAGACCGTATCACCCACTGCCGCAATGCGATCGGGGATTGACTACGGCAATTAACTTATGAGTGAGACGAGGGGCTGGACTCTGAAGGCTTAACCGATGGTCGATCATCGTCGCGTGCGGCGTTTCGAAACTCTCTCACGCAGCTGGCCAGGCTCCGGGCCAGGTTGGGAATCCGCTTGGCACCGAAAAGAAAAATAATGGCCAAGGTGATAACAATGAGCTCAGAGGGACTTAAACCAAAAACTGCAAGGATCGTATTCACAAGTCAAGTCAGGTCAGAAAAATTTGGACTAGGTACCAGCCAAAGTGCGATTATTAACAACCTAATTAAGGCCTTTGTCAAGGTCTGTTTGATTTCTTTGCGCAACAATCTGCAGACGGTAGGCCACTCGCTTTAAAGTTGCCACTGCAAGTCAAGTATCGAGGGCCATGATCTTGTTTATAAGCTGTGAATAACTTAGGCGCGAAATTGTTTGAAAGTATTTTCTCAACTCCTCAGTCTCGTGCCTTGTGACTGTGGCTGATTTCGTTAACTGCGAAAGGGACCAAGCCTCTGCCAGCAGTTAAGCCAGGATGACTTGCCAGTTTTGGTAGGCTGTGTGAAGGGTAATGAACACTCGCATTGAACCAAGCGACGGTAGCGAGCCGTGCAAATGGTCGCGGCGAAGCTTCTTAAAACTATCAGGATTGTCAGTCGCGGCGCTGGCGTCGGGCGGAGCGGAAACTCTTCTAGCAAAGGCCGATATCAGCGGGCCGAGCCTGCATAGCGCGTGTTTTCTTCGGGCCGAGGATCTCGCGCAGGGCGTTCTGGAATTTTACAACCTGGAGATTGCTCCAGATGCAAAGCAGCGACGGATTTTGCGACCGGCGGGAGGTGGCTTAGCACATATTGTCCTGTCGCTGCCCCCACAACATCTCGCTGAGGAACCGTCCACTGAAAATCCAGCCGTAACGGTCGGGGATAACAGAATCGGCACATTTATCGCGGATCGCACGCGGCTGGTGTTTGTCTGGGATCCAAGGACAGCCCCGAAAGCAATCCCGTACACTCTTAGTGGGATTCTAGCGTTTTTGCGATCTTGTCGTGTTAGGCCCGTCGAGAAGATTGACACTTCCGATGGCAAAGGAACGCGGCCCGGCAATTTGGAAACCTATATCGAGTGGCCTAGCCGCCTGCTTCTTACGCCCACGCATAATCCCCGATTCTATCATCTGGGCCAAAACCATGGTAATAGAAGGAAACACCTCGGCACCGAATACAAGTGGCTGGAGCTTTGGCATAGCGGCCTAGACCTTCGATGGCCGCCCGGAATAAATGTCGCACCGGGAGCATCCGTAGCACCCAGCAAAGACGACGAGAAGCCCATCCAACGCGAATATTTTCCGGTCTTTTCCATCGGTCAAGCGCCATCCAACGATGTCACGGTGGCGGACCTGCTCAAAGGGCCAACTTCTGTTGACGCTGATCCTCGCGGGATTCTCGTTCCGGTGTGCCGAAACGAGGATGTTAAAGCCTTCGGTGCTCCCGGGAACGCGGATTTTGACGAGTTATTGAGCCAAATGCAGACCGGTGATGGGGTAACCCGCACGCGCCAGATGGTCTTGAGTGGCCTTGGAGCCTCAGCCGACGTTGAGTACCGAAGCCTCTTGAATCGGGAAGGCAGCTTACGGCAATGGCTGCAACGCACTGCGTTAGGTCGCGATAACTATATCCGCGTGGTGCATAACGGCTGGCTCTTTCCGTTTTTGCTCAACACCGTCGAGGTGCAAATTTGGGAACGAAAGTTCGTGGATGACAGCCCCAAAGATAATCAGAAGACTCGATTGTCGAAAGCGACTCCGGTGCCGGGAGCCTTCGTTCTTAAGAGAACATTCCTCATAATCCTGGAGCCCGAGAAGTCTCTTCCGGCTGACGATACTTCAGGCGTCCCGGCGGTGGATCAAATTGCGCGAGGCATGCACTTATCCTGGATTCGCGTCAAGAAAGAGGACACGCAGACCTCAAGTCTTTTCAACGCAAAGCCAGAACCTTACTTCCCGGCGGTAGCTGCGAATCAACCTTTCGTCTTCCATTGCGAGACGGTTGACCGCAACGGACGTAGGGGCGAACTGGCGATGCAGATGATGTTCGCCCGGACGCTAAACGCCGGGAAACCCGCATATTCCGGAGCTTCCGCATCAGAACGCACCGCCGAGTATCATTCCAACGCATTGGCGCTGGCTCCGGAGTCCGCCACTCCGTTTTCGGCAATGGATTTAAGCCCATCACTGGTTGAGGCGCTGCAAGCGGTAGCCCAAGAATCTTCAAGTCAAGGTCTGAATCTGTCCCCCGACGCCGGAAGACTGGCGGAGGAACTAGTGGGATTGGTCGCGAGCAAGGCGGTCGGCGACCTCAATGACGAAGATAAAGCTCTCTACAACGGTTATCTGGAAGATATCGCCGGAGGCAATTGTCTTTCTTCAGCAAAGTTTATTCGATCCCTAAGGCGCAGCGCGCTGGCAGCGGCAAAAGATAATTTCACGAAACCCACAGAGGCCTTACGAAGCGTCGCCGACAAATACAAAGTCTTCTTAAACGAGCTAGGCCTCGATAAAAGCGAAGTCGCTCGCCTGACTAACCTCTGCAACATCGCACACGATATCGCGCGTCTGTTCGGAAACAACGCCGCTACTGACGTTGAAGGCGCTGAATCGATTGCCAACCAACTAGCAAGCGAGCTGGCTGCGACGATGGAAGCGACGATCCGGCACGAGGCGGACAAAGTTTTCGACGTAGTAAGGTCGGGAGATGCGTCGCAGGACCTTGCCGGGGCGGAATTGGCGCGACTGCAACAGTTTGTGGAGGGTCTAGTCCCGGAAGCGGCGTCGGATGTATTGCCGAAGGAATTGCGGGACGATCTGGTTCGGGAGGCGGCGCAGTGGCAGCAAAGGCGGGTAAGCTTTCTGACCACGGGCGCGCAATTTCTTAAGAATGAGATGACGGTAGGGAATGAGTTGATTCCAGATGTCCTATCTTCGTTGTCATCGTTGACGCCGGCGATGGGGAAGCTAAAGAAAGACTATGACAACGCGGCCACCGCTGTCGACGTCGAGCGAATCTTAAAGGACGCCGCGACGGAGTTGAGTAAGAATCACCTTGATATGGTGATTGAGTTGGCGCGGCAACCTAGCGCAGCGCGCTTTCAACAGGTGCTATTGCTCAATGCGGTGCGAAAGGAATTACGCGACAAGCTTCCAGCAGAAATACAGCAGGTTAGCTCACAGCTTCAGGACGCGTCGGCGAACGCCCAGGAACTGGCGGCCAACATCAGCAAATGGGTTGATGCCTGGAACCAATTCACCCCGGCGAGCAAGGAAGATCTTGCCCATTTGCTGGACGGCCTGGCGAACGCGGCTCCATGGGCAAAAGACGTGAAGTCGTTGTTGGACGCAGGAGACACGGACCCTGGAGCCATGGCCAACGCCTTGAAGTCTTTGCGGCACGAAGCGACTCGGACGTTAAACTCCTACATGGAAGCGAAAAAGGAGGCCGTCGATTTTCTCGATGCGACGCGGAAAGTTGTGGCCAACGCGGACCCAACCGTCAAACAAACAGTACAAAGATTGGGTTCAAAGCTGCTGGAAGGAACCCTCCCACGCTTGGGCCCTGATCCCACAGTCATCGTCAAAAATGTCACTTACACCGTCAACGCCATCCAGGGTAGCGTGGAAGACGGTTTGCTAAATTGGGAGCGGCATTTGCCCGCCTACGAGTCGGTAGTCGGAAGGGTTCCGTCCATCGAGCGGATGGTTCCTGGGGCGACGGATCTCACATTGCAACCTTACGCAGACTTCGTGACGCACGGTTTTTGCCGGAGGCTCCAGAATACGTTGCTTGGCGTGCGCCAGGGACTGTATGCCAAACTCAAGGACGTAATTAGCGTCGACGCTAAAGATATAAAAACGGGACTCGTGAAGCCATCGATCCAGATTGCTGGGGTATCGCGTGAGATCGGGGCCGTCATCGGAACAGGGGAGGACACCCTTAAACAAATCGGGCAGGACGTCACGAAAAACCTTGGAACCACCGTCAAATCCCGTCTCGATGATCTCAAAAGCCGGGTAAACTCGCTTGGCCTGGCCTCGAAGTATCCGAACTTGGATAAGATCACTATGCCGGGGGGGCTGGATCGCGCTTTTGAAGACCAAATGCGTCGCATTGATGACGGCGTTCGGCAGCATGAACGTAACCTCTGGATGGTGCGCCAACGTTTGGAGAGCCGGGCAGCGTCGGTTGTCGAAGCCTTGCGACCGGGACGCATTGATTTCCATGAGTTGGAAAATGCAGCGCAACAAGCCAAAATCCTGGCAGGTTCGATTGCAGACGCTGGCGGGCAATTCGACGCGTTGATTTCCCGGATTCGGGCTGTCGCTGTTGATCCGTCGTTGCGCGGGCTATTGCCGGCTGCCCCAGATTACCAGAAAGCGTACGACGCCTTGGCGCAGGAATTCAGTCAGGCCCTGGCTTCCATCAACAATCTTGAGCAAGGCGCAAACGACTTTGTCAATGCTAAGAAGCAGGAGGCACAGGCGGCGCTGACCGATCTTGCCAAGCGATTTAACGACGCCGCAAAGCCTTTCATATCCAATCTAAAAATCGCCGATTGGATTCCAAACGTTAAACTTCTGGGAGCCATTAATTTGTCCGATGTCATCGCCGATGGCCTTGACTTATCGAAAATTCCAAAGGCCATCAGCCGGGAATTGCCGGACCACATTGAAACCAACTGGCGTTGGACGACTGACTTGAAGCCAAACGATCTGGGGATTATCAAATTCAACCCGGCGAGTCCCTGCCAGTTCCGAATCCAGGCCCGGACAACGATTCGTCGCGGCGGCCAAAATGGACTGGGTCTCCTGCCGCCGGAAACCATGGCTTCCGGTGAGATGGATCAGTTTTCGATTGAGATTGCCAGCCTGATAAACGTATCGATCAATCGGTTAAGCTTCCAAACTGGCACTCATATCTCCACTCGTGTCACGCCCATCGGCATCGGCGTCGATTTCTTGCCTCCTTTGTCATTCATCGGATTTTTGCAAAAGATGTTGCAAAAGCTGACAGGCGTCAAAGGGTTGGAGATCAGCATCGATTCAGAGAGCGTGCGGGTTGGATGCGTAATTGCGCTGCCGACCATTGGCGGGGGCGCGTTCACCTTGACCGGCGTCAGCATCAGGACAGGGCTCACAATCCCCTTGGGCGATGGCGTCGTTGCCTACGATTTTTCCTTCTGTGACCGTGACAACCGTTTCCTGCTGATCATGTACGGTCTGGCCGGATCGGGCTACCTGACATTCCGGGCGGACACGGCGGGGAACAGATCGGTGGAGGGCGCGCTGGATTTTGGAGGGGCGCTTGACTTCAATGTGGGCGTGGCAGAGGGGCGCATCTATGCCATGGGCGGCGTTTACTTCCATATCTCCAATGACGCCACAGTTGTTTCCGGTTACTTCCGGATTGGCGGACGCGTCTCGGTGCTGGCGTTGCTGGAGGTTTCGATCGAGATCATGCTGGCCTTGACCTACCAGAAGCAGAGCGATCAAACATCGTTCTACGGCCAGGGCAGCATCGTGGTGCGGATCAAGATTTTGTTCTTCAAAACCAGCGTGCGCATCGCTTTCGAGAAGAGAATCGCCGGCAGCGGATCCTCCGCGGGATCGCCGACGGATTCCAGCAAGAAAGTATCGGTCAACGGATCAAACAGCCGCGGCCTTCCCGCACTGAGCGCGGCGCTAATCGCGAGCGCGACGATCGAAAATCCCATCAGCCAGGAGACATGGGACGACTACTGCGCCGCCTTTGTCACTTGATGAAAGAAGAGATTCACCATGCCAAACGAACCCTTACTTCACGCTCTGCCTGTTCCTAACGGAATGATTGACGGGAAATTCCGGTTTTCAATTTGCCTTTCGCCGCGATTAACAGACGGTCCGTGTCCCGCTGGCTCCGCGGTCGAGGAGAGAATTGCCAGCGCAATCAATGATATTCACCAGTGGACCTTGAAGGTGCGCGACATTGCAAACCCGGAGTGGAAATTTCATCTTGACCCGAAATGGAAGAGAATCTGGGATCTTCCCAACGAAAACCGGGTGAAGATTTGGGAAGCGCTGGTTTACGCGGGCATGCCGTTCCGAACCTTTGTCGCCAACCCGGCCGATCTTGCGGCCGCGAAAACCACGGCTGGGGCGGAACAGGAAAGCCGCCAGGGCATGAACACGGTCGAATCGTTCGGTCTAGCCACACTCAAAGCCGACATTGCGCAAGTTTATGGCAAAATTGCATCCTCCTGGATAGCCAAAGAAGAAAATGGCCCGCCTGCGGCCGAACTGCGCTACTCTCCTGCCGAGATTGAAGCCCGGGCCACCGCCGCCACGGACTATTTCCGCAAAAACCTGGGGCAGGAGATGGAGTCGCAATTGGAGCGGTTCGTTTCGGTGGGCAATGTGGGCCTCAAGGACGACGCGCGAAAAGCGGCGGATGAGTCTGAGACCGAAGGCGGAAAGCCGCCGGGAAATAATCGGGCACCCGCAAAGGGATCGAACAACCGAGACGATTTCCACGAACTTTTTCACCGTTTGTTGGAATTTCCAAGGTTGATGCGGTTTCTTGGACTGATCATCGACGTCACGGCGGAATGCCCAGCGCTTATTCCAGGCGCGACCTATGGTCTGACGTGGGGCTCGGGCGGCGGGTTCCAGTCTGCCGATTCGATCGAAGTCAAGTTTGACTGGGGCAGTCCGCCAGTTTTTGAGATCGCTAACAATGAGTCATTTCGGCGTTTTTCAGAGGACGGAAAGTCGTTCCAAGAATTACTGACGATTGACGCGATGACTCCCGCGATCACCGTCCATCAGATGCGCGTGCGTGGGGTATATCAGGGCACAACGAGCAAAGGCCCGCCGCCATTGCGTTCGTCCGGCCTGGCAGTCGTTTATTCCGACCATGCGCCTTTCCTTAACGAACTCGTGCAACCCCCGCAGGCGCAACAATACCAACGAGGCGAAGTGGTCCACGTTCAGGACCTGGCCAAAAGCGGCCAATGGCAATCGCTGATGCGCCGCGAATGTGCGCTGGTGATTCATCGGCTTGCTTCCACTGGGAACGCCGAAGGCGACGCCCCGACTTACTTGATCGCGTGGTTTAAAGGAGTGCTGGAAGAATCCGTGGCCGTCATTAAAATTGAGCGCGGTTGGGGCGATATGCCGCCAGTCCGAAAGATTCTCAGTGACAAAGGCATGGACGGGGAACTGGCGGAAGAAGAAACATGCACACAACTGGCGATGCACCAGGCCCCGCAACCCGTCTCCGGTGTAGTTCTTAAGGATTTCAAGAATGGCTCCTATGCCATCGCTACAGCCGGAGGCGACATGATCGTTGAACTTTCCTCGACGCGTGCGCTCACCCTGTACAGTTATTACCGATTCGAAGGCAATCTTAGTCTGGCCAAATATGGCACCGACTTGCATGAGTTCAAATTAGTGGCCACCAGCGCGACACAACTCGCCGACGGCATTATTGGCCGTTATGATGCGCTCCCAGACAAAGGTGTTTGGAATGTCAGGGAAATAGTCGGCAAGAACGAATTCGCGCGAACCATTCATGTTGTTTATCCCAAAGGCAGCACGACGCTGCCGTCCTTTTGGTCGACAGTCGATGCGGCGGGATTTTTCGTAGGGCGCAGGAAACGTTTCCTTAACCCCGTGCCACCCAAACAAACGCCCTACACGCCGCAATATGTCCAGTTAAGCAACTCCACCGCCAACACAGAACTCATCGATCCCGAAATAGGATCGCTCAAGACACCGGCTAACTTCCCGGATATGCCAGGAGTGGCGCGCCTTAATACATGGATTGACACGACCAAGCCGCAGCCTCCGCTCGATGGCCCGACGGCGATGCAAGTGATCGTCGTGGACGCTTCTGGAAAAATGGCCTTGTCGTCAGGCACGAACGTGGCAGTTATCACGGCTCAAACAGAATTGCGCGCTCAGGGCAAAATCGGGGATGTCGGCCGCTTTCGTCTGCGTGGGGATGCCGACATCCAGGATGAACTGATGGAGGACGAGGTGGTTGATGTTTACGGACTGGGCAAGGGCGCCGACTTTCGTCCAAGTTTAATTCTCCGCCGCGCGCCACGCCAGCTTACAGTGGCGTTGGTTGAGGCAGTCCGAGTGGACGAGCAAGCCTATCGATTGCGCAACATTGAAACGAAAGAGGCGACGGAAGTCAGTGATGTTCGCCTTGGGAAAGCTCGATCCGCGCCGTTGCCCAGGCTCGGCGACCTCATTTTCTATGAGACGGAAAACTATCCCCTCACGAATTTCTATCTCGCTCCGATCGGCAAGAAGCTCTGGGGCCGCCTGACGTTTCAGTCCGCCAAAAACCCGCCCGATGCGGCGGGGAAATCCGCCGCGCACATCGACACGTCGTTCGGCACTTTCAAATTCGCCAATGCAGATCAAGGTTTGTTCGACGGCTTACCCCTCGACACTCTGGTGCAGGCGAAGTTCACGGTCGATGGCGTGAGATTGGAATCATGGATCGCTTTGGGCGTGGCTTTTCCCAAAGAGAAGCAGGCTTGCGTGCTGCTAGGCTCATTTACCACGCAAATCGACGGCAACTTCCAGGACGAGCAATTGGTCAGGATCGTCTGGAAAGGCCAAGGCGTCAAAGCGACTGTCACTCCCGCGAACCTTGTCGTGCGTCTAAGTTCGACTGCCAGCCCAGTGACCGGCCAGTCTGAAGTTCCCGTTAAACTGCTTGGCGCAGTTCAGGACGTTTTCGAACGAGCTCCTCAAGCTGTCAGCAAAGAACCAACGATGTTAAAGGTGGCGAGCGACGACTTTAACAGGATGACCGATGACGTTATTGTCTTGCGCGCGTCCGATTACGTGGAAGTCAACTCTGACGAAGTCCTCCTACGCCCGAAGCAATTGATGGGCTGCGTTGTCTATTCCGGCGCCAACGGTGCGATTTTCCGGAGCATCATTCCCGCACTGCCGACACTCGATTTGAAGACCTACGATCTCACAACGATTAAAGACCCGCTGGTGAGCAATTACTTCAAGAACGGGAAACAAGACAGCGATTTCAACAAGTTGCCATTTAATTCCCTGCCCAATGCTTCAGAAGATCTGGCCACGTTGGCGGCCGACCGATCCAAACTGACGGGCAAGCGCAAAGACGAGTTTGATTACCTGCTGCTACGCGATCAGTTCCCAGAACGCGCGTCTGCGTGGCCAATTTACATGGACGTATTTCTGGCGGATAGAGCAAACGAGATACCTGATGTCAGAGCGTATAGGATCATTGCTTTTGGCTTCGAGCAATCGGCGGACGTCCCGTTGGGAAACAACGAAGCGCGTATTCCGCTTCCAAGCCTAAAGAAGCAGTCGCTTACGTACCTGAATTTTGTCAGCAAGGCGATTTGCACGTGGACGGGCGCAAGTCTGGCTGTGACGCTGGCACCGCCGAGTTGCGACGCGCAGTTCACTTTTTCGCGCGGCGATTTAGCCACGCGCCTGGTCAACTTTAAGAAACAAGGCGTTACCTTGCCAAGCTTGCAGGATTACTTTCCAAAATATTTAAAGCAACCTTGGGAAAAACTGATTGATGCAAAGGATCCCCTGCCTGGCGCCACGCCACCTCAACCAGCAAACCCGGCGCCGCCTCCGGCGATGGAAAAAACTGAAGCCAAAACAACCGACACGGACCAATCCAGCCTCGTATTCGCAGCAGCCTCGTTAATGGAAGATGCGTTCAATTCGTACATTCAGGCTACTAATCGCCAGCATGAACCTTCCGTGCCAGAGAAGGCGCTGGATGCTATGCGCCATCCTGGCAACAAAATTCCAATCAGCCTGCGCACCACTAAGCTCGGATTGGACGACACTACGGCGGAGGGTCGGCGCGCATTGATCAAGGATTTTCTCGATTTTGCCGCCAGCCAGTCCGCTGAGATGACAAACCGCGTGCAGATTGCTTCCTTGGGCGGCGTGCCGTCAGGATCATTGCCCACGCTGCAATATGGGCACCCGTATAAAGTGCGCCTGGCAGTCAAAGACGTCGTCGGCCACTCAGTGCGATGGGACGCCAAAATTCCTGGCAAGTGCGAGTCCGAGTACGAATCCGAGTGCGTCATTTACCGTCGCTACGATCCGATTGCGCAGCCGCTGGTCTATAGCATCAATGTAGGCACCGATGGAATGCATCCGCTAAAAAACGTGGTCGAAGCCTGCTCCAAGCTCGCGGTGCGCAGCTCGCTTCGCAAACGGGCTTATGAATTGGACGACGACGTGGGCGTTGAGAAAGTGATGATGGTTTTGCCGCCGGCGATCCACCGGGACACCGACGCGCTTATCAAACACGGGGTCGTCAGCCCGAGCCGGCGCGAGGACTGTCAACTGCTGAACTCGATACCCGCGGTGGAGTCGATCCCAGACGCACTCCGATCCAATTCACGAGCGGCGGTTTCCTATTTCCGCGATCCATACGCGTTGCGCCTCTGCGCCCAGATCACCGGGGCGCCCTATGATTGGGATTTGCGCGAAGACGATATACTTGACGCCACAAGCCTGGCGCAGCAGGTCACCAATCCGATTTCAGCCGATTCGGTCGCCGCTCATTTGTGGATGGGCGGGCATTACGATCCGACGGCATACCTGGCAGACGTGGACACGCAAATGAGCAATCTGCTCGCATTGCTGAATGCCGCAGTGCGTAATCCCTCGTTTCTTGTGGGCCTGAAAACTGACGACATCCAACTCCGACCCGAAACGAAAAAGTTTCTCGCGCGCAATGCCACGGAAATTGAGCGTTGGCGCGGGAATCGCATGTTATTGGAGGACGCGTTTCCCGGCCTGATTGCCCAACGGCAGACGCCGCCCCATGGCTCAGCGACCGGCACGCTGCCAATCATCCGTCTTGATTTCCATGGAAAATGGCCATCGATCGCCCCGATCCCGGTTATCCTGCGCGGCGTTGAAGGAGGGCAGATGCGGATGGAGCGCTTTCTCGACGGCATCCGCGTTGATCTGCCGCCTGGGGAGGTCTGCGATCTGCGGCTAAGCGCGACGGTTCGCGAAGAACAATACAATAATCTCGGAATTGCCGAGTGGGATTCTCCGTGCATCCGCAATGCCACGCTTTTCGGCCAACATCCCCTCGTGTCTGGCACGACAACGGTGCGCCTGATTCATGCGGTCAGCGGTCCGGCGGCCAAGCCGGCGTTTTTCAAGGACGGCTTGAAGCTTGGGCAGCAGCGGGCGGCGGGTTCGCGAGAGATTAAAGTGGTATGCCGTGTATCATACGACACTTCGACGACTGGGCGCATCGATCTGAACAGCAAGACTATGATGTTTGCCGATGACCCGAGGCAACTTGCTCCAACACTTCCTTTAGACGCAGCGCTGGAAATGTTCGATCCGTTTCTGGAGAGTTGGGATGAAGCTTCCATGGCAAATTTCATGGAGGTGTTTGCGGCCGTTCGTGACCAACCTGGCGATCTCAGTCTGCATCCAGCCATCCAACCTTATTTCGCCGGCCTGTCGACGGCGGAGGAAATATTTTTAAAGCAGATGATCTCCCATTTTGCGACAGACGTGACGGAGAACGCTCTGGCCAAGTCAGATCCATTTGACAGGCCGGAGCCAGGCGAAGCGCCTCGATTTGCGCCGCGGGACTTTATCCAAACACTTCCAGACACGCGCTGCCGCAAGCTGCTGTATAGCCCGGTGGCATCAACGTGCTTCGAACCCCTTTGCCGCGTGCTCCAATCCATCTCCGGCGAACCTGGCGCGTTGATGGCGCCAGCCACTGTTGCGCCGCTTCCGCCCGAGATTTCTTTCATCATGCCGTTGTACGGATGGAACACGACCGGAGCGCTGTCAAGTGGCGAAAAAGTGCGACAAACGCGCAAGGGTTTTGCCGTCCGAATTTTTCTGCGCCGAGGTTGGTTTTCCAGCGGCCAGGACGAAATGCTCGCGGTGATTTTTTCGCCGTCCGGGAACAACACGCCAACGCGCCTGCCGATGACTGAAATGGCATTTGATCCGGTGGCAACCGCCGTGCAAGACATTCCGGCGGAAGCGCGCCAGCTTTCGATTGACAGCATTGGCATGGTTAACGAGAGGCCGGAACCCGGCTTCGCCGTGATTAAGGCGGACTTTCCTCATCCCGAGGCGCCGTCAGCCGCCATGATTGCGAAAGACGGCAACAAGACCGTCCAATGGCCGCCCATCCAGACAGCCGTCCATCCCGTGAGGTATTCACCGCATCGCGGCCTGTGGTATTGCGATATCTTGTTCAAACATTCGTTTGAAGTGTTGCCCACGCCGTTCCTGCGCCTGGCCGTGGCGCGTTATCAGCCTAACGCGCCGCAGGAGATTCAACTCTCGAAGACCGTCCGCCTGGATTTGTTTCCGCTGCAAAATTCAAGGACCGCGACGCTTGAACGAATGGGCGCGCGTCAATATACATTGACGGTCGCCGGAGTGTTTTCGAAGGATCCACGATTGGTTGATAAACAACTCGCTCGTAAAATTCGAATTTCGATGGTGCGCCGCCCTGATGAAGACAGCCATCTGCCGATTGAAGAAGTAGTCAGTCCCGAGGCTGTCGCGCTTGTCAATCCAACGAGTAATGAGGAAGTTCCGTTTCTGCTCGCAGACCCCGTCAAGAGCGGCGTGGGCGCGGATGAGATTCATTCCTACAAGGTGAAGTTCGAGACGACGGTGCCCGGGTCCGCACAGCCGCGTTGGATCTGCATTGAGGAACTCGAACCGCACAACACCTACTACGGACAAACCACCGACCGGAAACCTTATGTCGCGTTTATTCCCTTGGATAACTAGGTGGGTTGCCGCCCTTGCGCTTGTCATCGCGTTGCCGGCAACGCGCGCGGACTCCGCCGCCACAACTTGGACCAATATTGTTGCGCAATTTGCCCGAGGGGCGCTGCCTTACGAAGCGGCATTCACCAATGCGTATGCGCAGAGCAGGGCGACGCTGAGTTTTGCGGACGCCACCAACGCGCTCGAGGAAGCCACCAGCCAAAACGGCGCGTTGTTTGCGTCCAAATATAAGATTGAGGACTGGAACATCGGCATCCTTAAAGCCACCCCAGCCGAGGTGACAGCAGGCAACGCAGATTACTTTTACTCGCGCGCCGCGAACCCGTCTTTTTACGAAAGTGTCGTCGTCAAACACTTGACCAATCAGCGACCGGCCAAAAATGACCTCTCCGCGAAAGAAGCGTGGGCGGTCGAAGTGCGCGAATATCTTAACCAGCAGATCGTTGGCCGAGACCTTTCCGCCGAACCCGGCCTCGCTAACGCAAGAAAGGCACCGCCTCTGGCTTGCCCGCCCGTCGTTGGCCGTGCCTATACGAACCGATATCTTCTACAGAAAGCTCTCCTATCACTAAGCTGGAAGCCAAAAGTTCTGCAGCCAACCCGTCTCGTCCCGTCGTTCGTTTGGGCGCTGGCGGACCCTTCGAGCGACCTGTGGATCTTTCTCAACCCGGATGCGCCGAGCTTCAGCCGGGCGGATGGCATCCGGCAAATCCTGGAGGCGCAAAGACAGCGATTTTCGTTGACGTTCTTGGGCAACGCTTACGAAAAGCCGACCAAACTGGGCGCGCCGTTTGTCAATGGATTGACGCTCCAGGCCGGCGCAATCAACCGGATTTGGGGACAAAAGCCGACGCCGCGTGACGCGGCGATCACTTCCAACGGGCAACCGTGGATCTCAGGAAATATCCATCGTCAGCTATTCGGAGATACCTGGTGGTGCGACTTTAAGTGTCCGGCAACTAATGGATTTGGAAAACTCGCGCTGGCGCTTGATGGCAATGAGCGCGTGAGCAATGTGGCCATCGGAAATGTGTATTTATTCGCGGGAGACGCTGGACTCCTCGGTCCGGACGCGGCGGTGGAAAATGCGATCAACGCTCGCGTGCTCTTGCTCCAAACATCCCGGGCTGATGCCCCCTCTTTCAAAGCCGATGCGTTTACTGAGCAATGGGTAAGCCTTAATAAAGGGGCGCGAATGCCGGCCAACGTCCTTGCTCTGGCAGCCCGTCTGGCAGAGAACAGTTCCACGCCAACAGGGTTGGTGATCGCATCTTACGGCGTAGCGGATTTAGCCGCGTGGCAAGCCCCCAATCCGCCTTATCCCAAAGATTGGGACGTTGTCACCAACGCTGACCCATGGTTGACAAGCGCGGATATGCCCAAGCCATCGCAAGTTTACAACGGAATGCTGGCGCCCCTTTTCGGCCCGGAACCGGACGCCTGCCTCGCCTTTTCCGCAGTCGTGTTTTTTCACGGCGCCTGGCAGGCGGCACAAGGCCCAACCGCTCCATACCCATTGACGAACCTGCTGGCGAATTGGCGCAAGTCCATCGCCAGGGCCAATACGCCAATCGTCGTGGCGGAGTTGCCGTCATTGGACGCGCTCGACACAAATGCATTCACTTTTCAATCCTGGCAGAAGGTGCAAAAGGCGCAGCAAGACGCTGGAAAGTTGGACCATGTCCGCGTGCCGGCGTTAAGCGGGTTCAGTTCCGCAATGCTCCATCCGACTTCAGCCGCATACTTCGACAGTGTGGCGGCCGCTTGCAAAGGACATCCAACCCCTTAGAACTAACCATGAGATCGCGTATGTTTCGAATTCTTGTCGTTTTATCCCTGTTGCTTTGGAGTTGCGGCGCAACAGGTCAGAAAGCCCCTGCGACTGCACAGTTTGGTGTGATCAGCGATTGCCATTTTGATCCTTTTTTATACCCGGACCAAACAATTCTAGCCTTGGCCAACACCCCGGATGTCTCTAAATGGAAACGAATCCTGCTAAATGGCCGGCGTCCGCAAGTAAATTATGGATCTGACTCCGACCTAATTCTGATTCAGGCAGCATTGCAAAGTCTCCATCACTCATTCGAAACGCAACCTCCTCTTTTCATTCTGGCGGCCGGCGACTTCCTCGGCCACAACTTCGAGAACAAATGCAATGAGCATCGCCTCAATTATCCCTCCTTCGCCTTGCGGACGGAAGAATTCGTCGCCAGTCTTTTTGCCGACGAATTTAGCGATTGCCCTGTCTTCCCTACGCTCGGAAACAATGACACGGACAATGGGCATAACAAACCTCCAAAGACAAACAGCACGTTCCTGCGCGAGGTTGCCCTTGCCTGGAGCCGGTTGGTCTGGCCGAATAATGACAAGGAGGCCGCAGATTTTGTGAGCCACTTTTCTCAGGATGGTTGGTACGAGTGTGATTCAAATGCAACAAAGCGACCAATTCATCTCTTTGTGCTGAACTCCAGCCTGATGACTGGAGAGACGAATGATCGATATGTTGACTATTGCGACCAATTATCATGGGTGAGCAACCGCGTCAGCGCGATGTCCGAGCCAAAAGCCTGGCTGCTCTTCCACATTCCGCCGGGCATTGACAGTTTTGCATTTCTGAGAGACACCAATCATCCCATCAACCTCTGGAACTTGGATCGGCAAAGGGAATTTTTGGCTTGGCTCGGCCCCAGTGCAAAAATCGCCGAGATAGTCTGCGGGCATACGCACCGCGATGAGTTTCGCGCTCTTTTTCGGGGCTCAAAAGCCGATCGTCTAATACGGATCGCTCCATCCATTGGCCCCAACACATCTAACAATCCCGCCTTCAAGATTTATTCCGTCACGGCCGCGGGCGACATTGTTGAATGCCAGACTTTCTTCTCGACTGACTTCAAAACATTTGTGGCCGAATACCAACAATCAGACGTCTCCATAAAGGCGATTTATCCCCCGAACGCCTCATCTGAAACGAAGCAGAATTTTGCGCGCTATTATGGAGCGCAATCGAGACCGGGCAATCGCCTCATCCAGCAACATCGGGATAACTACTGGAATGTTGTTCTTCACCTAGACATTCCGTAAACGATTAAAACGTGAGACAACTCAAAGCATTCGTTATTCCTTGTTCTTTTAACCATATAAAGCCACGCTCGCGCCCTGGGTGCGTCAACTAAACCTTGCAACGGGCTCTAGCAGTCCGCCGATATTTCCTATTGACTCGATTGGAGATATTGGTGTGGAAAAACGGCCTAAAGAAGCAAAGCGATAGTGCTCCAGCAAGCAGCGGTGGTTGCGACTATAACGTGTGAACGCCATCAACGCCTGTGATCTTCTTGCGGACCGGTGAGAATGACGGTCCGGGATCTCAAAGGATTCTAGGTACGCCCCACCAGTGCCGACAAAATCTAGACTTGTTTTCGCGGACATTCTTGCGAAAAGGACCCACAACTGCCTCGATCAATATTTTCTAACAGAACACTAACTGTCGCGACAGGCAAGTTGGAAGCGAGTTTGAAAGTTCATCGCTCCTTGGATCGCGTCTCCGATCCACTAAAATGGCCAAGAATATTCTCTTGACTCTGATTCAACCACCACTCAGTATGGAAAAAAATCGGATCCCCTTCGCATTGCTATGAGAACTGGAAAAAAAAAGGTTTTTGCAATCGTAGTTCTATTACTCAATTGCTTTGGGGTAATGAATTGCAGAGCCGTTGAAATTCGGATCGACCGTCAACTCGCTTCCACAAATTGTGTCATGGGATACTTGTCCGTTGACGGAAATCAGATTTGCTATAGTTTGGAACTGCCGGATGGTAACAATGCGCCCTATGTAAGTTGCGTTCCCGCTGGCACTTATAAGGGCATCATTCGAACTGACGGTGACAAGGGATGGAGAATTGAACTAACGAACGTTCCCAAGCGGCCCAATGTTCAGATTCACGTGGGAAATTACACCAGCCAGACCCGGGGATGCACTTTGGTGGGAACGGGTGCATCAGTCGATAGCTGTTCGGTGGAACACTCGGCCGACGCGATGGCAAAGTTGAAACAGTCCATTCAGAATGCAATTGATACAGAAATATCGGTTACTTATTCCACAGTTCCTGAAGTTTCAAAGTGAAATTCCGAAGGAATTTCGCACATACCATCGTGAAATCGGATGTGATCGAGCTCAAATTGCGTTTCGCAGTAGTTCAAATGCCAGTCGAATGGATTTTCGTCAGGAAACGCGAAGTCTCAGCCCTCGTAGGGAAGCAATTTCGTTCTGCCAGGGTTGAAGTCACCGCGTCAGACTGAATGACTGCGTTGGCAGTAGAAAACCAAACTAATGCCGAGGCGATGGTCCGTATGTGCCCCCTTATCTCTAAGTACTCGGTGATTTCTGACTGAGTTTTGGACGAGTACTGACGGATTAATTGGAGGCGGGAGGCATCGTCCGGCTCCTGGAACGGGAGACCTCGCCTAGTCCGCCCACGGCACTGTCCGAAAGCAAAGTGCAGGAACAACTCAAAGAGGGATTGAGAGCCGGTCGTTGGCGCACGGCGGGTTCCGCGCCACTGCCATGTGCAACAGAACCCGCTGGCCACCGCCGCGTTCCGGGACCAACTGGATAACCGCCTCGAAAAGCTGGCTCTACCAAAAGGTAAGCCGGTCAAAATTTGGGTGGCCGACGAGGCCCGCTTTGGGTTGCACACCCAGAGTCGCCGCTGTTGGGCTTAGCGCGGACAGCAGGTGGTCATCTCTCAGCAACAACGTTATCAATGGGAATATTTCTATGGGGCCATTGAAGTGGTCCAGGGACAAGCGCAATTCTGTTAAGTATCAAGTGTGGGACACGAAGCTCGCCCGAGCACCCAAGCCGTATTACGCCGTTCAGCTTTGCTGCTACTCGGAAATGCTCGCTGACCTTGGCAACAAGGATCGGGTGGCCGGAGTTTTTTTTCACGTTTCGTCCAAAGGTTCATTCAATGTGACGCGACAACGAGAAGATGATTTTTGCTTTGAAGCTCTTTCTGAGCCACCGGTTACTTTCCCTGATTCGGGCTTTGGATGGGATCCTCAGTCACTCTTGCAGTTTGTCACGTAACTCTTGGACAGAAATCCAAGGCCGCCGATGCAGCATCCTGTGACAATTTGAGCAAACCATGTCCAAATCAGTGATTGTCGTAGGAACTTGCCCGCTCAAAGTTGAAATCGGTTTGCTATGGTGTGCCTCAATAAAATCCCTGCCGCGTTCACCATAATGGGGTAAAAATTCAAAGCCGCAGGCTTCGCAAAAAAGACGCCCATGCTGATTCTTAAAGTGGCGCTTGGCCTCCCGGATTAAGGTTTGGTTACGTTCTGCCTTTGCGTGAGTGACCAGTTTCCTTTGGCCTTCCTTGAAGCTCCTTTGTGGCAAATTGCGTAAGCTCTCGACATCCTCTGGGGTCAACACTCCTGCCGATATTTTTTCGGCAATTCGTGTTACAAGCTTTGAATCTCGCTCAAAAACAATACCTGGACAGGCTGCGCCAATGCCATTTTCAAAATATTCCGTGATATTCTCGAAAACTCTTGCCGTCGGCGGCGAGCTTGGGCGCCTCCAGTTCGGCCACTCTTCATTCAGTATCGTGTTGATTAATTCAACTCCTGCCTCGGTAAGTTCGTAGCACTGTTCCTCGGACCCATAAAGGTTTACCTTTTCATCCTTAAGAATCTCCCCATCCAGTCCGAAATGGGCCATAAAGGTTTGCGAGTGTTCCAGCATGGCTTGGTAAGCCTCTGAGCAAGCTAAAGAGCTTTCGCTTTTTCCTGTGCTCTCCAATCTGTATCGCAAGATCGGGCAGGTCGCGCATTCTTTGCAGGCCAAACACCGCTCCAAAAAGTTCGCTGATTGATATTAATCCGTCCAGCTTTATAAAGAGGTAGGACGCGGCAAGATATGGAAGCACATCCGTTGATTGAGACCAAGCCTGTCTCGCTCCAGACACGGAAGGATTGTGAAACTGAAAGCGGCTCAAAGCCCTTCCGAGCAAGAGGAGCACTCTTCTTCTTTCAGCGTCGGCTGTTGCAGGGGTACGAACTAAGTCAAATAATTGACTGCCCGCCGGTGTGAGCGAAATTAAATCAGAACGCGGTGCAACATAAGCCAATCCAAATTCTTGAAATGCCGCCTTTTTTGTTTCTGTTTGATGGCCCGAAACGCCAAACCGGGCCTTTGCCTCCTGTTTCAAGTCACCGTAACTGATTCCGCGACGAGCAGCATTGGCAATCAACCGGAAAAACTCACCCAATTCATGGGCCGCGGTTGTGCCGGTGAAGAAATTGGGATACCCTACGTAACTTGTCTTCCAGACAAAGCTCATGTCCGCAGTCTAAACACTAAAACATTATCTTCAATGATTTTGCTGCTATTGCTTCGCCGAGGGAACTTCATGTAGTGGCGTTTTATCCCATACGTAAAGCGGTCCACCAATTGGTAACCGTATGATTCATGAATTGCAATCAGTGCATCTGGCGTTGGAACGATTTCTCCCCGGATTAAGCTGCTGGCAACGACAAATGCGTAAATCCCTCCCGGTTTTTGAGCCTCGCTAACCTAACTTCCTTTCAAAAAGGCCGGCTTTCCGAGCGAAGCGGGCCAGCCTGTCGGGCTACGGCGGCTTATGGCGTCGCGGCAAATAAGTGCGTCAGGCTTAGTTTGCTTAGTTGGGCGTTTAAATCTTTCGGGACATCCGTCATGACTTTGGAACAGGATTTGCCG
>DASXZW010000027.1:0-33269 GCA_036501665.1 Verrucomicrobiia bacterium
GTTCCAATGAAAGCCGAGCGTCCAAAGCATTTTGGACAGGACGGGTTTTCGTGCGGGCGAAATCTCCAGCCAAATCCACCTGCCGACGACCTCGGCCAATTCATATTGTTGCGGCAATTTCGTCCGCAGATAATTTAAAACCGATTCCGTGGACAAACCCCGGTTTGCGAAATGCGCCGCGTTGCTTTTAGAAACCGACGATGGCCGAACACTCGCTGGTGCTGACGCTTCATTTTGATTTGTTATTTTCATAGCTTTTTTTTGAAACCGCTGTCCGCCACCCTGCCGTTTGCTGCTCGCTTCACAGACGGGGAGACATCGAGCCGTGCGCGGTAGCGAATTCAAAAATCAGCGAAAGCTAAAACCGTGACAGTGGCGAAGTAGGAGAAGTGGCGACGCTGGCACGGTTTTTGATCTCGCTCCATTTGTCGGCTTGGTGTCGGACCAGCGAGCAGCGAACGGTGGGGTGACGCCAGTCGTAAAAAGGCGAAGACAAACAAGCTAACTTCGCATTCTGTTTCAATTCGCTGCCCGGAGTCTGCGGAAAATTGCCACAGACGGGACGCCTGGCATTTTCCCGGCGGTGGCAACTTTTCGCTGTCTCCGGCTAGATTTGGGGCGCTGTCAGTCCGGTTGAGAAACGGAGCGAGGTCGTGCAACGTAGCGACCTTTAATTCTCGAAGTGGAACGACTTGCGGAGATTTTCAACCGGTCTGATGGTGCGGCGGTGAAACTCGGTTTAAACGCCGTTGAATTATGTTGGGAAACGCGCAGACAACCGTTACACTACGAGGCGCAAGTACGCACGGTTAAACATTTTGAATTACGCAAGATGGAAATTCCCGTTAAACTGAATGGGCAGCGGCAAAAAGTTAAAGTCGTTTTTGCGAAGCCAGAAGACCTAAAATTTGTTGCTCAGTGGAAAACCGCCTTGGGCGAGGATCAGAATCCTTACCGCGTCGACACGGTGGATTTTGCTCAACTGGCTGTGAAGCGTTACGAAGCGTCGAGGGGTACGGGAATTTACGCGAACACATTGAGTGATATTTCCGACCACATTCAAACGAATCCCAAAGTCGAGGTGGCCGCATTTATTCTTTTGAAATGCACTTGGTACGGCGTTTCTGACGTCATAGGGTATTGCCATTTTCGGCGAACATGGTCGAACAAGATCATACTGGACTATCTTGGAGCTCACCCAAACATTGCAAAAGAGCCTGAAAATGCCACCCACAAAGTTCGAGGTGTGGGAACGGCGATTTGCTATTTTGTAGCGCAGGTTTTAAAGCAGGAAAATTGCCCAGCATTATGGGGCGAAGCAACGCCTTTGTCGGCAAATTATTACCAGGGCCTCTTCGATTTGGAAAACGTCGAGGATTTGATTTTTGCGCCGAAAGAAAAGGTTATTGCTTTTGTTGAGGAAGTGGAAAGAAAGTGGGCGAATGAGGATTTGAACGGAATGCAACCCGATGATAAATTTGACGAGTTGGAAATTGAAAATCCACCATTTGTGGGAAGTAAAACAGCCGTGTTCAGCCCATCGAAGAGACTAGCGTTTCGTTTTTTGAATCTTCCCTACCATAAACAGGTGGAGATTGCCTTGGCACTTCGTCTGGTTAAATCCGGTGGCCACGCCTTGACACGTGAAGAATTAGCCGCTTTAGTTTTCAAAAGCGCACGAGAAAAGGGAAAGCTGGCCGAGCTTTGGAATCTGGTTCAAAGGGAGTACCAAGAAGAGACCGAAGAGGAAAACCCATTTGAGGCCAAAGTCGTGACTAAAAAATGATGACCGAGGAACGGTTATGGCAACAGAACCCCCAACAATACAGCCAAGCAAAGAAACCGATGCCACGATACCGGCCAGCGCGGAAGCGTTGCTGACTACAACCGGCGCCGTCCCCGGTTTGATTCGACTTCCGGCCGGGATTGAACTTAATGAAGCACAGGCCCGAAGCATGGAATCAGAGCGACCGGTGCGGTTGATCGTTCTCGCGGGTGCTGTGGACTGTGGAAAGACAACACTGCTCACCAGCCTTTATGAACTGTTTCAAACAGCTCCTATTGAAAAGAAGATGTTCGCTGGATGCGATACGCTTCCCGCGTTTGAGAAAAAATGCCATTTAGGGAGAACAGATTCGGGAAACGACGAGGAAGACACTGGGCGGAACACATACGAAGGACCGCATCCAGAATATGTTCACCTTAAGCTGCAAAATGGCCCAAAGGCGCTTGGCCAAATTGATTTTTTGATCACTGATGTTTCAGGTGAGATGTTCGAGCACGCCAGAAACTCTACTGATGAATGCAAAAAGCTCACGTTTTTGCGTCGCGCCGTTCACATTTTGGTTTTTCTGGACTGCGAAAAGCTGTTTCAACCGACAAAGCGCTGGGGCATGGTGAAGGATGCAACGTCCCTTATTCAATCGTGCCTAGATAGTGAGATGTTTGAGCCAGATTGTTTCGTTACTGTAGTTTGGGCAAAAGTTGATTTCGTTGAGGCCGCGAAAGAGAAAGAAAAAAACGCAGCCAAAGTATTAATGCAACAGGCAGAGAAGGAATTTAAGACAAGATTCGATCATAGGATTAAAAATTTAAAATTTCATCAAATTGCTGCGAGACCAAAGCGTTACCCGAAATTAACATTTGGATATGGCGTCGGCGAACTCCTTGAGGATTGGGTCACCAAGTATCCTCAAGGTCGTACGGTTGCGAGCGAATCTACTTCTGTTTCGGTTGATCAAGACGAAGAAGAGCAGGTAGAAACTAACCACCAGGCCACGTCAACCCAGTAAAATAAATAATGAATCCTCGCAATTTTTTACTGATTGGACTGCCTGCAACTGGAAAGACGAGCTTTCTTGCGGCACTCTGGTATTCGATTCAGCAAAACCAAGTCAACACCGCCCTAGGATTAAAGAAATTGGACGGCAATAGCGCATATTTAAACAAAATCTGCAATGCGTGGCTCGGATACGAGGCGGTTGGCCGCAATCAGACAGATATTGAAACTTTGGTTTCGATGTGGCTTAAGGAAAGAAATGGGGACCAAGAGATTCACTTGACGTTCCCGGATATTTCTGGAGAAACATTTAAGCAGCAGTGGGCCAGCAGGCAGCTAACAGAGAGTTATCAGAACTGTATTAAGGCTGCTGACGGAGGTATTTTATTTATACACTCCAAATCACTGGCGAAACCGCTCCGAATTTCGCAAATTGCGGGACTTGCTAATTTGTTAGACGATGAGGAAGAGGAGTCGGCTGCCGAAGCAAAAACCCCTAACCCTCCGACGACTCCGTGGGATATTGAAAAAGCCCCAACCCAAGTTCAGATCGTCGAACTTTTACAATTCCTTGCAGCGAACAAGCACTTCAGAGCGCCGTTCAAACTAGCCATAGTCGTTTCGGCATGGGATGAAGTGGTCGCTTCTAAAATTAGCCCTTCGGTTTGGGTTCAACAAGAATTGCCGCTATTAACTCAATATTTAGCGTCGCAGACGGAAAAATTTACTTTTTCTTTTTATGGCGTAAGTGCACAAGGGGGAGATTACGAAGGGAAGGATTTGGATGCCTTGCAAGCGAAACAGCCGGCTGAACGAATTCAGGTAGTAGGAGAAGATATCGAGAATCCTCACGACATCACTGAACCGCTGCTTTGGTTGATGAAACATTGAAATTGTCGAGCAGGCGATGAAAGACTTATTGATACACCAAAGCCTCCACGGATATTCTGAGGGACATCGATTGATAGAGAGTTCGATAAATATCTCAGATGAGATCGCGCGCCTAATGCTCAGAATGAGCGACCTGTCAGGGGGAAGTGTATTTCCAGGATTCGACGAATATTTGACTGGCTATCCCGTTCCTGCGCTGAACCTTTATGTGTTTGCCAAAACATGGTATGCAGCAGAAATGCCTCGTCCAGGGTGCGTGTGGACGCATAGCCTAATTTTGAGTTTCGAGGATATGAAGGCCATCGAAGCCTTGGAGCAACTTACCAAACTTTTTAACCGCCCCAAAGCGGTAAAATCGATTGAGAAATCGACCAGAGTATCTGGGGCATATGCAACTTCCATTCGTTTTGATGGTGAATCTAGAAACGATTCCCCATTCACCGAAACTTCTGGAAACGCGAATATCGGCGTCTTAGTGAACGCCGTGTACAATTTAAATCGACGCAATTTACTTATCCCCGCCTCTAGCTCAACAAGCTTTGAGACTTCTCTTCTGAGGCTTTGGTCGCAGCAATGGCCGATTTTACGCAGTAATTTTAGTTTCTGTACCGGCGCTTTGTCATCTCGAGGATTTGTTGGAAGGCCATTTGATATACAGTGCGCTCCTCCGCAATTGATCCGGGAAATTGTTACTTCCGCATTGGCGAAGCAGTCACAGGAGATGAGCGTTTTGAGCCGAGACGAAATTGCGTCTGACGAGAATTGGGCTAATAGCACAGCATCTGATGCAGCGCTGCCGAACGGCGGGCAATTTAGGACACTCTTGTGGTCCGTCGCTGATGGAAATCGCATCGAAGAGTTCAAGGGTTTTGCCTGCTTGGTTGTTCAATTTCTTTCAGAGATCCCCATTTCTTTGCAGGACCTGATTAAGATTGTTGCGAATTATTTTCCTGAAAAATTGTCGGGATTGGTCCTCAAACAAAAACTTTTTGGGGAGAATCGACCCAAAATTTACAAGTTTAATTTTAACGAGTGTGAGATGCTCTCAGAACTTTCCCTAACGGAAGCCTACAACGCTTTTGACTCAGAAAGTTTAAAACTTCGCTTGCGAGCTAATTACTTGTGTAAGAATTGCCATGAGGATGCAAGACAACTTATATCGAAGTTGTTCAAGGGAACCTTAAACCCTCTGGGCGAAGAAGTTCTCGCTGGCTTACTGGAAGCCGTTAACCCTGAAATCGCCAAAAAGATTACTGCCCAACAACCCCATTTCTTGCCAACCCTATTTCGAGAGAAACCGGAACTTGGAACATCGGCAGAACTATGGTTTGCTGCGGGAGATAGTGTGCGCGAGCTTTTTGAATCGCTGGCGTCAATCGAAGGGCTGAGCAATGAACTCATTGAAGGTATAGCAGAAGCAATCCTATCAGGGGGCGCTGAAACAATCGTAAGAAGAGCACTCGATAAGTGGGGTCAACCCTGCGTTTTTGGTATTTTGAACTACGTTGCAAATTCTGGGAAGGAACTGTCCGAGAATGTTATGGGCGCGCTTACTTTTCACGTCGAAAGCGTCATGAAATGGCTCACCACGACAACAGATCGACCGATTTTTGCCAAAATAATGTGTTTCCGTATTGTTGCGCCATTCTCATACCAGATAAAAAATTTCGGGACAGATATATGGCTGCGAGAATATGAAGAACAGCGCAAGCAAGCAAATTACGGCGAGGTGAACTATTTAACCGCATTGCTCCTGGCTTTGGGATTGCAAAACGTTGCCCCGATCCCCATTAAAGTAGTAGGTCTGTGTTTTGAGCCTATTCACCACCTCGTTTGGAATGGCAAAATGCCCGACAGCAACTGGATTATCCTCGATCCAATCGTGCCACACCTTGACCGGAGGCATGATTGGGATAAATGTGAGCGTCTGCGGCGCGGTTTAATTGAAGCATTCGTACGTTTTCGCTGGCCTCCTGAGCACCTTCACGAGTGCATCAAGAACGATGATTTACTCGTGCGGGTTCTGCGAACCGCGGAAGAGGTTGAAGGAGGTTCCGCATTACTTGCCCAGATTAAACGAGAATTAGCGACTTGACATTGAGCTTTGGTGTTCATTTTTCATTAGACGGCTCAGACGCCCCCGGAAGCCAGTCTCGGCGTTTCAATGTTGCCCGGCCTCGGTTGCCCAAGTACTACCCTGTTTGGGTTGGTGGATAGAATTCGGGTGCGACGGAACGCGACAACCGTTGAGCTGTGGAAGAATTATGCGCAAACCCAGATGAACGGCTTCCAAATTATTTGAAAGGCGGTCTTGGCCCTTTTTTTAATGGCGTCGCAAAGCATCCCGGAAACCGCTACAAGAAAAACGCTGGTTTTTTCAGGATGGCGTGCAAGAAATGTTGTCAAGTAAGAGCGGCCAATAAATTTTTGGAGATAAAGCAGCGCACACAAAGCCCATAGGTCAGCTTCCCATTCTTTGCCGGCATGGGTATTGAATTTAAATCGGAGATGTCGCCGCACTTTTGAGGCAAATACCGCGATGGCTTCTATCTTCCAACGGCGGTTCAGATACCAACGGTTAAATCGGTTTGGCGCACAATTTTTGAAGTGCAATTGAAAATGGCCAAACTCATGAAGCAGGGTATAAACATGCTCATATCGAGGTTTGTTGGCGTTAATGAGGATACGCTTTTCGCGCGGCAATAGCTTTCCATGAATATCGTCGCTCAAATAATTGACAAATACAATCTTCAAGCCAAGTTCCATGGCGATCTCTCGAAGGATGTTTTTGGTTTTTCGTTTCATTTGCTTTTGGCGCGGTTCTGTTTTTGCACAAATTGCTCAATCAATTTGCGTATGGCGGAAAGCTGACTGTTGGGTAGGGGTGCCAGAGTGCGCATGATTGAGCCTGCCTCGTCTTTTCTGAAGAATTCCAGCGCTTGATCATCAGGCCTTCCAGCAGCTTTGAAGAGTTCCCCTTTGGCGATGTCCAAGACCTGCTCCAATTGGGAGATAGCATCATTGGATGGCACCCCACGTTCCCCGTTAAGCAGCAAAGACAAATATGCAGGCGAGAGGTCGGCGTTCCTGGCGACTTGGCTCAACGACATTCGACCAGGGTGCTCCTGCATTTTCTTTTTGAGCAGTCGGATAAACCGTTCGGGCGCTTTTGTTGACTTTGTTTCGGTCATTTCGGACTCACTATACTCAAACGTTAACTGCCTGTCAACGGAATATGTGAATTTCTCCATTTGACCATTTACAAGTTGTTAACGTGCGACATAGTGAGGTTGACAAATGA
This sequence comes from Verrucomicrobiia bacterium, assembly GCA_036501665.1. Lineage (GTDB taxonomy): Bacteria > Verrucomicrobiota > Verrucomicrobiia > Limisphaerales > Palsa-1400 > DATAUD01. The sequence goes on from DASXZW010000027.1 coordinate 6,972, forward strand.
GTAGCACATTACAGAACCGACTGGCGGAGTGCCTGGCTGCCAAAGGAATCAGAAAATCCCAACTGGCGTACCGGCTCAAGATGACTCGCGCGTACGTGACGCGCTTGGAACGTGGAGACATTCGGCCCAGTTTTGAAACGGCAATTCGGATTGCGCGCTATTTCGATAAGCCAGTTGAGGAGATTTTTCAACTGATCGAGCAGGATGGCGAATCCGCCAAGGTGAATCCACTGGTCAAGTCAATTTCCCGGCCTCCCTCGGCAGCGTCGGTGAAAAACAACAATTCCGCCGAGACCATGAAAGGTTAGAAAAAATGCAACTGAAAGTATCAATCATCTCGGATCGCCCGGACGAGTACGTCGGGAAACGGGGCTTGGTCAAAAGCCAAATCATCACCTGCCAGGACGTTGACCCTTCTGGCTACCGTCTATTGATGCCGTTTGATTACACGCTCAGCGAGGACGAAAAGACCAAATACGCAGGCAAACTCCAGGACAAACAAATTGTCATCGGAGTTCGCGAACTGGTGCCGTTTGGCGGTCGTCTCCGTGCGCGTGGCGCGATAGTCACCGGCCCGGACGGTAAAGTTTAAGAATACTTAAAATGAACCCCGAATTGTTTGCCCTGTCACTCATCGAATGGCAACTGTTCGCCACGCTCACCTTTAAGAGTGAGAAGATGACGGACGCGGTGCGCATCAAGATGTTCTTCGCGCTAATGCGGGAGCAGGCGGACAACTTCGGGGTTCATTTCAAAGAAACGATTTGGTGTCTGCGCCGGGAAGACGGAGAGTTGACCGGGCGCGGCCACCTTCATGCACTAATCGCGGGGTTTCCTCAACACGCGCTGACCACGGCCACCTGTTTTGCCTTCATGAAAATATGGGAGCGAATGGGCGGCGGCATGGCGCGCGTTACTCTTTATAGTCCACTGCTTGACGGTGTCGGCTATGTCCTCAAAGGCTGCGAAGCTGAATACCAGCGGGCTGGTGGGGATTTTTATGAGGCAAAAAAGTTTGGGGGTCACTGCGACGTCATGCTTTCCGAGTCGGTGTTCCGCGTATTGGCGGGCCGGCGGCAAATAGGAAAGAGACGCCGTCAAGGACAACGCCAAGCGGAGTAAGACGAACTCCCTAAGTGCGGCCACTGTGTCGGCGATAACGGCATACACCGCAATTTGATTCGCAGCAGGCTAAGACCGGCTCAAACGGGCTGTAAAAACTGCGGACAGGGGCAATAGATTCGACCAGGCTGCGGCAATACTGCCAGTTGTCACCGGGGAGGCAGTTCCCTGCCTTGCCCATGCCCGCCGCGCAGCGGCGGGCATGGACAAGGCGGGATTGCTTGAAGATGAACTCTGCCTACATGAAAACGAGAGAAGTGAAAATGCTTTGGAAGCTGGTGAAGTCCTGCGAGGCCAGACGGTTGTTGGGGGAAGACCTGGCCTTGCTGCTGCGCGTTCGGTTCGAGCTCCGAGACTACGAGACTCAGTCGGGCGGACGAATGGCCGATGAAAGATTGCAAAAAAGAGGTTAGCAGACATGACGATCGACAAACAAAATCATGGTAATCGTGCGGCGTGCGTAGGAATGGAAGAGGCGGCGGCCATTTTGGGCTGGCCCAATTATTATCTTCCGTTCCTGATGCGGGCCGGACATCTCAAACCGCTGGGCAAACCAGCGCAGAACGCCCGCAAGTGGTTTGCGACAGTAGAAATCGAGCGGATGAGTCACGACCCCGACTGGCTGGACAAAGCTATTCGCATCGTCGAAAAGCAGATTCAAGAGATGAACAGAAAGCAAAGGTGCAAGGAAAAAGCAGAGACGCGCCTAGTCCAATGATAACGCCGCCGGTGCCGGCACCAATTTGTAGAAGCAAATACGCATTTCAAGTATTGAGGCCCAATTTCGTAGCTTCGACAGTATTGTAGAGTGCCGCTCCTCCCCGGTGTTTTGAGATTTCGCTCATACGTCTTTCATCATTGAAAGCGGTCACTCATTCTTTGTGCAAACAGCTGGACACCAGGCTTCTAGCTCTGGCTTAAAATTCGACGGCGGCAACTGGATACTCAACTAGATTTTGACATTTTTGAATACCGCGATATATTCGTAGGTGGCATCAAAATGGATAAGTGCTTGTCCCTCATTGTATTAACGGGTTGAATAATTTTAAAAGATTTCAGTCAAAAGAATTGAATGAAAAATACTATTCCTTTTTTTATTATTGCGGGAGCAACCCTGCTAACTTTGTTTACCGCGGGTTCGGCGGAAGCTCAAGGGCTTGCTAACATGTCGGCATCTAGCCCGTCAAATTTTGGGGGCGTCCTTGCGAAGGTGGCTCTTGATTCGAGAATTTCGACACAATTCCGCGACCCTGCTCCTACGCCTCCACCACCGCCACCGCCTCCACCACCGCCACCGCCTTCTTGCGTGACGAGTTAATGCTGTATGCGCGTTCAGCGCCGACTTTTGAATGCAGCAGTTTGCATCGACTAAGCCATGTGGAGCGTAATTAGCATTCAATACCCTGACGACAGCTATTTTTAGAGTTTTTCTGAGCTAACGCAAAGAATGGCGTTCGTCGCTCATTAATCCTTTACCAAACCCGTTAGCGCTCCGACCCATAATGTCGTAAGCACCCATCCCAGAACAATATGCAAATAGAGATACGCCTGGACTTTGCTCTTTGTGAGCGTAACTCCTGGTATTCTCCACATCCAAAAAAACAGCGGTCCGTTTTTTTCGACCGATACACTCCAATTCTTACCCACATCAAACGTTAAGAGCGGTACGAACTTTTCCATTGAATATATAAATGAAGGAAACGGCAAGCGGTAATCTTGCTTCGTTTTTTTGATGGGGCCTTTGTGAGACACTTTCTCGCCGATATATTGCATCATACCGGCTAGGTGTGCGCTGCGGAAAACCGCCCAACCGAAGGCGATGAAAGTCAAGCTATACAAAAGTGCCCACCATGGTTCGTACCCATAACGAACGCAAGCGCGATAAACCCACCAGAGTGGGTGAAAGCTCTTTGGGAAAGCACGCCAATACTTATCATCGTTCTTGGCAATCAGCAAGTCCTTCGCACTGGAGTTGTCTCCCGCCTTTCGCAACGCCTCTGCGAGTCTTTCATAAGGTTGCGGATGAAACTCGTTCAGTGGTTGCTGACGTAACCAGGCTATCAAATTGGCCGAGCTTTGACCGCCGGACCCCACAACGCGATCGTAAGCAAAACCGTCAAGGTCAATGCGACTTGGCCATTCCTTGACAGATCCCAGCCAAAGTGCCTTCGTCTCTACAAGTGTAAGATCCAGTTCACCGACCGTGTTAGTTGACCACCACCAAAAATCACTGTCAATCGTAGTTTCTCGGAAACTCATTACTCCCCCGATTTTCGAGCTGCTAATGTGGACGTGTCCCTTTACGATGGCATCTCGTGCACTAAACACCATTGAGCCAGAGCCGCAACAAAATGTCGCACTCGTAATGTCCATGTCTCCGCCCACTTCTGCTCCATCAAAATTCAATTCACCAATAGAAAGAGGGGCCATTCCCAAAGATGCATCAATCGAAATATTTCCGTCAATGTGCATACAACGGGCGGAAATTGCGGGGCCATTAGTACATTCGAAGCGACCGTCGCTTAACAAAGCACCAGCGATTCGCGCATACGCTAGTCGAACCTGTCCATAATTCGTTCCACTCAAATGGACGGTTCCTCCTATTTTTGATCCACTCAGGTCAAGCGCACCACTCGATGGGTTGAAAATAAATCCGTCAATGTCACTAAAATAGTCGTCAATCTCACATCCGGCCAAACTTACACCGCCGATCGCCTTAAAACCGTACCCTAGAATTACATACCCGTGAACAATCATGTCTGTCATTCGAATAGCACCCTCGTCTTTGGCATCCAAGGCAATGAATATGCCGCCTCTGCAGTCGGCACCTAGGCCGATGGTTGTTTTCATCAAAGAGACCCGGCCGTGAGCTTCGAAATGAAACTGAGAGTTTGTATCAGTACAGAAATAGACGTACCCACCGATAGTTGAGCCATATGCGCTCAGTGCATTCTCGCCCGGCATACTGCCAAAATATCCTCCGCAACAGTTTAGGTTTCCACCAATTGAGGTTTCCTCCATGTCTAGTCCCTTTTCAGCCCTAAATCCCTCACAAAAATACACATGATGATCTATTCGCATTCCTTCTCCGTGGACTGTGTTGGAAATTACCGTGCCAGAAAAATCAAGAGCACCAAAGTGGCTAAAATTGAGATTTATCGCATTCTCAAGCAAGCTGTTGCGTATACGCACCGGAAAGTTCACGTCGACCCAATTTAGGTTTAAGTCACCACGAATTCTCGCATCTGAGATGGATATGCCGCAATCGCTCACCATTTTCTTCGCAGATCGGTCTGTACACAACCATTCGATTCTATTCGCGCGAATCTCTTGAAAATCTTTATTGGTTTTTGACCCGGTTAAGCGCAGAGGTACAATCGCAAAACCATTTGTCATGCGCAGCGTTGCTTGTGCGAATAAATTGCTCTCCAAAGTTGAGATCGGTGGCGAGTCACTCTTGAAGTGTTCAAAAGCTAGGTGAAGCAAATTCGTTTGTTCCATCGCTTCGATTTGAGCTTCCGCTGCGCTGGCAGGCGCGACAAGCTCTGTCAAGAGAACACAAGCTAGTATCCCTTTGGCGATTACCATGAAACTAAGGTGATTCGGCTTCCATATTAGTCGCAGAGTGAGAAGTCCCCGTCAAGCCCGATTCGCCTTTCCGCCGTCTTCCGCCTTCCGGAAGTGACTGGTAAGCGTCAAGAAGAGTGCAGTATATGATGGAGCCCAGAAACCTTGCCTTCCGGCGACTGCGGGCTACACAAAGCAGCGCCGACTGAATCGGTTTTGGAACAGTCGGACGCGTGGGGCTGGTGCTGGCTACTCCGTGTCTAGCCTCTTTCATAGTCGCAACGGCACTATGCTGCTGGTACAACCTCAACAGCAGCCTGGCGTTCGTAATCTTCCAAGGATGGAATTTTCATCAAAGCCCGTTTCGCGTAGGCGCGATGCACGGCCTTGCTGTTGTGGCCCAATGCCTCCTGTGCGAACCGTTCGGGATAGCCGACGGTCTTGGCGCGTTCCGCCCAAGCGTAGCGGTAGCTGTGCAATGTCACGCCGACAATGCCAAGCTGGCGGCAACGCGAGGCAAATTCAGTGGCGCGGTCGCCAGCACGCACGCGGGACAGATAAGGAAACAACGAGCCTTCGGCGGGCAAGTCCTTAAGCAAATTCAAAGCCTCGCTGCCGAGATGCACCAGCACGGGCACGCCGGTTTTCTTTCGGGTAAAACTGACGGTGCCGTTTGTCCAGTCAACGTCCTCGCCTTTCAAGCTGGCGATGTCCCCCTGACTCGCCCCCAAGTGCCAGCACAATTGATACAGCGTTTTACGTTCGGGATTCACTTCGGCGGCGATGATTTTCTGATGTTCCTCAAGCCTGATGGCTCGTTTCTCTTTATAGTGGATGGCGGGCCATTGGCGGCGTGGAATCACTGTGGCGGGAAGCCAGTTCATATCCACTGCGAAGTTGTGAACCTTTCGCAGGAACGCGTTCGTCGAAACCGTGCCGGAGCGCAACACGGTCAGAAGGTGCTCGGCCTGCGTCTCGATTAAAACCCGGTCGAGGATCGGTGCGAATGCTTTGTCCTTGGCGGCGGATTTCCATCTCGCCTGCGTCGAGCCGGTTTTGAGTGCGATGATTTCATCCAGCACGTTTCCCCAGGTGCGAGTGCCAACAAGCGGGTCGCTGTGCCGGAGATAAACGCGGGCCAGACTCAAGTTCATGGCGGGCTGTTTGCCTGCCTCGTTCATCGCCATGAGCAAACGCTCGCCTTCGGCTTTGTCCTTGGTCTTAAGGCTGGTGAAGGTTTTGGTGGTGTCGTCGAAGGCGTAATAGACGCTCTTGCGACGAAGGAATAGACGGTAACGCAATTTCATGTTCATGCGTCATCCAGCCTACCTTGACGAAGATTCCGGCAGTCAGGCAATACCGGGAGAATCCTCCCGAATATTGAAACAATTTTGGAGCAATCCAAAAATTGTTAGCCAAACTGTTAGCCATTGGCTTTCCGAGACTCCTAATTCTCTGCCGCACACGCGGTTAGAACTGGAGGCGAGGGTCGGAATCGAACCGACGACCGCGAACGGTTACATGTGGCCTCTGGTTCTTCGTAAGGGACAGCACGGGATGGGGCCAATAATTGGTATCGGCAATTGGTATCGGCACGATGTGTCAGTAGCAAAAAGGAAGACTTCATGGTCAATTCGTGGCCGCGAGTTGGGAATGCCATTCCATAAATTTGCCGACAGTCACTACCAACGGCCTTTAAATGCCTGAACTCGAGGTAAAATCTTGATTGTGCTCGGCTATAGCCTGGATGCGACTGATGAGTTCAAATTGTATGTGAGAGCGAGCGGCCAATAATCGGTGCCAGTCACATGCCTGGAATTCTGCTTCGACTTGTTTCTGTAGCGATTATTCGAAAATCACTCCGTGTGTCTGGCTCCTCAAACGCGGATCACGCGATTTTACGAGGACTGGACGACCGGCAAGAAGTTCGTCGCAACGTTCGAGTGTCTCGCGTTCCAACCTCTCCATTGCTTCGTGCGTATAAAACGTCAGGTGCGGCGTTAGAAGGACGTTCGGCAATCCGAACAATTTGCTCAGCGGATGACCGGTCAGCGACAGCGGTTCCTGGCTGAACACGTCCAGTCCCGCTCCTGCGATTCGGCCAGAAACAATCGCATCGACCAACGCAGCCTCATCTATCAAAGCCCCGCGCGAAACGTTAATCAGCGCCGCCGAAGATTTCATCATCGCCAATTCCGCTCGACCGACGAGGTGTCGTGTGCTCGGGTTCAACACCGTGTGTAGCGAAACAAAATCAGCCGTTGGAAGTAGCTCGGCCAATTTTTCAATTTTTTCCACGCCCGCGGCTCGCATTGTTTCTTTGTCAACAAATGGATCAAAACCAATTACGCGCATCCGAAAACCCGCCCCGGCCATTCGCGCCATGCTTCGGCCAATCCGCCCGACGCCGATCAATCCGAGCGTTTTTCCAGACAGGTCATTTCCCAACCATTGCGGAGTCGGCCATGCCCAGCCGTTTGCGTTCATTTCGCGATGAAGCGGCCCAAGCTTTCGGGCCAGCGCGATCATCAGGGCAAAAGCGCCCTCCGCCACGCTTTCCTCCGCATAATCGGGGATATTCACCACGGGAATCCGATGACGCTTGGCGGCTTCGATGTCAATGGCGTCGATCCCAACTCCATATTTGACAATGCCGCGCAAACACTTTGCAGCCTCAATGACGCGGGCCGTGATCGGAGCATAACAAGTCAACAACAAGTCGGCATCCGCAATTTCCTGCGCCAACGCGCTCTCGCTTACGCCATCGGGAAGGGTGACGAGGCTCACCCCGCGTTCGCGCAATCCCGCATCAATGTGCGGGCACTCAAGTTCACGATCAGTCCTTATCGCTTTCATTTCAGGGAGACGCTCGCCATAATCTCTTCTGCACTTAAGGCGTCAAATAAACAAGCGCGCAGAGCGTGTCGAATTGTGAATATTCAACAATTGAAATCAATTTTGTCACTCGTCGGTCTTCTGATGTCAGGAACTATTGGGGTAAGCGCCGCCGACCGCGTTTCGCTTTTTGACGGAAAATCTTTAAATGGCTGGGAGGGCGACACAAAATTCTGGCGGGTCGAAAATGGCGCAATCGTCGCCGGCGACATTGCCCGCAAACAACCGCATAATGACTTTCTCGCGACAGCGCGGCCATTCGGAAATTTCCAATTGCGTCTCCAATATAAAATCGAGGGATCGAACGGCTTCGTGAATGGCGGCATCCAATTCCGCTCGCAGCGCGTGCCGAACAATTTTGAGGTTTCAGGATTCCAAGCTGATCTCGGCGCAGATACCGATGGAAATTTATACGACGAAAGCCGTCGCAACCGAAACCTTGTCGAAGTTCCTAAAGATCTGCGTGAAAAAACTCTCAAGCCCGGACAGTGGAATGATTACCGGATTCGCGCCGAAGGGACTCATATAGAGCTTTGGCTCAACGGCGTGAAAACTGTTGATTACACGGAAACCGACGCATCCATTCCGCGCGAGGGAATTATTGCCCTGCAAATCCACGGCGGCGCGTTCACAAAAGTTCAATATCGGAACCTTATCCTGGAAGAACTTCCCGGCGATAGGTAAGCGAATCGCATTAAAACTTACCAGGCGGTTGGTCGCACCTGCGCCCGCAACAGATAACTTGTTGTAATTGATCTCCGGCGAGGCAACTATTGACCTTCAATTATGCCATCGCTGTTTCAACAAATGTGTTCTTCATTTTTTCGCGCGCCAATTTTCACAAGGTTTTCTATTGCACTGGCAATATTCTCTTTTGCGATTCTGCCGACTCGTGCTGCGAGCTTGCCTCTTGCAGATCACGGACAAACCCGATTCTCAATAGTCATCGCCCCACACGCCAGCGCCACAGTCCAACACGCCGCGCACGAACTTGCCGATGACTTGAAGCAAATGGCCGGCGTTGATTTGCCCGTGGTCAGCGAAAAACCGCGCGGCCCGGCGATTTTTGTCGGTCCAAGCGAGTGGCTTCCATCGGGCTTTCGAAAAGTTAAGTTGGATGCTTTGGCCGACGAAGCCTTCGTCATTCGCACAGATCGCAAGAATCTTTTCCTTGCCGGCCACGATGATCGCGGGACGCTTTACGCCGTTTATTCTTTTCTCGAAGGCCACCTCGGCGCGCGCTGGTATGGGCCGGACGCCACCGTGCTTCCGCAGCAATCCGAAGTGACCATCCCCAAACTCAACGAAACGCAAACTCCCGGCTTCAGTTACCGGAACACGGACGAAATCATCGTTTTCGGAAACGCGCAATGGGACGCGCACCTTAAACTCAATGGCGCCAGCGTGCCCGATCAGCCCGACATTGGCGGCGTCAACCGTTTGTTCAATGGCGCGGAGAATTTCTACGATCTCGTCCCGCCCAGCCGCTACTTCGCCGATCACCCGGAATATTATAGTCTCGTCAAAGGCAAACGAGATTCCGACCCGTCCTCCCAACTTTGCCTGAGCAACCCCGACGTTTTTAAGATCATCGTCAAAGCGCTGCTGGCCCAGGCGAAGGCCAATCCAAAATTGTTGACGCTCGGTCTTTCGCCAAACGACGCCCGGGATGGAGGCTGTCAATGCGATTTGTGCCAGGCCGCGAACGCAAAATTTGGATCACCCGGCGGAACATTGCTCGATTTTGTCAACAAAGTTGCCGCTGCCGTCCAGGCCCAGTTGCCGCATCGAAAAATCTGGGTCGAAACGCTCGCCTACCAATACACCGAAAAAGCGCCGACTCAGGGAACAATCGCCCCGGCAGCAAACGTTCTGGTTTGCCTCGCTCCCATTTACGCCTGTGACGGCCATCCGCTCGCCACTGATCCGCAGAACAAGGTTTCCAACAATGCGCTGCTGGCATGGGAAAAAATCGCACCGGGCCATTTGCAAATCTGGCATTATGCGGTCGATTTCTCCCACTTCCCGCAGCCTTATCCGGATTGGGATGAAATCGGCGCAGACATGGAATACTATCGGGACCACGGCGTTTCGGGAATGTATTGCGAGGCCGATTACCAGGGAAATTGTGATTTGCAAGTCATGCACACATGGGTGATGGCGCATTTGTTCTGGAATCCTCGCCAGAATGTTTGGGATTTGGTCCGGGATTTTTGTGACGGTTACTACGGCAAAGCCGGCCCCGCAATCTACGCCACGCAACGACTGTACCACGACCAGCTTCAGAAGCCGGATGTTCACCTGCATATTTCTGAAAAGCCAACATCGCCGCTCTTCAGCGCGGACGTCCTGGCCTCAGTCAACATGATTTTCGATCAGGCTGAATCCTCTGCGGACAATCCTGAAATCAAGAATCGAGTGCAGGAAGCTCGCATGGGAATTCGTTATATTGACGTGGCGACTCACGTTCCCGCAAAAGATGCTCCAGCGTCGGAAAAAGAAGCGTACAAGGCGCGACTCGAAGCGTTCATCGCGGATCTGTCGCGATTCAAAATTACGCATTTGTCCGAGGGCCGCCCAGCCGAGGATTGGATCAAGAAGATGCGCGCGAAAGCAGGGGAATAACCGCGCGACAATTGCCTTGCGTAAATCTCCGATTGGAGAGAGTGATTATCCTAGACACTATGACCATCTATCCAAGGAAAACAACTCTGCTATTGGCCCTGTTCTGCGCGCTCACAGTTGCTAACGCGCAGGTCCAAATAAACACTCCCGACGGCGCATTGGAAGGGGCCGCCGTTGCGGATGGAAAAGTCCACGTTTTCAAAGGCATCCCTTACGCCGCGCCGCCAGTCGGCCCATTGCGTTGGAAGCCGCCCCAACCATTGACGCCATGGCAGGGCGTTCGCAAAGCCACCGATTTCGGCCCGCAAGCGATGCAGGCTAGAATCTACAGCGACATGATTTTCCGCGACGCAGGCCCCAGCGAAGATTGCTTGTATCTCAACGTTTGGGCGCCCGCAAATTCCTCCTCCGCAAAACTCCCGGTCATGGTCTGGATTCACGGCGGCGGTTTCGCTGCCGGCGCGTCCTCTGAACCGCGCCAGGACGGCGTCAAACTCTGCCAAAAAGGCGTGATCGTGGTCAGCATGAATTATCGCATGGGAATTTTCGGCTTCTTTGAACACCCGGAACTGACCAAAGAATCCGAACACGGCGCTTCCGGCAATTACGGACTGATGGACATGGTCGCCTCGCTCCAGTGGGTCAAGAGGAATATTTCGGCGTTCGGCGGCGATCCCGATAACGTCACCATTTTCGGCGAATCAGCGGGATCCTTCGCAGTGAGCGCGTTGATGGCTTCTCCGCTCTCGCAAGGATTGTTCAACCGCGCCATTGGCGAAAGCGGCGCGTTTTTCGGCAACACCTTGAAACTCGACAATCGCGAAAATGCCGAGGATTCCTGCGTTAAATTCGCCACCGCCGCCCTGGGTGGCTCTTCGCTTGAAATGTTGCGCAATACCCCCGCCAAAAAGCTGCTGGACACTTCAAGAACGCTGCCGATGGCAACATTCGATCCCATTATTGATGGATACTTTTTCCCTTCGGATGCGATTTCCATATTCGCTGCGGGCAAACAGAGCCATGTTGCGCTTTTGGGCGGATGGAACAGAGACGAGGGAAATTACAAAGGATATTTTGGCAAAAAAAAGCTGGATCTCGAGCACTACGCCGAAATCGCCAAAGCGAAGTTCGCCGCCAGCGCGGACGATTTTCTCAAGGCTTATTCCGCAACGACTGTTGCCGAGGCAAAACGCGCCGCGCAGGATTACAATGGCGATCAGTTCATTGCCTTTGGCACCTGGAAGTGGATGGAAATACAACTAAAGACCGGAGGCTCGCCGGTTTACCGTTATGAATTCGAGAACACGATGCCGTTGCCTTCTGACGCATCGCCGAACGCCGAAACCCACGCTCCGCACGCTTCGGAAATTGAATTCGTTTTCGGCGCTCTCGATTCAAAAAAACTCCCGTGGCGGCAGGAAGATCGGGACGTATCGGAATTGATGATGTCGTATTGGTCCAACTTCGCGAAAAATGGCGATCCAAACGGTCCAGGCCTTCCCAAATGGCCGGTTTACGGCGCTGACAGCGATTTCTCTGTAATGCACATTAAGGCATCGTCATCCGCCAGTCCAGACAACCACCGAAGCCGCTATCTTTTCCTCGACCACTTCGGCTCGACGCCGTGATTAAGACATTGCTTCAGCCAGGGAAGACGTTGTAACCGATCCAGTAATCCTTCACGAGCGTCGCAAACCGCTGGCGTTCCTCGACCGTCAACGGCTTGACGACATACGAGGCCGCGCCGGCTTCATAAGCAGCTTTGACATCGTTGATGTTGGATGAAGAGGTGAAAACAATAATCGGCACCGATTTAATATTGACTCGCCGGACCCATTGCAACAATTCAAGGCCGCTTCGGTCCGGCAATTTCAGATCCAACAAAACCAGGACGGGCAGGGGATGCTTGCTGCGATCGGCAAATTCTCCTTCGCCGCCCAGGTAGCGCATGGCTTCCGCGCAATCTTTTGCCACTCGGACAGGATTCGCGATTTTAGCCTCTTTAAAAGAGTGCTTTAAAAGAAAAACATCGTCCTCTCCATCTTCGACGAGGAGTACCACGCGGGCTGAATTGTCCATATTGTTGAGGGAAACCTAAATTGGAACCAGAATTTTTTGCGACTCACATAAAGTCTAAGCAAACTCAATGTGGGTGAAATAAAACATCAAAGCCCGATTGGCCCTATGCGAAGTCCAGGTCAGATTACTGAATCGCATCAAGCGGAATGCGGCGATCCGGCATGTCCTCCTTGAAGCGCAGGATTAGTTCCACATTTTTAAGCCTGCGTCCAAGGCAAGTATTGATGGCATTCAAGAGGTTGGGAAAAGTCAACGCCCCTTCGGCGCATTTAACCCAACTTCCGTCCGCGCTCAGAAATTTGTTTCTGGAAACACGGCGGACGAGAACAGTACTCGGCGTTGGATTATCAAGTTGCATACAATGAATATACACACCCACCACATTGCCGCCAATCGGGTGAAACCCGATTCGTTGACTCAGGTTGAGCGAGAAAATAGGCACTACATCAAGTAATTCCTCCTCGAATAAAACAAATTTCCCCCCAGTCTCGTTGATTCTGAGAAAATCATTTTGGTTCTTCGTAAGCAAAAGCACGACGCGCTGTTCCAGCGAATCCCCGATTGATTACACAGGGCGTGTCAAACGAAGTTCTGGTATGGGACTAATGGCATCGCTCAGCAGGTTTTCAAAATCGTTTGCACCGTTAAAATTTTTCAGGGAATTCGAGCTTCACTAAACCATGCGCACAACCAATCGTTACCGACAGGTTTTCGACCGCGATCCATTTTGGTATAAGAGCGGAGTCATTTACGAGGTCCACGTCCGCGCCTTTTACGACAGCGACGGCGACGGCACTGGGGACTTCCGCGGCCTGACCCAAAAGCTCGATTACATCAAGGACCTTGGTGTGACAGCCATTTGGCTGCTGCCGTTTTACCCGTCACCGCTCAAGGACGACGGTTACGACATTGCCGATTATTGCGCGGTAAACAAAACTTACGGAACCCTCGCCGACTTCAAAGCCCTCTTGCGTGAAGCGCACAACCGCGGCCTCCGCGTGATAACGGAACTCGTCCTCAATCACACCTCAGATCAACACCCCTGGTTTCAACGATCCCGGCGAGCCAAGCCCGGCAGCGAGTGGCGCAACTTTTACGTTTGGAGTGATACCGCGAAGGAATACGCGGACGCCCGCATCATCTTCAAGGATGTCGAGCAGTCCAATTGGGCATGGGACAACGTTGCCAATTCCTATTACTGGCATCGGTTTTTTTCGCATCAGCCGGACTTGAATTTCGATTCTCCCGCCGTTCATGAAGCTCTTTATAAAGTGGTGGATTTCTGGTTGGACATGGGCGTGGACGGCCTTCGCCTGGATGCAGTGCCATACCTTTACGAGCGCGAAGGAACGAGCTGCGAAAACCTTCCCGAAACCCACGCCTTCTTGAAAAAACTCCGCAAGCACGTCGATGAAAAATATTCAGACCGTATGCTCCTTGGCGAAGCGAACCAATGGCCTGAAGACGCCGTCGCCTATTTCGGTGAGGGAAAAGGGGATGAGTGTCACGTGGCGTTCCATTTCCCGCTGATGCCGCGCCTTTTCATGTCAGTCCGCATGGAGGATCGCCAACCCATCGTCGATATCCTCGAGCAAACGCCGCCGATTCCTGAAACGAGCCAATGGGCGCTGTTCCTCCGCAATCACGACGAACTCACCCTGGAAATGGTCACCGACGAAGAGCGCGATTACATGTATCGCATGTATGCCCACGTCGAGCAGGCCCGGCTCAATTTGGGCATTCGCCGTCGGCTCGCTCCGTTGATGAACAACGATCGCAAGAGCATAGAACTCCTCAACGCGCTGCTTTTTTCTCTCCCTGGCACTCCGGTTCTTTATTACGGCGATGAAATCGGCCTGGGCGAAAATATTTTTCTCGGCGACCGCAACGGCGTCCGCACACCAATGCAATGGAGCTCTGACAAAAACGCCGGTTTCTCCCGGGCAAATCCACAAAGCCTCTACCTTCCAATTATTCTTGACCCCGGCTACCACTACGAAGCCAACAACGTCGAAGTCCAATTGAGCAATCCTCATTCGCTATTGTGGTGGATGCGGCGGTTGCTGGCCTTGCGGAAACGCTGGCGCGCGTTAGGGGAGGGGAAGTGCGAATTTCTTCAGTCCGAAAACCGCAAAATCCTCAGCTACATTCTCCGACACGAAAAAGAAACCCTGCTGGTCGTCGCAAATCTCTCCCGTTTTCCGCAACCCGTCGAACTGGACCTTTCCGCGTTTCAGCACAGCAAGCCAGTCGAGCTTTTCGGCCTCTCCGAATTTCCTGTCATTACGGAGCGACCGTACTTTCTGTCGCTGGGGCCGCATTCATTTTATTGGTTTTCGATCGAACCCAAGTCCGCAGGCGCGCAAGCTCAGCCTTCAACACCGGCTGTCGTCAGCTTTCCCTCGGTCAGCCTCGTTAATGATTGGCAGGAAATACTGGACGAAAAGAATCGCCGCGCTTTAAGGGAAATTCTGCCGGCCTTCCTCCATGCTCAATCGTGGTTCAAAGGCAAATCCAGAGGCATCAAGTTGTTGACCGTCAAGGATAATGTCCCGGTGAAATTGCCGTCCGACGGAATGGCCGATCTCGTCCTATTGCAAGTGGACTACGTCGATGGCGGCAGCGAAATATATTCCGTGCCCCTGGCTTTTGCCGTGGGAGCCGAAGCTGATGAACTCCGCAAACACTCTCCGGAACGCATCATTGCTCAGATTGACATTTCAGCGGTGGCCCAAAATGGCGTCCTTTACGACGCCTTCCATAGCCCGGAATTTTGCGCCGCTTTGCTCGATATCCTCGTGCGCCCTCGGAAGATCAAAGGAACTTACGGCGAAATCGACGTTTTGCGCTCGCCTGAATCGCGCCGGACTTTGGGGCACACAAGTTCGCCGAAAGTCACAGGGCGTTATGAGCTAAGCAATTCCTCCGTCGTGTTCGACGACAAAGTGAAGCTTAAACTTTATCGCCAGCTCGACCCTGGATTGAATCCAGAAATAGAGGTCGGGCGTTTTCTCAACAACCACGCATTTCCAAACTGCCAGACTTTTTTCAGCGCTCTTGAATATTCCGATGACAGTGCTTCGCAAATAACTTTTGCGATTGCAAATTCTTTCATCCCTTCCGCCTTGAACGGCTGGGATTTTACGCTTGACGCTCTGGGCCGCTATTTTGATCGAGTCATCACCTCAGTCGCGCAGGACCAGTCCGCGGCAATCCCACATTCCGAATCAGTAAAACTTCTCCAATCCGATGTGCCGCCTGACGTGACTGGCGCGATTGGAACCTATCTCGAATCAGCGCGCCTGCTCGGCGTTCGCACTGCTGAATTGCACAAGGCTCTAGCGTCGAATCGAATGATCGCCGACTTCTCGCCGGAACCTTCGACGCCGCACCATCGCCGCGCAGTTTTTCAATCCATGCGCAACATCGCGACTCAAAACATGCGATTGCTCCGCCGCCAACTCAACGCGTTGCCCCCGGAAACAATTCCGCTCGCGCGACGAATCGCGGAATTGGAGCCTGTAATCCTCGATACCTTTCGCGCCCTGTCAAATCAAAGTTTATCCGGCCAGCGAATCCGTCTGCACGGTGATTGCCGCCTCGGCCAGGTTCTTTGGACAGGGAAGGACTTTCTTTTCATGGACTTCGAGGGTGACGGCTCGGTCCCGATTAGCGAACGCCGCCTAAAACATTCGCCCATGCGGGATGTCGCCGCGATGGTCCGCTCGTTCCATTACGCGGCCGCCATTGGTCTCAACCAGCACGTCAAGCGAGGAAGCATCCCTCCAGAAAACATGCCGCGATACCAGTCCTGGGTGCGCTATTGGTATCTCTGGGTCAGCGTGGCGTTTCTGAAAGCTTATTTTCAAACCATCGCCGGCGCCGGAATTCTTCCTGACAACGAGGAAGCCCTCCGAGTCCTGCTGCGCGCGCATCTGTTAAACAAAGCAATGGTTGAAGTGGGCGGGCAAATTCGCGAGGGAAGCCCAATTCTTGACGTTCCATTGACCGCCATCCTCACCATTCTTCGCGAACCGATCCCCAATCCGACACCAGCCAAGGACCAGCCTCCCCCCGCAACCGCAACGCATTAATGCGACAACTGCCTTTTCTCAACCACCCTGTTTGCGAAGTTCGGACTTTGGTTCAAACTTCCCAATCATGTTCTCGAACTCGCTTGCCGCCAGCGGCTTTGTCAAGAATGACCGCGCTCCAAGTTGATAGGCAAGATGGGCCATCGGCACTTGTCCCGACGCGGTCAGCACAACCACCGGAATCAAATTATGCGGAGGGTGTAACGTCAACCATCGAAGCACATCGAATCCGTGCATCCCAGGCATCTTCAAGTCCAATAATAGGAAAGTGGGATACGGATATTTTTCGCGGTCAGAAAATTCATCTTCGCCTTGCAGGTAACGAATCAACGCTTCACCCGATTTCACTGCATGGGCGCCAACCTGCGGCCAGGTAGCCTCGATAACTCGCCGCGTCATCGCGATGTCAGCCTCGTCGTCATCGACGATAACGACAGTCTCCACCCGACCGATTCCCGATGTTTCTGCGGATTTCATTCACTCTCTCCGTACTAAGAGAAATGAAAACCCGCCATGTTCCCCGATTCAATCAGGATAAACCTGAATACCCACTACAACTTTCCTCTGTAAAATAAAAAGCAGCCGGACAACTCGAAGCTGTCCCGCTGCTTGTGCGCTACAACTATGGTTAGTTAGCGGTTGAGGGTAACGCCTCGCTCGGCTTCACTGCTTGGAAGCTCCTTCAACAGCGAGGAGATTTTGTCCTGGTCCACGCCCGCGGCGCGCGCCGCCTTTTCAGCCTTCATCAAGTGGCCGCGCAAAGTCGGCAGTGTGTTCTGCGCGTATTGCCTGATGTCCTGTTCTTGAACATCTGCAACCGCCTTGTCAAAGGACTTAATGCACGCGACGTGATCCTTAATCATCGCTGTCGTGTATTCTTTGTCAAAGTCCGCGTCGTTGGCCTTTTGCAGATGACTCACTGTGTGCTTGTTCATCATCGAAAGACTCGCATCCAATTCGACGCCGTAGCCTCGGGCAAGCGGCTGCAACTGCGAGAAGTTCATCTGATGGTCAGTGCGTAGCGTCTGTGCGAGGTCCCGCACGTCCTTGTTTTGAGATTTCTCCAAGGCGATATCGCCCAGGGAAATTTCCATTTGATTTGCCTGCGCGGCGTCTTTGAGAAACTCCTTCGCGCGATGCGAAATCTTCTCGCCATTCGGAGGATTGCCATTGTCAGTCGCGACCGGTGGGGTCGAGCTTGGTGGTGGCGTTACCTGGGCCTGCAAAGCAGTCGTGGCAAAGATGGCAAGGCCAAGGGCAGCCCCCGTCCTGATCGCGGGCACAATACGGATTGTATATTTGTTTCGTGTTTTCATTTTGATTTCAATCTCCTTACTGCCTCACTCTCTTCCCAAATCCGCACAATCTCAATTGGGGCAATTGCCCAATCTTTCGCGGAAAAACACCGTCCGGGAAGACCGCCTCAATCAATGAGCAAGCACCCCACCAGACGCATGGACTCCATCCACCAACGCCCGAATCGAATCCGCCTCCAAAAGCAAATCCCGCTTTTCCCGCTTGGTAAGGCTCTGCGCGCCATCATGGCGATACTTGATCTCCAGACCCTCAAGATAGTGCCGGCGCAACTCATCCTTTGGTTCGCCTTCGCTCAGCATCGAAAAGTGCATGGTGCGCACGGCATGGTCCTCGATCACCAGTTCCAATCCGTTGCGTTCTACCGCCCAAGGCAGTCGCGCCGCCAATTCCATTTCCCGTTCAAGCGTTACTAGAATCTGAGGCGGATCAACTTCTTCAGGCGTCAGAAGCAATCGGTGTTTCCGAGCCCATCGGCCCAGAGTCACACGACTGCTCAAAACAGAAATCGGAATCGCCAGCAAAAATCCCGCGAGCACCGGTGAAAACCACCAAACCAGCTTCGGCGTCGTCGCCAGCAACAATACCAGCCACACAACTCCCAACAATGTGCTTGCCCAATGCCGTCGCGCGGCTTCACCAAAAGTTGTTTCCGCTTCTCCGCGATCCTGCGCGTCCCATTTGACATTTCTGCCCATCAAAATTCCCACGACAAAGTGCGTTTGCAGAAACGCCAGCACCGGCGCGAGCAAGGTTGCCATCACCGATTCAATCAACACGCTTAGCGTCAGTTTGCCTCCCCCGCCAAAGCTCACTCGTTCCTCTCGATTCATCAGGCGAATTGCGAGGCTCAACAATTTCGGCACCATCAACAACCCCATCACCGCGACAAAAAGCAATATTGCCTGTTCGGCGACCGAAATTTTCCAAATCGGATAAAGTGTTCGATGCGGCGGAAAATACGGATGCGGCCAAAGTGCCTCGCGAATTCCTTCAATCGTGCTCAACGCCAGCGTCAGCATCCATAGTGGCGCGGCAAGGTAGGCCATGATGCCCATTAACATGTGCATTCTGCTGACGCGATGCAGCTTTGGAGTCAGTAATAATTTTGCGTGCTGCATGTTTCCCTGGCACCAGCGCCGGTCGCGCGCCGCGTAGCTGATAAGCGATGGCGGAACTTCCTCGTAACTGCCGCGCATTTCGCTCGCAAGAAAAACTTTCCATCCCGCCCGACGCATGAACGCCGCCTCAACAAAATCATGGCTTAAAATCGAGCCGCCCAACGGTTCCCTGCCGGGCAATTTCGGAAGCCGGCAATGGTCGATGAACGGCTGTATACGAATAATCGCGTTGTGCCCCCAATAATTTGCCGCGCCCGCCTGCCAAAAATTCAGCCCCGTGATAAAAATCGAACTGTAAGCATGAGTCGCGAACTGGCGGAGCCGGCCAAAAAAAGTATTTCGATTAACGGGCAGGGGAGGGGCCTGGATGATGCCCGCATTGGGATGCCGTTCCATCAATCGAACCAAATCCACCAGGCAGTTTCCCGTCATGATGCTGTCCGCATCGAAAACAATCATGTAACGATACCGACCGCCCCAACTTGCGCAGAAGTCCGCAATGTTTCCAGTCTTGCGCTCCGTGTTTTCGCGGCGGTTCCTGTAAAAAATGCGTCCCGGTTCGCTCACGGATTGGCGGCAACTGACGAACGCCATTTCCTCCCGGACCCATACATCGGGATCGGTTGTGTCGCTTAGAATAAAGAATTCAAAATATTGCAGGAAACCTGTTTGCCGGAGGCTTTCGTAGGTTGCCTTGATCCCGGCAAAGACCCGGACAGGGTCTTCGTTGTAAACAGGAATGACCACCGCCGTGTAAGGCAAAACCATGTCGGAAGGCGCAGGCTCCGCGAGTGTGCGCGTCACCTCCAGCGAATCGCCGCCCCGCAATCGCACCGTAAAACCGATCAACGCCGTCCAAAACGAAATCGCAATCGGTGCCAGCAACGTCAAAAATAAAATAAAAATGGCGATCTTAAGCGAATTCAAACCGTTCGTCGCCATCATGTAAAACATGCGGCGTCCAATAAAAAACACAGTGAGCGCGGAAATGATGGTGAAGAACCATCGCCGCACAGTGATCCATCGCTTTGCGGGGTCCAGAGATAAGGCATTCATGGCAAAGTTAAGTCAATTCGATTTTTGATAGTCATAGATCCAGGTTTCGCCGACGGGTCGCGCGCCTGGAAGCAAGCGCATTCGCAGCTCAGTTCTTCCTTCCCCTGATCCTTCCAAATCAAAGACCGCCTGCCAGCCGCCAGTGGCGTCATTCGTTTGAACCACGAGATTTTTTACCTGGCCATTGGAACTCTGGACCATCACTGCGCCGTTCGCGCTCAGTTCGACGGGGTGGGGTGGGGTTCCTCCATAGTCAACCACAAAACGTGGCGGTCTGCCGTTGCTCTCCGGTCGAATGTGAGTCGATCTCACGCGCAGCGCCGGGACAATGTCAGGCCCATTGAGCAGCGCTGAAACTCGATACGTCAAATGCAATTCCTGTCCGGCGCCCGGCATCTCCTTCGGCTTCCAATACGCGACAATGTTGTCGTTCCAGTCATTCGGCGTCGGTATCTCAACCAACTCCACCGCGCCTGGCCCCCAGTTACCAGTTGGCTCAACCCAGTAACTCGACTTCAATTCAAACCGGCTTTGCAGGTCGTCGTAATCGCTGAACTCCCGGTCTCGTTGAAGCAACCCAAATCCCTTCATGTCCGTCATGGGATAGTCGCTTGTCTGAAAAGTTTTTGTCGGATTCACGAGCGGACGCCAAAGCCAGTTGGTGTCCGAAGTTTCAATTAGAAGTCCATCCGAGTCATGCACCTGAGGCCGGTAGTCCGGCGTCAGATGAGTCCGCGTCTGGCCTTGCAGGAACAAGCTTCCCAATGGAGCCAGCCCGATTTTTTTAGGAATATTGCGAAAGAAAAGGCTCTCTTCGATTTCCGTCAGCGTATTGTTCCCAGGCTGAATGACAAAACGATACGCCCCAGCAACGCTCGGACTGTCCATCAGGGCAAACACACGAACGCCTCCCGCAAGAGGCGGCGGTTTTTCAATCCAGAACTCGGTAAATCTGGGAAATTCCTCCCCGCCTGATTCCGCGGTATTGACAGCCAGGCCGCGAATCGAAGCACCGTACCGTTGGCGCGCTCCAAGCGACCTAAAGTAACTTGCGCCAAGAAACTCCATCACCTCGTCATCCTTTTGCGGAGAATTCAGCGGGTAAAGAAGCCGGAACCCCGCAAACTCCAGATCGGGCGAAAGGTCCTTCGGCTCGTGATTGGTGCCAAAATCGAACAAGGCCGTCGCAAATTTCATGTCGCTGACATGCCCGTTCTCGATGAAATGTATCTTGACCGGGTCCTGATACAAATATCCCCTGCAGGAAAACTGAACCGTGAACCGCAGATTTTGGCCTTTCCAAATCGTGTGCTCAGGCCGAAAGCGAATCGACTGATACTGGTCGAAATTCAGTTTTTTCAGTTCATCGGGCAGGTCTTTATTGTCCGGTGCTCGATACTCCTTTGCTGCAAGCGCACGCGCAAGATCACGCACTGTGTTGAATGAAAATTCGGCAACCGGTTGGTTTTCCGCCTTGAGAGAGGAGGGGGGGACGCAAGCAAATAAAATGACTGCAAGAAGAAGCCTGGCGATTAGCCGCCTCCAAAAACCAACTTTGCCCATAAGCATCCACTACCGTATGTTCAAAGAATGCGTAGTTCCAATGGGGAGTCCGCCCAATGCCGGGGGGAGCGCGGTCGTCTCGACCGCCGTGTTTGGCGTCCCGCCAAACACAGTTTCTCGACGAACTTTTCGGAACTCAACGCGAGACGCGTCCTACTGCGCCCGAGACGGTCGCGCTCCCCGGTTCCACTCGAAACTAGGAATCTCGTTACAAAGGCTTTGATGCCAAGGCAATAAAGGCTTCAAAAACCGAAATATCCCGCGTCCCAACAAATCGCCGCCGCACGAAACCGTTCGCGTCAATAATTATAGTTGTTGGAAGCTCTCCTCCATTGTACCGCGCGCCAGTGATGCCCGTTTCATCGAGCAGCACGGTATAATTCATCCCACGCTGTTTCGCCACCCGCGCCACTTTCGCCTTGATCGAATCCGGGGTGGCGGACTTGTCGGTGTCATCATCGTCAGGCGTGAAATCTAGAGAAGTTCCCAAAACCACCACATCGTTGGCGTGGAGCTTTTGCAGCTTGATCAACTCGGGCGTTTCGCCAATGCACGCGGTACACCACGTCGTCCAGAAATTCAGCACTACGACTTTCCCCCGGCAATCCAAAAGCCGCACCGTCTTCCCGTCCAGACTTTTCATTGCGAAATCCGGCGCAAGAAACAGTTTCCGCGACGAGGAATTTGTCGAAACGACGTCCCCCCGCGTTGGCTCTCCTTGAACCGGATGTTCGCGCAACCACGCCTTGGCGCTCTCAATGCCAGCGCGAAGTTTCACGATTCCTTCCGAAGGTTTTTCCTGCGGCCCCGGTTTCGGATCATCCATCTGAGGCAAATCCCGCAATTTCACGCCATAATCCTTTCCAGAGTAATTGCCCACCACGTTGAGAGCTTCTCCCGCGATGCGCGGGTCCACATCGTCAAGCAAAGGAACCGCAAGCGGCAACCCCGCTTTTTCCGGCATCGTTTTTAGCGTCTGCAAACCCAGATGGCGGATTTGCGGGTCCGCATCCGCCAACTCCGCCGCCGCGATTGACGCCAGCGCCGGATCGTGCCGTTGGCTCAACATCTCCAGCGCAATTTCCCGCACATTTTCGTCCGGGTCCAACGCCGCGTCTCGAAGCACTTCCTGGAGCGCCAGAGGAAGCGGACGCGGTAGAGGCGCCAGAATTCCGACATGGCGAATCGCCAGTTCTCGCGGAACAATCTTTCCCCTGTTCCACAGTGCCAACACAAACTCCTGAGGATCCGTCGAATCCTCAATGCCCCTCTGTATCATTTCCTCCGACGGCGCGTCGTTGGAAAACAGCGCCCGTTCGGAAAGCGTTCGCGTGATCGGTTTCCTAAAGCACAACGCGACGATCACTAAGGCCAGCCCAAAAAAAAGAAACGGCCTCCGTCGCCGGCTTCCGCAACTCTGACAAGATGGATTTCCTTCGTCGTTCATCATTTTGATAGGTTTAAGTCAGCCCGCACCAGTTCGGGCAAATACTTGACAGGAACAGACCCATGCGACAGCACCGCCTGATGGTATCGGGCCAGATCGAACTTCTCGCCCAATTCCCGCTCAATCGCCTGATGAAGCCGGTAATGCGCCATGCGCCCCACGAAGTAAGTGCTTAACTGCGTCGAACTTTGCTTCGCGCGAATCAATTTCAGCTTCGCTTCACCCTCAGATTGAAAGGCTTCCTCAGTCAAAAATTTCATCGCCTCCGCGTCCGAAATTTGGGTGCAATGCATCTTATTGTCGAGAATCGCATTGGCCACCGCCCGCAAATAAAATTTCTGCTGCATCAACCGCAACCGCAGGTCGCCCCCGCCGTAACCCTCGTTGAGCATCGTCACCTCGCCATAAACGGCCCAGCCTTCCACAAACGGCCCCGACTGATACACTCGCCGAATCAACGACGGATTTTCATTGGCTCGTTCAAGCTGGACGTAATGCCCCGGATACCCCTCGTGGATCGTCAGAATCTGCAGCATGTGGCTGTTGTATTCCTCGAGAAAGCTGTTCACCTGCGCCGGCGTCCAATCGGAGGGCGGGGGACTGATCGCATAATAGCTCGACGCCTTCGCATCCAGCGGCGGCGCGTTGTCAAGGTACGCCAGCGAATTGCCGCGGCGAAATTCCGGCATTTCAATCACCTTGCAATGGTCGGGGTCGGGCAGTTGCAGATAATTTCGCTCGCGAATGAACGATTTGATTTTTTCAACCGCGATGCGCGCGTCGGCAACCAGCGACTCAGGCGTGCCATGCTCCTGATTGACCGCGCTGATGACCTTCGTAATCGTCTCCCGGCGTCCTTCTGGATCGTCGGGCGGCACGGGTGTTTTCGGAAAATAAGTCGCCCAGAGTTGTCGCGCCACAACAAACATATCAGTGCGAACTTGCGCGAATTCCGCCTGCGCATCGTCGAACACCTGGTCCGCCGTCATCCCGGAATCAAGCACAAGCTCCAGTTTCTTTTTGAATTTCGACGACCCTAGACGCCATTCGCCATTCGCTCGCGACATCAAATCGCCTTCCAGAAATTTTTGGTAATCCTCCAACTGCGCGGCGACTCCAGACGAAGCTTCCTTCAAGTTATCGAGCTGCGCGGTGTCTCCCGCATATTCAAAAATGTCCTTCTGATAAAATGAAATGGCCCCGCGATTTTGCCGGATCGCCGTTTCAAGAATCGGCTTTGGCGGATGAGTAAGGTTTGCCTTGGCAGCCGCAATAATTCTCGGAATCTCCGTCATCCGCGACAGGCAATTGGCAATGTTCACCTCGCGCGGCAGCGTCGAATGCGACAGCAACGAATAAACCCCGTCATTGATATAATTGCCGTATGTTCGCGGGTCCTCCTCAAACGGATGCGTATTTTCCGTCAGCCAGATGTCCGTCTCCAGTTCGTGCTGGAAAATCTCAAAATCAATCTGTCCGTCGCGCGAAAGGTTCCTATAATTGACTTCCAGCGGCAATTCCTTGAGCGTCTTGCGCGTCAAAGACAGCCACCCACGCCGGGCCTGCGGCGAAACATCATCAAGCAAGGCGTCAAACCGATGATCTCCCAGTCCTGTTGCATCCAGCGGTTGCTGCCGAAAATGCTCGTCAAGGTAACTTTGAAAAAACGCATTCAATTTCGCATCCTCTGCCGATTCCGAAAACGCCGGCAACGCTGCCATTGCCAGAAAAACCACGACGCTGAAAGCGCCAGTCAAAAAAAATCTGTTCATGCGTATTTCTTTCTTCTCATCGAGGCGGGCAATCCTTGAGAAATTTCAGCAAATCGTTTTTCCATAAAGCCGCTTTGGTATGAGTTCCGTGGCCGGCGGTTTCTTCGCTTTCAGGTATGAGGATCGCGCGTCCCTTCGGCACCAATTTGATTTGCATTTCGAGAATTCCCAGGTCCGGCGGATTGATCAGATCGTCCGCGGAATTGATGGCCAGCAGCGGCGCGGTGATATTTTGCAGTTCCCCGGCAGGTTCATAATCTTGCGACGCCTCCAACGCGTAAAGAATATCGTTGGCGTCGGAACTTGTGCGAAGCCGGGTCGTCGAAATGTCCAGCGCGACATCGGCCTTATGCAGCGACGGGGCTTCCTTCTGACGGAGCGCGGGATTTGCACCCATGAAATAAAGAACTTCCGCCGCAATCCGCAATCCGTATGGCTGGGACGTATAATTGCCATTCTGCCAATCAGGAGCGCCGCGAATCGAATCAATGATCATTCGCCGCCAAACGCGGTTGCGCCCCGAAATTGCCACCGGCAGACACGCCAATGGCATCAATGCGTCCATGAACTCAGGATGAATCTCGCCCCACAGCCACGTGTGCATGCCGCCCATGGAAGTTCCCATGACGAGTCGGAGGTGATTGACCTTCAAACCTTCCGTAACGAGACGATACTGCGCCTCCACCATGTCCCGATAGCCGTAGTTTGGGAACGACGCACGAAGCCCATCGCTCGGTTTGCTGGACTTTCCGTGCCCGATTCCGTCCGAAAGAATGATAAAATACTTCGTCAAGTCCAGTGGCTGACCGGGAGCAAACAGCTCGTCCGCGAATTGAGGGCTTAGGAATTGCTCGCCGCTTCCCGTTGTTCCATGAAGAATCAAAACCGCGTTGCGAACAACGCCTTTATTGTCACTTGCGGGCGCGCCGAACGTTCGATAATGCATCCGCAACTCAGGAAGCGTCTGGCCAGTTTTAAAGTGAAAATCGCGGATGATGAAGTCGCCCTCCGCCGGTTTCGGCAATTCCGGCGGAAGCCCGGGAAGATTCACAGCAGGCGAGGCCACAGCCGCGGCCAACGCCAGAAGAACAACGCAGCCTTTGATGTTCATGTGATCGAGATTAGGACAGCATCAGGCGAATCACCACCAAAAAGGGACGACACCGCTGGCTGAGGGTGTGATTACAAGTGGGTGAGCCGGGACAATACAGTTGGATATGGGGAGCGCGACCGTCTCGGTCGCTCTGGCTGGCGTCTCGCCAGCCAGTTCAACGTCGATTTTGTGATCGCCGTTTGGTACTTAGGCTTGGCATCGAAGCCTGGAACTCACCCACTTTCAATCACACCCTTCGGCTGAGGGTATGAGGCAGAATTCTTCGTTCGCTTTGTTTTCTTCTGTTAAATTCCGCGTGGTAGTCGTTTCCAATCCTAAACCATCCAAAGGGACAAGGTCGGCGGTCCGCCGCTTTTTCAGTCGCTTGTTTTTCGTTTCTCTCTGCGCCCTCTGCGCCTGATACGGTTTCCACAGTTATTCATCCGGTGGCAAGGAGAGCCCGAAGGAAGAGCTCCCCGCAGTCGACGGTGAATAACTGTGCCGCGACAAAAAATTTGCGACCTGCTAAAATCAGCGCTGGCCGCATCGC
>DASXZW010000028.1:0-22851 GCA_036501665.1 Verrucomicrobiia bacterium
ACAATGGCCGGATGGAAGGCATCAACAACAAAATCAAAACCCTTCTCCGACAAACCTACGGACTGCGAGACCAGCGTTACTTCGTTCTCAAACTCTATGGCCTTCATCATTCCAGACACGAACTTCTCGGATGAACCGAAAAGTCTCGCCGTCGAGCGTTGCGGCAAGCCAATGCATCTGCATTGTATCCACGTAAGGTTTTCCTTCCTCGGGAAGATATGGGCCTGTTATTCCGCGAGCCTGGAGCC
Organism: Verrucomicrobiia bacterium; assembly: GCA_036501665.1. GTDB lineage: Bacteria > Verrucomicrobiota > Verrucomicrobiia > Limisphaerales > Palsa-1400 > DATAUD01. Next base: position 249 of record DASXZW010000028.1, read on the forward strand.
GTGACGCGACAGAATTGGTATCGCTATAAATGTTTGGTTGAATTCCCTGCGATATGCGTCGTTGATATCCGTCTGAGTTGACAGCCACAAGAAAAGTATCGGGAACAAGTTGGCCCAACTTTTGCAGAGGTTTGTAAAACGGTCCTGTGGCAAACTCCAATTTCGAAGTAATGCGAAAGTCATTCCACCATTTACTTTCTGTGACAAAACAATCGGCGTCTTGAATTGCGAAATCGCCGGGACTCGCCTTTTTACAAAGCCTTACAACTTCCGCGTGAGGCAAATATGTTTTTGCGTTTCCATCCAGACTTGCAGTCAATTGAACAACGGGAATGCCGGGAGCCTGTGCTTTAATCCATTGAATGTCACGGCTGGCAAGGCCGTTGCCGAGGATGACCTGAGCAATTCGGTAATTCCCGCGCAATACCGCTAAAGGAGCAAGGTGCATATCCGGCGGTGACGCGATGACGAATGTTGGCAATCGGTCCTGACCAAGGATAGTCCCCATGACTGAACCAATGCGGCTTCGATTTATGAGACGCAGCAACGCGCGCCTGATAGAATGTATGGAACTCCGCACAATGATTCTTTGAGCTGGTTCGACCTATGCTGGCCGCCGCAATGTTCTTCCGATTTTGTTCAGTCCTCTTACGGGAACAGTGCGGGCCAGACGGCGTTGATCCAACGTCCAACCCACTCGGCAGCGTGGGTGAAAAATGTTGTGTAACAATGTCCGGGGTAGAGACCAAAGGTTATGCGGCCACATGTAGCGATAGGGCGGTGCTATGAAATGAGATAATGCAGTTCCAGCGTACTCGATACGTGTTCCGGCGTGGAGATGGTAGCTGCGTACAGAGAAAGCTGGATTTAAAACGCAGTATCCGGCCTCTTGAAATTCGAAGAGTATGCGATTGTCACAACGCGGAACTCCAATCGGGAAGTCGCCGTTTACGCTTTGCAATGGTCCGCGGAAAATCCAGACATCCTGGCTGTCGTTGCGGTCAAACAATGCTGCGGTGCCGTCCGGGGCAATGTCCCATCGTGAAAGGGCCAGAACCGTTTTTTGAGGCAATTCCCAAAACTTGAACAGGCCCAATTGTCCGTCAAAGTAAATGTCTCTGTTGGCAATGATGGATATGTCTTCGGGCTTCGCTATCCCAGAAATCCACGAGAAATAGTCGGAGTAGTTAGGGCGCCGGTTAATCTGGCGCTCGTGGAGTTTCGGCGAATTCGGCAAAGTAACTCTTTCACCTTCCACCATGAGATATATTTCGGCGATTTCGGCGCAATCCAGATTTCGACTGAGACACTCTGTATATTCTGCAAGCCTGGCTGTGTTTGCCTCTGGAAAAAGCGTTGTGAACAAACGAGTCATGTCCGGCAAACCTCTTTCCAAGATTCGCGCATCTCCTGATACCAGGTTTGATAATCGTGAGCCATTCGGTCTAAACCGAATTTTCTGCTCGCGACGACGGCGGCTTCGGCCCCCATTGATCGCAGTTGAGATGGGTTGCCGAGTAGTTTTACGATCGCCGCGGCCATTTCAGAGGAATCCCCTGCCGCAGTCAAATAACCTGTCACATTATGCTCGACTTGCTCCGGAATTCCGCCGACGGTGGTAGCAATAACGGGAGTGCCGCAAGCCATCGCTTCGATAATAGTCGTCGGGAACGTCTCCGCTTTGGCAGCGTGGATATAAATATCGGCAGCTTGATAGTATTGCGCCATGATTTCTGAGGATTCTTTAAAAGGAACAAATTGAAATTTGGCATTTGCGATGATTTCATCCGAGCCACTGTCGCCAATTGCAAGCAACAAAATGGGCTTATGTCGCACAAAGGAAGCGGCTTGGGTTACAGCATTTCTGAGACAGTCGTAGTCCTTGTAAGAGTTCCAACGCGCTCCATTTGCGGCAAACATGAGAATCGCGCTATCTTGCGGCAAGCCGAGAGCGCGCCGCGCTTCCTTTTGGTCGCCAGGTCGAAAAACAGAAAGGTCGATTCCATTTGGAATAACGCGACGGCTTCTAATCGCAGGTTGCAGCATTGAGGCATTAACCTGATCCATGAGCCACTGCGAAGGAGTTGCAATGTTAAGCCTGCTGGCAGCGTAGATTTTCGCTTTGCGCCGCCAGTTGGCTTGTGTCGCATCGCGTTTGATTGGAGGATAAGCTTTGAGATCCGGACATTCTCCGCACCCAGTACGCCAGCGATCACATTTGACGCCGTGAGCGCAATGTCCAGTAAGCAACCAGGCGTCATGAAGTGTTAGCATCACGGGAACCTGCGTTGAAAGCTCTGGCAGAGCGCGCAAATCAAAGTAGCCGCTGTGCAAGTTGTGGCAATGGACAACCTGCGGTCTCGCCGGGGCAAGGTCGAGAAGGTTTCTCGAAGCTGGAAAATCGAACTCTTCCAATCCTTTTGAATGTCTCCATTCCCGGCCTGGTTGAGCCATTTGAAGGCAAAGACGCGATAAACGTCCTGCTCCTTTCAGGCCCCGCTGGTTTTCTGCAAGCATTTCATCGGACCACCTTCGCAAAGTGCGAGATAAATTGCTTCTATGCTTTTCGTTGTCAATCAAGATTATATCCGATTCATTCCCGCTCTTACGCCCGACAGCCAAATAAGCTTCAATTCCTGAACGCAGGTGAGTTGCATGCAAACTCAAAGCGATCCTTTCCGCACCGCCTCCTCGGTCGCTCGGGCTTATTTGCAGAACGGTCATCATTCGCGAGGTTGTGTGAACCAATCGTCCAGCTTCGCGGCAAATTCGCCTCGGTCCCAATTCCTTACAACAAAGCGTGGAATCTGGAAAGGATCGGTTGTCCGTGTTACTACCTCCTCAAAATTCGAGCACGCACATAAAAATCGGTCTCGTTTGACGATATCGATGGTTTCCTGCGTGTAATGGTTTCGCTCTCCGTAAGGATACGAAAATGAGGTAACCGGAGCTCCAGTGATTTCCTGAAGAGCCTGTTTACTGTTCTTTATCTCTTCAATTTGACGTTCTTTTGATATTGCCGATAGTTGAACATGACTCACTGTGTGCGCTCCGATTTCTATATGATCGCCCCGAATCAGATCGCTTAATTCGGCGCGAGTCATAGCCCGGCTATCATTCCTTAGAGGGCAATCACCTCCAGTCTGTTGGCGGATAGAAGCGAGAATCCCTTCGCGCTCGGTGGTGTCCAAAAGGCGCAGGTGCTGGCAAAGATCACGGTATGCTGAATGGGCTGGCGTTGGATCTTGTTCGGAAAGCACCGACCAGTGTCGGCCGCTGACTTCTTTATCCTTGGAGCGAAAATTGCAGCCGAGCGCCCACCTCAAAGAGCGACCTTTGATCGTCAACGTTATTGATTCAGGCAGATTTGGTTGATTGAAAAAAAGGTGCGTCAATTCATCCCACCAGAAGACATTTCTATTGCCGTCCGCTCCACTACTTACAAATATTGCGCTCGGAACTTGATATTGCTCCATCAAAGGCTTGGCGAACGTAAGGTTGTCTAAATAACCATCATCAAATGTTATTACAACGCCACGATGAGGAACTTTTCCACATCGAACCGACTCAGCCAAATCGCGCAGAGACAACGCCCTATATTGACTCGTAATAACATCAAGATGGGATGCAAAGTTCGATGGCGAGACGGCCAACAACTGAGGGTCCATTTGTAAATCTGCTACCCGATGATAAAGAAGGACGACAACTCGATTTTTTAGCCGAAAACCAATTCGCGAGCGAATTTTGCGAAGTCGTCCTATTCCCCGAAATTTCATGGAATTGCTTTGACGGCTCGGACGCAAACCACCAATTGGTAATCTGGATCATGGAATTCTAGTTCAGCAGGTTTCATCTCATGCACGGCCAAACCATGCAAGAATGCGCAAGCAACGAGCACATTACCATGCGTTTCAATCTGAACGTTTCCGATTCCAAACACTTCGTCAAATAGCTTCAATGCCGATGCGTCTGTAAAACGCCAGTAATCCCCCCATCGATCCATGTCGTATCTGCTAATTTGGCTAATTCCTGGCACTGTAGCCAATAGAACTCCTCCTGGTTTTAATCCCCTAAAACAATTGCTAATTGCTGTCTTAGGCTCATATAAAAAGGAAAAGGTTTGTGTTAGGATCATGCAATCAAAAAAACATTCTTCAATGCCTTTCCCAGTAACCAAGTCACCGACAATTGTCGCTGAAGGGTTTCCTGGCTCTGCATGGAGGACCTCGGAACGGGTGACAGAAGAACCTCCGAATCGATCAGTGTATTCCCGGTCTGCTATTTCCAAAACGGTCCCCCGAATGTCAGCCGCCCGCTCTTGCAAGAAATTCTCGATGTAATGTCGGTCAATAGGTCGGCCACGGTCAAAGCCAAATGTTCGACTGACCGGTTTAAGTTCGCTAAGAAATGCCAAACGGTGCCAGGACAATTGTCGAAATCGGCTTCGCGCCTTTTTTATAACCGGATGCTTACTGATTGGCATAAGCTTTATGGTTCATTTTGAGAAAAAGGCGATGTTTCAGTCTCCCTGAAGTGATTCGCAATCGGCGAAAAATCCCTGAATCATTGCCGTAGCGAAAGAAAGACCGCATGTAAAATCGACCAATCAAACTCTCCCGCAACTGGATTGATTTAAGTTTTATAACCTCCGATAAGTTAACTTCAAACTCTGTAGAATTATCACAGTTTTCACCGGACCCATCCAGACCGATATTTCTCACAAGCGTAATACCAGGGAACAGGCACAATCCGCGGTTTAAATATATAGATGCGGCCCAAAAAACGGCCCATGTTGATGAACGACCTTCCAGATTGGCCCTCAAATGTTCACTTAACGGAAATGTTCCTTGAACGTCAAAATTGTAAATTCCTCCTGGCGATTCAGTTAATTCTTTCGTTAGTTGTCGAGCATCCCATCGAGCATAGTCCCAACTTCTCCGCCAAGTCGCCCATCCCCAACAGAACATCATCCGGTGAAAAAACGAGGACGGCAGAAGCCAGTGGTAGCTGGTTAACGGAAGATAAGCAGCTATATGCATGACCCGATCCTCTTGCGCGTAGAGTTCCAATGCCTGATTCATATAAGCCAGAAAGCCAGGTGCAGTCTCGATATCATCTTCCAAAACTATGACGCGCTCTTGATTGTCCAAAATTGTTGTAACTCCTTGGCGTATTGACTTTGCCAAGCCAAGATTACTTTCGATCTCATGGATATGGACCTCACCACACCATTGGCGCTCCCGAACGATCGACCTTGTGTCCATAATTGCCTGGCGGTCTGCCTCTGACGTATCAGATTTTGGACCGTCGCAAAAGACGTGCAAACAAGAGCTCTTGGCTTCCGGGTTCTTGGACAAAGCGTCCAAGGTCCTCCGAGTATGGGCCGGGCGTTTGTAAACAAATAGAACAATTGGAGCCAGCGCTGTCAAATCTCTTAATTACCTACGAGTAACAATCCAATTAGTCGGATTCGCTTAATGTGTGCGCCCATAAGCTCTTAGCGCGCTGCGAATTCCTTCTTCAAAATTGGTGGTTGCAGTAAATCCGTGTGATACTTGCTTTCGTGTATCTCCGCCGCGAGCGAAGACGCCGGTCGGTTTGTCGGACAACCCGATAACTTCCGGATTGTAGCCGAGAATTTTAGCTGTCATTCGCGCGAATTCCTTGAAGCTTGTATAAATCCCGGTCGATAGGTTCAGGGCATCGCCGTCGTCGATCTTATCCATCGTGCCAAGGACGCTGTCCACGCAATCTTCTATGTGGATGAAGTCTCGCATCTGATCGCCGGTGCCCCAGACAGTGAGGACTGGTTTTCCCATGTGGGCCAAGGCTCGTTTGACGATGCTCGGGAAGGGATATGTGTCGTCCTGGTCTTCACCGTAACCGGAGAAAGGGCGGTAACAAACGGATTTCAGTCCATGTTTTTCAAAGGCGAGGCGGGCTAGGTATTCGCAGGTCAGCTTGGCCCACCCGTAGGTCATGTCTGGCATTCCCAGGTCACCATCGAAACGAATCATATCTTCGGTAAGCAGCCGGTAATCGCCTTGCTTCTGGAAGTTGATCGGATACGCCGCGCTGGAACTGAAGCAAATGGTTTTACGGGGTTTTGCTTTTTCGGCCCATTGCCAAAATTCGGCGTCGATCGCTAAATCGTCGGCGACGGCGAGGGGACGATTCTCAATCATGGCACGCCCGCCGACCATCGCGGCGAGATGGAGGACGTAATCAAAGTCGCTATCGAGACGCGCGCGAAACCATTTGCGGCAGTCTTCCTTGTAGAAATGGAAATTCTTGTAGTCCTTCGGGGAATAGAGCGGCCAAGCTACATCGGGGTCGCGCCCGCCGGTGTCGGGGGCGATTGGGTCCACGCAATGCACATCGTCTCCGGCGTCCAGGAACCGTTTGCAGAAGCGCCTGCCGACGAAGCCTGCGCCGCCAGTGATAAGGATTTTTTTCATGCGAGCGACGGTACGGCAGTGGCAGTTTGTCGCGCATCTATCACGGTATGATAGAATTTCATGTATTGGTCGGCGCACTGGTCGGCGCCCCAGTCGCGAAGGGCACGTTGCCGGTTGGCCGGACCAATGCGGTTTTCGCGGGCGAGTCGGAATGCTTCTTCGACAGCGGCGGTCGCTGTTTCTTTTCGCGCGGGATCAAAAACTGGATTGCCGGTTTCAAACAGGAGTTCGCCGACATCCCAGGAGTCCGGCCCGACGACAATGCGCCCGAAAGTCATGCCCAGAGTGACGTTGCCGGAATTCAAAACGCGGAAACGCGGGATAAATAGGACATCGGCGGCGCTGAGATAGACCTGGGTATCCATTTCTTCGACGAAGCCATAGTGAAAGTGATAGGACGGATGCAGTCGATAATAAAGCCGGGTCAGGTCACGGAGCCAGTATTTGAGGCGAATCCAGGAAACCTTCGAGAGCTTTTCGCGCCAGGAGGAAACGAGCAGTAGCTTTGCGGGAATTTTAAGGGCGTGAAACGTGTCCAGTATAAGTTGGCGTTCCTCAAAGTTACGAATTGCGCCGAAAACAAGCATGACATTGGCATCGGCGGGAATTTTAAGTTTCTTTCGCGCTTCACTACGGCTTAACTTGTTCGGCAGGCTAGCGTAATTGTGGTGAGGAATGATTGTATGCAAAGGTTCCTGACCGCGAATAAAGCTTGTCTTACGGTAGCGCTCGCGGAATTCGGCGATGCTCGCGCTGGCAAAATGAACGATGCCATCAACATAGCGATAGAACATCTCGTACATTTTTTCCCACTGGGGATCGTTTAAGGCATCGTGCGGCAGCAAGACATGGCGGGTAACAATGAGCCGGCAGCGCTCAGACCAGTATTGGAGTCGTTTCTCCGTCTCTGCAATGAGGGTGGCACTTAAGCCTTTACTGTAGGCGTCTTGCATTTCAAAGGTGAGATACTCAGGGAAATGAAGGTGGATAATGTCATATTCGCCGCGCATTTCCCAAAAGTTTTCGCTGCTATGCACGATGTCACAACTTTTGGACAATTGCGTGTTTAAATCCACAAGGAACCGATTGGTCGGCATGGGGATTTGGGCAACGAGGATGCGTAGCATTTGAAAAAAATTTACTGACGCCTTGCGGCATCGACTTGTTCCTGGATGCAAGCAATGTGGCGTTTGATGTTGTAATTGACCCTAATGTGCTCCCGCGCCGCTTCGCCCATTTGTTTGCAGAGTTGCTTGTTGCCGATTAGGGCGCGAAGATGATTTTTCATTCCAACAACGTCGCGCTCTTCGACCAGAAAACCCGTTTTGCCGTGGACCACGGCGTCCTTGATCCCTGCGTGGCGCGTGGAGACAACCGGCAAACCGGCAGCACCCGCCTCAAGGATGGCCACTGGCGTTCCCTCGGCGTCGCCATAGGAAGGGCAAACGGAGTGTTGCACAAAACAGCAGGCTTGCGCGAAAAGCGGAAGAACCTCCGCATGATTGACAGCACCGGGAAAGGATACTTTCGATTCGACGCCCCAGACTTTGGCCAGAGTCTTGCAGGATTCGAGCAATCCCTCATCGCCTACCATAACTAGATTGACATCAGGGCATTCCTCTTGGAGAAGCTTAAATGCCATCAACGTCAGTTGAGGCGCCTTGATGTCGGTGAATCTTCCAACGGCAAGAATTGTATTTTGGTAGTTGGGCCTGACTTCAAAGAAGGATTCTCTCGGGCCGTAAGGGTTATAAACGATTTTTGACGGATCTGCGCCCAGTCGAATAAGGGCGTCCGTCATGTAGTTGGAAACGCTTAGAATTTTGAACGCACAGTCAAATAATCTCCGGTAGCGGACCTTATATTCTTCGACCACCGATGTTCTATGAGCATCGTGGCCATGAAAATGCACAATTAGCGGGATGTTTAAACGTTCTGCGTGACCGCAAATGTCAGCGCCTGTCGTGCCAAATTCAGCGAGGATCACATCGACTTGGTGATCCCTGAAAAGCCCTTTCAATGCATCGTGAATCACCGCCTCTGATAGCTCGCGCCTCGTGACAAGCCGATGATACAGGAATTGTGGGAGCAGCTTGAGCAGCTTCGCTTGAGTCGGGTGCGCGCTGTAAAAATAGCGAATTGTCCTTCCGTTAAGTTTGTACTCCGGATACCAATGACTCAGACATACTTTTTCGCCATCAAGATAGTCAACGTGCGCGCGAATGAAATCCTTGAGGACTTTGTTGTCGTCAACCCCGATGATGCATAGCTTTCCCATTTTTCCCGGGAATCAGTTACTTCCGCTCATCTTATCGGGCAGCGGTTGGCCCGACATGATACGTCTCCATCGGCCGGCGGCGATCCGGGTGCGGCGGTACATTTGAATTGGCAATGGAGGTCCGGACGGACGAGGGTCCTGATGTGCGAAGCCGGGATGAGTCGGCGGAAGTGTTATGCGGCGCGGGATTTTGATTGGCTGTTTTGCGCCGCTTCGCGAGTGCATTTGACTGAGGAACTCTACCCATTGGTTTGTGCAGGCTTCGGATGAATAACCATCGCTGATTTTGGCCCGGGCGGCGGTTGAAAGGCGTTGCCAAAGTCCGGGTTCGTCGCGAAGGCGGCGGATTGCGTTCACAAAACCATCGCCGCGATCGTTGACAAGCAGGCCGGTCACGCCATCTTCGACCAACTCAGGAATTCCACTGCGAGTCCGCAGACAGACAGGGACGCAACCGCAGGCCATCCCTTCCATCAAGGCTATCGGGATTCCTTCGTAATCTGAAAGCAACACGACAACATCGAATCCAAGAAGGCGCTCCTGTATCTTGGTGCTGTCAACAATGCCTTCCAGAGTTATAGGCAAACCGGAACCATCGGATGCAATAATGCGTTCTACAGTGCTTCGTTCGGGGCCATCACCAAAAATGCTGGCCGCTACGCCAGGAAGTTCGCGCGTTGCTCGGCAAAAGGCGCGTGTAAGTTCGGCGATGCGTTTTTGTTCCTGCGTCAATCGGCCAACGTATGCCAGACGCAATACCGAAGGAACGCGCTTGACCATCTTTAAAGGAACAGGCGCACCGCAAGCGATTCGACTCACCGCAGTGTTTTTAGGCCCGCGTTTAAGAACTTCCTCTTCCAGAGCTTTTGACACGCAAACCAATCCGGAGAGCCGGAACGGTTTTCGACCGAAAACAAAGGCGTCCTGCAAGGCGCGATGCAATGGGTCGTCAGAGTGCAAAATACCTACGGTAGGTATCCCGCTTTGAGAAAGCCACCGTGCGGCAAAGTAGCCTGCGACAACAATATTCGGCAGAAAGATATCAGGAGGATTCTCCCGCAGTTGGGTCAGAAGCCATATTACGCGGTCCGTAGAAAGTTCATGACAAGGAGTGGAAGGACAATCAAATCCTTCAGCGCGCAATGTGGCCGCGCATGGCCCATCAGCCCCCCATGTCAATAATAAGCAACGCGCGTCAATCCCTCGGTTACGAAGGTCGGGAAGCAGCCGTTGAATCCACGCAAACGGGCCTCCCAGGCTATGGGGGCTGTCATGTGAACAAAAGGTGACCTTCACAGTTGAATCTTCAATTACGCCGCTGAGTCAATTGCAAATCAATGACGGAAGCTTTTTAATTGTCGAAGGACTCCAGAGCAGCGCGCGGATCTGAGGTATAAATTGCATCGAGCTTGGGGGCGGTCACGCGCCAGTCGTATTCAGATAGGATTCGCTGCCGGCTGTGTTGGCATTTCCGGGTGTCCGCAATAGCTTTAATTGTGCAATCAGCGAGATCATCCAGATTCCCCTGACTATAGATGAATCCGAAGTCACCGTCACTTATAGCTTCCATGGAACCAGCCTCATTGGGAACGACGACAGGCTTTTGTTGCGCCATTGCTTCCATGACGAGTGTAGGCAAACCTTCGCGTTTACTGGTCACGACCAACGCGGAGCAGGCAGCGATCGCGTCCTGCACCTGCGCGTGTGACGCGGCGCTAAAGATGACAAGGTTCCGCGGAATCGGGATTTCCCATTCATCTGTAACAAGTTTTCGAGTCAGGCCATGACCCATCATGACAAATCTCAAACGAGGCAGTCGTTCTGCAAGCCGCACAAAATCCTCCGGGTTCTTTACAGGATCGTTGCGGCCCACAAAAAGAACGAATTTATCCTTTCCTACAATTTTCTGGAATCGCGCTGGATTCCCCTTGTCACAAGTTGCTATGTCAACTCCGTTAGGAATGTAAAACGTGGAAATTTTGTGATTTTTCAACAAGTCTTGTTGTTGCCAGCGGGCCACGGAGATGCGCACATCCGCGTGGCAAGCCACTTTGAGCAGCGCTTCGTTGATTTCGTTCTGCCAGGGAAGGACTCCGTTTTTGCCGTGTTCGGGAAAATAATTTAGATGGTAGGTATGAATCCATCGGAGTCCTGATTGTTGTTTAGCACGGCACCATTCTATAAACCAGGGCAATACATGAGAATGAATTGCGCGGACCCGCGTTGGTGTGAACGCGGAAAACATCTGTCGCAATTCGAGGCCAAAATCCTTTACTAATTCCTCAGGCGGGGCGAGTTCAACTCGCAACGAAGAATATTGCCTTATGGCATGGACGTGATGGCGGACGCCTCCAGATGGAAAATTTGTTCCGACCAAAACATCAGGAGTAGTCCGATTAAGATGCGCGATCCACTTTTCATAATTCTCGGAGTTCTTTCGTTTAACTCGCCCGATGGACCACATATAATGCTCATGCGCCAATCGACGCCGGTAGCCATCGAGTCGGCGGCGAACCGGTTGGATGAAAGATTGCATTTCTAACGACATGATCGTCGGCGGGGTTTGAGTGTGAATCACTCCTACGCAAATTCAGATATTGCGGGACTAATACTATCTGGTCCTATGAATCAACCTTCCCAAGCGCGACAGCATCCGGGCGGGCCAGCAGCATTCGGATGCTACGAATCCTCGCCACACTGCAGTTGCGATGCCCTCGAATCGCCAATTTTCGCGAACACTTTGCACAAGTAGCTTGGCGGTCTGACGATCCCAGTTTTTCAACAAATCGCGAGTAATCTCCTCCACTTGAGATACGGCGAAAGCTTTGCATTCCACAAGCGCGCTTTTGGAGCAGCCAAGCCGCTCGTAAAGAACCACCAATTCAGGAAAGCCTTGCAGAAACGCCTTCGCGCGGGAATCAAGGGAACTCCACCGTTGAGCCCCGTTATAGATGGTCAATACTGGCTCGCCGAAATAATAGGTTGGTTTGTCAAAATTGGTTTCAGCGACTGTGCAGGTGTGTGGAAATGTTGTCAATACCCCCGTTAAATCCGGGCCGATTTCGCGACCTGTCCAGTACTTGCGCCAGACGGAGCGTCTCGCGATATGCGCGTAAGACTGTGTGCAGGCGCCGCTTTTCGCGGAGATCAACTCGTCCCAACGGGCAACATCACGATCGGCAATTCGATCGTTCCCGATATATTGGTAACTTCCGGCGTAACCGCCGAGCGCCGCGGCTGGCCAATCTTGCGGATAGCTTGCGCAACGAAAGTTTACATAGATAACGTCCAGGCGGCGTCTGATCGAAAGTAACTGCAGAATTTTCCGCAATGCGCCTGGAAAAATGAGGCAATGCTCACTCCAGACCCAAACATACTCTCCAGACGCGTGTTGCACTGGACCGCTTACAATGTTTCGGGCGATACCGAGATTCGTCGGATTCCGAATGTAGCGAACCGGTCCGTGTTTTCGCACGTTCTCAACAACTTCACCCGTGTTGTCGGTTGAATCGTCGTCTATAACGATTACCTCTACTTGGCCGTTCGCCTCCAATGTCTGCGGCAACAGAGCCTCCAAAACACGTTCGAGGAAACGCGCTCCGTTGTACGAGGGAATGCAGATCGACAGGTACGGAGTGTTTTCCATGGTCTCAGAAGTATTCATTCATTATCATCTCTTCTCGAGATGTGCGCGAACCCAGCGTGCGGGTCGGCAATTAAAAAACCAATAATCCCTAAGACTTTCAAGATAATGTCCCATGTTTTTTAGCGCCACGGCAATCCAGCAGCACTGGGAATCTACAAATGCGCTCCAAACCGCCTGCATCGTCCCAGCGCGATGCCACTCACGCACGAAGTATTTTGGTATGAGAGCCAATTGATCGGGCTGGCCTCGTCGAAAAACCTCGACGAGAATTTCACGGGTGTGTCTTGCAACGAATTCGTGCGCACCACGCAATTGTTCGTCAGAAAGGCCGAGCTTCTCGTACATAGCCAGTAGTTCCGGGAAGCCAATTAGAAATACTTTGGCCCTTTCGGAACTCCAAGATTGAGCGCCATTAAATATTGTAACCGATGGACTGCCGATATAGTAGCTCGGACGACCAAACATTGCGGCAGCGATTGCGAACGTGTGAACAAACGTGGTTTCACCTGAGCTATACGGCTCTCCAAGCACGCGTCCTGAAAAGTGAGTTTCCAGGATAGCTCTTCGAAAAATGTGCGCGTACTGTTGCGTGCATAGCGCACTCTCCGGCCTAACGAGTTGCTCCCATCGATAGACTTGCCGATCCTCACAATCAGCATTGCCCAGGTACTTATAATTTCCTTGATAGCCGCCAATCGCCTCGTCAGGCCATTGATCTGGGTATGAGGCACACCGGAAGTTCACGTAAATCGAGTCGAAATGGGACTGTTTTTCAAGCGCGCTGACAACATTTTGCAATGCCCCCGCTGCCATAAGGTTGTGGTCTCCTAGAAGCCATACAAACTCTCCCGATAAAACCGTACTGATGACACTACGAAAGTTTGCAAAGCGATCCTCGCGGATGGGCTTCGGTATACACTTAATGGGTCCAAGCTCTTGCGCTGTTTCGACTGCCTTTATGGTCACTTCGTCGGCCCCGTTGACAATTACCCAAACTTCGACCTGCTTTCCTAGCGGCGCGACTTGAGGCAATAGCGCCTGCAACATTACGCGAAGGAATTCCGGGCGCCTATACGTAAATATGCAGATCGAGATTAACGGGCTATTTTCCACAGAATTAGCAGAGACTCGGCAGCATTATAGTTTTAGTTCGTCTATTTCAAGAATCGGACGAACGCAGCCAATGACTTTGCCAAGGTAATCCAGCCTCCCTGCGGTTTCATGGACTGTGAATGAGAGGACGTTCCTGATACGAACCTCGATATGTGTCGTCTCGGTTATCAAATGTATGTCGATTGTGTAAAGACCGTCATTCATAAGGTTCGGTGGGATAATATAGCTGTGACGATATCGACCAGAAGCGCATTCCCTGGTTCGCGTTCCCGAAACGAATGCACAGACTCCTTCTTTATCCCTGACATGAATGCTTGAACAAACGTTAAGAGATTTCGGTACCACCGCAAAGTTGAACTCAAGCCTCACTTCCTCGTCGATTTGCACTTCTGATGTGATGGCTCGGCGCGAAACCACCCGCGCTGCCTCTAGCTTGAGTCGCCCATTATTTGCCGCCGGATCACTATCTGAAAACCGTACTTCTGATCGCGCTGCAGTCTTGGACCCTATGTATTGTTCGAGCACAGTCTTCGCAAGGCCTTCATTTTTTTTGGTTCCCTTATCAATAAGAATCGCCGTTTTGCATATGCTGGCGACCGCTGTCAGGTTGTGGCTGACAAAAACAATTGTGCGGCCAGTTTTTACAACCTCGCCCATTTTCACAAGGCATTTACGCTGGAATGCCGCATCGCCCACCGCCAGCACTTCATCGAAAAGGAGAACGTCGGGATCCAAATGAGCCGCCACCGCAAACGCGAGTCGTACGGACATCCCACTGGAATATCGTTTGACAGGCGTGTCGATGAATTCTTCCACACCGGAAAAATTGACAATTTCGTCAAACTTCTTGCGGATCTCGGCCAGGGTCATGCCGAGGATAGCTCCGTTGAGGTAAATGTTCTCGCGTCCCGTCAAGTCAGGATTGAAGCCAGTTCCAACTTCAAGAAGGCTGGCAATACGGCCCTTTATCTTGACGGCGCCGGAAGTTGGCGCAGTAATTCGGGAAAGAATCTTGAGCAGGGTGCTCTTTCCAGCGCCGTTCTCCCCGACGATTCCAAGAACTTCGCCCTGCTTGACCACCATATTGAAATCGCGCAATGCCCAGAAGAAGCCACCGGACTGACGTTCTCCAGGAGAGGAATCTACAGAAGTTGTCAAATCAGGTTTTCCCCGAATTCGGGACCAACGTCGGCCGATATCCCCACGCAACGTCGATGACCCAATAGCGCCAAGCCTGTAAGCTTTGCTCAGGTTTTCGACTAGAATGACTCTATCGCTCACGAATGGGTAGGTACGGAGACTTGGCGCTCTAACATCAGGAATAGCTTAATCGGCTCAGAATATGGGTTCACTCAAGCTTAGCTGGTTAGACACCGGATGACTCTGGATAATTCCCACGTCTTAACTTGCCCATTGCCGCGCGAAACGGCAGTGACAGGTTCCAGCCTAGAGGCATTCGTCCTTCCTCAATTTGTTGGACGTGCTTTGGAAAATAGGAAGAACCAGCGCTTTCCATGATGCCTGGCACTATCTCAGGATGCACCGCCCCGACAATCCTTGTTTCACGGCCGGCCTTTTCTGGGGCGCGCTTAGCTACAAAAATATTTTGTCGGTACCACGGCTCAATTTCTCCCAACTCCCAGATTTTCCAACGGAGGTCATCTGAACAGGCAAAGCCCCGCTCATTAAATAAAGCCTGCCAGTATGCAGGCCATTGACAATTGACGTGGTGTTGTCCCGGTTGATTCGGGCAAGCCGCCGAGAAAACAACCAGGTCGGAATGCTTAACCAACGCGTCGATGAGCGTGGCTGCGCTGGATTCATTTAAGTGCTCCGCCACCTCGAGGCAAAGAGCAGCGTCGAATGATCGTTTTAGTTCCCATGGCTGCGTAAGTTCCTGATTGCCGAAACTATCTGGCGAAATTAGCAGTTTATCCTTTCCGATCTCGACCCCGTCCACTCCAAAAACGTCCCGGATTCCAAATTCGAGGGCAGCCAAGAGCCAAGTCCCTGTTCCACATCCCACGTCTAGAAGGCTTTTTGGTTTGCCGTCGGCAAAAATTATGGGAATTGCCAACCTTGGAGACTGCAGGCTGTGAGCGTTTCGAGCGTGATCGTATTCAATCGCCTTGATCGCTGACATAGTACAATTTGATCAATTTGTAATTACTGTTGACTTGGATTTTGTCCGTTCCAGCCATGAAGCCTTTTCCTCGACTACCTTAGAATAAGTTACATTCAGACCCGCTATTGCCTGCCAGCGCCCCAAGGTCGAAGCCGCACTCAACCCCGAAATATTGCCCTCTGAATTGTTCAGCGACGCGAGAACCTTTATCTGAGCAATAATTGCTATGCCGCCTCTGACTAAGTGGTAGATGAATGACTTGCGTATAGCATTGCGGAGTTTCTGATTTTTATTTTGAGCAAGCCTGATCGCATCTCCGTGGATAGTCGCAGCGCCCCACCCCTTCGCCATCCTTACCGCATAACTCCATGTTAGGCGGTTATTGGGGATAAAATGCTTAAGCTTCAGTCTGCCGTCATAGTAAACAGTGTGTCCCATCCACTGGAGGGCATGGCACATTTCGCCATCTTCTCCACAACTGAGCACGGAGCCGCGCCGACCAACACATAAAAATTTGAAACCGCTCTGGTATAGCTCAATAAGCGCGCTCTTTCGCGCCACCAACCCGGCTCCCCAAACGGATTCTCCAATTTTGATCTCGCATCTTCCTTCCGCCCCGCCAACTGCGTAGGCGCCCGCGATCTGAGGAAACCATTTTGGCTCCTTTTCTGGCGCAATTACAGCTTGCGTCATGCCGCCTGCAAGAGCAATTCGGGGGTCCTTGTTAAGAATCTCCTGCGCCGTAGAGGCATAAGCTGGGCAAAGCCAATTGTCGTCATCACAGAAAATAATAACGTCGTGCCGGGCTGCTTTGATCCCCGTAATTCGTGCGTTTGACAGCCCAGGAGACTTTTCGGGAACTACTCTCAACTCGTAGGAACATTTCGTCGCGCACCATAGCTCGATTGCGACCCTGGCAGTTTCGTCCGTGGAGCAGTTGTCCACGATAATTACTTCCAACGAGCCAAACCCAGGGGCATCCAACGCAGCGATATGTTGCAGCGTTTCGGCTAATCGATCTGCGCTGTTATAACAGCAGATAACAATCGACACACCTTCTGTTGATCTCGTTTGGAATTCATTGTTCATGGCTTTTACGATACTCGGCGGTCAAAGGGCCGAGTGCCGGACTATTAGTCTCTTGATAATCTGGTCAAACGGTGTCCATGAACGTCCGTTCAACACGCGTGAAGAGGGTCAATCCAACTATAAATAGCGCCACAAGAATGAGCGCGCTATACAATAGAGACAAGGGCTCCGGCGCGCCTTGACCAAGCCAGGCAAAACGAAAAGTTTCAATAATGGCTGCGAGAGGATTACAATCGACCACCCAGCGATAGTTCGGATTGACAAACGAGACTGGGTAAATGATCGGGGTCGCAAACATCATGATTTGAACCGAGAAACCGACGAGTTGCGCGAGATCACGGTAACGAGTCGTCAGCGCGGAACAAATCAAACCGATGGAAAGTCCGTAGCCTGCAAGCATTGCCACAAGTAACGGGAAGCAAAGGAGCCAGAGATTAGGGTGTATTGTTGCTCCTCGGAGCATATCAATCCCGACCATGATCCCCAGCATCGCGCATTGAATGCCGAATGCTATCAGTGAGGAAATTACCGCGGAGAGCGGCACAACGAACCGATGAAAATAAACCTTCCCGAAAAGGCCGGCATTTCCGGCGAGGGAATTAGTGGTTTTGAAAATGCACGCGGTAAAATAATTCCATGCAACGGTGCCAGCCATGTAGAAAAGGAAAGGAGGCACGCCGTCGGTTGGAAGTTTGACAACCCGGCCAAAGACCAGGCTGAAAGTCAAAGCCGTAATTAGCGGGTTGATGATGTGCCAGAGCGGACCGAGAATGGTCTGTTTGTGTAAAGTCACGAAATCGCGCCAAACCAGAAGCCGCAGCAGATCGCGATGTTCCCATAATTCGCGAAGACGCCAGTCGAACCACCCGGCGCGCGGGCGCATGATCAAATCCCAATGCTCAGGTTGCGAATCGACCTTCGCTTCAACGGGATTCGGCGTCAGGGCCGGAGAATCCGGCGGTGCGCCGCTGGAACTCGTTTCAACTGCAAGACTCTCGTTTGCCATGCTCAATGCGCGATCAGATAAAATGCGAATTTAATGGTTTCGTTCTGGAAATCGATCAGCGAACTTTCGTGCTGCCACCAGTCGCGGCAAGTCTCAGGATGAATGCTTCGGACAGTCAACTGCGCAGATTTACCAAGAGTCTTGCGAAAAATCCAACGAACTCGCCTCGAATGAAAAGGTCCGGTCGGGATTATCACGGAATTCGCGCCGGTCTCTTGCATCCATTTTTTAACGGTCATAGCCTCGTCAAAAGTGCTGTCAAGATTGGTTCCGCGAATTTGAATCGCCGAAACCGGAACGGCGTTGGTCAGAATCCGCCAGGTCATTTCTCCCTGCGACATGGTAACGCCGAGGCGATCCGTCGCCTGAAGTTTCGGATTCATCACAAGAATCGTCGGCGCCCATCCATCGCGATACAATCGCAATGCTTCGTACGCGCGACCATTCGGATCGCCGCCGAGGACAACAATGGCGTTCGACTTGACGAGCGGCGCGTTGACCATCCACGCTCCTGCCAAACCCGAAAGTATTTTTCCGCGCAACGAATATAAAACAATTGCGACGGCCAGCAGGATCCCCGCCCATTTCAACACGCGGCGCAAATGCTAGTTCCTGTTTTCCAGCACCGATTTTCGCTGAAATTTTTCAGATAAGACGACATCGCAACCGGCGACAACATCCTCCACCGTGATTCGCTCGATGCATTCATTTTTTCGTTCAAGGCATTCAGTCAAACGGCAGCCTTCGCATTCGATTTGCGTCCGAAAAATTTTGTGCCCGCGCCCCGCCGGATACCAACGACCCGGGTAATCGCGCGAGGAAAAGATAGCCGCGCACTTTACGCCGACTGCCGCTGCCAGATGCATCGTGCCGGTATCGTTGCCCAGATATAAATCGCACTTTTTCAATGCCGCCGCCGAAGCGCGCAACCCCAATTGCCCCGCTGCGTTGTAACCGCAACCCCACTGGCGCAATAGCGTCTCCCCGGCAGCCCTGTCTTCCGCCCCTCCAAAAACAACCGGCCAAACGCCGTGTCGCGCGATCAATGCTGAACCGGCTTGAGCGAATCGATCTGTCTTCCATCGTTTAGCCGGCATCTTCGTGCCTGGACCAATTCCGATCCAAGGCCGATCATCATCAGACGGAAGTTCCTGCATCCATTTCGAGATTTCGCTGGCCTCGGTTTGCCCGAGATTTAAATCGTAGCATGGCGATTTGTGGGGATGGACGGCAACCCCATCTTTCGCCAATCGAGCCAATAGCAACTCCGCTTCACCAGTCAAAGTCGGTAATGGTTCGCCTGCCTTTTTCTCTGTGAACTGCGGAAAACCGTGCATTCCGATGAATTTCTTAATTCCGCCGGCCAAAAAAAATCGACGATCTCGCTCGACCTGGCTTGGCGTCCGCAAGCTCGGCGCAAGATAAACGAGGGCGTCAAAAGCCTTCTTTCGCAAGGTGGCCAGCAGTCCTATCATTTGCGCAGGCCGCGAGAGACTTGCCCCGGCTCCCCGTCCGACTGGATACTCCAGAAATTCATTGAACAATCCAGCGCCCGCGAGCAGATCAGCACCTTGCGCGTACTTCTGAGCGGGATGCTTGTCGCTCAACAAAGACATTTTGGCTTCGGGAAACTGCTGGCGAACGGCCCACATTGCCGGCAACGAAACAACCGTATCACCAAGCTGGCCAATGCGGAAGATAAGAATTTTCACGACTTGAGCCGAATTCCTCGAAAGCTCCGCCCTTGGTTAATTGCCGTAAAACTTGGCAAAACCTTGTCAATTCCGGCATCCCCGTCGAACTTCTTTGAACAACACCAAATTCTCAGGCCCAATACTTTACCCAGGTAGGCGCTAGCTTCCAATTTGCGCTCCGCACCCCGCTCTTCTCAATTGTGTTATAGCAATATCTTTGCCTGCCATTCCTAATCGGGTTGGAAACACGGCCGATTTAACCTATTTATCGGCCAAAAGCGGGACAACTTGACCCACTGGAATGGAGGCAGCCGTCTTCCGCACTTCGGCCACGGCTCTTAACATGTTGAATTGGCTGAATAAACCCAATACGGCATCGCCTTGAGTGGAAGCCAATTTCATCAGCCTGCTTAATACCACGTGGTTATTCGCGGTCAAGTCGATTCAATTTGCAAGTTGCGTCAAAAAACCAGGGTCACGGTGGGCCTGAAAGCCGGAAGAACTGGCCGGCGTTGGTCGGCAGGATTGGCAAATAGAATGTTCCATTGGTTTCAGATTGCCCGGAAACCACGGTCCAAACCACGGGTGGCGCCAGGTTTGTGGTGGTGAAGAGTTGAAAACCGCTCCCTGAACCCGGCCACGAAATGACAAACGGATTCTGCGGCGACGTCTGGACTGTAAGAGTCGGAGGGGTATTCGATATAACAGGCGAACTGGAGATCGCGCTGAAACTCAGGTTGTCGATGGCCAGGCCTTGAGCCTTGCCGGTTGGATCTGTCATTTGCCAGACCAGCCACAATGCCGCTCCGTTTGACCAGTTCGTGATGGCCTGATTTGTCGCAGTGAGGAGAGCCTGGTTCGCGGCGGCCGTTCCGTCCACAGCAACCCCTCCCGTGGCTCCGCCGTCTGTGGGGAATATCACGTTGAGCGTCGGCAGATAAACACCAGCCTGGGACGGCATCGGTGCGGTGGCGGTGGGATCGATTGCGTAAAAGCACTGCAATGATTTGGGAAGATTGGACTGGCGCCAGAGTTCCCCAGTGGCTTGCACGTTGATGTAATTCAACGCTGCGCCGGTGGTGTTGACGATCTTTGCGCCGAACGCTGTGGTTCCAGTGGTGCTTGTGGCCAATAGTCCCAAGGCGCGGTTGTCGTCATTGGGCAATCCAAAACTGATTTGGCCGCCAGCGGTTTGGTCGCCATCGGCGGCTCCGAATCGCGAAAGCAGAGAACTCGATCCGTACCACCCGGCAAGGTCGGCTAATCCCAATCCCCCGGTTCCGCCGTTGGTAATCGCAGGAAAGGCAAAGTCGTACGGGTTTGCCAAAGAATAAGTCACCCCATCAAGGACCGCCGGATTTCCCGAATTGACAGAAGTTGGACCGGGATCGGGCAGCGAATCAAAATTCTGGGTGTAGATTGACCCCGCGACATTGTAAGCGATGGAAGATGATGGGGGTCCGCCAATGTTGCCGTTGGTTGATCCTGGCGTCGGAGAATAAAAAGCCTGTCGTACGAAGCTTTGGCCATCAGGGACTGAACCATACGACCAATCCGGTTGGAGGCTCCCGTAATTAACGTAATCGAGCACTTGAGATTGGCCGTTATAAACGCGACTCAGGGCGATGGCCCCATTCGAACTACTCAAACCGAAGCTCGTATGAAATTCGCTGGACATGGCGAGATTGGTCTGCCCGTCGGCGAAAATAACGAGGAACTGGCCAGGTGTTATGGTCGAGTTTGAAGGGAAAGCCCAGTTCGTCAAGTCGGTGTAGCTGGTGGATAGCCAGAGATTTGATAATGAAACGGCGTTAGTCGTGGGATTGTAAAGTTCCAACCAAGGTGCATGTTGGCCGGCGCTGTTGGTGATGCCGGTAAGGTTAATCGGTTCGACTTCATTAATCCAAAGCGGCGGGAAAGTCGGCAAAGTGGCGGCCACGCTGCTGGCGGCATCGGGGCTGGGCTTCCCTGCGCTCCAATTTCCAGCGCGCCAGTTGTCTTGATGGGCATCTATCAGTTGAAGCGAGATTCCCTGGGAGTTTGCATTCGTCGGCCAAGGCAGGACATCGTCATATTCCACCTGTGCGACGACCATATTCGAACCACCCACTGCCTCCTCAAGAGAAAGCATCCCGCTAGGCGTCAGTGGAGTGCTGAATGTGTCAAAAACCAGTTTGGTTGCCCCATATGTACCTGCAAATGCAGGCCGATTCGCCGCTAGAACCAAATAACTCGATGCCGCCAAAAGTGTGCCAGGAGGAAACGTGTAGGAAATTGCCGGAATCTGCCAACCCGACAGATCGAAAGCGGCGGTTGACAGGTTGTTGTAAAGCTCGACGTATTGGCCACCGGGGACCTCTGGGTGGTACATGATTTCGTTGATAACAACGTGGCCCACAGGAGAGGGAGCAGTCTGGTTGTAGCTGACGGTCAGTTGCTGGCTGTCGCCGGCGATGGGCGTTCCGATGTGGCTGATTCCCGTTATGTTGAGGACGTTGGCGCCGTTGGTCAGCGGCATGGCGATCATCCAACCCGTCAAGCTGGTCCACGTCAGAGGATAGGCCGCGCCATTGATGTCGATGGTGGCCACGTTGAACGGCGCCGTGCCGGTGACCAGGGCGACGTTGTTGCTCTGGGTGACCGTAGTGCTGACGGTGAAGCTGGAGGCGTTGACGGCCGCGATCTGGGAGGCGATGCTGCTTTTGGCCGAGGCCAGCCACGGTTCGATGGCGCTGGACGGGTTTTCAACGTTCTGTCCGTTCTGGGTAAATGCAGTGTATTTGGCGTTGAGCAGCGGGCTGCTGTTGGCCGCTGTCAGCGGGCCGTTGACCAGTTCCTGCATCGCCCGCCAATACATCCTCAAGAACGTCGGGTTGCTGTAAATATCCGCCGTGTTGGGGTCGGCGCCGTTGACGGTGAACAAATCCTGTCCAGGCGACCAGGATCCGCTGTTGCCCAGCACGATGTTGAAGTCCCACATGTGCAGCGAGTATTTTGTTCCCTGCGCGCCGATGTAGCCGTAGAGGTTCTGGGCGTTTTGCGCGCCGAAGGAATCCCAGTTGCCCGCCGCGTGGTTGGCCGCGAAAACGCGCATCCAGTTTTCCATGTCAGCAATATTTTCCATGTTGGCCACGTAGTTGGGTGTGCCATGGGAGTTGGCCGCGTTGACCAGCGAGAAGACGTTGGTGTAGTCG
>DASXZW010000029.1:0-10445 GCA_036501665.1 Verrucomicrobiia bacterium
CCCGGTAAATTTACCACCGACCCATTGCACCAGCATTCACCGTATCGGCGCGTCATTCACCGCAATCTGGATTACCTGCTGGATCGAGCCCGGCTGATTGGCAAACAGACCGGGACTTGGGCCGAAGCGATGATTAAACAACGCGGCCCCATTGGCACCCGCGTGTTGCATGGCCTTTTGTCCCTGGCCGGCAAACATCCCGTGGCGGCGCTGGAAGCCGCCGCCGAGAAGGCCCTGCATCACGGCACCTGGCGCTTGCGGGATTTGCGCCTGTTGCTGGATCGGGCCGGGCCATCGCCGCAATTGGATTTTCTGAAAACCCATCCCTTGATCCGGTCGCTGGATGCTTATGCGGCACTGACGCCGGATTGTTTTAACCCTCAACCCAAAACTGTCTATGAACACACTTGAAAACACCCTGAAACAACTCCGCCTCTCCGGTTTGCTGCAAACACTGGACGTGCGGCTGCAAGAAGCCGTCGCCAACCGGCTGGGCCATGCCGAGTTCCTGGAACTGATCTGCCAGGACGAAATCAATGTCCGCCAGCAGCGGATGATGGAACGCCGCACCAAAGCCGCCGATTTCCGGGGCCTGAAAATACTGGAAGACTTCGACCGGAGTTTCAATCCGGGGATCCACCGAAAAGACATTTATGATCTGGCCACCGGCAACTTCATCCGCCAGGCCAAGGATGTCCTTTTTCTGGGTCCGCCAGGCGTCGGCAAAACGCACTTAGGAATCGCGAAATAATAACTTGAGCAATTATGGTCTTGGACAGATGCTATAATTCCACCCGCCATGAAATTTCGCCGGGATGATTTTGACGCGCGCCAACCCGGCATCGCTCACGACTATTCCAGTTTCGTAATGGCTCGTGTCCAGCGCGGCCTTCACCACCAGTCCCGCCTTCGTGGTGGTGTGGGCGATGAGATTGACGATGACCTGGTAACTGGTCAACGGGCGACCGCGCCAGTTCCTGGTGATAAAGCTGAACAGGCGGTGTTCGATCTTGTTCCATTTGCTGGTGCCCGGCGGAAAATGGCAAATCTCCAACCCCAGGCCCAACTCGTCGGCCAAGGTCTGCAGGGCGATCTTCCACAAGCGATTGCGGCTGCCGTTGCTGCCGCCGCCCTCGGTGGTAATCATCAGTTTAGTCGCCTGTGGAAACCGCCCCGCCCCCATCCCTTGCCACCACCGCCGAACGCTGGCTGTGGCGAACTGAGCCGTATCGTGATCGATCCCCACGCTCACCCACCCCTCGTTGCCGGCCAGATCGTAAACCCCATAGGGAATCGCCTTGCCCAATTTCTTGTCCGGAAAGTCATGCACGTTCACTTCCACCGGTTGGCCCTGCGGTTGCCACTCCTGGCCCGCATTTTTGAATTCCCCCACCAATTCCTTCTTTTTGGTGTCGATGGACACCACCGGCTCCCCCTTGCTTTTGAAAGCGCAAGACCCGCCGGCTGATGTACTCAAACTGAGCGTTCCGATCCGCATGCGAAGAGCCTTCGCGAGTCTTGCGGTTGGCCTGCAAGCTGTAGCCGGAGGCTTTCAACAACGCCGCCACGGTGCGGTCGCTCACGGCATGATTCTGCCGCTGTAACTCTTGGGCCAATGTGCCGGTGCTCTTGCAGGTCCAGCGAAGCGGTGATTCCGGGCGCCCCCGGGTCGCCGGATCCACCAAAGCATCCAGAGCCGCCTGCAATTCCGGATCAATTTCGGTCAACGGTTTTCGCCCGCCGCCCTCATCACGAATCCGCTGGCTCACGGCAGCTTGAGGATGCTGTCGCCGGTGCTCCAACTCATGTGCGCCAGCCATGATCGTGTTCCGGGCCAAGCCCGTAGCCAGCGCCACGGAGGTGACGCTGCCCCAGCCCAAGTCGGAGGCCTCGGCCGCCGCCCACTGCCGGCGCATCCGCTCGTCCATCAAGTCCGAAAGAGATCGATACTTGAGCCGTATCCTCTTAATGATTGCCGCGTCTTGCGTAAGCTCATATTCCTGCCGTTTTGAATATGATGCAACACCATTTGCTCAAGTTATTATTTCGCGCTTTCTTAGTGAACTTGGGGTCCGCTGCCGCGAATACGCGGAGAAGCATAACGGCCATTTTCCGTCTGCTTGGGACGAGCTTGATTTTGTGGGAGATGATGCCAACTGGGCAAAGGTTCTCTGTTGTCCGCAAACACACCATGAAATCGGAGCTTGGAGCGCAGTGAATCTGAAGGCTGAGTATCGGCTGCTTCCGGGGCGTTCGACAAACGATCCTCCAGATACGATTCTTGCGCTTGAGCCGCTCGAAAATCATGCCTCCATGGGAGCGAATGTTCTATTTGTTGATGGAAGGACCGAATGGTGGCCGCGATCGCGTCTCTTGGAGCCAAGGACGCAACCGACGCGACCGACTGCTGGAAACCCGCTCAATAAATGAACATCTCCCATGACCTTTCCAACCACAGCAGGCAACGCCGCAAATCGGATACCGCACTACTCCATCCGATGCTGTTTCCCAATTCGCGGGCAAATCCGTGATGATTGAGGCAGATAACGGATCATAAAACCGCCGTAAACATTAGTAAAAGAAGCAGTCAATCACAGGATGGCGTTGAGACTCGCACGGAGTCGGAATGGCGGAGAGGGGGGGATTCGAACCCCCGGTGCTTATTAGGCACTCACGCTTTCCAGGCGTGCGCGTTAAACCACTCTGCCACCTCTCCAACCAATTGAACTGCTGACACTTACACAAGAACACAGCGTTCCCGCATTGGACGTTCGCCCATATCAAAATTAGTTCGCTGCGTTCCGTCAGGCATTTTATGCGCATGAATGAAAGGCAAAGGCAAGCTCATTCGCCAATCCACTTCACCCGGATTTGGCCTGCGCACTTTGGCCCGATTTTTCTTTCGCCCATTTGTTTTGACCACATCGGCAGCAGCCTCTATCGTTCATCGTGCGCGGTTGATGATGACATCGGAGAGCGGCGGGATTTGCGCAGGGCGCGAGTTGGTGGGTTTCCGGTGCAGATCCCGTCATGAAGGAAAAATGTTAAATGTAAATGTTAAGTATGACCCAAATGTCGCAGGTGGTAAAATGTGCGTCAAAAGTGAAAATAGGCTCGGTAATTGTGAGTTCAACTTTGGCTACGCAAACTCCGGTTTTAATCATCCGTGTGCTCTTGGCAGTCGTCCTGGCCACGATGGCGGCAAAAGCTCAGGGAGGAGTGAATATTACCATTCTGCACGGTTTTGGAGTTTCGGACAGCGGCAACGCTCCATTTGGGCTTGTCCAGGGAGGCGACGGCAATTTCTATGGAACGACTGAACGTGGGGGCACGCATGGGGCCGGGACAATCTTCAAAATCAACGCGAGCGGTTCACTGACTTATTTGTATTCCTTCATCGGAGGTAATGACGGCGATGGTCCCAACGCGCTGGTACAGGGCCGTGACGGCAATTTCTACGGAACGACTTCCTATGGCGGTACGAATGGGCGAGGGACGGTTTTCAAAATCAGCGCCAGCGGTTCACTGACTTCTTTATATTCCTTCACCGGAGGCTTCACCGGGCGCAATGACGGGAACCACCCTTTCGCACTCGTGCAGGGTAGCGACGGCAATTTCTA
Organism: Verrucomicrobiia bacterium; assembly: GCA_036501665.1. GTDB lineage: Bacteria > Verrucomicrobiota > Verrucomicrobiia > Limisphaerales > Palsa-1400 > DATAUD01. Next base: position 3,621 of record DASXZW010000029.1, read on the forward strand.
TGGAACGACTTTAGCCGGAGGCAGCACGAATAACGCCGGAACGGTTTTCAAAATCAGCGCCAGCGGTTCACTCGCTACTTTGTATACCTTCAACGGAGGCAATGATGGCGGTCTTCCCAACGCACTGGTGCAGGGCAGCGACGGCAATTTCTATGGAACGACCGGAAGTGGCGGCACGAATAGGGTCGGAATAGTTTTCAAGATCAGCCCCAGCGGTTCACTGATTTTTTTGTATACCTTCACCGGAGGCAATGATGGCAGCGATCCCAGCGCACTGGTGCAGGGCGGCGACGGCAACTTCTACGGAACGACTTCGGGTGGCGGCACGAATGGGCAGGGAACAGTTTTCAAGATCAGTACCAGCGGTTCGCTGACTTCTTTGTATTCCTTCACCGGAGGCAATGATGGCAGCGGTCCCAGCGCACTGGTGCAGGGCAGCGACGGCAATTTCTATGGGACGACCGGAGGTGGCGGCACAGGCACAATTAATGGCGGCACAGTTTTCAAGATCAGCGCCAGCGGTTCACTGACTTCTTTAAACTCCTTCAACGGAGGCAGCGCACTGGTGCAGGGCAGCGACGGCAATTTCTACGGAATGGCTTCGGGGGGCGGCGCGGCTGGATACGGAACAATTTTCAAAATCAATTCCAGTGGTTCGCTGACTTCTTTGTATTCCTTCGGAGGCAACGACGGGGAAACTCCCATGGCCGGACTGGTGCAGGGCGGCGACGGCAATTTCTATGGAACGACTTCGGGTGGCGGCCCGACTGATAATGGAACAGTTTTCAAGATCAGTGCCAGCGGTTCACTGACTACTTTGTATTCCTTCACCGGAGGCTATGACGGAAGAGCTCCCACGTCCAGACTGGTGCAGGGCAGTGACGGCAATTTCTATGGAACGACCTCGGATGTTACGAATGGGTACGGAACAGTTTTTAAGATTAGTGCCGGCGGATTACTTACTACTTTATATTCCTTCATTAACTTCAGCGACGGCGATATGCCCAACGGACTGGTGCAGGGCGGAGGGAGCAATTTCTATGGAACGACTTCCGGTGGCGGCACGAATGGGCAGGGGACAGTTTTCAAGATCAGCGCCAGCGGTTCACTGACTACTTTGTATTCCTTCACCGGAGGTAATGATGGCGGATTTCCCTGGGCTGGATTGACGCAGGGCACCAACGGCAATTTTTACGGAACGACTTATTTTGGCGGTTCGAATGGGTACGGAACAGTTTTCAAAATCAGCGTCAGCGGTTCACTGACTTCTTTGTATTCCTTCACCGGAAGCAATGACGGCCAATACCCCCAGGCTGGACTCGTGCAGGGCACCGACGGCATTTTCTATGGAACGACTTCCAGTGGCGGCAGCGACTATGGAGGAACCGTTTTCAAAATCAGCGCCAGTGGCTCGCTAACGCCTTTGCACACCTTCACTGGACAAAATGATGGCGAATTCCCCCGGGCTGGACTGGCCCAGGGTAACGACGGCAATTTCTATGGAACTACTTCGACTGGCGGCACGAATAGGTTCGGAACAGTTTTCAAGATCAGCGATAGCGGTTCACTTACTACTTTGTATAGCTTCGCTGGTGGCATAGACGGCGGATCATCGCTCTTTGGCGCCGGATCGCCCCTCGCTGGATTGGTGCAGGGCCGCGACGGCAATTTCTATGGCACCACTCTCGACGGCGGCGTGAGTGGGGAAGGCGTGGTTTTTAGCATCTCTGTGTCCAGCGGACCCGCTCCCCTTTCAATAGCCCCAAATGGCGCCGCATTTGGCCTCACCGCCGGGGTCTTTGGGTTTAATATCGTGGGACCGTCCGGCTCCAACGTGGTCGTTCAAGGGAGCACTGACCTCAAAACTTGGATTTCGCTTCAAACGAATCTGTTCGGCAACGCTCCGCTCTATTTTTCCGATCCCCTCTCCCCAACGAACGCTCACCATTTTTACCGCGCGGTGTTGCGGTGAAATGCGCCGCTTACGTTGCGTGATCCGAAAGGGGTCAGAAAGAGGTTAATGGGAATGCGGCCTTTTTCAATTCCAGCAGTTGTGCAGATTAGCCGTTAATCGCCGGAGCAAGTTCAAGCATGGCAGGTTCAGACGGTGGACCTTTGCAGGGACGAACTTTCAGGTTCTTGCGGTGCCAATGTTGACTGAGGGTTTGCGTCATCTTCGAGAGCCAGGATCGGTCTTTGGTCAAATCCCGGACCTCGATGGTCGAAAAATACTTGACACCATTTTGAGAAGGATTGCCGAGGGGTTTCAGCAGGCGGCACGAAACCAGGACCGGAATGTCATGCGGCTGACAGCCGAGCACCCAGGCGACTTGTTCCACCGTCAGCCGGGCCGGGGCCTGCCCGACCAGCGTCATCCTGTTATATGCCTACATCGTTCAGAAGATGGCGCTCTAACTCGGCTATTCGCTCTCGCCGATTTTCATCGCTTCATGGCAATCCGCAGCCTGAGCCACATCGGAAACAGGTATATCTTGGGGCTGGCAGGCGATCCCTGAAATCCAAAAGTATTTCCGTCGGAAAGCTCCGTCTGTCAGACCTCGCAAAACAAGAGCGCCAGATGGCTGAAAATGCTTCTTCCCTCTCCGAAGGAAAGATGACATTTGGGGACGCTTTGCAGATTTATCGACAACGCCTTCACGGCGATGCTTCGCTCAAGCCGCGCACGAAAGCGCATCGAGAGGAACGGATCGCCGTCCTCCTGAAGACGTGGCCGTCTCTCAAGACAACGGACGTTCGTAAAATCACGAAGCAGGATTGTTTGAATTGGGGGGCCGGTTATTCGACCAGCGCGGTCAATTTCAACAAGACGGCGCAGACCCTCCGCTTGATTCTCGACATTCCGATTGAAGCCGGCATCCGCTATGACAATCCAGCCGGCTTCATCAAGACGATGAAGGTGCGCCAGCAACCCCTTCAATTGCCCAGCCGTGCTCAGTTTCACTCATTAATTGAAAGCGTTCGGGCCGTTAATAAACGCTTCAGCCATGATGCTGCCGATTTGATCGAATTCTTGGCTTACGGCGGCTACCGCAAGGCCGAGGCCAAAAACATTTGTTGGTCCGATTGCAATTTTGAAAAGGGGGAGATTCTCGTTCGCGGCGACGAAAAAACCGGCACCAAAAACTGGACGGTGCGAACGGTTCCAATGATTCCCGGAATGCGGAAGCTCTTGGAACGGCTCAAGGCGGAACGGCCTGGCGAGCCAATCACCGCGAAGATCATGCAGGTCTCAAAGTGCAGTGCTTCACTAAGACACGCGTGCAAAAGGCTTGGTATTTCTCATATCACGCACCACGATTTGCGCCATTTGTTCGCCACCACCTGCATCGAATCGGGCGTGGATATTCCGACTGTTTCGCGGTGGCTTGGGCATAAGGACGGCGGCGCGCTGGCGATGAAGGTTTATGGGCATTTGCGGGACCAGCACAGCGTTAACATGGCCCAACGCGTTTCGTTCGATGAAAGTGGGCCGAAAAACGTTTTGGAGATGAATCCCCAAAAACAATTGGCGTCTTAAATCGTCAATCAGACCCTAGTCGAACGGGCTGGTCGGTCGTTGGTTGCACCCGGCGCTCGCATGAGTGAAGGCGATGGAGAGGTGCGGCAAGTGGCGGGGGCGGTCGTGCCATGCAGCCAACGATTGCGACAAATGGAGCGGCGTAGAAATCCGTAGGGCAAATGAAGGCGATGATTGTGTTCTTGCTGATTCGGGCGCTGGAAGGTAATTCTGTGCGCAGGTCTTGCGGGTCGGATGAAGCCGATGCGGCGCAGGTTGCAAGAACGACTGGAATTGGAAGAGGCTGTGCTTGAAGCACTTGGAAATCGTGATAGCCCGAATGATTTGGCGACAACACTTTATTATAGATCGTGATGGGAAAGCCCTACTTATCAGAATTGAACAGCTTGCCCATGACGTACGAGTGGGCGCAGTCGCAGCCAATCAAGTCGTTGGTCGCGGCTATTGAATCCTGTTTTCCCTATCCTCTCATCGTAACCGGTTCGGGCGGATCGCTCACGGCAGCAAATTTCGTTTCAAACCTTCATCAAAGACAGACGGGAAATCTGAGCAAATCGGTGACGCCGCTGGAGATTGTTTTTTCGATGCAAAATCCCAGCGAATCGGCAGTGATGATTTTGAGCGCTGGAGGAAGAAACCCCGATGTATTGGCGGCCCTCAAGAAAGTCATCGCTTTAGAAGCGCGGCAAATTGTCGTGATGTGCTCCAGGACGAGCAGCCCGCTGGCTCGTCTTGCATCTCGCTACTCACATATAAGACGGTACGAATTCGATCTCCCGACCGGCTCAGATGGTTTTCTGGCGACGAATTCCCTGCTGGCATTCCTGATCCTGTTGACTCGCGCTTATTCAACCGTCCTTCGATCAACCGACCCTCTTCCAGAGTCTTTTCAGGCGTTGGTGTATCCAGAAGAATCCAAGGAGCAGTTTCAGAAAAAGCTCATCGCGGTCTGCGAGCCGCTTTGGGAGCGAGAGCACCTGATCGTATTACACGGCGACTCCACGCGACCTGGTGCTGTTGATATTGAGTCCAAATTTACTGAGGCAGCTCTGGGGGCAGTGCTTCCATCGGACTACCGGAACTTTGCGCATGGTCGTCATCATTGGTTGGCCAAGCGAGGTCCAACCACCGGAGTGGTCGCGCTGATGAGCCTTGAGGATGAATTCCTTGCGCGAAAAACTATCGAATTGCTGCCCAAGTCCATTCCGATTGTAGCGTTTAATTTTAAGCAAAATCACACCGCAGCGGGAATCGCCTCGGTCGTTGCGGCGTTACAGATCACAGGTTTAGCCGGAATTGCAAGGAAACTTGATCCGGGACGCCCTGGTGTGCCCACCTTCGGGAGAAGGATTTACAATCTCAGAGGTTTTGCGAATTTACCGGACGGACGACGCAACCGTGAGGGCTTGGCAATCTGGCGCAAAACGGGAAATGAGCCTTCGTTCCATTCTCAAGCGGAATTGGAATTCTGGAAAAAAGCTTATCGGGAGTTTTTAGATCGGCTGACCAAGCAATATCGTTACGGCGCGATTGCTTTGGACTACGACGAAACTCTTTGCGACTCACGAGATCGCTTGTGCGGAATATCGGATGACACGGTTTCTGCGTTCACCAAAATATTAAAGCAAGGCATGGTTGTGGGGGTTGCGACGGGGCGCGGCAAATCGGTGAGGGCCGATTTGTGCGCCAAAATATCAAAGCGTTTTTGGCCCCAAATAATGGTTGGTTATTATAATGGTGCAGAAATCGGTCTGTTGGACGATGGGGCCGTGCCGAAAGCGCAAAACGATTCAGGAGCGGAATTGCAACAAGTGGCGACCAGGTTGCAATCCAACCGGATTCTTTCTCAACTTGCCACATTGGAGTGTCGCGACTCCCAATTAACAATACAGCCGCGGAGTGGCAGCAAGTTCCACATATTGTGGGAAGTTGCACAACAGATACTAAGCGAAAATCAAGCCAATAAACTGAATCTCGTTCGTTCTGGACATTCTATCGACATTCTCAAGCAGGGTGTTTCCAAGAAGAATTTAGTGGATGCACTCCGCAACCAAAATAAAAGCACCGATTTGAAGATTCTCTGCATCGGGGACAAGGGCCGCTGGCCGGGGAATGATTTTGCTCTTTTGAGTGAACCTGCCTCGCTCAGTGTTGATGAGTGCTCTTTTGACCCGGCCACATGCTGGAATTTGGCTCCATCTGGATTTCGCGGTGCAAAAGCCACGATTTTTTATCTGAATTGCCTGCGGCCTGCTTCTTCAGGAGCGAGATTCGTGATTTCACCAATTTGAAGAGATGAATGAACGACTTGCATTAAGAGTCCTGGACAAGGTTATGAAATGGGATACCGAAAGGGCTTCAAAAGAGTTCAGATGGCTTTCGTTGATGGCACATTTTAAATATGACAGTTACCGAGACTATGTCGCTGGGGCTCGCTTTATCGAAAGTCTCGCAGACTGGCTTCAGCAATTTGCTCAAAATGAGCGGGAGGCTGCCTACATGTTCGTAAGAAAACATATCGTATTTATTGGCGTGGGTGAAATGCAGCACCTCATCGAGAGAGTGTATGAAAAGACTGTGCGTCCGAATCTCGTCACGTCCGTGGCGCAACAATTGGCAATTCCCGCTTGGAGAGTCTGGACCGACACAAAAGGACGAGCAACCTATGATGTATTGAAACGTAAAACACTCTTTTTGGCTTTGAGTGATGGGGCCAGAATTGATGTGTTTCGCCGCGCTAATACCGGGCGTATTAGCAATGAACAGGTCGTGCTTGCGACGCAAATCAACAAAACCAAATGGGACAGCCTATTAAATAAACTGCGCGACGAACTAGAGGACAAAGACGCCACTTTTCAAAATGTCTTTCTCTTGGACGACTTCGTGGCGACCGGCACCACCCTCCTTCGTAAGGAGGACGGTGTCTGGGAAGGAAAGTTGCAGCGATTTTGGGATGACACACGGGAGGTTGTCACCAGTCATTTTCAAGCGGATTGGAAGCTGCATGTTCACCACTATTTGAGCACCCATAAGGCGAGCGAGGACATTGGTAAAAGGAATGCGGAGGCATTGGCTGAGAAACAGAAAGATCACTGGTTCCAGAATGTCGTTTTTTCGTTCGGTATGGTTCTGCCCGCGAGCTTTCCAATAAGGCGGCGTCAATAAATAACATTTACAAGTTCCTGTTTTGATTGGGGTAGATGACGTAATTCCATTCGCCATGAAAGCGCCCCGGTTTCAAACTGATGCTGGCCATTTGTTGGGGCGTGATTTTTCTGCCGGGCAGG